>DKDI01000011.1 GCA_002449305.1 Treponema sp. UBA6852
TGAAACTGTAGAAGAACCTGAAGTCGCGGAAGAGCCGGAAATTGCAGATGAAACTTCAGTTGAAGATTTTCCAGAGCCAGATATTTTTGAAGCTCCAGAAATTGCAGATTCAGATGAAGAAATTCCGCAGCAAGAAGCAGAAAAAGATGATTTGGATGTAAGTTCTTATTTGGATGAAGCTCCTGACTATGACATGACAGGTGTAACGGTAACGCCAGAGGACTTGGAAAATATTTCTGAAGTTCCAGCTGAACCGGAAGTTCCTGACACATTCGAAGAAGAAGCCGCTTCCCTTTCAGATGAAGTTTCAACAGAAAATCTTGAAAACGAAGAAGAAAAACAGACATACAGCGTCTTCACTTGCAAAGACAATTCAAATACAAGTACAATAGAAGAAACTTCCCATGAAGTTTCAGAAATTCAGCAAAATGAAAATGAGCAGCCACTGGAGGAAAATATGCAGACAGAAGATTTTCAGAATGAAGAAAAAATTGACAATTCTGCAATCTTAAATAAAATTGCGGAAGAGCTTGCTTCTTTAAAATCTGAAATAAACGGATTAAAAGATGAATTTGAAGAACTCAAGAAAAACGGAGTTGCTTCTGAAAAAGCGGCTGAAATTCAAAATATAGAAGAAACAGAAATTCCAGCGGAAGAACAGCCTGCAGAAGAAATGCCAGAACCAGAAGAACCTGTCGTAGCAGAAAAAGAAGACACAGGTTTCTTCAATGACACAGATGAAGATGATACAATTGCGTTGAGCGGCGACGAGCTTAGCAATATTCTTAATTCAGCAGAATTCACTTCGCATGACGCAGAAACAATCGACACTGCAACAGAAGAAGAAAATGAACCAGCTGAAGAAATTGAAGAGCCTGTTGAATCAGATGTAACAGAGAATTCAGAACCTCAGCAGGAAGAAGAAATAACAGTTCCTGCCGCAACAGAAGATTTTAAAGAACCTGAAATTTCAGAGCCAGAAGAAATCGCAGAACCTGAAATAGACATTCAGGAAGAAAATTCAAAATCAGAGACAGAAGAACCGCTTCAGCAGGAAGAAGAAAAAGCAACTATAACAGACGAAGATATTCCTTCACCTACTTTGGAATCGCTGAATATTCAAAATACAGAAATAGAAAACGAGCCGCTCACAGAAGACAACATTGAATACCTTACAAGTGAAGTACCAGAAGAACTTCGTGAAGAAGAAAATGAAGCGGAAGATGAAAATCTTGAAACAGGAATCAGCGAGCATCCAGTAGAAAACGTATTCTCAAATTGGGAAGCCGCTCCAGAACCCGAAACAGAAAGTCAGGATTCTAAAGAAAGCTCATCTGAAGCACCAGTAGAAATCAAAGACCGCTCAAATGAAATTCCAGCTGATATGAAAGCTGAAATAAAATCTGTGCTTGCATACATGGATCAGCTCTTGGAAAATCTCCCGGAAGACAAGATTGCTGAATTTGCGCAGTCAGAGCAGTTTGAAACATACAAAAAGCTTTTTGCAGAACTTGGACTTTCATAATAAGAAGGATTCAAGAATATGATTGAAAAGAGCCATGTTTCCATTTGGAAATGTGGCTTTGTTTTTATAAAACTCGGAGAAAAAAATTGATGGAATTTTCAACAGCAACAAACGGCGAAACAACTTGCACTGAAAATGGATTCCGCCTGCACTCTTCCTACAATCCATCAAAAGAAGCCGAACGTTTTTGCAACACAGCAGAGTGTTCTTTTTATCCGCGTTATGTGCTCGTAACAGAGCCTGCCCTTTCATACTGCGTTCCATTTCTTAAAAAAAAATTCAGCAATGCAATATTATGCTGCATAAGATTTTCAAAAGAATTTGAAAGTACAAATTCAAACTGGGATAAAATTTTTTACGCCTACGGAAAATCACAAAAAACAAATCCACTTCTTGAAGAAGAAATTTTCAACTTTATGGGAGACGAAGGAATTTCATCATGTCTTTTTCTTTCATGGAAACCAAGTGAAAATCCATTTAAAGAGCTTTACGAATTTTCATGGGAGGAAATAAAAAAAGCTGTTTTAAAAAGCAGAAGTGTGCTTGCGACAAGAACTTTTTTCAGCAAAAGATGGGCAAAAAATGCGCTTAGATTTTCAATGTTCTGTAAAAATACTGCGCTGATAAAAAATGGAACATCAGACATTGTTGTGTGCGCAAGCGGACCAAGTTTAAAATCAGATATTCCGTTTTTAAAAAAATACCGGGAAAGATTTTTTTTAATAGCAGTTTCCTCATCTCTTTCTTCGCTCATTTTCAATGGAATCACACCGGATTTGTGCATTTCAACTGACGGCGGATACTGGGCAAAACTTCATCTTGTGCAATTATGCAATTCAAAAAAAATTCCGCTCGCATTGCCAGGAGAAGCCTCATGCTTTGCATCAATACTGGAAAGAACTAACATAATTCCACTTTTCTATGGAGACGGCTGTTCAGAAGAAATTTTAAAAGCTTCAGGCTACAGCGGGCATTCGGCATTTAGAAATGGCAGCGTAAGCGGAACTGCATCTTATTTGGCACTGTCAATCACAAGCGGAAAAATTTTCTACTGCGGACTTGATCTTTCATTTTCAAAAGGATTTTCGCACACACAGCCAAATGAACTTGAAAAGCGGAATTCAGTTTTTGACAACAGAATACGCACAAGCGAAACTCGAAATTTTTCTTCAGAAACAAACACAGCTTCAATTAATATTTACAAAACATGGTTTTCTTCAAATGATTTTTTCGGACGGATTTTTAGGCTAAGCGATAATTTTAACTATGATTCGAAACTTGGAAAAATAAAAGATGTTGACTGGATTCTTTTTGAAAAACAAACTTTTGATTTTAAAAACAAAACAAAGCCTCAGATAATTGAAACACAAAATATTTTTAGCAAAGAACAAAGAATAAATTTTTTGCGCGACACTGTAATAAAAAACATTTCAAATCCAGAATGGATAAAAAACGCACTTCCCGCCGAAGCCATATCTTTGGAAAGATGCAAAGACTTGTGCGAAAAAGAAAAAATTGAAAAAAGAATTCAAGAAGGAATGAAAATGTTTTTTTGTGATATAATGAAAGCTCTAGGAAGAAATGTCGCAATATGATTTATTCAAAAGAAATAGCCGAAGCAAAAAACGGAAGCAGAATTCCATTATTTAAAAATGGTAAACCTGCAAATTCAAAGTACAATCCTGATGCAGAGCAAATTTTATTTGAAGCTTTGCCAAAAGGTTGCATTATTGTTGCAGGAATTGCTGGTGGATTTCATATAGAAAAACTTCTTAGTGAAAAAAATATTTCTCTCATAATTGCAGTTGAAGCAGATTCAGAAAGTCTTGAATTTTGCAAACAGTTTTCATCCACAAAAAAAATAGAAGAATGCAAAAAAGCAATACTATGCGACAAATCAAACCTTGAAGAAATTCTTTACACAAAATACTTTCCTGTGCTTTACAAAAACCTAACGCTAGTTTTTAACAGAGCATGGAAAAATGAAAATCCTCAAATAGCACAAGAAATTTCTTCTACTGTAAAAAACTTTCTTGAAAAAGTTTCAGCGGACTATTCTGTTCAGGCGCATTTTGGAAAATTATGGCAAAGAAATATTTTGTTAAACCTAAAATTTATTTCAGAGCATAACAATGAAAATTTTTTTTCAGTAAATATTGAGCAAGACAAAATAAAAAAAACAGCAGCAATAGTGGCCGCAGGTCCAACTCTGGATTTTTCAATAGAAGAAATAAAGCATGGGGACTTTTTTGTAATTTCAACTGACACCGCTTTTGGCACACTTCTTCAAAACTCAATAATTCCAGATGCTGTTATAAACATTGACGCGCAGCACATTTCTTCCGAGCATTTTTTCTGCGCAAACAACGAAACAAAAACAACATTCATTTTTGACTTATGTTCAAATCCTGAATCTGTAAATCTTGTTTATAACAAAAAAAACAAAGTTCAATTTTGCACAAATCAGCATCCACTTTCTCTTCTTGCCGCAAAAAACATGGATATAAAAAAAATTGAATCGGGAGCAGGAACGGTAACAATTGCAGCAGCAGACTGGGCAAAAAGCTGCGGATTTCAAAAAATAAAATTCTTTGGAGCTGATTTTGCATACAGTTTTGGAAAGCCATATGCAAAAGGAACGTATCTTGAAAAGCAATTTTTCTCAAAATCAAATAGAATAATTTCCGCAGAAGAAAAATACGCCGCCTTAATGTTCAGGACTGAACTAGAAAAAATTCCAGGTAAAGAAAATTCATTCACAACAGAAGTTTTAAATCGATACAAAAAATCACTTGATGAATGGGCGGAAAAAAACTTCTTCAAGCTGAAAAATGGAATTTATATTTCAGATAAAAAAATAAAAACAGAAAATTTCAGCACAAAAAACAATTTCAATTATTCAGAATTTTACATCCAGTTTACACATGGAATAAAAGAACTCTTAAAAAATCCGGATCCGGAAATAATTTTACAAAGCAACTGGGGGCTTTCAATTTTGCCGACTCTTGCTTTTTTTAAAAACAACACACTTTTTGGCAGTTTAAAACTTGCATACAATCAGGCTCTACGATATAATTGAAGATTATGAGAGCAAAAAGAAATTCGATTTTTATAACAACAATCTGTGCTGTATACATTTTGTCATTGCTAGTTTTTATTATTTCACTTGCTGCAGAATATAAACAAGGAGCTTTTAATTCCCAGAACAGATTCAATTCAATTACAAGGGATTTAAGCAGAATCAGCAAAAACTATGCACCGCAAAGCAAAAAGTTTTATGATGAATTTCTAGCTTCGCTCGGAAATATTTCAGACATAGCAGGTCTTCAAATCAAATATGGCGAAGAACTGATTTTTTCTTATCCTGGAAAAATGTCAGAATTTGAAAAAATAAATTCTTCACTTGTAAAAATTTATTCAACAACAGTTTTCACAGAAAATGGAATTCCGCTTTCGCTCACATCTTCTGTATATTTGCTCAAGCCTGTTTCAATTTTTTACAAAGGCCGAATCGCTTTTATAGTTGTAATAATTGCAACAATAGCAACAGCGGCATATCTTGCCTTCTTCATAAAAAATGGGACTTTCCCAAAAGAATCAGAAAATGATGAACTGGAACAGACTGAATACCCTGAAATAGAATCCTACGATGATTTTTCAGAAGAAAAAGAAGAACAAAATGATGAAGAGAATATAAATGAAGAAAACGAGGAAACATCAGAAAATAGCATAGAACAGGAAGAAGAGCCTCAAGAGCAAGAAGAAGATGTTTTGGCATTTTTAAATTCTGAACCAGAAAAAGAAACAAACAATCAGACAGAACTTTCACTTTCAGAAGATAAAAATGAAGATTCCACGGAAGAAGAGCCATCAGGACTTTTCTGCCCTAGCACAGGGTTTGGCTGGGAACAATATATGCTCACGCGCCTTGACAGCGAGCTTATAAGATCTGCTTCAAGCGACCAGGACCTGTCATTATTCACAATAAAAATTAAGGACATTGACTGGAATTCCGCCTGCGGAAAAGAAATCAGCAAAACAATTCTTGAGAAAGTTAAATTCAACGATCTTGTTTTCAATTATAAAGAAGACGGAGCAAGCGCAATTTTCCAAAATCAAAATACAGATAAATCTCTTGTAATTGCAGGCGACTTGCATACAGAAATAACTTCCGTTCTTTCAAAATACAATGAGCAGCATTTTGTAGGAATAGGAATTTCATCACGGACATTGCGCCTAATTTCTGCAACACGTCTTGCAAACGAAAGCGAAGAAGCCTTAAACAGAGCCGATGCAGACTCACCAATAATTGCATTTAGAGTGAACCCTGAACGGTACAAAGATTTTCTAGCATCAGAATCATTTCAAGAAGAAACAACTTCTTTAGGACAAAAAGAAAACAAAATCGCAGAGGATAAGCAGGAAGAATAATTATTCCGACTTTTCTTCCTCAATATTCGATTTCTGCGCATTAGCATTTTGCGCTGGCAAAAATTCTTCTAGTTTTTTCTTTATTGCAGGAATCGACTCTTCATCTGGAAATTTTTCTTCAAATATTTTAAATTTTTCATTCGCCTCTTCATATTTTTTTTCAGAGACAAGAACAGCAATAAGATTTTTTAGAACTGAAGAATTGTCTAGATTATTTTCATAAATAGAAGAATATAAATTTTCAGCTTCTTCTAAATTGCCGCGCATAGCTTCTATATAGGCCAATGAAGTTTTTAAGGTTGTATTTTCTAAATCATTCTGCAAAAGCTGTTCAAAAGAATTCTGTGCTTCATCCCAGTTTTTTAAATAAACATTGCAAAGCGCAATTTCATAAAAAGCATAGTCATGCAAAGAATCTGATGTCAAAGTTTTTTTATAATATTCAATAGCTTTGCTGTAATTTTCCAAGCTTTTATAATTTTCCGCTATTGAAAAATATTCTTCAAAAAGATTTCTTTCTACAACTTTTTTTTCACAAGGAATGGAAGTTGCACATCTACAAAAAGCAAATGGCAACAGAAAAAAAAGAAAAGTCTGGATTTTCATTTTTTTACAGATTCTTCAATAACTTTGTCATCTACAACTTTATAATGTTTTCCGGTAATCGGATCACGCAAAAATAATTCTTCAATTTTATTTTCTGAAATCTCAATTCCAGAAATTTTCAAAGTAAAATCATCAGTCTGTTCAACCGCGCCGCCCGTCATTGCAAAAGAAAGTCCCAGCAAAGAGCGCAACGCAACTACACTTCTTTTATCCAATAAATGAATGCTGAAAGAAAGCTCATATTTTCCAGAATATTTGGCGGAATCTTTTTTATCAGAAAAATAGCAAAGAGAACCAAAGATAGCGTCTGTTCCAACATTTATGCTCTGCCCTATGAGACTTCTCAAATACTGGCCGGGTTTAGTTATGTAAAAAAGAATTTCACCTTGAGACAAATCTTGTGCAATCCAATTTTTCCAAGCGGTTTCTGGAGCTGGATTATTTTCCGCAAATTTTTTTAGAAGAAAATCAACATTTTGTGCTGCGCATACTAAATTTGAAGAAGGAAATGAAGCCTGAAATCCATCCGATGCATGAGTAAACTTTTCAAAAACTTTTTCATTGTAAGAGACAAAAGATTTTTCCCAGCCATTTTTCTTTGAAAGCGACGACTGAACCACAATGCGGGGAATAGAAGTTTCTGATACAATTTGAAGACGAGAGCGGTCTTCTATAGTTCCAAGACCTGCATACAAAATTTCTGTTCTTGAAGCAATAGCTTTTGCATCTTTCTCAGCAAGCCCCGAAATTCTGGAGCAAAGAATTTTTGAAACAAGCTCCTGGTTTTTGCTTGCAGGAACACTCATATAAATGCTTGAATTTTCTTCAAGTAAAGAAAGCGGATCAACATTTTGAACTTCAATCTCCACTTTAGAAGATTTGCATCCAAAGAAAATCAACACAGCAATAAAAACAGGAACAAGTTTCTTTTTCAAATCAGCCTCCAGAATTTCAACAAGAAAGAATTTAAATTTTCTTTACAGAAACAGTCCATTTTGCATCTTCGCAGTCAATTTCAGTTCCAGAAATATTTTCATTCCAAACGGCAGAAGACGCAAGAGTTTCCCCTGATATAAAATCCTTGAACATTTCAAATGCGGATTTTAAAACTTCAGAGCCGCCAACAGAAAGTTCAATTCGGTCTGTAACTTCAAAACCGCTTTCTTTTCTAAGATTCTGAATTCCACGAACCAAATCACGCACGTATCCTTCTTTCTTTAGCTCATCAGTAATTTTTGTATCAAGTCCAACAGTCAAAGTTCCATCATTTATAACTTTTAAATCCTCTTTTTCAAAACGCTCAACAAGAACATTTTCCTGATTCAAAGAAACGTCTTCGCCATCAACTTTTATTGCAACAGTTTTTCCGTCAAGAATCTGTTCAATCTGCTCTGTTGAAAGCTTTGCAATTTCAGAAGCGGCAGCCTTCATTTTTCCGCCCAGTTGTTTTCCAAGGACCCTGAAATTCGCCTTTGCCTTGTATTCAACAAGTTCATCTTCGCGCTCATGGAAAATTACATTTTTAACATTCAATTCTTCGGCGATTGTGTTCTGCATATCTGAAAGAACTTTTTTCTCTTCAGAGTTGCGTGTAACAAGAGCCACACTTGCAAGCGGCTGGCGGTTCTTCAAGTTAAACTGATTGCGAAGGCTTCTTCCCATTGAAACAGCTTTTTGAACACTAGCCATTTTGAACTCAAGATCTTCATCGCGGAATTTTTCATTATAAACAGGATAATCCATTAAATGAACAGATTCCTTGTCTTCAGAAGTTTTTAAGTTCTGCCACAGTTCTTCAGATAGGAACGGAATAAAAGGAGCGGCAACAAGCGCAAATGTTTTCAAAGCAGAATAAAGAGCTCCGTAAGCTTCAAGTTTGTCCGCATCGCTTCCAGACTTCCAGAAACGCCTTCTGTTTCTGCGGATATACCAGTTGTTAATCTGGTCAATAAAAGAAAGCATAGGATCAATTGCCGCGCTAAGGTCATAATCATCCAAAGCAGAAGAAACGTCCTTTACCATTTTCTGCGCAACGGAAAGAATCCAACGGTCAAGAGGATTTTCAGGAAGCTTAGAATCAAACTCATGTCCAGTGCAAGTAACTCCGTCAATGTTCGCATATTGAACAAAGAATGAATAAGAATTCCAAAGCGGAAGAATTATGCTTTTTATTACATCACGCACGCCTTCATCCGAATAGCGAATTTCATCAGCTTTTACAACTGCCGAATGCATAAGGAAAAGACGGATTGCATCTGCGCTCAGCTTATTAATAGCTTCGTTAGGATCTGTATAGTTACGCAAACTCTTGGACATTTTTCGTCCGTCGCTTGCAAGAACGATTCCGTTTACAATGCAGTTTTTAAACGCAGGCTTGTCAAAAAGGTTTGAAGCAAGAACAGTAAGTGTATAAAACCATCCGCGTGTCTGATCAAGTCCTTCACTTATAAAATCAGCCGGGAAATGGCTTTCAAAATATTCCTTGTTTTCAAAAGGATAATGCTGCTGTGCATAAGGCATTGAGCCAGACTCAAACCAGCAGTCAAAAACTTCTGGAATGCGCTTCATTGTTCCGCCGCATTTTTTGCAAGGAATAGTTATTTTATCAACAAACTGTTTGTGTAAATCTTCAGGATAAACTCCGCTAAGCTCTTCCAGTTCTTTTCTTGAGCCTACACACAAAGTGTCGTTGCAGTCAGGACATTTCCAAATTGGAATAGGATTTCCCCAGTAGCGGTTTCGGCTGATTGCCCAGTCTCTAGCTCCAGCAAGCCATTTTCCAAAACGGCCTTCTTTTATATGAGATGGCTGCCATTTTATCTGTGAATTTGCCTTTAAAAGACGTTCATGCTCATCAGCAACCTTTACAAACCAAGAGCCGATTCCTCTGTAAATCAAAGGAGAACCGCATCTCCAGCAATGCGGATACTGGTGAAGAATCTGATCACGCTTTACAAGCTTGCCTTCTTTCTTCAAGCGGTCCATTATGTCTTTGTCGCAGTCTTTTACAAAGCGTCCTGCATAATCTGTAACTTCTTTTGTAAATTTACATTCAGCGTCCATCGGCTCAACAGAAGGAATTCCTGTTCCCTTGAAAACCTTAGAGTCCTCTTCTCCAAATGCAGGAGCAATATGAACAATTCCCGTTCCATCTTCTGTTGAAACATAGTCAGCATTGAACATTCTAAAAGCGCCATCGCTTCCATCTTCCTTTACAGCCAAGTCCTTAAAATAAGGAAAGAGAGGCTCGTACTTTGCGCCAATAAAATCTTTTCCGCTTTTCTTATAAACAACTTCATAATCAGTTTCGTTCTTGTAATAAGCTGAAAGGCGGCTTTCTGCCAAAATATAAAAATCTCCGCTTTCCTTGTCTTTTATTTTTACATACTCAATGTCCGGTCCCATGCAAAGACCTTCATTAGAAGGAAGCGTCCAAGGAGTTGTTGTCCAGGCAAGGAAATAAGTGCTTCCGTTCTCCATTTCAGGATCTTTAAATGCAGCTGGAGCTTTTGTTACTTTAAAACGAATTGTAATAGCAGGATCCTGTTTTTCTTTGTAGCCTTGGGCAAGCTCATGCGTAGAAAGAACTGTCGCGCATCTTGGGCAATAAGGAAGAATGTACTTTCCCTCATAAATCATGCCTTTATCCCAAAGAGATTTTGCAACCCACCAGATTGATTCCATAAAGTCAGGATTCATTGTCTTGTAGTCGTTGTCAAAATCAACCCAGCGTCCCATTCGAGTGATTGTCTTGCGCCATTCTGAAGTGTACTTTAAAACTGAAGCGCGGCATTTGTCATTGAAATTTGCAACACCGTAAGCTTCAATCTCGTGCTTAGAGTTAATTCCAAGCTCTTTTTCTATCAAATTTTCAACAGGAAGACCATGGCAGTCCCAGCCGAATCTGCGCTCAACTTTCTTTCCCTTCATTGTCTGATAGCGCGGAATTATATCTTTTATTGTAGACGGAATAAAATGACCAAAATGAGGAAGTCCAGTAGCAAAAGGAGGTCCGTCATAAAAAACATATTCCTCTGCGCCTTCTCTTTGTGAAACAGACTTTTTAAAAGTTTCGTTTTCTTCCCAGAATTTTAAGATTTTTTCTTCCTGCTTCGGAAAATCAGCTTTTGAATCTACAGGATTGTACATCGCATTCCGTCCTTTTATAAAATTAAAAATAAATTTTAGCACAAAATTCTTTAGTCTGAATGCAAAACACAACAGAACTAAAAAGAAAATATGAAAAAGTTTCAAAAATCAGACGAATTCTAAAACTACTTTCATTATATCAAATTGAATCAAAATAATCTATAAACAAGAAAAATTCAAAAATAGTTTTTTACGCTGATAACTTTAACCAAAAACACAAATATATTTTTAATTCATGTTAATTTCTATATGTCGAAATTGAAATTCCAATTGTAAACTTTTTATAGTGGAAATCTAAACGGAGGAAAATCCTTTTTAAGCTGTCCAGACAACAGCTCCACTGCCGGGGATGTCTAATAAGTTCTAAATGATTGCAATATATGCATTTAGATTTTCGGGTCAAGCCCTAAAATAACAAAAAAGATACTTTTTAGACATCCCTTTTTTTTGTTTTAAAATAAGCTTTTTTCATTCTGTTGAATTTCAAATGCTGAACAATTATAATCAAAAACATGAAGATAATCGCTGAAATCGGAACTGCTCACGCCGGTTCTTTAGAAAAAGCTCATGAACTTATTGACGCGGCCGCATTTGCAGGCGCAGACTGCGTAAAATTCCAATGGGTTTATGCCGATGAGATTTTGCACCCGGATACAGGATTTGTAAATTTGCCTGGAGGAAAAACCCGGCTTTATGACACGTTTAAGCAACTTGAATGCTCTTGCGATTTCTACAAAAAATGCCTTGAATATTCTCACAAAAAAGGTCTTTTATTCGCCTGCTCACCTTTCGGAATAAAATCTTTTGATGAGCTTGCAAAAATTAATCCTGATGCAATAAAAATTGCAAGTCCAGAACTGAATCATTTTCCGCTTTTACGAAAATGCGCAGAATACTATCAGAAAATTCCAATTATTATTTCAAGCGGAGTTTCAAAACTAGGCGATATAGAAAAAGCAATTCAAGCGATACAAAATAAAAAAGAATCTTGTGCAAATGAAAAATGCTTTCCAGACTTAACATTGCTTCATTGCATAACTTTTTATCCTGCGCCAGAAGAACAATACAACGTAAAATGCGTAAAAACACTGCGCCAAATTTTTGGAATTCCAACAGGAATAAGCGACCATAGCTTTGATCCAGTTTTAGTTCCTGTTCTTACAGTTCTTATGGGAGGAAGTGTAATTGAAAAGCACATTACTCTAAGCAAAAAAGACAGCGGGCTAGATGACCAAGTGGCTCTTGAACCTGAACAATTTGCTGTAATGGTTCATTCTGTCAGGCAGGCAATTTCAATACAAGAACGTTACAAAAAAGAAGGAAAAGCCGTAAAAGAAAATTTAGAAAATGCAGCTGAAAAAGAAATTCTTAAACAGCTTGAATATGAATTTCCAAGTGAAAAAATTTCAGCGGCGTTGGGAACGGGAATAAAAAAACTTGCCGCTGCAGAAGAAGAAAACTACGGAAGAACAAACCGCTCCCTTCACTATATGCGCTCACTAAAAAAAGGAAGCAGAATAAAGCCAGACGATATTTCCGTGTTGCGAACAGAGAAAATTCTTTCTCCAGGAATAAGCCCTGAATACTTTTCCATAATAGAAAACTCCATATTGGAAAAAGACGTATGCTCAGGAGATGGAGTTAAATGGGAAGATTTTATTCAAAGATAAAAAAACAACTTCTACAACACCAAATCAGAAATAATCTTCAGTCCGCGGATTGTCAAGTCTTTGTCAACAACAGTAAACACATCCGTAATTGGCTTTAAAACTTTGTTGAGTCCGCCTGTTGCAACAACTTTTACAGTTTCAGCCTTGTCTCCAGTAAGTTTTTCAAGGTCAGCCTTAACTTGACGAACAAGATACTCAACAAGACCTTTGTACCCAAGGACAACGCCTGCTTGGATTGCAGTTTCTGTATTCATTCCAAGACTTGAAGACGGAGCTTCCAAAGAAACAAACGGAAGCTGGGCTGCATTAGTCGCCAAAGCCTTTATAGCAGTTCCTAAGCCAGGAGAAATAGTAACTCCGCGGATTATTCCACTTGAATCAGCAACAGTTAAAGTCAAAGCAGTTCCAAAATCAACTGCAATAACAGGACCTTTACCTTCAAATAAATTCCATGCGCTTACCGCATTGCAAAGCAAATCTGTTCCAATGTTTGTATGAGGTGAAGACGAATCTAATCTAACAGGAAGGCGACCGCTATAGGCAAGATCAGAAGATAAAATAAACGGACTTTTTCCGCATAAATGCTGGCATACAATAACAAATGGTCCAATCAAGGCAGGAACAACAGAACTTATAATGCTTTTATCAAGAAACTTTGTCTGGATTCCCGCTTCTCTGCAAAGTGTAAGCAAAATAGAAGTGTATTCATCTCCTGTGCGCCTTGAATCAGTTGCAATGCGCCACTGAACAGCAATTTTATCGCCATCAAAGATAGCTGCGACAATATTTGTGTTTCCAATATCCACGGCAAAAAGCAATTTCAGCCTCCAGCAAGTTACATTCGTTTAATTCAAAATATTGCATTTGCTCTTTTTTTTCAAGCGAAACAAAAACATGAACAAAGCTAACGATTAACAAAGATTTACACTGATTGAGCAAAATACATTTATATTATAGTATATTTCATTATGGAAACATTTATTCAACCAAAAATCTTAAAAGGATTCAGAGATTTTCTTCCTCAAGATGAAATTTTACGTTCTGATTTAATTGAAAAACTCACAAAGACATTCCGCTCTTATGGATTCGTTCCTATAGATACTCCAGTTCTTGAATATACAGAAATTTTGCTTAGAAAAAGCAACGGCGAAACAGAAAAACAGATGTTCCGCTTTGAAGACAACGGCGGAAGAGATGTCGCAATGAGATTTGACTTGACAGTTCCTTTCGCAAGGTTCACGGCTCAGCACAAAGAAGAGCTTTACTTTCCATTTAAAAGATACCATATTTCAAAAGTATGGCGTGGAGAAAAACCCCAGGCAGGAAGATACAGAGAATTTGTCCAGTGCGACTTTGATACGGTAGGAAGCGACAGCGCGGTATCGGACTTTGAAACACTAAGCCTTATGAAAGCAGCTCTCTCTGCAATTGGCGTTGACGAAATAAAGATTCACGTGAACCACAGAGGCATTTTCAACCGCTTTTTAAAGAAACTTGGTCTTTCAGAAAAGTCTGAAGATATATTAAGAGCTGTAGACAAAATTGCTAAAGTAGGCGAAGAAAAAGTTTCTGCAGAACTTGAAGAAATTACAGGAAGCGCAGATTCAAGCGCAAAAATTATTGACTACATAAAGCCTCTTTCTTCGTTTGAAGAGACACTGTCACACATAGAAGGGCTTGCCGGCGGAGAAGATGAAGACTCAAAGCGCATGAAAACAATTTTCAGCATGATGAAAGCAGCGGGAATTGAAGACACTTATATGCTTGATCCTGCAATCACACGCGGACTTGACTACTATACAGGCATTGTTTACGAAACTTTCCTTGAAAAACTGCCGTCAATAGGTTCTGTTTGCTCAGGCGGAAGATATGACAACCTCGCAGGTCTTTATATGAAAGAAAAACTGCCGGGCGTAGGCTCAAGCATTGGTTTGGACAGGCTGATTGCAGGTCTTTCTGAACTTGGGCTTACAAATGCAAAAGGAAGCTACCTTGATGTGGAAATATTTAACACTGATGAAAGTCTGAATGTTCAGTATCAAGAAGTAGCGGCAAAACTTCGCAAAGAAGGAATTTCCGTGGAAGTATTCCCAGACACTGTAAAAATCAACAAGCAGTATTCTGTAACAGACAAAAAACAAATTCCCTGGGGAATTATGTTTTCAAGGAACAACGAAAATGCGAATACAATAACGCTCAAAAACCTAAAGACAAGGGAAATCTTTGAAGCCATTTCAATTGAAGAGGCCGCAAAAAAGATTAAAAGTTAAGTTTCAATAGATTCCCGTGTCGCAGCACGGGAATGACAAATCAAAGGCTAAATTTTAATGTCATTATCGGGCTTGCCCCGATAATCTAGTGTAAATTTTCAGCAAATCTTCGGGTCAAGCACGGGAATGACATTTTATTTTACATCTGCTTGAGCAAGTTTACCATTTCAATTGCTCCAAGGGCGCAGTCATAGCCTTTGTTTCCGGCTTTTGTTCCTGCACGTTCAATCGCCTGATCAATTGTGTCAGTTGTAAGAACACCAAACATAACAGGAATTCCAGTCTGCAAGCTAACTTGAGCAATTCCTTTTGAAACTTCAGCGCAAACATAATCATAATGGCTTGTAGCTCCGCGTATTACAGCTCCAAGACAAATAACAGCATCATATTTCTTGCTTTCTGCCATTTTTTTTGCAGCAACAGGAATCTCAAAAGCGCCAGGAACCCAGCAAAGAGTTATGTCGTCATCTTCAACATCGTGGCGGACAAGTCCGTCTTTTGCGCCTGCGACAAGTTTTGAAACAATAAACTCATTGAACCTTGCGGCGACAATTCCAACTTTGATTTTGACTGTGTTTCCGGCAACAACTTTTCCTTCAATAACTTTCATTTTTTTCCTCCAAAACATTTTTTAGAAAACGCTAAACGTTAGAAAGCAAATGCCCCATCCGTTTTGCCTTTGTTTTCAAATAAAATTCATCATATTTTTGAACTGGAATTTCAAGCGGAATGCGCTCTTCAATTTCAATTCCGTTTTCCTTGCAATTCATGGCGTCAATTTTCTGCGGATTGTTTGTCATAAGGCGAAGCTTTGAAACTCCGAGGTTTTTAAGAATTTGAATTCCGCACGAATAATCCCGGGCATCTTCTGGAAGACCAAGCGCAAGGTTAGCGTCCACAGTGTCCATTCCCTTGTCCTGAAGACTGTAAGCCTTTATCTTATTAAGGATTCCAATTCCTCTTCCTTCCTGAGAAAGATAAACAAGAACTCCCCTTCCTTCCTGAGAAATTTTCTTCATCGCAAGATCAAACTGCTCGCCGCAATCGCATTTTCTTGAACCAAAAGTGTCGCCTGTAAGACATTCGCTGTGAACACGGCACAAAACGCTTTTTCCATCGGAAACATTTCCCATGGCCAAAGCTTCGTGATGCTCGCCTGTGATTGTGTCTAAAAATCCGTAAAGTTTAAAGTCGCCGTACTTTGTGGGAAGATTTGCTTCTGCAACACGCTCAATAAATTTTTCAGTTGACTTTCTGTATTCAATCAAATCAGCAATTGTTATAAGAGTTAAATTCCATTCTTTTGCTTTTTCTTCAAGTTCCGGACGGCGCGCCATGTGTCCATCCTCGCTCATAATCTCGCAGCAAAGTCCTGCTAGCTCAAGTCCTGCAAGGCGGCACAAATCAACAGTCGCTTCTGTATGTCCCTGACGTTCAAAAATTCCCTTGTCTTTTGCAACCAAAGGAAACATATGTCCCGGTCGGCGGAAGTCTTCTGGCTTCGTCTCTGGATTTACAAGCGCAACAGCTGTAGCACTTCTTTCAAATGCGCTTATTCCTGTTGTCGTTGAAACATGGTCTACGGAAACTGTAAAGGCTGTTTCGTGGTTGTCCTGATTCTGAAATGTCATCGGATAAAAATTAAATTTTTTTGCAATTTCAGAGCTTACTGGCATACAGATAAGTCCGCACGCATTCCGCGCCATGAAATTTATATTTTCGCCTGTAGCGAATCTTGCGGCGCAAATCAAATCGCCTTCATTCTCGCGGGATTCGTCATCGGTAACCATTATAAGTTTTCCGCTGCGCAAATCCTGCAAAGCTTTTTCTATAAGCGCAAGTTTTTCAGCCTTCATTTTTTTCCTCCAAAGTAAAATGCCTTATATATTTTCCAACTATGTCGCATTCAATGTTTACCAAATCGCCTGTCTTTTTTTTGCTTAAAACGGTATTGCTCCAAGTATGCGGAATCACCGCTGCAAAAATAACACAAGTAGAGCCGCTCCATTTTACAGAAGCAATAGTCAAGCTGATTCCATCAATTGCAACAGAACCTTTTTCAATCATAAACTCGCCAAGTTTTTTTTCCATTGAAAACTGAATATTCACGGCATTTTCATCTTTTGAAAAAGCAAGAATTCTTCCGGTTCCATCGATATGGCCAGAAACAATGTGTCCGCCGAATCTTCCACAAGCTTTCATTGCACGTTCAAGATTCACAAAGCTTCCGGGGCGAAGGATTTTTAATGAAGTGCGGCTAAAAGTTTCAGGCGTAACATCGGCTTTAAAAACAGAGCCAGAAAATTCAGCGACAGTAAGGCAAACTCCATTCACGGCAATGCTTTCGCCAAGCACAAGTCTTTCATTAAAATCAGACTGAATCTCTATCGAAAAAGAATGGCCGGCTCTCACAATATTTTTTACAGTACCAAGGCTTTCTATAATTCCCGTGAACAAAATTATTCCTCCAAACACGGCTCTTAAAAATTATATTCCAAAAGCAAATCGCCAGAAAAAGTTTTTATATTTTTCAGCGAAAGATTCACACAAGACAAAAGGCTTGAGCACTCTGTTCCCTGTACCGGCGAATGCACATCTCCGTTTATTCCACCCAAAATTTTAGGAGCGACAAAGCAAAGCACTTTGTTTACAAGGCATTTTTTTTCTTTGCCATAAAAAAACAAACTTGAATTAATAGAGCCGCCGGACTCAACAAGAATGCTGTCAATTGAAAGTTCGCCGAGTTTTTTTAGCACTTGCAAAATATCAATATGCGAATCTTTTTTTTCAACATGAATTACCTTTGCGCCTTTTTCTTCAAGAGTGGATTTTTTTTCAGAATCCAAGCAAGTAAAAATTATAAGCGGAATTTCATTTGCAGTCTTTAAAAGATTGCTTTCAAGCGGAATTTTCAATTCAGTATCAAGAACAATACGAATAGGCTGCTTCAATCCTTCGCCTTGAATTCTGCAAGTTAAAAGCGGATCATCTTTTAGAACAGTTTGAATTCCGCACATAACAGCCGCAGTTGTTCCGCGCAAATAATGAACATATTCTCGGGAACTTTCATTTGTAATCCATTTGCTTTCACCTGAAGAAAGAGAAGTTTTTCCGTCTGCGCTTTGTGCATATTTTACAATCACAAAAGGACGTTTAGTAGTTATATAATGGAAGAAAATTTCATTTAGGGAATCGCATTCAGCTTTCATAAAATCCCGGAAAACTTTTACACCCGCATTTTCAAGCTGAATAACGCCTTTCCCGTTTACAAGAGAATTTGGATCGCGGCTTCCAATCACGACATTTTTTATGCCGGCTTCTATGATTGCCTGAGTGCATGGAGGCTGTTTTCCTGTGTGGCAGCAAGGCTCCAATGTAACGTAAAGATTCGCTGCGCGGACTTCTGCATTTTTTTCCACCGCATTCTTTAAAGCGTCCCGCTCCGCATGAAGATTTCCATATTCGTGATGAAAACCTTCCGCAATGATTTTTCCGTCTTTTTCAATTACAGCACCAACAAGAGGATTCGGATGAACTTTTCCGCCGCCTTTTTTTGCAAGTTCAATTGCACGCTGCATAAAAATCTTCTGAGGAACAAAAACAGTGTTTTTCTCTTCTTCAAAATCAGCCATACAAGAAAGTTTTATATCAAACTAAAAACATTGTCAATATAAAGCTATTATGCTCGTTTGACAATAGAAAAATTTTTATCTATTATATGTTGTTATGAAAAAATGCGGGACTATGCCACTCATTCTTAGCGGAGCATTGCTTTTTTTTGCACTTGTTTTCGGCTCTCTTCTTGGAGCGGGACTTGCAGCTACACGGAATACAATAAACACTGAAAATTTCACGGACTTTGAAACTTCACTTCCTACAAGACTTTTGGACATAAACGGAGAGCTTATAACTGAATTTGCAAGCGACGAGCGACGTGAAATAATCGCACTGAAAAATCTTCCGCAGCACATGATTGATGCGCTTCTTACAAGAGAAGACCGCATTTTTTACAGCCACCACGGATTCAGCGTAAAAGCTTTGTTCAGGGCAGTTGTCGGCGTTCTTACAAGAAGCTCGCTTGGGGGCGGCTCAACACTTACTCAGCAAATCGCAGGAACTTTGTATTGCGACCGTCAGGAATATTCAGTCAAGCGAAAGCTCAAGGAACTTTGGTGGGCAATCCAAATGGAGCGCAGATACTCAAAGGATGAAATCTTAGAACTTTATCTGAATAAAATTTATTTTGGCGGAGGAACTTACGGAGTCAATGCGGCAAGCAAATATTACTTTGGACACGACGCCACAGAAATAACTCCGGCGGAATCTGCAATCCTCGTAATCCAGCTTTCAAATCCTTCTTTTTACAATCCATTTGAACATCCAAACAGAGCAATGGCAAGGCAAAAAGATGTTCTTGAAGCGATGGTAAATTCAGGCTACATTTCCCAGCAGCAGGCGGACGACAGTTTTGACGCATACTGGGCAAATTTTGACTACACAAGAACAAACGCTTCCGCGCACGCAATGCAAAATGACGAAGCTCCTTGGTTCAGCGAGTATGTAAGAAGAAATTTAAGCGGAATGATTTACGGCACAGAAGACATTTACACAAGCGGATTCACCGTAAACACAACATTGAATCTTTCACATCAAAAAGCCGCAGAAGAAGTAATGCAGGATTATATCCATGCGGCAAACAGAATTTACCAGCGCACAATGAATTCCCATGAACGCGCAACATTCAGCAAATATATTCCGCTCACAGAACTTTTAAGCCTTGTATTCGACTTGCCGGACTTAAAGCTTGGCCAGCAAAGAAACCAGGCAACAGCAATGAATCAGTACCGCGATGAAATAAATCCTATAATCGACGTAATGTCCATGGTCTGCGGAATTGAATCTTTAAAGACTGAAATTGTCAACAAAGGAAATTCCTTGATTCAGCAGAAAGCAGAAAAAACAACAATCGAAGGCACAATGATTGCCATTGAAAATTCAACTGGCTACATAGACGCGCTTGTTGGCGGCTCAAAATATGACAAGGCAAACCAGTTTATCCGCGCGGTACAGGCAAAGCTTCAGCCTGGCTCAACATTCAAGCCGCTTTACTATTCTGAAGCAATTGAAAGCCAGAAATTCACAATGACAACAATTATAAGCGACACGCCGCAGGTTTTCCACAAAGAAGATGGAACTCCTTATATTCCACAGGACTTTAAAGGCCAGTGGGAAGGCGATGTTGAATTCTGGTATGCTCTAGCCCACTCCATGAACGTGCCATCAATAAAAGTTTTAGACACAATCGGATTCGACTCAGCAATAAAAAGAACTTCCGCCCTTTTAGGAATTCCGTCAAACGAATTTGAAGCAAGGCACTTTGAGCCGGTTTATCCGTTTGGACTTGGAGTTTGCTCTGTGCGTCCTATTGAAGTTGCAAAAGCTTATGCCACAATTGCAAACCACGGAAAAGAAGTAAAGCCGATTGCAATTCTTTCAGTTGAAGACAAAAACGGAAACATAATTTTCAATCCTGGAAAAGAACAGGCAGACGCACAAAAATCCAGAAACGGAGCAAAGCAGATTCTTACAGAAGAAACAGCATTTATAATGCAGGAAATTATGAAGAATACTGTGGCAAGCGGAACTTTAAGATACGGCTCTGACTGGGATTCAACATATTGGGTTACAGGAAAAAGAAAAGGACGCGGAAACAAATTCAACTTTGTAAATTCAAACGGAAAAACATTCCAAATGCCTGTAGCAGGAAAAACCGGAACAACTCAGAACTGGGCAGACGCCTGGGCAGCTGGATTCACGCCATATTACACTTCTGTTTTCTGGTTTGGATTCGATAAGCCTGGACAATCTCTTGGACTTTCGATTACAGGCTCAACTTTAGCAGGTGTTGCCTGGGGCGACTACATGAATGCAGCAAACCAAGGAAAGCCGTACAAGCCGTTCTATGATGAAAAGCCAAAAGACCTAGTTCAACTTGAAGTTTGCACAAGAAGCGGCGGAATCTTAACTCCTGAATGCGGAAGCAACAGAATTACCGCATATTATTATCCAGGAACAGAGCCGACCGAGCCTTGCAAAAAACACACTGATGATTCTGGCAGAAATTTAGGAGCCGCAAGACTTCAAAAAGCAAGAATCAGAGCAGGATACTATTTTGACGAAGGAATTGACGACAGTCCGCTTATGGTTGACTTGAGTTTCCTTAAGAGCGGAAAACTTTCTTCTGAAATAAGGCAGGAAGAATCCGAATATGAACTCTTGCAGCCGCAGAGAAATTCCGATGATTTTTCAAACTGGCTTCTTGACTAAAAAACAAAGATTGCCTATTTTTTAATTAAATGCTTGTAAAAATTGAAGACATAAAAGTAAAAAAACGAGTTCGCCGTGATTTGGGAGATTTAACCGCATTAAAAGAAAGCATGCACCGTTATGGTCTTATGAATCCAATCACGCTGAATTCCAACTATGAGCTTGTGGCAGGAGAGCGCAGGCTTGAAGCTGCAAAATCTTTAGGCTGGGAAAGAATCAACGCAAATGTCCTTGACGCGAATGTTGACAATATCCGCCAGCTTGAAATGGAGCTTGAAGAAAACAATCAGCGCAAGGAATTTACAGATGAAGAACTCATGGAAGGATACAAGCGCCTTGAAAAACTAAAAAATCCTCCGCTGATTATGCGTTTTCTAAAATTCATCGCCAATATCTTTATAAAAATCGCAGAGTTTATAAAATCACTTTTTGGAAAAAAATAATTTTAAAATCTTACAACAATTTCTCTTTGCATTTCATCATTTTGTGCCTTATAATTAAATGATAAAAAATATCATGTTTAAAAATTCAGCAAATCATTTTCGGAGGCACACAACATGAAAAAAATTAAAATCACGTTTCCAGACAATTCATTTATAGAGGCAGAAAATGAAGTCCGCCCGATTCTTTTCCTTGAGAAATTCAATGCAAAAAATAAAAGAATTGTCGCAGTAAAAGTAAACAATGAAATCTGCTCTTTGGACAGCCCGGTAAGCATAACTTCAAACATAGAGCCAGTTTTTTCAGATTCAAAGGACGGAAGCGCAATCTACAGAAGATCTCTTTGCTTTGTTCTAGCATCGGCGGCGCACAAAATTTTCCCGGGAAAAAGGCTTCTAGTCGGACACAGTTTGGGCTACGGCTACTATTACACGCTCGAACTTGGAGAACCTCTTACAAGAGAAAACATTTTGAAGCTAAAAAATGAAATGGAGCAAATCATAAAAGATGACAAAATAATTGAAACAGATTTCATTTCATATTCAGAAGCCTGCTCGCTTTTTGAAGAACTCGGACTTACAGAAACCCGAAAGCAACTGAACTACAGATGCCCTTCCCGAGTCCAGATTAACAGGCTTGAAGGTTTTTCAGATTTGTATTTTGGACCGCTAGTTGGAACAACAGGCATTTTAAATGTTTTTGACCTGCTTCCATATAGCGACGGATTTCTTTTGCGATTCCCCAAAAAAGGCCAGCCTGAAAAGCTCACGGAATTTGTTGATCAGCCTAAGCTTTTTGAAATTTACAAGTCATACAAGCTTTGGGGAAAAAGACTGAATGTAACATCGGCGGCAAGCTTGAACCAGCTGATTCACGACCGAAAAGAATCTGAATTTATAGACATAACAGAAACACTTCAGACAAAAAGAATTTCCAATATAGCAGATGAAATTCTCAAGAAGAAATCAGCAAGAATCGTCCTTATAGCAGGTCCGTCTTCCTCTGGAAAAACAACAACCAGCAAAAAACTTGCATTGCAGCTTGAAGCAATTGGATACAAACCAAAAGTAATAAGCCTTGATAGTTATTATCTTGGCCGCACGCAAACTCCAAAAGACGAAAACGGAAACTACGACTACGAGTGCCTAGAAGCCTTGAACATCGAGCTTTTAAATCAAAACCTTGTTGACCTGTTTGCAGGAAAAC
Source organism: Treponema sp. UBA6852 (assembly GCA_002449305.1). Lineage (GTDB taxonomy): Bacteria > Spirochaetota > Spirochaetia > Treponematales > Treponemataceae > Treponema_D. The sequence goes on from DKDI01000011.1 coordinate 22,626, forward strand.
AAATCAAGCTGCCGTCTTATGACTTCCATGCCGGAGTAAGCTATTTTAAAGGCGACACAATGACTTTAGAAGAAAGCGATATTTTAATAATGGAAGGAATTCACGGACTTAATGACAAGCTTACACCTTTAGTTCCAGCAGATAAAAAGTTTAAAATCTACATTTCCGCATTAACCCAGCTGAACCTTGACGACCACAATAGAATTTCAACAAGCGACAACAGGCTTATAAGAAGAATTGTAAGAGATTCCCGCTACAGAGGAAAAAGCGCGGCAGACACAATCGCAATGTGGGAAAGCGTGCAAAAAGGCGAACAGCTTCACATATTCCCGTTTCAGAACAATGCCGATGCAATGCTGAACACTGCTTTGGACTATGAGCTTCCGGTTTTAAAAGTCTATGCAGAACCGCTTTTAAGATGTGTAAGTCCGCTTCAAAAAGAATACGCAGAGGCAAACAGGCTTCTTCAATTTTTAAACTGCTTTTCTACAATTCCTGCAACTTCAGTTCCAACGCAGTCTATAATCAGGGAATTTATAGGCGGAAGCGCATTTAAATACTAAATCCATTTTTTTCTGGCAGTCACAATATCGTCGGCTGCCAGTTCTTCAGCTTTTAAACTGTCTTTTTTCCATTGGCGGAATTTATTTTCCTTTAGCTTTTCAAGAACTTTGACCTTTTGCATTGCATTGCGGACAACTTCGCGCTTTTCATCTGCGGCAATCTGCGCCGTGGCAAGTTCTTCCAAAAACTTTTCTTTCTTCTGCTCAAGCATGAAAAAAAAAGACTGGATTTCAGCCTGAATAAGAAAATCTGTATTTGTATCAAAATTTTTTATTGTGGAAACTTTTCTTTTTGCAATGGAATCAAGCTCGCCCTGAATTCTTGCGACTTCCGCATTTGCCTTGCCAAGTTCTATTTCTGCCTGGCGCTGCTCGAATATTCTGAGGTCAAGAATTTTCTGCATTGAAAAAGAAAATTTTTTCATAAAGATAAAAATCAGGCAGGAGATTCAGAATATTCATCTTCAGGAATTTCAATTCCGCTTAGTTCAGAAAGAGACTTCAATGTGTCTTTAATTGTAAGATGGCAGTTTTCTTCCTGGCACAAAAATTCTTCAACAGCCTGATGATGGTCAATGGCTTCGTCAATTTCCGGGGAAGAGCCTTTTTGGTAAACACCGGCGTTTATCATTTCTTCCTGCTCTGAATAAACAGAAATCCAACGGCGCACACGCTGCACTGCCTTTTTTGTGCAAGTTCCAGAAACTCTCTTTGAAAGACGGCTGATGCTTGTAAGCATATCGATTGCAGGATAATGCTGACGAGCCGCGAGGGAACGCTGCAAAACAATATGTCCATCCAAAGTTCCGCGCACTTTATCAGCAATTGGTTCATCCATGTCATCTCCGTCAACAAGAACTGTATAAAAGGCAGTAATACTTCCTTTGTCATTTGTTCCTGTACGTTCAAGAAGTTTAGGCAGCATGTCAAAAACGCTCGGAGGATAGCCTCTCTGCGCTGGTGGCTCGCCTGTTGCAAGTCCAATTTCTCTTTGCGCATGGGCAAAACGAGTTACGCTGTCAAACATCAGCATAACGTCCTTTCCTTGGTCGCGGAAATATTCAGCAATGGCAGTTGCAACATAAGCGGCTCTTAACCTAGAAATAGAAGGCTGATCGCTGGTTGCAACAACAAGCACAGAACGCTTAAGGCCTTCTTCTCCTAAGTCGCGCTTTATAAAGTCCATAACTTCGCGTCCACGCTCGCCAATAAGACCTATTACGTTTATATCAGCATTTGTATTCCGTGCAATCATTGAAAGAAGTGTTGATTTTCCAACTCCAGAGCCTGCAAAAATTCCAAGACGCTGCCCTTTTCCAACTGTAAGAATTCCATCAATGGCACGAACACCAGTTACAATGCGCTTGTCAATCGGCTTGCGTTCCATTGGATTTGGAGGAGATGCAAGAGCAGGATAATAAGCCTCTGGGAAAATTTCACCTTTGCCGTCATAGGGCTTTCCTGTTGCGTCTATTACGCGCCCCAAAAGCGACGGTCCAACAGGGACTTCCAAAACGTGCCCAGAAGCAACAACTTCACAGCCAACTTCAATTCCCTTTGTCTCTCCATAAGCCATAAGGCGCACAGAAGAGCCTTCAAGTCCTACAACTTCTGCAAGTACAGAACTTTGAATACTTGGAATATGAATTGTACAGATTTCACCAATTACAGAACGCGGTCCTTTGCTTTCTATCATAAGCCCTTTTACACCTATGACAGAGCCGGTATATTTTATAGGTTCAATCCGTTCTATGCTATGAATGTATTTATCAAAAAAGTTTTCCATTTTAAACTATCCCATAGCGAGTGCAAGCGCAAAAAATAGAATGCCAAAAACAAAGTCCGGCAATTGCAAATAAAAAAAGCACGAATCAACTGTCGGGATTTATAACTTCTGACTTGCCCACAGTTTTTATAGGAGAAATATTCAAAATCTGAGTTTCAAGTTCATTCAGCTGGCTTGAAATGCGAGCGTCAATTGCACCGAAGTCTGTTTCAACAATACAGCCGCCTTTTTCAACAGAACTGTCTTCAACAACAGAAATATTCTTGATATTTTCAACCTGCCGGATAAAGTCTTTAATATGCTCGGTTGTAAGCTTCACATCTGAAAGATTTACACGCAACGTTACATCTCCAGAGCCTTTTACTTTTTTCAAAGCCTGAAGCACATTCGACATTATAACACTTTTTTGATTTTCACTCATAATTTTTACAACTTTGCGTACTATCAAAATTACAAGATTCACAATCTGCTGCTCTGTGTTATCAAGAATTTCCTGCCTTTTTGCCTGTACAGCTTCAATCATTTTGTGAATGCGCTCAACAAGACGCTGGGCTTCTTCATTTCCAGCCTTATAACCTTCTTCATGGCCGGCTTTAAATCCATCGCTCTTTGACTTTTCAAAAATGGATTTTTCTTCTATTTTTGCATTGGAAATAATATCCTGCGCTTCAGCCTTCGCCTTTTCAACAATATCCTGAGCTTCTTTTTGCGCCTGAGATTTTATTACAGCTGCCTGATCACTTTGGTGCTTTACTTGTGCAAACGCAGCATCCTCCGCGTTCTTTACAATCTGGTCGGCATCCGCCTGTGCCTTTGCAAGCATCTTGGCCTTTTCATCTTCCCACTGAAGCTTAAAAGCCTCCGCTTCCTTGCGCAAGTCATCAGCTGTAGGTCCTGTATATTCTGGAACTTCCTCAACTTTTTCTTCTACAGGAGGCGCAAAATTTTTTGTAAACTGAAGGACAACTTCGCCCTTTGTATTATTAACTTCTGTTGGTCTGAATACAGTTTGTGCCATGCTAAATGCCTCCAGTCAAATCAGACTACCATTTCATCATCGCTAGAACGAGCAATAACAATTTCACCAGAATCTTCAAGACGGCGGATTACGCTAACAATCTTCTGCTGACTTTCTTCAACATCTTTCAAGCGGACAGGCCCCATATATTCCATGTCTTCTTTTAACATTGAAGCGGCTCTCTTTGACATATTGCGGAAAATCTTATCCTGAACTTCTGTATCAACTGATTTCAAAGCCTTTGCAAGTTCCTGTGTATCAACTTCGCGCAAAACTTTCTGAATCGCACGGTCATCAAGCATAACAATATCTTCGAAAACAAACATTCTTTTCTTGATTTCTTCCGCAAGCTCAGGATCGTCTTCTTCAAGAGTTTCGATAATCGCCTTTTCAGAAGAACGGTCAACAAGGTTAAGAATTTCAACAATCGAATCAACACCACCGGCAGCTGTATAGTCTTCGCTAGAAAGAGTTGAAAGTTTCTTTTCAAGAACACGCTCAACTTCGCGCAGAACTTCCGGGCTTGTGCGGTCCATTGTGGCAAGACGCTTTGAAACTTCCGGCTGAATTTCCGCAGGAAGATTCTGAAGAATTGTAGCGGCTTTCTGAGGCTCAAGATACGCAAGAATAAGAGAAATTGTCTGCGGATATTCCTGCTGAACAAAGTTCAAAAGATGAGCCGGATCTGTGCGGCGGATAAAATCAAACGGGCGGACCTGCAAAGAGCTTGTGAGCCTGTTGATAATATCAATTGCTTTTTGGCTTCCCAATGATTTTTCAAGAAGCTCGCGGGCAAAATCAATACCACCAGTTGTAATAAAATTCTGAGCCTGCATAAGCTCCTGAAATTCTTCAAGAACCTGGTCTTTAAAGTCTGCGTCAATTGTATCAAGGCGCGCAATTTCAAAAGTAAGAGTTTCAACTTCATCTTCGCGCAAGTGCTTCATTACATCAGAGGCTACATCGCTTCCGATTGAAACAAGGAAAATAGCGGCTTTTTGGCGGCCGGTAAGATTCTTATAGTCTTTGATTCCGCCCTTTTTCTTGCTTTTTTTGCCGTCAACAAGTTCTTCTGCCATAAACTATTCCTCCATAAGCCAAGTGCGGATAAGCATTGCAACGTCTTCTGGATGCTCTTTTGCCATTGCAATCGCATTTTCCTGAAGCTCTGCCCGCTTGCGCTCTTCAACAGACATTGTAACTTCCATTCCCTGCTGCTGGGCTTCAAGAAGCGCTCTCTGCCTTTCTTCTTCCTGCTGACGAATTCTAGCTTCCTCTGCAAGACGGCGGCGGCGTTCAATTTCTCTACTGATAATACGGAACGCAATGAACGCAATAAGAATTATAGCAATTCCAATCAGGCTAAACATAATTGTGCGGTTTCTGTTAAGCTGCGCAATATAAGCCAGATCTTCTTTTTCCTGTTCTTCTGTTCTGTCAAACTGAATATTTGTAATTGTAACGCTGTCTCCTCTAGCTTTGTTATAACCCACAGCATCCTGAACAAGCCTTACTGCATCAGCAAGCTGCTCTTTAGTAAGAGGAATGTACTCGCGCTTTAAATGTCCATTTTCAAGAATAGGACGGTTGTTTTCATCATAAACTTTGCGCCACTGGCCGTCGATGTTTACAGAAACTGTAATACGGTCAATCTGAGGGCTTGTAATTTCAGAAATGTTTTTTTCGTTCAGCGCATAATTTCGTTTTACGCCTTCTTCTGTGGATTTTCCCACAACATTTGACATATCGCTGTAAACTGGAGGATTCTGACCTTCAACTCCAGCCGGACCTTCAGGATTGTAGCCGGTTCCTGTAAACGACTTGTTTACAGTTTCTTCCGACAATGTAAGGCTGTTTACAATTTCAGAGTCGTCATAAGGCGTGTTCGGGTTGTCAGGACGGATTGTGATTCCGCTGTATTCCCTTGAAGTAGTTGTGCGCTCAGACATATTCATGTCAATCTTAATGTTAGCAACTCTTACACGGTCGTCAGAGAAAGTTCCCTTCAATGCTTTAAGAACAGAACCTGTATATATAGTTTCCTGCTTAAGAATAAGCTTTCTCTGTTTTTCTATATTTGAAATGCGGTCGCTTTCTGCCATGCCTTCAAAGTCATTTATCTGCGTATTTGAAGAGCCGTCGTTAATTACAATATTTTCATCGCGCAAACCTTCTACGCAGGCTTTTATAAGGTTTTGAATTCCGCGGATTTTTCGCTTGTCTGTAAGAACATCGCTGTTTCCTTTGGCGTACAAAACAATGCCTGCAGATGTAGGATTCTGGTTATCCGTGTACAAAGCTTCATCAGGAAGCACAAGATTTACTTCCGCGCGCTGGATTCCGTCCAAAGACTCAAGCTGCTGCTTTAAGGCTGTCTCTGTCGCACGCTGCCAGTTTACCTTGTCATCAAAGTCTGTTCTTGACCACCGCGTAACATCAAAAAGGCTATAGGCATCAAGGCTAGACGGAGCATAGCCTTCTGCAATGAGGCGGCTTCTGTATTTTTTTGCAATATCGCTGTTTTCTACAGAAATATAATTGTCAGATGAAACATAGGCCTTTACATTGTCCTGATCAAGGCGGGAAAGAATAAGCTCCCGTTCCTTTTCATCGTTTACCGGACCGTTAAAAAGGCGTACTGTGGAAGGACGAGACGACATAGAAGCCATAAGAACAATCACCGCTATAGCAACCACAACAATGGCAATTACAATAGCTTTTTGGAGAGTTGTCCACTTCGCCCATTTTTCTTTAATGGTTTCTAAATTTTTCTTGAACCATTCGTTCATATTCCCCTCCCATGAACGAACTCATTTTATGGAAGCCTATAAAAACTTCAGTTTTTATAGGCAACTCTAATAATGCGATGTTTTAATCGGTGCTATTACAGCGAATTAAAACTCGCGTTTTTTCTAAAAACGAACTGTAAAGTGAGTTTTTAGAAAAAACTTATTTCTATTTTATGCTGTCCCACCTGCATAAAAAGATAGGACAGTATAACACAAATTCTTAAATTTGACAACAAAACTTTTCAGCAAACTAACTCATTATCTATTCTGAGAAAGTTCATTCCATCCTTTTACAAGACGATCGATTACATTCTGCGCAAGATCCAGCGACATCTGGGCTTTTGCCATGGCAGTTGTAACATCATGGATGTCCACACTGTCAGGATCTGTTATGACTTTTTCCTGAAGGGCAGAAACATTAAGCTGCTGGCTGTTCATTTCGTTTACAGCTTCAAGAAGGTAAGTTCTAAACGACTCTTTCTTTTCAACTCCGTCAACAGAAGCGTTTTCGTTTCCCTTTAAAGCCTTGCTGACATTTCCAATAGCCGAAGTCCCAAGATGAGACACATTTGACCTGTTAAGCTCCATTGAGCCAAAAGAAAGATTCATAGTTCCTCCCGTTTACTGATTAACTTACGTCTAGCGGCTTGCAATCTCCAAAGCAGAGGCAAACATTTCCTTACTGCCCTGAATAACAGAACTGTTGGCCTCATAAGCACGGTTCGCGCTTATCATGTTCACCATTTCATTTACAATATTCACGTTAGGATATTCAACGTAGCCTTTGTTCGGTCCAGACTGAATCGCATCCGGGTGGCTCGGATCGTAAACCATTCTGCCCTGCTCGCTGTCTTTTACGATTTCACGAACACGAACGCCTTTCCCAGGTCCGTTGTCCAATTCTGAATCCACAAAAGGAAATCTCCACTGAGGATTTGAAGAAGCGATAGGCTCAACAATCACGCTCTGCTTGCGGTAAGCTCCGCCTTCCTGAGTACGAGTTGTTGTCGCATTCGCAATATTGTTTGAAATGACATCAGTGCGCAGACGCTCCACGCTCATTCCTGTTGCCGCTATGTTTATGCTTGTAAATAATCCCATACTTTTCTCCAAAACTCAATACTAAAAATAAACTATATTGACTTCATAGCCGTCTTGACCTGTGAAAACTCAAAATTCATAAGCTGGGTCAAAAGGCGGTACTGCATCTGAATCTGAACAACATTCATTGCTTCCTGCTCTGCATCAACATTGTTTCCGTTGGCTTTTGAAGCAGTTGTATAGTCGGAAACACGTCTAGGCTCAACATCACGCCAGTCGCGCGGAACTTCGCTCTGAATATGGCGCGCGTCATTTGTCGCCATGCGGAAAGAGTTGTGCTCGTTGTCGCGGCTAACAAAGGCTTTTTTCAGTTCGCTTTCAAAATTTACGGACTGTCTCTTGAAATTCGCAACTTCGCTGTTTGCAATATTATTTGCAGTAACCTGATAGCGAAGGCTTTCAACATCAAGAGCACGATGAAGCAAATCTACAGAATTTGAAAAACTGTTCATACTCTGTTCATCGGCATTCCAGAAAAAAAGTTTATAGTATAAATGTCGAGTTTTGATAAGAACAGTAATTTATGTGTCATTCCCGTGCTACGACACTGCGATGTTTACGCAGTAAACTTGGTCAGGAATCTGTTGGAAATTTTCAATAGATTATCAACCGAGTTTCTTTCAGAAACATCGCA
>DKDI01000033.1 GCA_002449305.1 Treponema sp. UBA6852
AATTGTTGCACTTTATTTTTAGATCGAATGTCGAGTTTTAATAAAAACAGCTACTAGACAGTTATTTATATGCTAACAAGGCTGTCATTGCAATGCTTGACACGGCAATCTTTCCAACGGATTATCAACCGAGTTCCTTTCAGAAACATCGCAGGGGCAAGCACGGCAATGACAGTAAATTTACAAAACTCGAAGTTTGGGCTAATAAGAATATTGTGATTAACAGATTAAAGGATAAACTTTCTTCTTTAGATAATATCACTGAAGATTCAGAATTGTGGGAATATGGTGCATCTTGTTATGGAAATCCTTCGTCGATTTTGGGTTGTTGTGAAGAAGATGATTATGGAGACGAGTCATGGGCTTGAGTATGTGAGAAAAATTGTTAGATTTTTCCAATCCTTATGGCAATTTTAAATAATGTTTGTATTACAATTTGAAACTTCAAGTCTTTATTCCCCTAATTGCAGTTTTGCCATTGTTGTAATATAATCTATGCACACTATTTAATAGAGGAAACCATGCCTAAGATTGAAGTCAACGAAAAACTTTTTTTTAATTTGCTTGGAACTAAATACGACTGGGATACTTTTGAAAAGAAGCTTACATTTGCAAAAGCCGAACTTGACGAAAAGCCCGATGAATCTGCTCCAGAAAATGAGCGTGTTATAAAAATTGAACTGAACGACACAAACCGTCCTGACTTGTGGTCTGCCGGCGGAGTTGCAAGATGCCTTCGCGAGCACGAAGGAAAAGGCCATTCAGACTACAGCAAATTCATGTCGGATGAAGGGAAGCTAAAAGACACAGGAAATCGTCTTGCTGTTGTTGATCCGGCTTTAAAGCATATCAGGCCGTTTATGGTTTCTTTTGTTATAAGCGGAAAACCTATAGACAATGCGATGCTTATTGACATTATGCAGACTCAGGAAAAGCTTGCCTGGAACTTTGGGCGCAAAAGAAAAACAATTTCAATGGGCGTTTACCGCGCAGCAAATTTAAAGTGGCCGGTTCATTTTGTTGCAGCTGATCCAGACAAGGTAAGTTTTGTTCCGCTTCAGGGTGAAGAAAAACAGACTTGCCGTGAAATCCTTCAAAATCATCCAAAGGGAAAAGAATACGGCTGGATTTTAAAGGATTTTGAAAAATATCCGGTTTTGCAGGACGATTCTGGCGAAATTATGAGCATGAGCCCTATAATCAACAGCGCGACTTTGGGACAGATTGAAGTTGGCGACAAGGATTTGATGGTTGAGCTTACCGGCGTTGACATGAAAGACTTGATGCTTGCTGCGAATATTGTTGCCTGTGATTTTGCAGACGCAGGTTATGAAATTCTTCCTGTAAAAGTTCACCACGAATATGACACTGGATTTGGAAACGATGTTGTCATTCCTTATTATTTCCAGCAGACAGCAAAAGCCCGACTTTCTGCAATAAACAAAAAGCTTGGCAGTTCTCTTTCCGAGGACGAAGTGAAAGATGCTCTTGTGCGCATGGGAAGCAAAGTTGATGTTTTGAATGAAAACGGCGAAACTGTTTTTGTTGTGCATCCAGCTCCTTACCGCAACGACTTTTTGCACGAAGTTGATGTTATTGAAGATGTTATGATTGGAAAAGGCCTTGATTTCTTTAAGCCTGAAAAACCAAACGACTTTACAATCGGACGTCTTTTGCCAATTACCGTTTACAGCCGCAAAGTAAAAAATATTATGGCTGGAATCGGCTATCAGGAAATGATTTTCAATTACCTTGGTTCAAAGAAAACCTACATTGACAACATGGGAATCGATGGAAAAAATGTAATTGAAATTGCAAATCCAATGAGCGAAAACTATCAGTTTATCCGTCCGTCAATTATTGCATCTCTTTTTGAAGCCGAAGCCCAAAGCGGAAACGCAGTTTATCCTCACAAGATTTTTGAAGTCGGAAAAATTGCATTCATCGATGAAAGTGAAAATACCGGCACAAAGACAATTCAGAGCCTTGGATTTCTTACAGCTTCCAACAATGCAAACTTTAACGAAGCTGCAAGCGAAGTGAGCACAATTCTTTACTATCTTGACCATAAATATGAAGTTCAGGAAACAAATGATCCTCGCTTTATTCCGGGGCGTCAGGCTGGAATTATGGTGAACGGAAAGCAGGCTGGAATTTTTGGAGAAATTCATCCGCAGATTCTTGAAAATTGGCAGGTTGGAGTTCCTTGTGTGGCAGGAGAAATTGATCTTGAATATCTTATGGCGACAGAGCCTAAGGAGCACACTCAAAACATTCAGCCAAAAGAAGAGCACAAGCCTGAATCTTCTGCGCCAAAAATTGACCCGGTTGAATATTTTAACAAGCACATTGAGCTTAAAGTTGCAAAGATTTTGAGCGTGGAAACAAATCCGCAGGGCGACAAGCTTTACATTGAGCATCTTGACGACGGAAGCGGAACAGAGCGCATTATTCAGTCTGGCTTGCGTCCTTATTTAAAGGAAGAGGAGCTTTTGGGAAAACATGTTATTATTGCCGCTAACCTTGCTCCAAGAAAAATGAAGGGCGTTGAAAGCCGCGGAATGCTTCTTGCCTCTGACTATGTGGAAGACGGCGTTGAAAAAGTTGAGCTTTTGACAGCTCCTTGGGCAGCTCCTGGAACTCAAGTTGTTCTTGAAGGCTTTGAACCTTTTGAAAAGCCTTCAAAAATCGGCATAGACAAGTTCTGCAAAGTTGAATACAAGATTGTAAACAAAATGGCGCAAGCCGCCGGAAAAAATCTTGTTGCTGCAGGCAAGCCGATTGTAATGGAAAAAACAGTCAACGCGGATATTGAATAGTTTAAAACAAGCTGAATTATTGTATTAAGTATAAAAAAAGCAAAAGACCGTCCGAAAGGGCGGTCTTTTTTTTTGTATAAAAGAAAAAATGTCATTTAAAACAAACGCAGTAACCTAAAAAAACACGCCGAGTTTTCTAAAATTCTCGGCGTGAAATTTAAAAAGTACGGCGTGTTTTTAATAAATTCTCGCCGAGAATTTGCATTTATTTTTACCTAATCTGACCGTTTCCATCGATTAGGAATTTTGTCGTGGTCAAGGCTTCAGCTCCCATAGGACCTCTGGCATGAAGTTTTTGTGTGCTGATTCCAAGTTCCGCTCCAAATCCAAAAATTCCGCCATCTGTAAATCTTGTGCTTGCATTTACGTAGATGCAGGCTGCGTCAATTTGCTGCTGGAACATAAGGGCGTGGCTTCTGTCATTTGTGGCAATGCATTCGCTGTGCTTGGTGTTGTGTGTGTTTATAAATTCAATTGCCTGCTCTGTGGATTCAACTTGTCGGACGGCAACAATAAAGTCAAGAAATTCAAATCCAAAGTCGGAATCAACTGCTTCCTTTAAATTTTTGTAGCCTGCATTTTGCAAAACAGAATGGCATTCCTTATCTGCTCGGATTTGAACTTTTTCATCAAATTCCTTTGCAAGAAGCGGAAGAAATTCTTTTAGAACTTTTCTATTTACAAGGATTGTTTCAATTGCGTTACAAGCTCCCGGACGCTGCATTTTGGAATTCTGCGCAATTTTAGCTGCGTTTTCAAGATTCGCGCTTTTATCAACATAAAGGTGGCAGACTCCGGCTCCAGTTTGAATTACCGGAACTTTCGCATTTTCAACAACAAGATTTATGAGTTTTGCAGAGCCGCGTGGAAGAACTACATCGATTTTGCCGACTGCATTGAGAATTTCGTTTACTTCGGAATAACTGCCGGATTCACACAAATACAAAGCAGACTCAACGCCGTTTTTTCCGGCATTTTTTAAGCCTTCTTTGATTGCCTTTACAATGGCTTTGTTTGAATTAAGCGCAGAAGAAGAACCGCGTAAAAGGATAGAATTTCCGCTTTTGTAGGCAAGCGCAAACGCATCCGCTGTAACGTTCGGACGGCTTTCGTAAATAATTGCAGCGACTCCAAGCGGAACTCTTACTTGGCGGATTTCCATTCCGTTCGGAGCTTTCCAGCCGTCAACAATTTTGCCAACTGGATCTTTTTGCTGAATTACAGTTTTGATTCCGTCTAAAATATCATTGAATTTTTTTTCGTTTAGAGCCAGACGTTCAACAAGGGATTCTAGAGTTCCTTTTGCGCGCGCGTCTTCCACATCGGTTTGGTTTGCGCTTAGGATTTCCTGCTTGTTTTTTAAAATTGCCTCAGAAACACATTTTAACGCATTGTTTTTCTGAAGCTCTGTATAAAGCGCAAGTTGTGCCGCTCCTTTTTTTAATTCAGCGCAAATTGAATCAAGCTCCATGAAATTCCTCTAATAGTTTGCCAAAAAATAAATTCCAAGCAAAATGGCAATTCTTGTGCGTTCACTTGACCACTGCGCATCCCGCGGAAGGCTTTTTACATACCACCAGAAAATTCCAAATTCCGGATCGATTCTAAGCGCGTATTCTGGAAAATCTTTTGCTTTTGCCTGATTTCCGAACATAAGGTAAACAACATTGTCTAAAATAGAAAAAAACTGCGGATAAGCCTGAACATAATCTTTTGAATTTAACTGAACGCGGAATTCTTCAAGCTGATAAAGAATCTGCGCCTTAAGCTCTTCGTCGGATTTTTCAACCCAAGTTTTCTGAATTAAAAGCACAAGATTATTGTTAAAGCTGGAAACAAGTTTTGATTCCGTATCTGAATTTTTATCAGCGATTTTTTTGAATGTCTGCCCTGCGCCAAAAATATCTGCAAGCTGTACAGAAGAAGAAAGGGCTGCGTCATCCGAACTGGATTCAATAAGATTTTTCAACGCCTTGAGCGAATTACCATCCACAAATTTTTCTATAAGATTTTCTGACATAGGAACATTATAAATTTTTGCTTTCGTTGTTGCAATGGGTATTTTATATTGAAGAATTTATTGTATTAGCGTAAATATTCAAATAAAAATAAAGGGAAAGAATTTAAAATAGCGATTTTTTCTCTAATTAAATATTTGCTTAGCTGTTTGTTAAATATATTAAGTTGATTGATTTTGTCTTTTATAGCAGGAATTTCATTAATACTATGGCATATATAATTGGCTTTTTTTATATTTAAGTCTTTTACATGATTCCAATTTGATCTGACTTTATTGATTTCTTCTTCATCAATTACCTTGTTTGAGTTTTTAGGTAATTTGATTTCTTTTTCTCTATTTAAATCAAAAGTAATAAATCTTAAGTTTTGATAATACGAATTTTTAGCTGCTTCTTCCTTGAATTTTTTGCCAACAAACATATCTGTTTCATAATTGATATAATTTTCATCTGGCAATTTTTTCTTAAAATATCGGATAGATTCAACCATTGGATAGTCTATATAAAGCTTTCCTTTTTCGGTTTCATTATTAAAATATTCAAGAAGTTCTTTTATTTGATTGTTTTGTTCATCTACAGAAAGTTTGTTAAAATTGTCTTTTTGTTTTAAATCATAGTCGAAAAAGAGATATATTTCAGAAATTGAATCACTGCTTTTTACTTTATTAAGTTCATCATGTTTGTTTTTTGATGATTTTAGTTGTTCTTGTAAAACACTGACTATATCTGCAGAACCTCCGAAAATATCCAATTCTTTCATTTTCTTATAAAGTGAATAAATGTTGCTGCAATAAGAAACAATAATATCGTCTTCTATTGAGTTTGAGAGAAACAAATATTTCATTGTTTTATATAAAGCAGGCTCTCTTATTTCGCCTTCAAAGATAAAAAGAATCATTTGCCAAATGTGCCGCCACGATAGAGTTTTTCAAGATTATGACCAAGACGCAGCTCTTTCATTGTTGCATTATGAGCATTTACAATTTTATTTTTTGAACAAATATAAAAACAATCTGGTCTAAGCAAATCATTTGTGAATAAAGATGTATTGTGCGTTGTAAGAAGAACTTGGCAATTGCAAGCTCGTAGTTTTTCAACAACAATTCTTGCTAATTCAAAATGATAGAAAGCATCAAATTCATCTATAAAAATAAAAGATGGACATTTTTCTGGAACAGAGACATCTTCAAGCCAATAATATACTAAAAGCAAAGAACTCATTCCTGATGAACATGCCAAGCCAAAATCCAGTTTATTTTTATCATTGTATTTTATTAGTAATTGTTCTGTGCCATTAAAAATTCTATGGTCAAGTTCATCTTCAAAGCCAGCTTCTTTAAAGAAAGCCTGCAAGTCTTTAAAATGTCCACGTTTTACAATTTCACTGAAAATAGCTTGACCGGGATTTGGTGTATAACCTATAAACTCACGGGTTTCCAAAGACCAAAATAAGAGCATTTTATTAACAAAAGAAAATAGTTGATTAAATGCTGTATTTTCATCATTTTCTTTTAAAATGACATTCGATTTTATAAATCTTAATGCAGAGAAATTAAGTTGTGTTAAATCGATTTTTACATTTTCTGCACCTTCAAGACTTAGAAAAAGTTTATGCTTGTCTTTTAATCGGTCGTATTCAATTACTGTTTTACCATTGATTGTTAATCTTTCGGAAAGAATAGTTCTAACATCAGATTTTGAATATGAATAAATAATTTCTGATTTTCCAAAAACAAAATTATATTCAAAAAGGCTTAATTGATTATTAGTCTTGCGGTTAAGATAATTTATATAGTTTCTTGGATTTACAAAATTATCTGTAAGATTGGCTACAATATCAAAAATTGCAAGACCAAGAGAAGATTTTCCACTGGCATTTTTACCGTACATTACAGCTGTTTTTACAATGCCATTCTTTATAGTTTCTGTATTGAATGAGTAATTTCCTATAGCAGAAAAATCTATTGTTACAGGTTTTTCAAAAGCTTTAAAGTTACTTAGTGTTAGTGACTTGAGCATATTTATACTCCAATTTGAATATAACATATTATCGGAATAAATTTCTAAAAAAACAACCCCCGCCGTAATTTTTTTACGGCAAATATATGGTAAAAAAAATATATTACAGTTTTTTGTCTAAATGTTTGTCTCGATGCATAACTAGAAAAAAGTCTATGCGCAAATCCAAATTTAAACGATAAAAATATCTATGCCAAAACTATTATCTTCTTAGTCATATTTTGTAAAAAAGGAAGAACGGCATGATGAAAATGACAAAAGTTGTAATACCTGTTTTTTTATTTGGATTTTTAGGATTGTTTATATTTTCCTGTTCTAATGGTTCAGGCGGTGGTTCTGGAGATGATTCGTATTATGCGCCTGCAACGCCATCTTCAAATACTGGAAATTCATCAAACAATGGTGATAATACTGAAGAATTGCCTACAAACTACATAGACTCTCCGTATATTTTAAAAGCTGGGACAGATGGAAGCGCGGGAACGGAAGCAACTTATGTGCTTTTTGGAGAATGGCCGCAAACTGTAAAAACGCAGGATGTTGAAATTACAGAAGCAATTGACCAAGATAAACATCTTTATTTAGGTAGTGACGGCTGTAAATATTTTAAGATGCAGGCAAATCCAAATGCCTATAATGATGGGCTCTTCTCTGATGGTTCTAGTATAGTAGATGGGACTGAATATTACTTTAAAGTTGAACCAATAAAATGGATTGTTGTTACAAATGACTACAATGGAACGGGAAATGCTCTCCTATATTCTGAAAAAATTTTGATTTCAGGAATTCATTATGATATGACTATTTATTGGCTGCGGGATAATAGCGAAAATAATTTTGTATTTAAACGTTCGTCTTCTAAAGATAAAAATATTTATCCGTCAAACTATGAATATAGTTTTGTAAGGGCTGTGTTAAATGGCTTAAGCTATATAAGCCATTATGGAAATACACTGATTGATTCTTATAAAATTGACTCTTATGAAATAAAGTTCAAGGACAATGGATTTTTGCAGAATGCATTTTCTTCTGAAGGTCAAAATTTAATTGCAACAACTTATGTTTATAATGGTTCAGAGTCAATGAGATATTATTCAGGTACCAAAGTAGCGGACGGAGAAGAATCAGAAACAATCGATTTAAGGTGTAATGATACAAATGATAAAATTTTCTTGTTAAGTAAAAATGATTTAATTAAGTTTAAAGAAAAAACAAAATATAGCGATGATCGCTCTTCATCAGACCTTGCAAAAGCAAGCAATTTATATTCTCAAAAAAGCTATTTTACACGGACACCTGTCAAAGAAAAAGTTGATTATTATGAGAGATTTATCAATTCTGAAAACAGGGAAAATCGTTATTTTAATGTATATCTAAGTTCACTAGAAGAAGTTACTTCAGGAAGTACAAACTTTTCAGGCATTTGTCCTGCTCTTACAATCAAACTTGATTAATTAAGTTTCAAATATTTTACATAATTCCCCACTGCGATAACTGAACTTTTCACCCATTTCGTAGTGGGGTTCATTTAAAAAGTATTATTTCAAAATTTTTCCATATCCACTAAAATAAAAAAGATTGCTAAAAAATTCTTGCGGGTTTTGCTATGTTTGCTTTCTTGATGAAAAAGAATTGTTGGGTTTTATCAGTCTTGTTTTTTGTTTGCGGCGAATTTTTCTTTGCACAGGAAAATTCAGTGCAGGTTTATTATTGGCAAAGTTCAGACAGCGAGTTTTCTTCTGACTTTGCATTTCCTTCCGAATGTAAAAAAAGCGGATTTCGTTTTTCGCCGGGATTTGTAAAAGGTACTCTTTGGTGCGCCGTTCAGCGAAAAAATCCACAGAAATTTCCTGCGCAAATTCTTGACCTTGGTCCTGAAATTGTTGATTCCGTAGAACTTTATGTTTTTGAAAATGGCAGCTGGAAAAAAAGCAGCGTTGCAGGAAGAACGGTTTTCAATTCGCAAAAACCAATAAAATCCTGGAGAGTTTTCCTTGAAATTCCAGAAGGACATTTTTTTGATGAATGCTACATTTTAAAGATTAAGAATTCGGATTCAACTTCTTGCATATTCCGTTTTTTTACAATGGAGCGTTTTTTTGAGCAGACAGAGCATTTTTCATTTGTGCATATAATATTTTTTTGCGTTATGCTTGTTACGGCGGCAGCTCTTTTTGTTTTGTTTGCAAGTCTAAAGGAAAAACTTTTTTTGTATCTGGGCATTATGACTTTTGCGTTTTTTCTTTATCAACTTGCAATGAAAGGATTTGGCTGCACATACATTTGGAACGCTTTTTGCCAGAAACTGTTTTTTGTAAGATTCGGCTACATTGTGTGCGCCATTGGACTTTGTTTTTCGCAGATTTTGTTTTTGGAAAATCTTTCACTTGAAAAAAATTGGTTGTGTAAAAGAATTCTCGGCTTGATTTTATTTGTCTGCTTAGTTTCTGTTTTTCTGTACGGATTTTGCGATGATGTAAAAGTTCCATATATTGCGACAATTTGCTTTTTGATTTTGGGCTGCGCATTTTGCAGCGCGCTTCTTGTGCATTCATTTTTTAAAATAAAAAATATTCCGTCGCTTTTGATTTTTTCTTGGGTTCCGCTTTTTGTTTATATAATTTTCAGGCAGTCATTGCATCTTTTGCGTCTTAAATTCAATGTGAACTTTCTTTCTGTTTTTGACAATGACTATTATTTTGGCTACGACATTTGCTTTGTTTCTCATATTCTTATTTACGGCGTAAGCATTTTTGTAAAAGTCAGGCAAAGGCAAAATGAATTTAACATGCTTAGGGAATCTTCGTATTTCTTAAAGTCTTCAGCGCATGAACTTTTAGCTCCGGTTACGATTATTCAAAACTCTGTTGAAGAAATGGAAAACATTGTAAATGAATTTTTTAGGCAAAATAATTTCCGTGGGGGGGGGGCTTTAAAGAATTTTTTTGCCTGTGTAAAAAGCACGGATTGGAACATACAAAGAATAAAAAACATTGCGCTCATGGTAAACTCTCTTGAACGGCAGGAACAAAATATTCAGGAAGCTGCAAAAATAAAGTCCGCGGTTTTTGTTATGAATTTGTTTAGGCAATGTCTTGACAACTTTATTTCCTATGCGCGGATAAAAGGAATTGAAATTTCGTGGACTTATTCATGCGGCGAAGAACTTTGCGTTTTGATTTTTCCTTTGTTTTTGGAAACTGTTTTTATAAATCTGATTGACAATGCGATAAAATATTCCGTGGAAAAAAATAAAATTGACGTGAGCATTGAATGGGACACTTTGAGCAAAACACTGGTTTATAGAGTTTCAAATTTTTCTGAAAATATTTTGGAGCAGAACATTGAGCAGCTTTTTGCGTTTGGCTTCCGAGGAAAAAATATTTCAGAAAATATTGCTGGAATGGGAATCGGGCTTAATCTTGTGCGGCGGATTTGCAAATTGTATAACGGAAACTGCAATGCGGTTTGTGTTCCTGTTTTTAAGGATGGAAAAAATTTGCACAAAGTTGTTTTTGAAGCCCGCTTGCCTCTTGAAATTGTTTCCGGCAGCACTGATGAAAATTACGTTCAAAAGACGGAGCAGCTTTTCTATGAAAATGAACCTGAACTGAATATTTCCGCGCTTCAAAATTATGATTTTTTGCAAATAATGCAGGGCGTAAAAATTCTTTGTGCCGAAGACAATCTTTCGCTTTTGGAAAATATTCAAAATATGTTCAAGCCTTACTGCACGGTTTTTGCTGCTTGCAATGGAAAGGATGCTCTTGAAAAAATAAAGAAAGAAATTCCAGATTTAATAATTTCGGATATGGTTATGCCGGTTATGGACGGAAAGGCTTTTTTTGAAATTTGCCGCAAGGACGAAAATCTAAAGACAATTCCATTTTTGTTTTTAACGGGCGTGCAGGATTCCAAGCTTCGTCGTGTTTCAATTAAGGAAGGCGCGGTGGATTATATTTTTAAGCCTTTTTCACAAATGGAACTGCTTTTAAAAGTCTATTCGGTTTTGTCTTTAAAAATAAATGTTAAAAAAGATTTTGCAAGGACAATAACTGATTTTATAAACAAGACAGCAGAATCTTCTTATGGCGGCAAATTGAATTCAGACTTGACATTCGTGCCTGCCGTTGATTCAAGAGAAAACAGAATTTGTGCTTATAAAAAATTCGGCTTGTCGTCAAGGGAAATTGAAATCGCTGAGCTTTTGCTAAAGAATCAGACTAACAAGCAAATTGCAAAGGAACTTTTTATTGCTACCAGCACTGTTGCAACTCATATTCAGCATATATATGAAAAATTCGGTGTAAAAAATAGAACCGAATGGATTCAGGCAGTTATGAGCTTGTAGCTGAATTTATTTTAAATGGAGTATGCGCTGATTTCTTGAGCCGCGGAATTGCAGTGAAATATCCTTGAGTTCTTCTATAAAAGGTCCATCCACAAGAACATCAATGCAGCTTAAAAATTGCTCTGTAAAGTCGCAGTGCTTTTTTCCGCAGGAAGGAAGAATGTCCTTGTCGTAAACGTAGCCTGTGTAGCACCAGATTGTTTTTTTTGGAAACATTTTTTTTACTTTTGATAAAAACGGCGCAAGAACTTTCTGGTTTTCAGGCTCGAACGGCTCTCCTCCAAGAACTGTAAGTCCTGAAATAAATTCCTTTGAAAGAGCTTCGGTTATTTCGTTTTCTGTTTCTTCTGTAAAAAGTTTTCCGTACTGAAAATCCCAAGTGCATTTGTTAAAGCAGCCCGGACAATGAACTCTGCATCCTGAAACAAAGAGGGAAACTCTAACGCCCTCTCCGTTTGAGATGTCGAATTTTTTAATTTCTCCGTAGTACATTTACAAATGAAGCACACGCTCTTTTATTTCCTGTGTGCGTCCCTGATTCCAGTATTGTGTTCCAATGTAGCCGCAGGTTCTTCTTGCAACGTTCATTGTGGCCTGGTCGTGGTTTTTGCAGTTTGGACATTCCCAGATTAATTTTCCATCGCCGTCTGTTGCAATTTGAATTTCGCCTGTGTAGCCGCATTTTTGGCAGAAGTCGCTTTTTGTGTTCAGCTCTGCGTACATTATGTTGTTGTAAATGTGCTTTAAGAGAGCCATTACAGCTGGAATGTTGTTTTCCATATTCGGAACTTCAACGTAGCTTACAGCTCCTCCCGGTGAAAGTCTTTGGAATTCAGATTCAAATGAAAGCTTTGTAAATGCGTCGATTTTTTCTGTTACATTTACGTGGTAGCTGTTTGTGATGTAGTTTTTGTCTGTAACGCCTTCAATTATTCCGAATCTTCTTTTAAGGCACTTTGCAAATTTGTAAGTTGTGCTTTCAAGCGGAGTTCCATAGACGGAATAGTCGATATGCTCGGCTTCCTTCCACTTTTTGCAGGCTTCATTCAAGGCTTTCATTACATTGAGCGCAAAAGGTTTTGCATCCGGATCTGTGTGGGATTTTCCGGTCATATAGCGCACGCATTCGCAAAGTCCGGCATATCCAAGGGAAATTGTTGAATATCCGTTGTACAAAAGCTTGTCGATAACTTCACCTTTCTTTAATCTTGCCAATGCTCCGTTTTGCCATAGAATTGGCGCGGCATCAGATTTTGTTCCAAGAAGGCGTTCGTGGCGGATTCTAAGCGCTCTGTGGCAAAGTTCAAGGCGTTCCTGAAGAAGCTGATGGAATTTCATCATGTCGCCACCAGAAGAGCAGGCCACATCAACAAGGTTCAGCGTTACAACTCCTTGATTGAACCTTCCGTAGTATTTTGGCTTTCCAGTCAAGTCCAAGTAAGGCGTTAAAAATGAGCGGCAGCCCATGCAAGGATAGCAGTTTCCGTTTCCTTTTGCATCGATTTTTAGCTCCAGCATTTTCTTTTCGCTGATGTAGTCTGGAACCATTCTGCGCGCGGTGCATTTTGCGGCAAGCTCGGAAAGATAATAGTATGGAGAGCCTTGTTCCACGTTATCATTTTCAAGGACATAAATAAGCTTTGGGAACGCTGGAGTAATCCAGGCGCCTTTTTCGTTTTTTACTCCCTGATAACGCTGCTTGAGAACTTCTTCTATAATCAGCGCAAGGTCGGCTTTTTCCTGCTCGTTTTTTGCTTCGTTCAAGTACATGAAAACCGTTACAAAAGGAGCCTGGCCGTTTGTTGTCATAAGAGTTATGACCTGATACTGGATTGTCTGAACTCCGCGCTTGATTTCGTCTTTTACGCGCTGTTCAACCATATAATCAAACTGCTCTGAAGAAACCTGAAGTCCTGTGGCTTTGATAAGTTCTGTTGTTTCTGCCATGATTTTTTTGCGGCTTACGTCTACGAAAGGAGCAAGGTGAGTGAGCGTAATGCTTTGTCCGCCGTACTGGCAGCTGGCGACTTGCGCTATAATCTGTGTGGCTATATTGCAGGCTGTTGAAAAAGAATGCGGACGGTCAATTTTTGTTCCGCTGATTACAGTTCCGTTTTGAAGCATATCTTCAAGGTTTACAAGGTCGCAGTTGTGCATGTGCTGGGCAAAATAATCTGCATCATGAAAATGTATGATTCCCTCGTCATGGGCTTTGCAAATATCCGGATCCAAAAGAAAACGGCGTGTAATGTCTTTGCTGACTTCTCCTGCCATATAATCGCGCTGCACGGAAACTACGGTCGGATTTTTATTTGAATTTTCCTGCTTGACTTCTTCGTTATTTTCTTCAAGAAGGCTCATTATTTGCTGGTCGGTTGTATTTTCCTTGCGCAAAAGCTGATGGCGGTAGCGGTAGGTTATATAAAGCTTGGCAACTTCATAAGCGCCATTCTGCATGATTCCGTTTTCAACAAGATCTTGAATGTCTTCAACATTAAGAGCGTGTCCTGAATTATGGCATTCGATTTCAATATCATCAACAATGGATTCAATTTGGCTTTCTTTAAGGCGCTGTGATTCTCTTACCTGCTCATTTGCCTTTCTTATTGCCGTTGAAATTTTATTGCGGTCATAAACAGCTTCCGCACCACTTCTTTTGATGATTTTCATGCTTTTCCCTCTTTTTTTTTTAACACCGTTGTCTATATATGGTGTTAAAAGTGCCTTTAGTATACTAGCAGTAGTGTTTTCAGTCAATAAAACGAACTTTTGGCGTAAATCAAAGAATTCTATAAATAGGCGGTTTATGCGTGATTCTTGGGGGCAGATTTTTTTTGTTTTTTTTAACTGCGGAATTAAGGGAAAATCTTTAAAAGTAAGGGTACAAAAACGAATATAATTCTAAAAATTCCACATAATTAGTTGAATTGTCATACTTTTGTAGTATTAAGGCGTTTTTAGAGTCTATTCTATAAGAAAACAGCGCACTTTATGGTTTTCTGAAATCTGCTTTAAAGGCGGAATTTCAGAGCGGCATTTTTCCTGTGCTTTTGGGCATCTGTGGGCAAACGGACAGCCAGAAAGACTTTCAAGCAATGTTTTCATTTCGCCTGTTTTTTCAACTTGAAATTTTCCGCCTGCTCCGGCAAAAAGTGTCTGCGTGTATGGATGCAAGGCTTCCTTGTAAAGATTTTTCGCTTCTGCTTCTTCTACAATCATTCCGCGGTACATTACGCCGATTGTGTCGCAAAAATAGCAGGAAACTTTTAAATCGTGGGCAATAAACAAAAATGAAAGTCCGCGTTTTTTCCTTAAATCCTGCAAAAGATTCAGAATTTGTGCCTGAACAGAAACATCCAGCGCGCTTACAACTTCATCGCAAATCAAAAGTTCCGGCTCAAGAATAAGTCCGCGTGCAATTGAAATGCGCTGCCTTTGTCCGCCTGAAAATTCCTGCGGCCGTCTGTCCAAATCCGCTTTGTCTAGCCCGATTTCTTCAAGCAAGGCGGCGGCTTTTTCACGTGCCTGTTCTTTTCCCTGCCAATGCGATGAGTATTTTAAAGGCGATGATAAAATGCTTGCAATTGTCATTCGCGGATTCAGCGAGCGTGAAGGGTCTTGAAAAATGTATTTTACTTTTTCCCTATATGCGGAAAGAGCTTTTTTGTCCAGATTTGCGACTTCAATAGGTTCTGTTTTTTCCTGCGGATTGAAATAAATTTTCCCAGAATCAGCATCGTACATTTTTACTAAAAGCCGGGCTGTTGTTGTTTTTCCGCAGCCGCTTTCGCCTACAAGTCCGTAAGTTTTTCCGCGCTCAATTTCAAATGAAACTCCGTTTACCGCATAGACTTGCTTGTTTTTTTTTGCAAAGAATCCAGCGTCAAGTCCAAAGTGTTTTTGCAGGTTTTCAGCGCACAATATTATATCTTTTTTCATATAAAACTAATCCTTTTTATATCATTTTATAGCATTTGAAGTTTTCTTTTTCGCATTCATCTTTTCTAAAGCCGCATCTTGGAGCAAACGGACAGCCGCTTTCAGGAGATGCAGGATCTGTAACTCTTCCTGGAATAGAAGAAAGCACTTGCTCCGTGTAGTGGCTTCCGAATTTCGGCGTGGAAGCTAAAAGTGCCTTTGTATAAGGATGCCGCGGATTTTTTATTATTTGGGCAGAAGTTCCTTTTTCCATGATTAGTCCGCCGTACATTACAATTATGTTGTCGCAAAGCGAAGCTACAAGGTCAATGTTGTGGCTTATAAAAATTATTGAAAGTCCGCGCTTGTTTCTTAAGTCTGCCAAAAGCTCCACGATTTGCGCCTGAATTGTAACATCGAGCGCAGTTGTAGGCTCGTCCGCAATGAGAAGGTCGCAGCCTTGTGCCAATGAAAGCGCAATGCTGATTCTTTGAAGCTGTCCTCCTGAAAACTGGTGCGGAAAATTCTTTAGGCGCTTTTCTGCGTCTGGAAGTCCCACTTCATTTAAAAGTTCTATAGCGCGTTTTTTGCATTCTTCTTTTGAAAGCTCAGGTTCTGAATTCCTAAAAGTTTCCGCAAAAACATTTTCTATGCTTTGGAGCGGATCAAATGAGCGTCCAGGCTCTTGAAAGATGCAGCCGATTTTTCTTCCGCGCAATTCCCTAAACTGATCTTGCGAAAGAGATGTAAGTTCAATGCCTTTAAAGAAAATTCTGCCTTCAACAAAGGCGTTCCCCGGCAAAAGTCCAGAAACCGCCGTTGTGGAAACAGATTTTCCTGAGCCGCTTTCTCCGACAATTCCAAGAATTTCTCCGCGCTTCATTGAAAAAGTTACTCCGCGCACAGCCTGAATCTGAATATTTTTGTTTCCAGCTGAAACGTCAAAAGTTACAAAAAGATTTTGCACAGTTAAAAAAGAACGCTGAAGTTCCGCCATTGAAAATTCGCATTGAGCAGAATGTGTCTTGATTTTCTTTTCAAGCTGTCTTTTTTTCCAAGTTGGAAAAACTGAATGGAACGGATCATAAAAATCACGCAGACTGTCGCCCAAAAAGTTAAATGCGAGCGTTACGGCAAGCAAGAGCCACACAGGAGTTAAGAGCCACGGAAAATTTTTGAGATTGTTTAAAGTTGAAATATCGCGGTTTATAAGCGAGCCCCAGCTTACAGCAGGATCATTTATTCCAAGTCCAAGATACGAAAGTGTTGTTTCGCTCATAATAAATCCTGGAATCGAAAGCGTTGTGCTTACAATAAGAAGGCTTGCAATCTGCGGAATTATATAGTTAAAGATTACTACTAGAGATGGTGTTCCTTCAAGGACTGCGTTCTGAACAAATTCTTCACGCTTTATTGAATGAATCATTCCACGCAAAGTCCGCGCGCTTCCCGGCCATCCTACAAGAGAAAGGATTATCGTAATTACCATGTAGGAAGTTCCAGAGTCCATGTTTGTGTTTAAAAGCGAACGCAAAAAAAGGATTAAGTAAAGGCTAGGAATGAGCATAAAAAATTCGCTGAATCGCATTATAAACCAGTCTGTTGAGCCTCCGTAAAATCCTGCGAGTCCGCCAAAAACTATTGCAAGAACTAATGAAACTGCGCTGGCAATAAATCCAATCGTAAGTGAAATTCTGCTTCCGTATACGATTCTTGAAAAAAGGTCTCGTCCTAAATTGTCTGCTCCGATTAAGAATACCGGGTATTGGCTTCCATTTGAATCAGGCTTTGTTCCAAAAAGATGAAGGTCGCATGGAATTATTCCAAGAACTTTGTATTTATGTCCATGAACAAAAAATTTCAGGTCGTGCCGCAAATCCTTTACTTTTGCATAATGCCAAGTTGTGCTTTCCAAAACCCGGAATTCACGGACTTTTAGACCTTTGGAAGTCAGCTCAATATTTGCAGGATGAAAAGTATCTTTCGAAAAAGATGCAGTCGCTGAATAAGGAGCAAAAAATTCAGCAAAAATCATGACAATGTAAATCGCGGCAATCACGATTAAAGAGGCAAGCGCAACTGGTCGTCCTGTAATATATTTAAAAAGCTGCTTCATTTTGTTTTATTTTCCAATGGCAAATTTGCTTAGCGGAATTTCTTTTGAGCAAGACAAAGGCAAAGTTACTGATTTTAACTGCGGAAATGAAATGCCGCTTTCAAGCGCGAATGTCGGATTTGTTCCAGATTTATTTATAATCTGAGTGATAAATTTTCCAGCTGTAATTGTGTTGACTGTGGCTGTGAGCGGAATTGTTCCGTCTGCGGAATTTATTTCGTTTTGGGCAACGTCAAGAACTGTAAGTTCTTTTCCGCCTGAGCTTATTTTGCATGAATTCAAAATGTACTTCCAGTCTGCGCCTCCTTCATTTTTTACATTCAAGTTGAAGTTAATTTTTACGTCCATGTTCACTTTGTCGAGCAAGTTTTCTGCGATCGGTTTTCCAGAAGCCAGTGAAGTCGCCGCACTTGCCGCTTTTACCGCCGAGATTCCGCTTTTTGTGAAAGATGAAATAATTTCTTTTGCAGTCGGAAGAACAACTTTTGGACTTGAAAATGAAAAGCTTGGCTTGAATACAGGAACGTCAAAGTCTTTTGAAAAAGGCAATGTTATTGAAGAAATAAGCGGAATATTGTCGATTGTCGCATTTCCCGCTATCTTGAATGGAAGCGTTTTTTCAGACTTGAAAGTTTTTGCAAAGTTCAAAATTGAATCATAAGGAATTTTAAAGTTGAATGAGTTTTCTTTTGTGGATTTTGCTGAAAGTGAAATTCCTTCGTCTGCGGTCAAAGTTGTAAAAGCTTCGCCGTTGCAAGTTATATCCGCCGCAAGTTTTGCAAGTGAAAGTGAAACCGGATAAGGATTTTTGATTGCGTAGTCGCACTTTAATGTTATTCCTTCTAAATCGAGCGAAACAAATGAAATTGAATTGAATGAAACCGACGGCTTTGGAATTTCCGTTGGAATCTTGTTCGTAGAGCAGGAAATCTGAACAAAGGCAAGCAATGCGCTTGCGGCAATGGTAAACAAAAGTTTTTTCATAAAGCACTCCAAAAAATTATTTATATCTGATTCTAGGATCTACAATTGCAAGTGTGATGTCTGAAATAATCATTCCAGCAAGAACTAACGCGGAAACAAACATGCTGTTCGCCAGAACAAGATTTACATCCTGCTGGGTTACAGCTTCATACATCAGCCGGCCTATTCCCGGATATGAAAAGATTATTTCCAAAATCAAGCTTCCGCTAAAAAGGCTTGCAAGAAGATTTGCGCTGCCTGTTATATACGGATTAAGCGTGTTTTTAAAAGCATGGTTCAAATAAATTCTGCGCTCGCAAATTCCTCGTGAACGAAGAGCCATGATGTAAGGAAGTCCCATTTGATCCAGCATTGTTGAGCGGATCATTCTCATAGTTCCTCCGACTCCGCCAAGAAAAGAAGCTAGCAGCGGAAGAAAAATATGATGAACATAGCTGAATGAAAATTTCAGCGGATTTTCAGAGAATGGAAAATTCGGATAGCCTGTTACTGGAAAAAATCCTGTTATAGATGCAAAAAGCTGCAAAAGAATCAAAAGCAAAATTCCCGGGAACGCATGAAAAAACAACGCGAAAAAAGTTGCAGCCACATCGGTTCTAGTTCCGGCTTTGCTAGAAAAATAAACTCCGAGCAAAAAAGAAAATGACGTAATAAAAACAAGCGAAATCAAATTCAAAACTATTGAATTTTTAAGACGCGATAAAATCAAAAAACTTACCGGCGTTCTGGAAATCAAGCTTATTCCAAGATCGTGGTTTATAAAAACTCTTTTTAGCCAGTCCATATATTGCGCGTAAAACGGCTTGTCTAGTCCAAGTTCTTTTCTAAGCTGCTGGCCTTGATCTGTTGTAAAGCTGTTGTCTTTTGAAATTTGCGACGGTGAAACCGAAGTTGAATTCATGGAAGATGCAATTTGCTGCGTCATCATCTGGTCAACTATGTCTCCGGGAGCAAGTTCCATAAGCGCGAACATTGCAAGCCCCAAAAGAAAAAGAAGAGCTGCCATCGTTGCGATTCTGCCAGTTATAAAAGATGCGAGTGGACTTTGCTTTTTAAAGTAGTTCCAAGGAAAAGAAATTGTTTCCCAAAGTTTTTTTAAAAATGCTGCCATATTTTTTCCTTACTGAATCTGCGACAAGAAAATTCGTTCCGTCATTGCTCCGTTCATATTGTCGTAAAAAAAGTTTGAAATATCCCATTTGCCTTGAAGGGCAAAAAAAGTTTTCATGCTTACAAGATAAATTATCGGGCATTGCTCAAGAATAATGGACTGATATTCATCCCAAATTTTTTTAGCCTGATTGAAATCGTTTGTAAATGAACCTTCGTTGTAAAGATGGTCAATTCTTGCTTCCCATTCAGTTGCCGGAGTTTTTTGCTCTGGATACCAAAGATGCAGGTTTCCGCTTGAAGGCCAGACATTGCTTCCTTGCGTTGGAAAAATATTCGCGCCAAGCCCAATGAACACTGACTGCCAGTCATAAGTTGAAGTCAAAAGCTCAATCAGTTTCTGAAAGTCAACCTGACGAACATTCACGGTTATTCCAACGCTTGAACATTCGTCCGCCACAATTTGCGCCATGTCGTTTGCGGTTGTGCTAGAAGAAGCGATTGTAAGGTCAAATGAAATTTCGTTTCCAAAGGCATCGCGCATTGTTCCGTTTGAATCTTGGTTTATTCCGATTTTTGACAAAAGCCGCAAAGCCATTTCTTTGTCGAATCTGTATTTTAGTGTGATTGCTTCATTGTAATAAGGATTTACGCTTGGAAAAAAATTGTACTTTGGCTCAGCAAGTCCGCGGTAAGTCTGTTCAATTATTCTTTCACGGTTTAAAAGACAGCTCATTGCCTGACGGAATTCTTTTTTTGTAAACCAGCTGTAGAAATTTTTTCCTCTGTTTTTTGGATTCTGATTGAAAGTCCACATTGCAGTTCCAATTGAACCTTCTGAGCGGAAAACTTTGTAAGAATCTTTTTGTCCGCTTATTACAGCATCAACTTCTTCTGGAACAGGCGAATAGGATTCCAATTTTCCTTGCTTGAACAAAAGATATTCAGTCCGCGGATTTCCTACAATTTGAACTGTCTTTGTGTCTATGTAAGTTGTGGTTTTTCCTTGAAAGTCTTTTTCCCAGTAGTACGGATTTTTCTTGTACACTATTCTTTGGCCCGGAATATATTCAGCTATGTACCATCTTCCCATTGAAGGAATTTCCTGTACATTGCACGAAGCCTTGAATAAGTCTTTTACACCTTCTGCGCCTTTTTCTTCCTTTGCTTTTTTATAAATAAAAGACGGACAAAAGTTCATGTTTGTGGCAAGAAGCGGATCTGCTATAATCCGCGGAAAAACAAAATCAAACTGCCTGTCGTTTATTTTTACACATTCAATGCGCGCAGAGCTTCCGTCTGGCATGGAAACAAACTGTCCGTTGTAGCCTGAGCTTTGGAACGCTGGATCTCCTGCAATTTCGTTGTACCAGAAAACAACGTCATCAGAAGTTACAGGAACTTTTTTATCTGAACCGAACCAAGTCCAATAAAGATTTTCACGCAAGGTGTAATGAACGGTGAGCGTGTTTTTTTCCTTGTTTGTTTCTACTTCAAAGAATGCAGCTTTTGGAAACCATTTTTTTTCAGCATTGTCATAGTCCACAAGCGAATCCAAAGTCTGATTTATAATTCCTGCGCTTTCTGCATCGCGTTCTGCAATGTACTGGTTGAAAGTTTTTGGGTCCGCATTCACTGAAGAAAGCCATTCTCCGCCTTCTGTTCCATCTGCAAAACTGCCGCCTTTCCATGGTTTGTAGAGAGTCTTTCCAAGAAGAAGCGAGCCTGAATTTTTTTTGTATTCCGCAATTTCTTCAAGTGTCATTTCAGGAGATTTTTGTCCGCAGCTAAAAAACAAGCCGGCGCATAAAAATAAAGCGAATGTTTTTTTCATTTTACGCTCCTACGGTTATAGTTCCTTTAAAGACATCCCGGAGAATTTTTACTTCTGTAGGAATTTCCTGCTTTTTTTCTTCAACTTTTTTCGGAACAAACTGAATTTCAAAGCTTATTGTCCGTCCGTAAATTTTAGAAAGATATTCTGAAATTTTAGAAGCCTGCTGCTGAATCTGCATCTGCTCAAACTGATTTTCACTTATTGCGCTTGCTTTGTTTTCTTCAAGCTTCCATTCTTTTGTTTGCATTAAAGTGCTGGCAAGCAAAGCATCGTCCACAGAAAAATCAGAAATCATTGCTTCTTTTACTTTTTCTATGTCAGAAGTGTCTACATCTTTTGCCGCGGATTCTTTTTGTTGCGGAATATCTTGGTTTTGCTCTAAAGGCTTGGTTTCTGCCTCTGCTGAAAATTTTTCAGGCGGTTCAGCTCCGCCATCATAAAAAGAGTCTTCGTCTTCTTCCAGCGCGCTGAATGTGGGAATTGGAGCGGGAACAGATAAAAACGAATTCCTTGGCGCATTTATATTTACCGGTTCATTTTTTTTTTCAGCAGGGATTTTTCTTTGCGAGGTTGAATTTGCCAAAATCGGTTTTACAGCATCAATTGCTTTTTTGACTTCCGCTGCGCAAACGTAATCTTTAAGCCAGCAAAGCCTTGAAACTGCAAGCTCAAATTCGTATCTTGGGCTTAGCGAGTAGCGGACATCCCTGTAAAGTTGCATAAAAATTCCAAGTGCTCTTTCTGTCTGCACTGAATTCCAGGAATCCAACACTTCTTTAGAAAAACGGTCTGCGCTTTGTCCAAGCAAGGATTCTTTTTTTACACCGCTTTTTATAAGAAGAATTGACCTTAAATAGTCTGCGCAGTTTGAAATAAGCTGCTCAATGCTTACGCCGTTCTGCAAATATTCATCAAGCTTTAATAGCGCGTTTTCTGAATCTTTTTTTACACAGAATCCGAATATTTCATTCAAGCGGTCAACTCCAACAAGTCCAAGCTTGTCGCGGATTTTTTCGTAAGTGATTTCTCCGCCGGAAAAAGCTGCAACCTGATCAAAGAGCGTGTACGAATCTCTCATTGAGCCTGTTGATTCTCTTGCAATCCAATAAAGCGCTTCGTCTTCTGCCTTTATTCCAAGTTCGCTGGCGGCTTCTGCAAGCTGCTGTTTTACTTTTTCAATTGGAACAAGCCTAAAGTTGAACTGCTGGCATCTTGATTTTATTGTAGCTGGAACTTTTTGGATTTCCGTAGTTGCGAAAATAAAAATGCAGTATGGCGGCGGCTCTTCAATTGTCTTTAAAAGTGCGTTGAATGCTGAAGTTGAAAGCATGTGGACTTCATCGATTATGTAGATTTTGTATCTGCATGAATTCGGCGGAAACAAAACTTCATCTTTTATCTGGCGAACATCATTTACGCTTGTATTTGAAGCTCCGTCTATTTCAATTACATCGAGCGAAGAACCGGCTGTTATTTCCTTACAGGCTGCGCATTCTCCGCACGGAAAAGCTGTAGGTCCTTTCTGGCAGTTCAGGGCTTTTGCAAGAATTCTTGCAGTTGATGTTTTTCCGCATCCTCTCGGACCTGAAAACAAATATGCGTGAGCTATTTTTTTTGACTGAATTGAATTCTTGAGGGTTTCTGCAACGAATTCCTGACCAACAAGATTGTCAAAATTTTGTGGACGACGCCTTGTCGCTGTAACTTCGTAAGCCATACGCTATAGAATACAGTAAAAAATCAATATTTACAACGGCAGTTTTTAAAGGGAAATCAACCGTAGAATTTTTGTTTCCTGTTCTAAGCGGAACGTGCTTCCTATTCAAACAGGAACGGCATTTTTGCTTTAAGCGGAAGTTCTTTCCTGTTAGAGCAGGAACGTATTTTTTTGCTCTAACTGAAATGTTTTCTTCTATTATATATTACGTCAATTTAAATCTGACAGGGTATCTGTATCTTACAGCGCAAGCTTTTCCGTTGATTAACGATGGGACACAATCTATTCCGTTGAACGCTGCCACTGCCGCTTCTGCAAATCCGTAGCCGGGATTTTTCAGCACGTTGATTTTTACAACTTTTCCCTTGGAATCTATAAAAAGTTCAAGCACAACTACGCCTTCAATTTTCTGTTTTTTTGCCATCTGCGGATAGGAAAGTCGACTTAGAATTTTTTTTGAAGGAAATGCTGGTGCTTTTGAAATCTTGTGCTGAGGAACATAGTCTGCGAACGGCTCAGGCTCTGCTTCTTGTTTTTGTTGTTCTTTTGCAATTTCCTCTTTTTTCTCTTCGATTTTTTCGCTTGCTTTTGGCTCTTTGTGTTCTGCAACTTCAGCTTCTCTTTTTGGAGCGGATTTTTGTTTTGGTGGCGGCGGAAGATATTCCTGTGCATCAACGAGCTTGAAAACTTTTGTCTCAATAAAATCTTGCTCTTCAAGTTTTTTTTCGTTCTTTCCCTTGAAAATACAGAACGCCCCGATGTGAAGAAGAATTGTTACGATAAGTATGAGCGGCTTGTAGAATTTTTGGCAGATTCCGCAGAATTTCGGCTGTTTCATTTTACAAACTCCTTTACCACAAAGCTTACAACTCTGTGCTGAAGCGACTGCAAAACGGACACAACTGAATTCACATATTTATAAGGCGTGTTTTTATCTGCGATTATGTGGACTTGCACATCTGGATGCTCGGCAATTGCGGAAACAACAAGGGCTTCCAGAAGTTCCGGCGTTGCATTTTGCTTGTTTGCGCTTACAGTTCCGTCTTTTTGAATCCAGATTTCAAAGTTGTGTTCAAGACTTGTCTTTTGTAGCTGCTTTGCTTCGGAATATTCAATGTGTTCTTCATAACGCTGGTTCATAAGCGAAATCAGCATTATAAAAATCAGCAGGAGAAATCCTATGTCCGACATTGAGGATGTTGTTATGCTTGCTTTTCGTTTTTTGCGTTTTATGTTCATACACTGTCTTCCATTTTGAAGCAGAAGTTTTCTATATTAAGATTTCTTATCTCATAAATCACATCGACTACATTTTGATAAAGAGTTTCGGGATTTATAAAAAGAAGAAATGTCATGTTCGGCCATTCTTTTTGTTTTTCCTGAAGCGCGGTGCAAAGCTCTTCAAGGCTTGCGTTTTTTCCGTTGAGAATTAGAGTTCCATCTGCATTCAGTCTGGCTTTAATAAGGTCGTTCTGCTGCACAACTTTCGGTTTTTCTTTTGACGGCAAATTCAGCACAAAGCCCTTGTTCACATTGAATCCCGCAATCACAATGAAAAACACAATCAAGAGGAAGCTCAAGTCCTGAAGCGAGCCTGAGCTTGTGTCTTCAAACGGTCGTCTTTTGCTTTTAATCATTTTGTGCACCAAGAAGTTCTGGAATAATGTCGTTTACGGCTTTTGAAGTTTCGGCGGCAAAGACATCGACTTTCTGAACAAAAAGATTGTAGGCGACAAGGGCAACAATCGCAATTATAAGTCCGAAAACTGTTGTAATTAAGGCCTCGTAAATTCCGCCTGCGACAAGTTGCGCATTTACATCTGTGGCGTCCGCAATCGACTTGAAAGCTCCAATCATTCCTGAAACTGTTCCCAAAAATCCTGTGAGAGGCGCAAGTGAAGAAAGAGCTGTAAGATAATTAAAGCCGTTTTCCATTCTGCGGATTCTTTCCTGAGCTTCACTTTCCGCAGCTTTTTCCATTCTTGACTCTCCGAATTTTGAATTCTGTAAAAGAGCTAGAAAAACTGTTGCGGCTGTTTTTTTGCGGCTGAATGAAGAAAGAAGTTGTTCCGCTTCGTCTTTTTTGTTCTGCCTTAAAAGTTTTTTTATACTGTTGCTTAAAGATGAAACATTGCAGTCGTGCCAGAAAAGATAAATGCAACGTTCCAAAACCAGCGCGAATGTCGCAATGCTGAAAATAAGAAGAACCCACATAAAAGGTCCGCCGAGTTTAAAAAGTTCAACCAAATTGAATGTCATATTTTTCTCCCATAAAAATCGGTTTTTTATCTGTCATTCTTGTGCTTGACACGGGAATGACACTTAAATTGCTGTTCTTATCAAAGCTCGAAATTAAGGCTAATAGCTTATTTTAAGTCCGAGTGAAATCATCGGAATTCCAATGTTGAAATTTGCGCTTGAAGTGTTATCGTCTTCTTTTCCTGTGCGGCTGTTGAATCCTTTTTCGCCTTTTGGACTGTAAAGATTCAGGAAAATATTCTCTGCGCCGATGTAGTATTCAAGTGTTGTCCGTGATGATTTTCCGACTTTTTTCTTATAGCCAAGCCTAATGTCAATTGGGCACGAAATCTGTGTGCGCAAACTATCGTTGTAGAAACTGTTCCTTGTATAACGCTGAATTACAGTTCCGTCTTCAAGTTTTGCCGGGTAGCAGTAAATGCTGCTGCTGTCTTTTTTGGGAGTTCCTGTGGCGAAAGTTCCTTTTACAGTGAATGTCCAGTGCTCCTTGAACTTGAAGTTTGCAACAGCATTCAGCGTGTGGAATCTGTGGAAGTCAGGATAGTACCATTCATCAAGCGGATCGCCGTAATTTGTTGTCTGGTCGTCATAAAGTTTTGTATACGGATTTTTGAATCTTGCCATTACAAACGAGTACGAAAGATAGCCGTCCCATTTTTCGCCGTTTTTCTTTTCCAGCATAAGATCGAATCCTGTTGTGAATCCTTTTCCGTTGAATCTTGAATCAAGTTTTATATCCATTGGATCTGTGTCGTCTTCTACAGTAAACATTCTGTTCAGGTAGTGCTTGTAGTAGCCTTCAAGTTTAAAGTTCCAGTCCTCGTTGAATTTAAGCTCGGTTCCTAAGACAGTGAAAATTGCCCTGTTTGGACTTACATCTGATTCCTTAAGTCCCATGTCTTTGCTTGCAACAATCAGCTCCATTGGAACAGAAGAAAAAAGTCCGCAGCCTGCGCTGAATGAAACTTTGTCAAAATAATCTGTGTAACGCCACGGTGTGCAGTGCAGAACTGCCCTTGGATTAAACACTGGTTTTGCATCCAGGCTTAAATCAGCGTTGTAATTTCTTATGTTAAGCTCGTCAATGCGTAATCCAGTTTCTCCGCTAAAAACAGATGTTTCTGTTCCAAAATTCCAAAGCACATAAGCTGCTGATTTAAAAACATTATTTCCTTTTTCTTTTATTGAATAATCGATTTCGTAAAAGTCAGGGTACGGCGAATCTTTCTTTAGCTGCTCGTTCCAGCCGTGCATTTTTTGTGTAGTGTCGCTTCTGCTCCACATTTCTTCTGCGCCGACTGCAATTCTGTTACTTGCATTAAGTTCCATTTCGCCTTCAATTTTTCCCTGAATCTGATGGGCAATTATTCGCTCTTTTTGGCTTTCGTTCTGTGTGTTTAGTTGATATTTTTTTCTTGTTCTTGCCTCGTCGCTTAAAAGGGAACCGTACTGCTCAAGAAAATCATCGTTGTATTTAAATTCGCCGTCAACAGTTCCGCTGTACGTCAGGTTTTCGAAAGTCCAGTTGTAGCTTGCAAGTGCCTTGACTTGTGTGTTGTCGCTTGGAATCCATTTTGCGTTCAATGCTGCAAATGCGGTCTGCATACTAAAATCAAAGTCCGATGTTGTGTGCTCGCCATCGTCAGTGTCGTCTGTTTCAAGCCCAACTCCGTCGCTTCCGTAGAATGCGTTGAAAGTCAAGTTCAGTTTTTCCGCCGGATTCCAATAAATTTTTGTGTAGAAGTCGCGGATATAAGGAACGGTTTTTAGCGCGTCTGTAATTTCATTTGAACCGCCAAACATTTTGTATGCTCCAATGTAGCCTTCAATGTAAGTAATTTTTCCGCCTGCAAAAACTCCAAAATTATTTGTTACTGGAAGCTGAATAAATAAATCTGTCGCAATAGAAGTTATGTTGAAATCAAAGTGAATTTCTTCGCCCGGCTGAACTGTTGTTACTTCCATAAGTCCTGAAAGAGCCTGTCCGTAGCGCGCCGAAAAAACTCCGTTGCTCATCTTTACGCTGTCTGTCATGTGTGGATTGAAGATTGAATATGCGCCGCCCCAGTGCCACGGATAAAGAATGTAAACTCCGTCAAGAACAGTCTGCATTTCCCTTGGATAGCCTCCGCGGATTGAAGGCTCGCTGTTCCAGTTGCCGTTAAAAGTTATGCCGGGCATTGTTTGCACGGAACTCATAACGTCTTCAACAAGTCCGATCTGCGAAGTTGTTTTGAGTTGTTCCTTGTCCATTACGACAGAAACTCCGCTCACTGCTTCTTTTTCCGAATCTGCGGTTTGTTCAAGAGTAAGGCCTTCGCCTTCCATTATGATGTCGTCAAAATTGTCATCAGACTGCATTGCCTCTTGTGCTGCCTGCGCATGAACAAAAAAACTTGAAGCGAAAAGTCCCAGTGCGATAAATAGTTTGAATACCTGGTTCATTTTTCCTCCCATTTGTACTTGAATAATAAAACCTAAGTGCTTTGGTACTTATTTTGTTAGTTTTATTGAATTATATAAAATGTATATCGTTTGTCAATATGATTTTAGTAATTAACATTAATATATTTTTGTTTTAGAATAAAATATTAATGTAAAACATAGATTTTAAAGTAAACATATAAGTTTGTGGACAAAAGAAAATATAATTTGTGTTATGCCGCGTTTTTTAGGTGATAAGTTGCATAATTTTAAAGATGAATTTTTGCAGATGACAATTTTGCTGTTTGTTGAATAAATTGACAAGCTGATATTTTTCATATAAACTCTCTTTTACAATAACGTATGTTATTTTTATATCTTATAATCTTTTTGCTTGTCAATACAGAATAAAAAAAATTTCTAAAAACACGTTGTTGTGTTATAAACTTTTATGAACCATCTTGTGGAGTTTTATTTATGAAAAAGATTTTTTTGCTTTTAGCTGTAGCTTTTGTTGCTGCAATCAATTGTTTTGCAAATATTCAGTTTAGCTTCGATGTTGTTGGAAAGCCTATCAATCATTCAGAAATTGAAATTCCTACTGTGCGCGGAAAAAATTTAGATGACTTTACAGGCTCGATTAACAAACTGCTAGAATTTGGATTTGAAGCGGGGATTGTTTATTTTGTTGAAAAAGAAAATTCAGAAACTGGAAAAATGCTTTTTAGTTTATTAGATGAAGATTCTGCAGAAAGTCAGCAGGAAAACCAAACGGACAGTTCAAAATATCAGTGTGGAATTTATTTTGATGTTGAAATGCTTTCTTACAGAAATGCAATAATTAAAATAAAAAAAGATGATAAAACAAAAAAGACTTTCAATGACAAAGTTAATGGTGGAGATTATTCTTTGGCTTTGGGATTTTGCGGCCGCTACAACAAGTCTGAATCTTTTTTCTTTGATTTTAAACTTGGACTTTACGGAAGCTATACTTCATTTGAAAACAAAGACGATTCGTATAATTTAATGTCGCTTGCAGGCGGATGTGAACTCGGAATTTCTATAAATTACAGAATTCTAAAAACTTCAAAGTTTGCAACGGCTCTTTCCTTGGGATGCGAAATAAATGCTGGTTCTTGCTTTGGAACTTTAAGTGAATCTGGCTATGATGACACGACATTTGATCTTTCTTCTAAATCTACTGAAATAGGAATAGAAGTTCACACAGGCGTAAAGTTTATTCTTTAAAAACTGAAACTCTGCATGGCAATTTCGCGTCGGCGTTCATTGCGCTTCAAGTCCTAGAATTTTTGTTGATTAATTTAAATAAAAAAAAGGATACTTCATTACGAAGTGTCCTTTATAATTTTACTGGGCCATCTAGGACTTGAACCTAGGACCAAGGGATTATGAGTCCCCTGCTCTAACCGACTGAGCTAATGGCCCGAATGTCAAATATTATATCTGAAATTTTACATTGGGGTCAATAGCAAAAATGTTTTCTTCCGCTAGATTTTGAATTTCGACAGGACGCTGTCCATGACCTTTATGCTGTCGTGGGTTGTCTGCGCCATTTCGGAGATGTTCTGCGCGGAGGTGTTTATTTCCTTTACGCCTTCCGACATTTCGTCCATGCTTCCTGCAACCTGCTGGGCGAGCATATCGAGGTTTCCGGCTGCGGTCGCAACATTCTCAACTGCGGCGGACATTTCCTTTGCGGTCTTGAGAACTGTTGAAGTCGTATCGTCCACGTCCTGCAGATTCGCTAGAACCTGTTTTGAGGACTCATGCTGGCGCGACATTGTTGTGTCCACATTCTGAACAAGTGATTCAGTGGAGCTGACTTTTTCAGTTATCTTTTCAAATTCCTTTACGGAAATTTCTGAAGTCTCAACAACCTTTGCAATCACCTGGCCGATTGTCTCAAGCTCCTTCTTGATTGAATTTGACTGCGCGGCGGAATTCTCGGCAAGCTTTCTGATTTCGTCCGCAACAACACTGAATCCCTTTCCGGCTTCTCCTGCATGCGCGGCTTCAATCGCGGCGTTCATGGCAAGAAGATTCGTCTGCGAGGCAATCTGCGAGATTACGGAGTTCGCGTCGGCAAGATTCTTGGACTGCTCCGCCATGTTCTTGATTTCATCCGCCATTTCGTTCTGGCGCGTCTTTCCGGAATCAGTGATGCGGATAAGCTCCTTGTATTCTCCGGCAAGGTTTGCGACGGATTCCGACATTTCCGCGATGTCAGCAACCATTTTCTCGATGAAAGATGACGATTCCGTGATTTTTGCGGACTGGTCTTCGATGTTCTTTTCAAGCGAATCAATTCCGCGGCTTGAGCTGTCAAGAATTCCCTGAACTTCATCAAGCGTCTTGTTCTGTTTTTCAATCTGATTTTTTACGCTCAGAATGTTCGACATAATCTGGGAGACCGCGCTTGCCGATTCCTGCGAAGTTGAAGCCAGGCTTGTTCCTATTGACTCAAGCTGGGATTCCGCCGAATTCACGTCCGCAAGAAGACTTCTCAAAGTTCCGATAAACTGGTTCACGGAATCTATCATCTCGCCGATTTCATTCTCTTTGTTTGTGTCTATTTTTACAGTAAGGTCGGAAGTGCCGGATTCTCCGTTCAGGCTTCTGAATGCCACGGACGTTCTTCTCAAAGGCTTCATCACAATCTGCAGAATTATAAATAGGATTACTCCAAGGCTTGCAAGAATCGCAACAATCACAACAGGAAGCGCAAGACTAACAAGGTGCGATGAGCTTTTTGCAAGTTCCTTCAGATTTATTCCGAGGTAAAGCATGGCGTTTCCGTCTTCGCTGTCAATCGGGCTGAAAACCGTCGCGGCAACGTTTCCCTTGTAGCGGTCAATCAGCTCAAGGACATGGCGTTTTTCGTAGACTTCGCCGATGATGAAAGGACTTCCCATTTTTCCGCCGGTCTTTGGTTTGCCGTTCTCGTCAATGTCAGAACTTTCAACGCAAGTGTCTTCTATAAAGATGTTCATGCTGCATCCGAGCGTGGAACCGTATTCTGAAATCCACTCATGGTCTGAAATTTCCTGCTGAATCAAAAGAACGCTTCCGTTTATCGCTGGAAACTTTGCGGCTGCGGTTGCAAGAACCTCGTCATTTTTGAGAGAGACGCATGAATTCAGTTTTCCGCCCGCGGCAGCCTTGAGCGCGTTCTTTTCGGAGGCAAGCGAAACAGAACTGTTCTTTCCGGCTGAATAGATTGTCTCGCCTGAGGTTTTGGCAAGAATCACGCTGTAAAGCTCCGCTTCTTTCTGAGCTTCCGAAAGCCTCTTAAAAATTTCGTCCTTAGATGAAATGCCACTCCAGTCAATCTTGTCCTGAATCACTGAAAGCTTTTTCTCAAGATTTTCCCGCCGTGAATCGAACAGAACGTGCATCCTGTCCGAGCTTGCTCTAAGCTCCATTTTTTTCATTCCTGTAATTTCGCCCGAAATCATCTTGCGCAGAACCAGCGAAACGCAGACCGAAACAACAACTGAAAGCACAACAGAAATAACAACAAGCACTGAATAAATAGACTTCTTCTTTTCCATAAAAAACCTACCGAGAATTTCGTAACCCCTTTTTATATTATTCAGCTACGGGGTGAATGTCAATTTTTTTTGCTTAACTAAACGATATTTTATTGATACAATTTTAACATGAGCAATGTAACTACGATTATTCCGACGCCTTCAACTTTTAAACGTGTGGTTCTTGTTATTGCCGGCGCAGTTATTTTTTCCATGAATCTGAATTCTTTTGCTTATGCGGCAGAACTTTTTCCAGGCGGATTTGCAGGAATTTCGCTTTTGATTCAGCGAGCATTTTTGAAGTTTTTCAATGTAAAAATTCCGTATACAGTTTTGTATTTTGCGCTGAATGCCGTGCCGGTTTTTATAAGCTTTAAATATATTGGAAAGAAGTTCACAATTTTTTCTTTGCTGATGATTGCAATTTCTTCGTTTCTTACAGATTTTATTCCTTCAATACGCATTACAGACGATTTGCTTTTGTGCTCGATTTTCGGTGGAATTTTAAACGGACTTGCTATAACTTGCTGCCTTTATGCTGATGCTACAAGCGGCGGAACGGACTTTATCGCAATTTATTTTTCTGAAAAAAAAGGCATGGATATGTGGAACATGATTTTCGGAATGAATATTTGCGTTCTTGTTGTGGCTGGAATTCTTTTTGGCTGGGACAAAGCTCTTTATTCGATTATTTTTCAGTTCAGCTCGACTCAAATCTTAAATGAACTTTATCGCCGCTATCAAAAAATAACGCTTTTTATTATCACAGAAAAACCCGACGAAATGTACCATGTTGTAAGGACTTCTACAAACCATGACGCTACAAAATTTATTGGAACAGGCTGCTACAAAAATTCAGAAAAGACAATGCTTTACACAGTTGTTTCTGCGGATGAGCTTGGACCTTTGAGCCGTGAGCTTAAAAAATGCGATCCAGCCGCTTTTATAAATGTTTTAAAAACAAAAGAAATTTTAGGGCGGTTTTTTACAAGAAGCAAAGATTAAGCGTTTATTAAACTTTTCCGCAGCATTTGAGAAGAAAAAATATGTGCTGAATTTTTCGGGGAAGAATTTTCCGCAGAGGCTCGGTGCTTTTGTTTTCGGGGCAGAGAGCCATTGCCTGCGCCATTATGTCGCTCATTGCAGGAGGAACGCCGCCTAGAATTTTTTCTGCTTCATCTTTTGAATACTGCCTGTGGGAAAGTCCAAGCCTTGAAAGTTTTTCTTCCGGATAAAATTTGCATGGCCGCCAGACAAGTGAACGGTTTTTGCTGTAAAAACAGCTTGCTCCAAAAAGCCTGCAAATAAAAGGACGTCCGCCGTAAATGGAACAATGATAATTATTTTCCGCATTGAAAAAGATGCAGGTTTTGCCGGAATTTTCTGCGCTTTCAAGAAGTTTTTCCGCAGTTTGCCTTTGATTTTGTATAAGCCACAATGCCATAAAGTTGGCCTCGGCTTGTGTTAAATCCGGCTCAAAGTTGTGGCAGCACATTCCGCATCCAGAAGGACAGGTGAATTTTGTTTTTTTGTACCAGTCCGACTGCTGCTTTTCAAGTTTAAAATAAAGTCTTTCTGTTTCGGCGGCAATTTTGCCTTCGCAAGTGTCTTTTAGGCTTTCAAAAACTGATTCCATGGCCTTTGCCTAAATTAAGTTTTTACAAAAATTTTGCGCTGCACGTTTTTTTATTCTAGGTTTTATACAAGTCAAAAAAAGCGGCTTCTTAAATGTCATTCCCGTGCTACGACACTGCGATGTTTACGCAGTAAACTCGGTCAGGAATCTGTTTTAGATTATCGGGTCAAGCCCGATAATGACAGGCTCGACATTCAGTTTAAAACTATCTTTTGTAAGCGTCATTGTGTACGCCGCTTATAGCTCTTCCGCTAGGCTCGTCCATTTTGCTCCAGGCTTCGTCCCATTCTAGGGCTTTTGCTGTTGAGCAGGCGACTCCGGCTTCATGCGGAACTACAAGTGCTGCGCTTTCGCTTGGGAAGAGGTTTGAAAAAATTTCCCTGTAGTAATATTCTTCCTTTGTAACAGGAGTGTTTACCGGGAATCTTTTTGCTCTCTGGGCGAATTCTGCATCCGAAACTTTCTGCGCTGTCATTTCTTTTAATGTGTCAATCCAGCTGTAGCCTACGCCGTCGCTGAACTGTTCTTTTTGTCTCCAGCAAATGTCAGGCGGAAGAATGTCTTCAAATGCCTTGCGGACAATCCATTTTTCAATGCGCTGTTTTCCGTTCGGAAGCTTTATATTCATTTTGTCGAGAGGATTCAACCTCATTGCAATATCAATAAAATCTTTGTCAAGGAAAGGAACTC
Source organism: Treponema sp. UBA6852 (assembly GCA_002449305.1). Lineage (GTDB taxonomy): Bacteria > Spirochaetota > Spirochaetia > Treponematales > Treponemataceae > Treponema_D. The sequence continues at coordinate 33,450 of DKDI01000033.1, forward strand.
GGCCTTCAACTCCCCAGGCTGCAAGAGATTTGTTTGCGCGCAGGCAGTCGTAAAGGTGCAGTTTGCTCATTTTGCGTACAAGCTCCTCATGGAACTCGCGGGCATTAGGCGCTTTATGGAAGTACAAATATCCGCCAAAAAGCTCATCGCTTCCTTCGCCAGAAAGAACCATTTTGATTCCCATGGATTTTATAACGCGGGCAAGAAGATACATTGGTGTTGATGCGCGCACGGTTGTGATGTCGTAAGTTTCAATGTGGTAAATTACGTCTTCAAGAGCATCCAGCGCTTCCTGAATTGTAAAGTGAACTTCATGGTGAACTGTTCCTATAAAGTCAGCGGCTTTTTTTGCTGCGATTAAGTCCGGGCTGCCTTCAAGTCCTACTGCAAAACTGTGAAGCTGCGGCCACCAGGCATCTTTTAAAGATCCGGTTTCAATTCTTTTTTTTGCGAATTTTTGTGTTATTGCCGCGATTACAGTTGAGTCAAGTCCTCCTGAAAGCAAAACTCCATAAGGAACGTCGCTCATAAGCTGCTGCTTTACGGCTTTTTCAAGTCCATCGCGCACATTCTGAATCACATCTTCATTTATGATTTCTCCGTTGTCATCTGTTGCGCGTTTTGCGTTTTCTACTGCGCTGAATTCTTCCCAGTCGCGTTTGTACCAAAGAGTCGGTTTTTTGTCTTTTGAATAGAAATAATGTCCGTTTGGAAACTCCTCTATAGAAACCATGTTCTGTCCTTCAAGAGCCTTTAGTTCCGAAGCAACATAGTAACGTCCCTGCTTATCCCATGCCTGATAAAGCGGAATAACGCCGATTTCGTCGCGGGCAATTAAATAAACGTCTTTTTCTGAATCATAAAGCGCGAATGCAAAAATTCCAGAAAGCTCTTCTATCATTTTGCAAAAGCCGTTTTCTTCTGCTCTGTATTTTTTGTAAAGCGGAATTATAACTTCGCAGTCGCTCTGTGTTTTGAAGCTATATTTTCCTGCAAATTGTCTGCGGATTTCCTGATGATTGTAAATTTCACCGTTTGCCGCAAGAATAATTTTTCCGTCATCGCTAACAAGCGGCTGTTTTCCAGAAAGCGGATCTACAATAGAAAGACGTTCGTGGCTTAAAATTGCGTTGTTTCCTGTGTAAACCCCGCTCCAGTCCGGTCCCCTATGACGGATTTTTTTAGACATATCCAGAACTTGGGAACGAAGCTGTTCTTTTAAACCTTCATCAATTGGCTGTGAGCCGCTGTTTAAATCAAATGCGCCAACAAATCCACACATAAATAACCCCTTTTTCAATTAATTGGCAAAAAAAAGACGCCTGTTCTAAGGACATAAAAATACCCAAAAAACAGACGTCATTGTCTAAAAAACAATATATTGATTTTTTAAATTTGTGTCAATTCGTAGATTGAAAATTGAAATTCCTTTTGCTTTCTATTATTCTGTTTTTGACAAAAAAAATAACGGGCTGCCCTAAGGAGGAGAAAGACAGTCCGTTTATGAAGCGTGTTGACTTCATTTTGTCATTTTATTTACTGCTGGCTATAATCTATATGAAAACTTTAATGTAGTCAATAATTTTGAAGAATTTTTACGAAAAATTTTATAAACAATGCGGTATTTCGCAAGGAGTAACATTTTATGTCAAAGAAGATTGGAATAATTGGTGCAATGAGCGTTGAATTGGAGTTTTTAAAGTCTAAACTGGAAGAAAATTCAGCGGAAACTAAGGCTGGCGGAATGATATTTACGGAAGGAAAAATAAACGGCTCTTCTGTGGTTCTGGTTCAGTCTGGAGTTGGAAAAGTAAATGCTGCTTTGTGCGCCCAGCGGCTGATTCTTCAGTTTGGATGCACGCATATAATTAACACTGGGATTGCCGGCGCAATGGCTTTTGGGCTTAAAGTTCTTGACTTTGTTGCTTCCACGGATGCGGTTTATCACGACATGGACGCAACAGGATTCGGCTACAAAAAAACTGAAATTCCGCAGATGAAATGCAGCGATTTTCCGGCGGACGGCAAAATGCTTGAAGCGGCTCGTTCTGCATTTAAAGAATTTCCGGCGGAACATAAGCTTGTGTTTGGGCGGATTGCCACAGGAGATCAGTTTGTAAGCGACAAAGAAAAAAAATCTGCAATTCAGGAAACTTGCTCTCCGGCTTGTGTTGAAATGGAAGGAGCTGCCGTTGCGCACGCTTGCTGGATAAATGAAATTCCGTTTGTAATTATCCGTTGCATGAGCGATATGGCGGACGATGACGGAGAATCAACTTACAGTTTTAATGAAAATGAAGCGGCTTCATTGAGCGGTTCTCTTGTTTTGTCTATGCTTGGCAGATTTTAATTACGTTTAATTCTTTTTCTTGCATTATATTGCTAAATCTTCCCATTTGTTGTAAAAATAAAACTTCAGCAATTTACAATAAATGGAGATGTTTTAAATGAAAAAATCATTTTTTGCAGTTGCGCTTTTTGCTGTTTTTGCAGGTTTTCTGAATGCGGAGCCTATAATTACAAAATTTGAAATTCAAGGCTTAAAGCGTACAAAAGAATTTGCTGCTCAGCGTGATTTAAAAAAATTCATTGGAAAAGAAGCCTCTGCAGAAACCTTGCACAGCATAGAAAATTCGCTTCAGGCGGACAATCTTTTTACAAACATTTCAATTGAATGCGAGCCTATAACCGAAAACGAAAGCTGCGTGAAAATTTCACTTGAAGAGAAAATGTCCATTTTGCCGTTGCCGATTGTTGCCGTTAACGACGGACTTTTTTCTGCGGGCGCATTTCTTATTGATTCAAATGCGATGGGGTTGAAGGATTTTTTTATTCTAGGCGGAATTTTTTCGCGCGACAACATTTCTGGAATGACATTTTTTTCACGTCCGCCAAAAGGCTCGTCATTGGGATTTTCGATTTACACAGGAATTTCAAAATCAGACACGGAGCTTGTTACAACAAAAGACGATTCAGTTTACGATTTTGGCTCTCTTTCTTTCCGCGGAAGCCTTGGCGTTTCCAAAAAATTCTTTGACTGTTTTTCTGCGGAATTAAACACAGGGTTTGGAATTGTAAAAATTGACGGCTCGGACGAAATTAAAGGCGAGATTGAATCTGAAAAAGTATGGGAATCTTCCGCCACAATAGATTTTAAAACCGCTGACTGGAACGGTGTTTTTATGTCTGAAAAATCCGCAGCCGCAAAGGCTTTTGTTGATGTTACGCCTTGCCGGGATGTTTTTAACGGATTTGAGCTTAAAATAAAAATTCAGCAGCCGATTCTTGACAAGCTTAGAATTGTGCAGTCAGCGTCTTGCTTCTATGAATTCGACGCTCCGATTGTCTTTTACACTGGCGGACGTTCAGCTTCTGTTAGTCTTTTTCCTAGCGAATTTTCTTCTGATTCAATGGCAGGACTTTCTATTGGGCTTGAATATGCTGCGCTCAAGACAAAAATAGGCCTTTTTTCTGTTTATGCGGTTTATCAGACAGCGCGCGCAAAAGACTTTGACAGGACTTGGGTTTTTAATCAGGGAGCTGGCGGCGGAATGAAAATGTACCTTTCAAAAGTCGCGTTTCCGGCTTGTTCAGTTGAAGTCATTTACAATATTACAGAAAAAGAATTCAGGACAGGCTTTTCTATAGGAATGTCGATGTAGTTTTTTTTATAAAAACTGAAAAAAAATATTTTGCCGTAAAAGACGAATGTCGAATTTTAATAAAACAGCTACTAAACAATTATTCCTGTGCAAACATCGCAGTGTCAATCCTAGTAATGACATTAAATCATAAAACTCGGAATTGAATCTAATAATTTTGATGACAGACAACTAGAATCAATAATAAAATTAATGTCTTTAAATGAACAGAACCCCGGATGCCCGGGGTTCTGCCGTTCACTTTCGTGAACTAAAGGAGAGAGTTTTATCAGCTTTATAAGCTGATTAGAATATACATCATTGCATTTTCTTTGTCAACAGTTTTTAAAAAATTTTTTAATTTTTTTTACTCGCTTTTGATTGTAATTTTCTTTTCTGTGGAATCTTCCTTGCGTCCGATTTCAATAGAAAGAATGCCGTTTTTGAATGTTGCGTTTACTTTGTTGGCATCAATGTCTTTTGGCAAAGTAAATGAACGTTTGAATTGGCTGTGCCTTGTTGTGCGTTCGCGCAGAATGTAGTAAACATCGTCAACTTTTTCTTTCTTTTCTCCTGAATCAGACTTTGCGTTTTCAACAGAAGAAATTGTAAGAACATCGTTTTTAAGCGTTATGTCTACATCTTTTTCAGTTTTTCCAGGCAAATCCATAGAAAGCACATAGCTGTCTTTTTTCTGCACAACGTCTACTTTCGGGGCAAAAGCTGCTTCGCGGTAGCTTGGCAATGCAAATCCGTCATTTCCAAAAAGTGAATCTAAAAGTGAAAGTTCGTTCATATAAATCTCCTCGCTGGTTTTACAGCATTGTTTTAATTTTTTTTCGTACTGCCTTTCAGCCGTACACTAAATATATAGCAGAATGCGTGCCAAGTGGAGAAAAGTCAGCAATTTGCTGAATAAATGCCTTTTTCGCTTGTTTTTGGCTTATTATCTGCGTTTGAGTTTTGTGTTTGCTTGAAAATTTGTGCTATGACCGTTGAATTTGCCTTTTTATTTGAATTTTTTTGACGCAGAAGATGAAGTTAATTTTGTGAAAATTGGGAAATTTTGGCTCACGTTAAAGATATGAACTTGCTGTATGGATTGGAAAAACTTGGCGATTTTTTTTGTGGATTTGATAAATTGAGAAGTCTGCGATTTGCTTTAAAGAATTCCTTTTGAAAAAATTCAAATTTTAATTTGCAATTCTTGCTGATATTAAAAACATTTGTTGACGATACAAGAAATTACCATTATAATTTTCTTCACATATATATATGGAGGACATAATGGCTAAGACCAAATATGTTTATTACTTTGGTGATGGCGACGCAGAAGGCGATGAATCAATGCGTCCAATCCTCGGTGGAAAAGGCGCAAACCTTGCTCAGATGGCAAAGAAACCTTTGAGCCTTCCTGTTCCATCTGGATTCACAATTTCAATTGATGTTTGTCAGGAATACTACAAATTAGGCAAAAAGTATCCGGCAGGACTTGATGCAGAAGTTGCTAAGTATCTTGCAAAGCTTGAAAAGTCAATGGGCAAAAAGCTCGGCGATGCAAAAGATCCGCTTCTTGTTTCAGTTCGCTCAGGCGCTGCAGAATCTATGCCTGGTATGATGGACACAATCCTCAACCTCGGTCTTAACGACAATTCAGTTCTTGGTCTTGCAAACAAAACACAGAACCCACGCTTTGCATGGGATGCATACCGCCGCTTTATTCAGATGTACGGCAACGTTGCAATGGGTGTAGATCACGACAAGTTCGAAGAAATCATCGACGAAGTTAAGTCTCACCGTGGAATCACACAGGATACAGATCTTACTACAGAAGAACTTCAGGAAATTGTTTCTAAGTACAAGGCAATGTACAAGAAAGAAAAGGGCGAAGACTTCCCGCAGGATCCACACAAACAGATGTGGGGAGCAATCGGAGCTGTATTTGGTTCTTGGATGAATCCTCGTGCTATCACATACCGCAAGCTCAACAACATTGATGAAAGAGTTATCAAAGGCACAGCCGTAACTGTTATGGCAATGGTATTTGGAAACATGGGCGACACATCAGGAACTGGTGTTTGCTTCAGCCGCGATCCTTCTACTGGTGTTAACGAATTCATGGGTGAATACCTTATGAATGCTCAGGGTGAAGACGTTGTTGCTGGAATCCGCACACCTCAGCACCTTTCTCAGCTTGCTGAAACAAATCCAAAGATTTACGATCAGCTTTGCAAAATCCGCGCTCGCCTTGAAAAGCACTATCACGATATGCAGGATATGGAGTTCACAGTTCAGGAAGGAACTCTCTATATGCTTCAGTGCCGCAACGGAAAACGCACAGGACCGGCAGCTGTTAAAATGGCAGTTGACATGGTTGCAGAAAAACTCATCACAAAAGAACAGGCTCTTCTCCGTGTAAAGCCAGATCAGCTTGACCAGCTTCTTCACCCTCAGTTTGAGCCAAAAGCTCTTAAAGCCGCTGCACCAATCGCAGAAGCTCTTAACGCATCTCCTGGAGCTGGAGCCGGACAGATTGTATTCACAGCAGACGAAGCTGTTGAATGGAACAAGGCTGGAAAGAAAGTAATGCTCGTTCGCAAAGAGACATCTCCTGATGACATTGCAGGTATGTACGTTGCAGAAGGAATCTTGACATCTACAGGCGGACGCACTTCACACGCTGCTGTTGTTGCACGTGGTATGGGAACTCCTTGTGTTTGCGGTTGCGCAGCAGTTGTATTCGTAGACAAAGAAACAGTAAAGATTGGCGACAAGACTTTCAAGAAGGGCGACAATATTTCTATTGACGGTTCAACTGGTAAAGTTTACGCAGGTCTTATTCCTGTAGAAGAAGCAAAAGTTTCTGGCGACCTTGAAACATTCCTTGGCTGGGCTGATGAAATCCGCGCAAAGTCTGTACGCAAAACAGCTTCTGGAAAGACTGTAAAAGGATTCGATGTTCTTGCAAATGCAGAGCAGAACGAAGCTCCACAGGCATTCAAGTTTGGCGCAAACGGTATTGGTCTTTGCCGCACAGAGCACATGTTCTTTGAGGAGCCAAAACTTTCTTCATTCCAGAAGATGATTATTTCTGAAAACACAGAAGCACGCAAAGAAAACCTTGCAAAGATTCTTCCACTTCAGGAAAAAGATTTCTACGGAATCATCAAGACAATGGGCGGACGCGCTGTAACAATCCGTCTTCTTGACCCGCCTCTTAACGAGTTCATTCAGGCTGCTACAGATGTTGAAGCTCAGGCTCTTGCTTCTAAGCTCGGAGTTTCTGTTGCAACAATCAAGGCAAAGTTCGCTGACCTCAACGAACACAACCCTATGCTTGGACACCGCGGATGCCGTCTTGCAATCACATATCCTGAAATCTACGAAATGCAGGTTGAAGCAATCGCTTTGGCAACTGCACACGCAGAAAAGGACGGAATTGCACATGATGTTCGCATTATGATTCCTAACGTAACTTCTGTAAACGAACTCAAGCAGATCCGCGCACAGGCAGAAGCTGTAATTGCAAAAGTAAACGAATCAAAGGGAACAAAACTCAAGTTCCAGATTGGTTCTATGATTGAATTCCCACGCGCAGCTTGCACAGCAGATCAGATTGCACAGTACGCTGACTTCTTCTCATTCGGTACAAATGACCTTACACAGACAACATTCGGCTTTAGCCGTGATGACTATGGCAAGTTCATTGATTCTTACCTTGACCAGAAGATTCTCGAAAAAGACCCATTCAAGACTCTTGATCCAGACGGACCAGGCGCTCTTATGGAAATTGCAGAAGCTAAGGGACGCTCGGTAAAATCTGACCTTCACCTTGGAATCTGTGGAGAACATGGCGGAGACCCAGATTCAATCGCTCTTTGCTACAAACTTGGTCTTAACTACGTTTCTTGCTCACCATTCCGTGTACCAGCTGCACGTCTTGCCGGAGCACAGGCTGTTATTAAAGCTCTTGCCGCTGCAAAAGCTGCAAAAGCCCCAGCAAAAAAGCCAGCTACTGCAAAGAAAACTGTAGCAGAAAAAAAGACTTCAACAGCAAAGAAACCGGCTGCAAAAGCCCCAGCAAAGAAAGCTCCTGCTAAAAAACCGGCTGCAAAGTCAACAGCAAAGAAACCAGCTGCAAAAGCATCAGCAAAAAAAGCTCCTGCTAAAAAAACAACAAAGAAATAATTTTCATTGATGTTTAGCGGCTAAATGCTAACTTCCCCTCTAGGAAACTGGAGGGGATTTTTTTATGCCCTTAACATAATTCTTCTTTTTTACTAAAATCAAACATATATGAAATCAATTTCTAACTTTCATACGCACACAGAGCTTTGCCATCATGCAAAAGGACAGCCGGTCGATTATGTTAATCAGGCTATGCTGGAAGGCTGCACTGCTTTGGGATTTTCTGACCATTGCCCTTATCCGGAAGATTTTTTTGACTACTGGCCGGAAATAAGAATGACAACAAAAGAGGCTTCTGAATACAGCGAATGGATTGAAGAGGCAAAGGAAGCTGCGGCGTTTCCTGTTTACCAAGGATATGAATGTGAATGGGAAGAATCATACACCGGCTGGTACGATGAGCTTAAGGCGAACTTTGGAGCGGACTATCTTGTTCTTGGCTCGCACTGGGTTGCAGACGGATCAAGCCATATTTATATTCCCGATGTTGAAAGCCCTTCGCTTTTGAACAAATACATTGACCAAACTATAGAAGGAATGCGGAGCGGTCATTTTGCTTTTCTTGCTCACCCGGATTTGTTTATGGCAGGCTACAAGGAATGGGACGACCAGTCAAAGGCTTGCAGCCAGGCAATTTTGGATGCGGCTTCTGATTTAGATTTGCCTATTGAAATAAATGGACTTGGAATAACTAGAACTCCGAATCATACAAAGCGCGGAATGCGCTACCCTTACCCGTTTGTTGAGTTCTGGGAAATGGCGTCCCTTACGAATGTCCGTGTAATTTGCAATTCTGATGCGCACAATCCTCAGGATGTTATAATGAACGCCTGGAAAGCTAGGGATTTTGCAAGCCGCTTTGGAATTGAGCCTTTGGAGCTTCCAGATTTCTGTACTGATTAAAAACAAGAATTCCGCTTTTCCTTGAATTTATCAGACTGAACTTTTGAGGGCGGTTTATAAAAATTTTTGCATTTGGAAAGTTCTTGCAAAAAACTGTTTCGTAGATAATGCCGTCCACAAGGTTCTTTCTGAACGCTTCTGCAAATAGCTTTTTTCCGCCTATTAAAAAAATATCATCCGGGCAAAAAAAGTTAAGCGCATTTAAAGCTTCTTCAATAGAAGAAAAAAACATAAACTCATTGCCTGTGTTTTCTATTTTTTGCGGAACAGCGTTTCTTTTTATTACAATGTTCAGCCTGTCTTTGAGCGGAAAAGGCAGAGTTTTAAAAGTGTTAAATCCCATTATGACGGCTTTTTTTAAAGTCATTTGTTTAAAAAAAGCCATGTCTTCCTTGCATTCTTTTTGAAGCTCGGGAACTTTTTTCCATGGAAGAGTTCCATTTTCTAGTGCGAATTCTCCGTTAAGCCCGGCGGCGTAAATTGCATTCATTTTTTCATCAGCCTTTTTCTTTAAATTTGATTTCGAGTTTTATAATTTGATGTCATTATCGGGCTTGACCCGATAATCTATTTAAATTTTACAACAGATTCCTGTGTCGAAGCACAGAAATGACTGTTTTTATCAAAACTCAACATTTGACCTTTTGCTTTAGTTTATAGTTCATGGAATTGCAAGGTCAAGACTTTTGCGCGCAAGGTTTGTATTGCCATATTTTTGCAAATCAGAGATAATGTTTAACTATGAAAATTACAGATTTTATGAAGAGGCTTTTTCAGAAGTCTGGAAATAAAAAAGAAAATTCCGATTTGCTGGAAAGAATTGATTTATCAATGAATCTTCTTGTGCAGAAATCGCAAAATTTAAATAGCCAGTTTGATGAAGAAAAAAAACAGATAGCGGAACTTGCCGAAGAAGCAAAAAAAATTGCCGGCTCAAATGAAATTTTTTCTGCAAAGCTTGAGCAAGACATCCTTGGAAACATTACAGCCGTAAGTTCAGCTTGCGATTCAGTTCTTTCAGGAAGCAATGAGTCCGCAGTAAAAGAAACACTTGCTTCCCTAAAAACAGTTTTGGCGCAAAGAATGGCATTAAAGTAAATTTAATTGTCATTCCTGTGCTTTGGCACAGGAATCTTTCCAACAGATTATCAACCGAGTTTTTTTCAGAAACATCGCAGGGTCAAGCCCGATAATGACAGTAAAATATAAAATTTGATATTTGACTACAATTTTGAAAAAACGTTTCCAAGGTTTTCGTGCAGAACGAGGTTTGCAATTCCGTCGCTTGGAGTCGGGTCGCGGTTTATAAGCACAATGTTTTCTCCGCGGAAATAATGAATCATTCCTGCCGCCGGATAAACAGTGAGCGAAGTCCCTCCGATAATCAAAAGGTCTGCGCTGCCTATTGCCTTGATTGCGCCGCTTACAACTTCATCCTTTAAAGATTCTTCGTAAAGAACAACGTCCGGCTTTATGAGGGACCCGCATTTTTCGCACCGTGGAAGTCCGTCTTGGTCTGAATGAGAAGCAATATATTTTTCATCGTAGAACGCTCCGCATTTTGTGCAGTAGTTTCTAAGGACACTTCCGTGCAGCTCAAAGACATTTTTGCTTCCTGCCGCCTGATGAAGTCCGTCAATATTCTGAGTTACGACTGCCAGAAGTTTTCCTTGTTTTTCAAGTTCCGCAAGTTTAAAATGCGTAATGTTCGGCTTTATTCCGGAAACAAGAAGTTTTTCCCGGTAGAATCTGTAGAATTCCTTTGGATTTGAATGAAAAAAAGTCGCGCTCAGTATTGTTTCCGGCGGATAAGCCCACTTTTGATTGTAAAGTCCGTCAACGCTCCTAAAGTCTGGAATGCCGCTTTCTGTACTGACTCCAGCTCCTCCAAAAAACACAATCTTCTGGGATTTTTCTACAAGCTGTTTCAACTGTTCGATTTTTTCTTCCATAAAAGTACCTCCGTTTACATTTCAAGCGCGGAAAGTTCTTCCCATCTTGAATATGCTTCTTCAAGCTCTTTTTCTAGGTCTGCGTATTCTTTTCCGGCTTTTGAGGATTTTTCGTAGTCAGGGCAGGCCATAAGTTTTTCAAGTTCCGGCTTTTTATCTTCAAGCTCAAATATGCGCTGCTCAAGCTGCTCGAATTCCTTTTTTTCCTTGAACGACATTTTGTTCTTTTTCTGATGAACTGGAGTCTTTTCTGTTTTTTCTTCCTGCTTGGATTGTGATTTTTGTTGCGCGCTTTGTTCCTGTTCAAGCTCAAGATATTCAGAGCATTTCCCTACAAAACCGGAAACACTTCCATCGTTTTCCATTATAAACATTGTGTCGCAGATTTTGTCCATAAAGTAACGGTCGTGGCTAACAACTAAAAGGCAGCCCTTGAACGAAAGCAAAAACTGCTCAAGAATATTCATTGTAAAAATATCAAAGTCGTTTGTAGGCTCGTCCAGAATCAGAAAATTCGGATTGCTGATTAAAAGTCGCACAAGATAAAGCCGCTTGCGCTCTCCGCCGCTCAAAGTTCCCACTGGCGAATGCTGAATTTTTCCTTCAAAGCCGAACTGCTCAAGAAAAAGAGGCGCGCTTAAAACTGTGCCGTCATTCATTTTCATAACGTCCGCCGCTTCCTTTATGTAGTCAAGAACTGTAAGTTCCGTGTTTTCAAAATGTGGATTCTGCTCATAGTAAGCAATAGAAGTGTTTTCGCCTTTTACAACTTCGCCGGAATCTGGCTGGATTTTCTGCGTGATTATATTCAAAAGCGTAGTTTTTCCAGAGCCGTTGCCGCCGAACACGCCGATTTTTTCGCCTTTGTTAAAACTGTAGCTAAAGTCTTTAAGAACTGGAAAGGCATTTTCTGTTTTGCTTTTGCCCGAAGATGCGAATCCTTTTTGAAAATTCTTTGTGATTTTATGAAGCTCAAGAATTTTTCCGCCGAGCCTTCTGCCTTCAACTTCAAAAGTAAAGCCCTTGTCTGCGGAAAACTTTTCACGGTTTATTAAAGCCTGGTCGCGCTGGATTCTTGCCTTTGCTTTTGTTCCGCGGGCGCAAGGTCCTCTCATAAGCCAGTCGCGCTCAAACCTCAAAACGGATTCAATGCGGCGTTCTGTGTTCGCTTCAATCTGCGCTTCTGTCTGTTTTTTTTCAAGGTAAGTTGAATAGTTGCCTGTGTAAAGCTTTATCTTGTTGCGCGCAAGTTCATAGATATTGTTGCAGACTGCGTCCAAAAAATAACGGTCGTGGGTTACCATAAGAACTGACCTTTTAGTTTCGGCAAGATAATTTTGAAGCCAAAGAATTGTGGAAATGTCCAGATGGTTTGTGGGCTCGTCCAAAAGAAGCAGCTTTGTGTCTTCAACAAGAACTTGTGCAAGCGCGACTTTTTTTATCATTCCGCCTGAAAGCTCTCCCATCTTGCGGTTAAGGTCGTTTATTCCAAGCGTGGTAAGAATTGACTTTATCTGGGACTCGTAGTTCCAAAGATTGTCCTTTTGCATTTTTTCGTTCAATGTGTTGAACTTTTGCTGGGCTTGCTGCGAGTTTGTTTTTTGAAGCTCGTCGCAGGCTTCTTCGTATTCGCGGATTGTCTTGAGCTTGGGACTTTGGAATTTGAATATGTGGCTTTTGATTGTGTCATCCTTGCTGTACAAAGGATTTTGTGCAAGAAAAGAAACTCCGGCTTCCTTGTTAAGAACAACAGTTCCTTCGTCCGGGGAAAGCAGGCCTGCAATTGTGTTAAGCAGAGTTGACTTTCCAGTTCCATTGCGTCCTATAAGAGCTGCCTTGTCTCCTTCGTTCAAGCCAAATGTTACTCCTGTAAACAAAGGTTTTTCACGCCCGATTTTTGCAAGGTTATTCACAGATAAAAGATTCATGCCAAAGATTCTAGCAGTTAAAAAGTGAATTTTCAATTAACCTTTTTTTGGAGGGAGGAAAACCAATTAATTCGGTTGAAAGCAAGGCGATTTCATCGCTATTTTTCCTCCCTCCATACCACCCTTCTTTCCTTGCACCGCTTAGGGGGGTGCACCCTAAGAACCTGCTTTAATAGGGTAGACGCTGGAGAAAAGTTTTGTTATTATAAGTGCATATTTTGCGCGACTAGCTCAGTTGGTTAGAGTACAAGCATGACACGCTTGGGGTCTTTGGTTCGATTCCAAAGCCGCGCATTTTTTTTGTTTGCTTGCCAGAAAAAAATTGTGAAATATACTTTGCCTTTATTGAAAGAAAAAATTCTCCACGATATAGATTATAATTTTCTTGATACAATCAAAAACAAGTTCCCAACAAATAATCCGTATTCCTTAGTTTGTCTTGCGGAAGTTATTTTTAATCGTGAAGAAGATGACACATATGACATATTGAAAGAAGTTATTGATGAAGCCTACGACTTGTATAAAAACGCAAATATTTCAGAATATTTAAGCGGGATTTAGAAATAAAGCTAGTTGAGTTTATAATCAATATTTTAGGTTCAATTTTGAGTTTTATGATTTAATGTTATTATCGTGCTTGCCCCTGCGATGTTTGCATAGCAATGACAGCCTTGTTGCATAGGAATAATTGTTTAGTAGCTGTTTTATTAAAACTCGACATTCTGCCTTTTAGAAAAATCAGAAATTTCTCTTAAACAAGATGCAAATCGATGTTGTAAAATCATTCTTTATTTTTTCATGCAAAAATTCACTCAAAACTCACTGAGGTTTCACTCAAAAGTCTGTGAGTTTTTTTTAAAAGTTACTGAGTTTTCACCTAAAAGTTACTGAGTTTTGACCCAAACCTCACTGGCTTTTGACCTGTTGTAAAAAAATATAAAAATTCTGCAAAAAAAAGTTGGCAACTTAGGCTATTTTTATTAACTTGTTATTGTACTTTCCGGCCGGAAGTATGAGGTTCCGTTGGAGCTTCTAAAAAATTATTTGCTAGCGGAGGTGCTTATTGAGAGTGCTTCATATTTTTATTAAGGAGAATCACCGAAATGATGTATTCTGTAAAAAAAAGGGAAAACCCCATTAACAGGGAAGAGTCTAAGTTTTATGCAACAGCGGAATATTCCGATGAAATCAACATCCGTCAGTTGGCTTGTGAAATTTCAAAGGGATGCACGCTTAATCCGGCAGATATTGTGGCTGTTATCGAAAGCTTCTTGGATAAAGTGCCGCATTACCTGAAAAACTCAAACAAGGTAAGGCTTGATAACTTTGGTATCCTTAAATTGTCGTTTAGGGCAAAAGGACAGCAGGTGGAAAAAGACGTTACTTCAAATGATATAACTAATGTACGTGTGCTTTTTCAGCCTTCTACAAAGCTAAAGCAAGAACTTGCCGATATAACCTACACAAAGAAGTAAGTACAGCTTTTGATGTAGGAACATTACAATGTACTAATATCACTTTTCGAGGCGCAATATAAGCTTTGGAATATAATTTATAAAAATAAATTGAGGCCAATGCAATGGCAACTTAATAAAAGCCATTGAATGCCAGAAAAAACGACACCTCCAGTGTAACTTGAATAGTTTGCACTGGAGGCTTTTTGTTTAGCAGGCTGATTTTTCCACACTGATTAGAAAAAACAAAGAGTTTCTTGTATTTATTGCGATTTATTCATTATAATGTAAAATAGATTATTAAAAAGTTGATTATAAAAGAGATTCCCATATCAAGTGTGGGAATGACAGGGAAATTCAAGTACGACAATGACAGAGAGATGAAACAAGTGCGGGAATGACAGAGAAATGAAAGTTGTCATTGTCGGACTTGATCCGACAATCCAAAAAACTAGAGGTCTTTTATGAAGAAATTTATTGTTCTAGCTTTATTTGCGTTTTTATTTGTGGCGGCGTCCTGCATGAACATGAGCGGCGGCTCAGAAAAAGGCGGCTCAATCCGTGTAGCTCTGCCTGGCAGCGGACGCTACTACCTTTACAATAAGGAAAATGCCGACAAGTTCGTTGTGCGTGTAATTGGCGAAAGTGAGACTATAGAGAAAGATGCGGCGTTGGGGGGGGTAATAGAGTTCACGGAGCTTGAAGCCGGTGAATATACCGTTGAGGCAGAAGCGAGAGATTCTGCGAACAATGATGAGCTTATCGCATCTGGAAGCAAAGATATAAAAGTTGAAGCTGATAAAACTACAGAATGCTCTTTAACCTTAATACTTTTGTCTAACATCTTTTCTATTGCTGAAGACGGAAGCATAGTTATAAACAAAACCAAGCTTGAAAAGACAGCCCTTGCGACAGTAATTGATGTCGCCACGACAATCACAGGAAGCGGAAGCGAAGGCGTTTTTATTGACGGCCGCACAGTAACTTTAAGCCCATACAGCATAGGTAAGTACGAAGTGACGCAGGAACTTTTTGAAGCCGTAATGGGAGAAAATCCAAGCAAGTTCCAAGGAGGCTCTTATCCTCCAGAAGATGGAGAAACTCAAAAGCTTCGTCCAGTTGAGTCGATAAGCTGGTATCATGCAATTGTGTTTTGCAACAGGCTTTCTATATTAATGGGGCTTGAGGAATGTTATACAGCATATGATGAAAATGGTCAAAAAGTTGACTGTGAAAATATTGCTTATAGTGATATAAAACCAAATTATCCCAGTGCAAAAAATACTTGGCAAAGTGTTTCTTGTGATTTATCAAAAAACGGCTTCCGTCTGCCTACAGCTGCCGAGTGGGAATTTGCTGCGCGCGGTGGAGACCAAAGCGCTTCTACTGACTGGAATTATACGTACGCCGGTACTAGTGATATTAATGCTTTATCTGATGTTGCATGGTATAATAACGATTTAGATGCTAGTACTAAGAAAACTCATGAAGTTGGAAAGTTAAAGCCTAACAGACTTGGACTTTATGATATGAGCGGAAACTGTTGGGAGTTTTGTTCTGATAGATCAGAAAGCATTCCTTTAGGAGTTGTAACAGATCCTATTGCTGAAAATGCAAGCGGAGAATGTATACGTATAAGTGGCTCTTTCAGTGATAGTAGTACCTGGGCACATGTTTATAGCTCTTATACTAACAGTGTTACTGATACTTATTCTAACAACGGTATCCGTCTTGCCCGCAGCGGCTTCCCTCGTGCAAACTAAGATAAAATAAAAGGTTAAAATTCGAGTTTTGAAAATTTACTGTCATTGCCGTGCTTGACACCGTGACGTTTGTGTAGCTAAATTTGACATTTAGCTGAAGGAATACTTCCTAAGAGGCTGAGTGAGTATCCCTAAAGCCCTAAGTGAGTATTCCTAAGAGGCTGAGTGAGTATCCCTAAAGCCCTAAGTGAGTATTCCTAAGAGGCTGAGTAAGTATTCCTAAGAGGCTGAGTGAGTATCCCTAAGACCTGAAGTGAGTATTCCTAAGGGGCTTAGGAAGTATTCCTTAGCCTTTTAGGAAGTATCGCTACGGCTCTTAGGAAGTGTTCCTTCAGTTTTGAAATTATTCAGCAGAAAACCAGTCTTCTGTGCGCAAAAAAGAGCGTTCTGAGGCTTCGGCAAAATCTGTTGCATTGTGCGTTACAAGAACCATTCCGTTTGCAATTGCGGTGGCGGCAATTTGTGTGTCGCAATAAGGGAGGGTTTTTCCTTCTGTTGAACATTTTCCTGAAAGTTGACCGCAGATTCTGGCTGCAAAGTCATCGTATGGAATTATCTCAAAGTCTTTCTTGTATTCTGCAAGACATTCTTCTATATAAGTTTTGCGTTTTCCATTTGGCATTCTTTCAAGTCCATAGACAAGTTCCTGCCAGGTAACAGCTGAAATTGCACAGAGATTTTTTCGCGCTTCGTACAAGGCAATAACGTTTTTGTTAGGACGTTCCTTTGAGAACTCGGACACGATGTTTGTGTCAAGAAGATATATTTTTTTCATTTTTCCTCCGTAAATGTTTACTATTATATTTGTGCATGAACAAATCTTCAGTACTTATTTATTCTTCAAAAATCACCCTGTTCGGATCAGGATAAACTTTTGGCCTAAGCGGGATTCCCTCATCATTTAGAACATCCGCATATTTTTCCTTTATTT
Source organism: Treponema sp. UBA6852 (assembly GCA_002449305.1). Taxonomy (GTDB): domain Bacteria; phylum Spirochaetota; class Spirochaetia; order Treponematales; family Treponemataceae; genus Treponema_D. Next base: position 50,210 of record DKDI01000033.1, read on the forward strand.
TGTTAAGCCGAGTAATCAAAGAAGGCTTTTCATCTCTGTGTTCATAATCCGCATAGCTGATAATTACCGCAACCGGCTTATCGTACCTTGTAAGTTCCACAGGCTCTCCGCTTTCCGCAATCTTCACGAAATTTGAAAGATTGTTCCGCGCCTCATAAATAGAAGTTCTGCACATAGTTACCTCCACAGTTTATAAATTGAATAGCATCAAGTAAAATAATAACAGTGTTTTGTGTTATAGTCAACATTGAAAATCCTAGCCAACATTTTTGCAGTGAGATATTCATAAACATATTAATTGCAATTTTATTACAAGTATAACGATGTTCTTGTTTTGACTTTGGTTGACACAGGAACACACAGCGATATTTTTAAGAAATAGAGATTTGTACGTTGCCCAAACTTCGAGTTTTATGATTTAATGTCATTATCGGGCTTGACCCGATAATCTATTGCACTTTTTTTGCAAGATTGCTAACCGAGTTTGCTATGCAAACATCGCGGTGTCAAGCACGGCAATGACACTTAAATTACTGTTCTTATCAAAACTCGACATTCGGGCTA
>DKDI01000010.1:0-40643 GCA_002449305.1 Treponema sp. UBA6852
CCAAGTGGAAAATACAATATTCTTGAGTTTTTTAACAAATTCCAGAAGAAAATCAAATATTCCTGAAGTTTTTAAAGGATTCCAGACAAAAATAAAATTTTCCTTAAAGAATTTTTCCCTTCTTTTATAAAATTCCCCGATGTGATATAAATTCTGTAAGATTGAATATTGAATTTGTTTTGTAAAAAGTAAATTGAATATGCGGAAAGAAAAAGAAAGCGGCAACCGAGCCGTTTTGAGCAATGTTGGCTGGTCCGATTCCATTTACGCTCAACTTGGCGAATTGACGTGCTTTTTCTTGCCGCATTTCAGTTTTTTTGTAATTCTTTAATCAATTTTAAGGAAGTTTTATGACACCGCAGGAAGTTATCGACAAGGCTAGGAAAATCGTAATAAAAATTGGAAGCAACACGCTTGCAAAGAACGACGGAACAATCAATGTGGATTTTATGGAAACATTTGCGTCGGAATGCGCGGCTTTGATTTCAAAGGGAAAGCAGATTATTGTTGTTTCTTCCGGGGCGCAGGTTGCAGGACTTTCCACGATAAGCGGCTGGGCGCATAAGGGCGACATTCATTACAGGCAGGCTTTGTGCGCGATTGGTCAGGTTGAGCTTATGGACAAGTGGCGTGAATCGTTCGGCAAGCAGAATCTTCATGCGGCTCAGCTTCTTCTTACAAAAGAGGACTTCATGGATTCTCACCGCACTTTGAATATAAGGAATACTTTGTTCACGCTTGTTGACGAAGGCGTTGTTCCGGTTATAAATGAAAATGACTCTGTCGCCACGGACGAGTTCTGCATTGGAGACAACGACAATCTTAGCGCGCTTACTGCTGTTCTTTGGAGCGCGGACTTGCTAATTCTTTTTAGCGACATCGACGGAATCTACACGGATAACCCAAAGACAAATGAAAACGCCGTTCTTGTTGAAACTGTTGAAAATATCAATGAGCTAAAAAATCAGATTACAATCAACGGAAAAAGCTCTTTTGGAACTGGCGGAATTTCTACAAAGATTGAGGCGGCAAAAAAAACAACAGCTTCTGGAATTCCTCTAATACTTGCAAATGGAAAAAAAGAAAAAGCCCTGGAAAAACTTTGCAATGGAGAGTTGAAGGCCACGGTTTTTACAGCTGATGAAAATGCTTTATTCAATGCGATAATGGGAGGAAGCAAATGAAAATTGGATTCATTGGAATGGGAAACATGGCGAAGGCGATTGCCTCTGGCTTTATAACTTCAAGAAAAATCCAGAAAGAAGATATTTTTGCCTTTGCTCCGAATCAAGAAAAGCTTAAAAAGAATGCCAGCGAGATTGGCTTTGTTCCGTGCGAAAGCATTTTGTCTTTGGCGGATTTATGCGATGTTTTTATAATGGCGTGCAAGCCTTACCAGATAGAAGGTGTTCTTGCTGAAATAAAGGAAAGTCTTTTTGGAAAAGTTTTGGTTTCTGTTGCCGCTGGCTGGAGCTATGAAAGATTCCACGGGATTCTTGGAGATGATGTCCGTGTTCAGTGCATAATGCCGAATACTCCTGCGATGGTTGGAGAAGGCGTGATGCTTTTTGAAAAGGAAAATTCTTTAAATGCAGGCGAGCTTGAAAAAATAAAAGATTTGTTTTCTTCGCTTGGAATTATAGAAGAACTTCCTTCAAATCTTATGGGAATTGGCGGCGCAATAAGCGGCTGCGGTCCTGCATTTATGGATTTGATAATTGAAGCCTATGCTGATGCCGCTGTCAAATATGGAATTTCAAGGCAGACAGCTTATAAAATTGTTTCACAGACAATGCTTGGCAGCGCGAAGCTTCAGCTTGAAACAGGAATTCATCCGGGAGCTTTAAAAGATGCGGTTTGTTCTCCAGGCGGGACTACAATTCGTGGCGTGGATTCTCTTGAAAAAAATGGTTTGCGCGGAATTTGCATTTCAAGCATTGACGCTATAATGAAAAAATAAATTTATTTGTAGTAAAGCATTTCGTATTTTGCAAACGATATAAAGCCGGCTTTCTTGTATGCGCAGATTGCCGGTTTATTTTTTTTGTTTACGAACAAGACTGATTTTTTATTTTCTTTCTGAAATTCTTCAGCGAGCTTTTTTACAAGAGTTGAAGCAAAGCCTTTTGAGCGGAATTCTTTTTGTGTGAAAACTCCGCCAATCTGAATAAAATTTTTTGAAATTGCGTTTGTCTGGGCTTTTGCGCAAAATGAATTTTCTTTTTTGACTGCAAGAACTTTTTGTGTGCGAAGAATTTTTTCAAGTTTAAGTCTTTCAAGCGCAAGATTTATTTTTTTCCATTCAGGCAAAACTTCTTCTTGAGTATATGAAATGTGCAGCGGAAAAAGTTTGTCGGCGTCTTGCAAGGAGCATTTTGTAATTTCCAGATTTTTTGCTGAAATATTTTTGCTTTGCGTGTATTCCATAAAAAGCATTTCTCTTATGTCGTCCGGTTGAATTTTTTTCAGCTTGAAAATTAGCTTTCTGATTTTTTCCGCTTCGTTTTTTTCTCCCATTATGCAGGAAATTTTCTTTTCATAAAAAAAATTGCAAAGTTCTTTTTCACTTTCTTTTGTGGGCTTTGGAATAAAGCTTGTAAGAATTCCGCCTTCTGAAAAATAAAAAACGCCTAAGATTTCAGTTTCAAAAATTATATAAAGCTCTTTGCTTTTTTGCATTGCCATTTGCATAAGCTGGCTGCAAATCTTTTCATGCGGCAAAAGAAAGTTTTCTGCTTTGACAAAAAATTCTTCGTTTTCTGCGGCTTGGATAATTTTTGGCATTTTTAGTTTGTAATGTCTCTGAGCCATTTTCCAGATTTAAGGCGCAAAAGTCCCGCAAACGTTTTGAGAAATCCTTCTGAAAGCAAGCACAAGTAAATAAAGTTTGGCGGCAGATTAAAAACAAAAGCTGCTATGTATCCTGCAGGAATTGCAACGCACCACATCCAGAAAATGTCATGGAACGCGGCATATTTTGTGTCTCCTCCGGCGCGGCAAAATCCTACAATAAAGAACATACAGAATGCGTTGAACGGATAAAAACAAATCAGTTCTATAAGCATTTTTTTTGCTTGCAAGAGAATTGAAGAATCCACATTAAAAATGTACGGAAGCATTGATGAAAGCGGATAAAGGAAAAGTCCGATTAAAGCTGCGCAAGATGGAAGAAACCAGGCGAATCTGTAAGTGTAAAGTTTAGCTTCTTCAAAATTTCCGGCTCCGATTTTTTTGCCAAGGATTATTCCGGCCGCGTTTCCCGTTCCTATAAAGAAAACCCAAGTAAGCTGCGAAATTGTTCCTGTTATATTGAATGCTGCGATTGCGTCTGTTCCTGTATGCGCGAAAATGGAGTTCTGAAATGTTATTCCCATCCCCCAAGCGGTTTCGTTTAGCAGTACTGGCAATGCGACTGAAATATATTTTAAAACGAATTTCTTACTGAAAGAAAAATAGTTTTTTAAAGATCCTAGGATTTCAAATTTTTTCACAGATGAATATATCAAAAGAACAGAAGTTCCGGCTGCTCTTGAAATTACAGTTCCGATTGCGGCTCCGGCAACTCCCATTGGCGCAATTATAAAAAATTCAGTTTTTAGTCCGAATATAAAAATATAGTTGAAAACCGCGTTCAAGATAATTGAAATTGTTGTGCATATCATCGGAAGGTATGCATGGTTTGTGCTTTTGAATGCGAATTCAAATGGAAAAGTTATTGCAAGAAAAATATAGCTTATTGCAACATATTTTAAATATTTTGCGCCATACTGAATTACAACTGGATCTTTTGAATAAAGGCTGATTAAAAATTCCGGGATAAACAAAGCCGCTATTGTAAAAGCAATGGAAACAAAAATTGAAAATCCGAGCATTATTCCTAGCGTTTTTTGAATTCCCTTTATATCATTTTTTCCCCAGAATTGAGAAATAAAAATCGCGCCGCCAGAAGATGTTCCAAAAAGAATCATGTTCAGTATAAAATAAATTTGATTTCCAAGTCCTACTGATGCGATTTCCGCGGCTCCAAGCTGGCCCACCATGATTGTGTCTAGCATGTTTACAAAAACTTGCATTAAGTTTTGAAGAGTAATTGGAAGTGCAAGTGAAAAAAGTGTTTTGTAAAATCCAGGAAGATGTGTTCTTATTAAAGCTGCATTTTTTTCTGACATAAATTCTATTCTATAAAAAATGAAAGATTGTGTCATTACTGCCGATAATTTAAATATGAAGAAAATTTTTTTGTCAGCAGTATTTTTTTTGTTTTTTCAAAATGCTTTTTGCCAGAATGTGCTTTTAAAATATAACGGAAGTGGAAGCTATGTTTATATTGAGCGTACCGATGTAAGACGCTACGATAATGGAAAATATACTGGACTTGTTAGCCGGGAAGTCCGCTCGTTTATTGCTCCAACTTCTGTTCCTTCCGGCGGAAAATTTTCAGACAGATATTATGACGGAAGTTTTTTTATAGATGAAGCTACAAAGAGAAATTCACGTGAAGTAAATCTTGGCATAAACGGAGCAGTTCCTTCAAGCTTTAAAATTTCTTCAGATGGAATGCTGACAATGCTTGTTGACAATGGCTATCCGTCTTTTAGAAGTTTTCCATCTTTTACAAATCAGCGCATAAGCATCGGAGACAAATGGCAGGCAAAAGCCGAGCGTGTTGTTGATCCGCTTAACAAAGGAATTTTTACAAAGCTTCCGATTTTAGTTGAATACACTTATCTTAAGGACGAGCTTTTTCACGGAGAAGAAGTTTATGTTTTTAGCGCGCAATGGGCAACTCGCTACGGAATTTCCTACTGGGATTTTGCAGGCGACAAGGATTTGAAATCAGCGCAAGGAAGCCACAAAGCTACAATGTACGTAAGCAAAAAAAGTGGAAATGCTCTTGTTGTGCGCGATATGGTTGACGAAACTTTTATTTACAATGACGGCAACAGCTATTCGTTTAAAGGCTCGATTTCCATGTTCACGGAATATCCGCCGGCTTACGACAAAAGCAAACTTATTCCGGCGTTGCAGCGTGTAGCTTCTGTTTCGGAAAAAGAGCTTAAAGAAATTCTTGAAAAACCTGCGAATGAAAGCAACTGGATTGAAGGTGAAAAAAAATCTATTGATTCAATGAAAAACAATGATTTTGAATCCGGCATAAATTCAGGAAAAAGTAATTCTTCTTCCGCTGAAAAGAAAATTGCAAAGGCAGGAAATCAAACTTCTGGAGCAAAAACAAATGGAAGTGGCTCTGGAAAAATGAAAAATCAGTCTCAGAAAAAAAAGAATTCTATGGATGAAATTCAGTCAAAAATTTCAGCTGGAAAAAATCCCGCTTCAAATTCAAAGTCAGAAAAAAAAGTTATTGTGGAAAATACGGCGGCAGGAATTCGACTCACAATGCAAAATTTGAATTTTAAGCCGGACAGCGCAGAGCTTTTGCCTGGAGAAAATGAGCGGCTGGATCAAATTGCGCAGGTTCTAAAAGAAGTTCCTGAGCAGATGTTTCTTGTAGAAGGACACACTGCAAGCGTTGGCTATGAAAAAGGCGAAATGAAGCTTTCTGTTGAGCGCGCAGATTCTGTTGCAACTGCTTTGATTCAAAGAGGAATTCCACGTGAAAAATTTATATGCAAAGGCTCAGGCGGAACAAAACCAATTGCGGACAACTCAACTTCTGAAGGAAAAGCAAAAAACCGCCGTGTAGAAATTACGATTTTGGAATAGAAGCTATGATAAAAATTCTTTTTGTTTGCCACGGAAATATTTGCCGTTCTCCAATGGCTGAATTTGTAATGAAATTTCTTGTAAAAAATGCTGGGCTTGAAAATAATTTTTTAATTGAATCAAAAGCTACAAGCACGGAAGAAATTGGAAATCCGCCGCATCCTAAAACTTTAAAAAAGCTTGCGCAGCAGGGAATTCCTGTTTTTCCGCATAAGGCTGTTCAAATGAAAAAATCTGATGCTGAAAAATACGATTTTATAATTGGAATGGATAATTTTAATTTAAAAAATATTCAGCGGATTTTGGGAAGCAACTTTAATAAAAATGTTTTTCTTTTGCTTGATTTTACTTCACGGCCCGGAAATATCGCAGATCCTTGGTATACAGGAAATTTTGATGAAACTTTTAACGACATTTGGGAAGGATGCTCTTGTTTTTTGCAAAAATTAACTAAAGGAAGTTTTGGAAAGGGTTAAAAATTGTTTTTAAACTACCGTTAGTTAACCAAGAATAACGATAGTTAGTTTCTATATTATTTATATTAGGATATTTTTATGACATTGCAGCAGCTTCATTACATTATAGGCGTTTCAGAATCTGGCTCTTTGAACAAGGCGGCGGAAAACCTTTATGTTTCGCAGCCTTCCCTTACATCCGCGATAAAGGAAGTTGAAAAGGAATTCAGTATTTCAATTTTCAACCGTTCAAGCAAGGGAATTTCTTTGACACAAGATGGAAAGGAATTTATTCAGTATGCCCGGCAGATTTATGCGCAGTATGAGAATCTTTTGGAAAAATTTGGAGAAGGATTTCAGCGTAAGAAAAAATTCAGCGTGTCGTGCCAACATTATTCTTTTGCCACAAAATCTTTTGTTGAACTTGTAAAAAAATTCGGAACTTCAGAATATGAATTTTCGATTTTTGAAACAAAGACTCTTGACGTAATCGAAAATGTTGCGACCCAAAAAAGTGAAGTAGGAATTCTTTATATGAGCGATTTCAACAGAAAGGCAATCAAGAAAATTTTAAATGCAAATGATCTTGTTTTTGAAAAGCTTATTGACTGCAAAGCTTATGTTTATCTTTGGAAAAATCATCCGCTGGCAAAAAAAACTTCAATTTCTCTTGAAGAGCTAAAAGATTATCCGTGCCTTTCTTTTGATCAGGGCGGAAACAGCTCATTTTATTTCGCAGAGGAAATTCTCACGGAAAACGAATATCCAAAAACAATCAAGACAAGCGACCGCGCCACAAATTTAAATCTTATGGTCGGCTTGAACGGATACACTCTTTGCTCGGGAATAATTTGCGAAGAACTAAATGGCTCTGATTTTGTTGCTGTTCCTTTTAAATCTGACAAGGAAAATCCGAACAGCATAATGGAAATCGGATACATTTTAAAGAAAAACATAATTCTTTCAAAGACAGGCGAAGAATATATTGAGCAGCTGAAGTCTTATTTAAAGGCATAGCTCGTTATAAAAGAAATCTATATCTCCGCATAAAAATTTAATATTATTCATGCCTTTTGAAATTTGCTATTCTTTCCTCAGAAAATAAAACTTTGCTTGGAGGAAAATATGAGCTACAAATTCGAAACGCTTCAACTTCATGTAGGACAGGAAAACGCTGACCCGGCCACAGATTCAAGGGCTGTTCCAATTTATCAGACAACGAGCTATGTATTTCATAATTCACAGCATGCGGCGGATCGCTTTGGACTAAAAGATGCTGGAAACATTTACGGACGCTTGACAAATTCAACACAAGATGTTCTTGAAAAAAGAATTGCGGCTCTTGAAGGCGGAGTTGCTTCTCTTGCAGTTTCTTCCGGCGCGACTTCTATAACTTATGCAATTCAGGCTTTGGCAAAACAAGGCGAACATATTGTTGCGCAAAAAACAATTTACGGTGGAAGTTATAATTTGCTTGCCCACACTTTGCCGCTTTACGGAATAACAACAACTTTTGTTGATGCCCATAATCTTTCTGAGCTTGAAAATGCGATTCAGCCTAACACAAAAGCTGTTTATATTGAAACTTTGGGAAATCCGAATTCTGATATTCCAAACATCGGCGCTATTGCAAAAATTGCGCACAAGCACGGACTTCCGCTTGTTATTGACAATACTTTTGGAACTCCGTATTTGATTCGCCCGATTGAGCATGGAGCGGACATTGTTGTGCATTCCGCAACAAAATTTATCGGTGGACACGGAACAACTCTTGGCGGAATTATAGTTGACTCTGGAAACTTTGACTGGGAAAAATCCGGTCGCTATCCATGGATTTCTGAGCCTAACCCAAGCTATCATGGAGTTTCGTTTTCTAAGGCTGCTGGAAAGGCTGCTTTTGCAACTTACATCCGCGCGATTTTGCTGCGTGATACAGGAGCTGCGATTTCTCCGTTTAACGCTTTCCTTCTTCTTCAAGGTGTAGAAACTTTGTCGCTTAGAATTGAACGCCATGTTGAAAATACCAAAAAGGTTGTCGAGTACTTGAAAAATAATCCGCTTGTTGAAAAAGTGAATCATCCTTCGTTGCCAGAGCATCCTGACCATATGCTTTATGAAAAATATTTTCCGAACGGCGGTGCCAGCATTTTTACTTTTAATATCAAGGGCGGAAAAGAAGAAGCATGGAAATTTATTGACAGCCTGAAAATTTTCAGTTTGCTTGCAAATGTTGCGGATGTAAAATCGCTTGTTATTCATCCGGCTTCAACAACTCACAGCCAGCTTTCTGATGCAGAGCTTGCAGACCAAGGAATTGCCCAGAATACAATCCGCCTTTCCATTGGAACTGAACATATCGATGATATAATTGCCGACTTGGAAAATGGATTCAATGCATTGAAATAATTTTCTTTAACTAAGGTTTCCCCGGTTTTCTTTTATAGATTTCCGGGGATTTTTTTTGCGAAAAATGAAATTTAACTGATATTATCAAAATTTAAGAAAACTGAATATTTATATCATACCAGATTTTTGTTAGTTTTTTTACAAATAAAATTATGCGAGGAAAAATATGGAATCAGGAAAACAGTACGAATTGAATAAAAATCTTGCCCAGATGCTTAAAGGTGGCGTGATTATGGACGTTACAACTCCAGAGCAGGCAAAGATTGCAGAAGAAGCTGGAGCTTGCGCGGTAATGGCTCTTGAGCGGATTCCGGCGGATATAAGAGCGGCTGGCGGCGTTTCCAGAATGAGTGATCCAAAAATGATAAAAGGAATTCAAGAAGCGGTTTCAATTCCTGTAATGGCAAAGTGCCGCATTGGACATTTTGTGGAAGCACAGATTTTGGAAGCAATTGAAATTGACTATATTGATGAAAGTGAAGTTCTTTCTCCTGCCGATGATGTTTATCACATCAACAAGAAAAATTTTAAAGTTCCGTTTGTATGCGGTGCAAAAGATTTGGGTGAAGCTTTAAGAAGAATTAGCGAAGGCGCGTCAATGATTAGAACAAAAGGCGAGCCTGGAACCGGAGATATAATTCAGGCTGTCCGCCACATGAGAAAAATGAATTCTGAAATTTCAAGAATCATTTCTATGCGTGAAGACGAGCTTTATGAAGAAGCAAAAAATCTTCAAGTTTCTTATGAGCTTGTAAAGTTTGTGCATGAAAACAAAAGATTGCCTGTTGTTAATTTTGCGGCTGGCGGTGTTGCAACTCCTGCCGATGCGGCTCTTATGATGCAGCTTGGTGCGGAAGGAGTTTTTGTTGGTTCTGGAATTTTCAAGTCAGGAAATCCAAAGAAAAGAGCGGCTTCAATTGTAAAGGCTGTTACAAATTTCAATGATGCAAAACTTATTGCCAAGCTTTCAGAAGATTTGGGCGAAGCTATGGTTGGAATCAATGAAAGTGAAATAGCTATTCTTATGGCAGAGCGCGGAAAATGAGAGTGGCAGTTCTTGCGCTTCAAGGTGCGTTTTTAGAACACGAGAAAATGCTTGAGTCTTTGAGCGTGCCTTGCTTTGAGCTTAGAAAAAAATCGGACTTGGAAAAAGACTTTGATGCTATTGTTCTTCCGGGCGGAGAAAGCACAGTGCAGGGAAAACTTTTGCATGAGCTTGAAATGTTCGAACCATTAAAGCAACGCATTGAATCTGGAATGAAAGTTCTTGCAACCTGCGCAGGTCTTATTCTTCTTGCTGAAAAAATCGAAAATGACTCAAGAATTCATTTTGGAACAATGCCGGTTTGCGTAAAAAGAAATGCTTACGGCCGCCAGCTTGGAAGTTTTTTTGCAGAGGAAACTTTCGGGAATCTTGGAAAAATTCCAATGACTTTTATCCGCGCGCCTTATATTGAAAGTACCCGGGAAGATGTTGAAATTCTTTCAAAAGTTGACGGAAAAATTGTTGCTGCAAAGTTTAAAAATCAAACTGCGCTTAGTTTTCATCCGGAACTTAACAGCGATACAAGGCTTTACGAATGGTGGATTAAAAGCTGAATGAAATTTCTAAACTAGCGGCGCGAAAATTCTAAAAATTCTTCCAAGCATTTTTACAATCAGCGGAAGTTTTTTATAGTCGTCCAATGTCATTTCTTTGCACGAAAGTTTTGTAAGCTCAATGTCTCGCTGGATTTTTTCTATAACGGATTTCTTGTAAATAAGAAGTCCGTCTTCAAAGTGATGGAAAAGGCTTCTGTAGTCAAGGTTTATTGAGCCTACAGTTGCTATTTTTCCATCGCTTGTAAAAAGTTTTGAATGTATAAATCCCGGCAAGTAAAGATAGACGTGGACTCCGTTTTCAACAAGTGTCTTTAAAAAAGTTTTTCCAATGCAAAATGTCAAAAAATGGTCAGGCTTGGAAGGAACGATAAGAGAAACGTTTATTCCTCTGCTTGCCGCAAAAATCAGCGCGCTTTTTAGCTGATTGTCGATTATGATATACGGAGTTGTTATGCAGACATTTTGTGTTGCCTTTGACGAAATGTAGAGGCAGATGTTTTCTGCGATGTCTTTTTCATTGTAAGCGTTATCGGCATAAGGAATCAAAAGTCCTTCGCTGAAATGTTTTTCCTGCGCTAATGGAAAAAACTTTTCGTAACTTTTGTTCTCTTTCTTTTCTGGAAATTTTGCGAGGTTCCACATTTGCAGAAAAAGCGCGGTGTAAGTTTTTGTTGCGTTTCCACGGATTTTTGCAGCGGAATCTTTCCAGTATGAAAACTTGTTTTGTCCAAAGTTAAAATATTCATTTGCAAGATTCAGTCCGCCTGTGTAAGAAATTTTTCCGTCGATTACTGCAATTTTTCTGTGGTCGCGGTTGTTCTGCTGCAAGTTGAAAACAGGAGTCAGCGGCATATAAATTTTTGATTTTATTCCAAGGCTTGCAAGGTATTTATGATAAATTTTAGTGGATGCAAGCACAGATCCGATTCCGTCGTAAAGAACTCTGACTTCCACTCCTTCGCTGACTTTTTGTTTTAGAACTTCAAGAATTTTCTGCCATGAGTCATCGGGCGTTATTATGAAAAATTCTAAAAAAATAAATTCCTTTGCGCTTTTAAGTTCCTGCATAAAATCCGGAAAGAAATCTTCCCCGCACGAAAAATATTCAACATCAGAGTCTGTGTATGCGGGAAAATTTCCGCTCTTGTAAAGATAAAATGCAAGGTCGGAAATTTCTGGAAATGATGTTTTTGTTTCCGCAGATTTTGGAACGAATTTCCAGGTTTGAAGCTCGCTTTGTTCAATTTTGTTTTTGAGCCTGAAGTTCCGCGTTGCCATTTTTGTATAGACATAAAGTGAAATTCCGAACAGTGGAAAAATCATCGTTGGAAGAAGCCACGCGATTTTGAATTCGTTTTTTCCTTCGCAGTTTGAGAGGTAAGCCATAAAAATAAAGCTTAAAAGCAAGTTGACTCCTGCAAAGTAAAAGAAGTATGGAGAAAACTTTATTATGAAAAACAGATACATGCAAATCTGCATTGCAAGCAACAAAAAGCAGAAAACCACACGGCTGTAAATAAAACGCTTAAAAAGCTTTAGTTTTTTCTTCATATAATAAATTTATTCAAACCGCATTTTATTTTCAACAGAATTTAATGGAAATTGTTTATTGCATTGCGCTTCAAAATTCAGTTACGTTGAACAAATGGCGGTTTTGCTATAAAATATGCGAATGTTTCGTATCTATGTTGAAAGAAAGGCCGGTTTTCAGAATGAAGCGGCGCGGATTTTTTCCGAGATTACAGGTTTTTTAGGAATTGGTGGAGTTACCGGCGTCCGTTATTTCAACCGGTATGACATAGAAAATGTCGCAGACGAAGTTGCAAAGGCTTCTGCTGTAAGAATTTTTTCCGAGCCTCAAAGCGATTTTGTTATTTACGATTCACTTGAAGTTCCTGCTGATGTTACTCAGATTATATGGGAATATCTTCCGGGGCAGTATGACCAGCGTGCGGACAGCGCAGAACAGTGTCTTACACTTTTGCGTGAAGGAATGAAGTCTGCCACAAAAGTCGGAACAGAGCCGCCTGCTGTAAGATGCGCAAAAATTGTTTTTCTTGAAGGAAGCGTTTGCGCAGATGACGTTTTAAAAATCCAAAAATATCTTATAAATCCGGTTGACAGCCGGCTTACAGACAGTTCAAAGCCTGCAACTCTTAAAATGTCTTCTATTATACCAGCTGATATTGCAGTTGTGTCTGGATTTATTTCAAAATCAGAAAGCGAACTTGATTCATATAGAAAAGAACTTGGTCTTGCCATGGATTTGGCTGATGTTAAATTTATGCAAGATTACTTTAAGTCAATAAACCGTGATCCGACCTTTACAGAAATCCGCGTTTTGGACACTTACTGGTCAGACCATTGCCGCCATACAACGTTCCTTACAGTTTTGGACGATGTAAAAATTGAAGACGGACCTTATGCTTCCGCATTAAAAAAATCGCTTGAAAATTATAAAGCTGTGCGAGCCGATTTGTATGCCGACCGCAAAGACAAGCCTGTTACTTTGATGGACATGGCCTGCATTGGAGCAAAGTATCTTCGCAAGCACGGAAAACTTGACGACCTTGAAGTTAGCGCGGAAATAAATGCCTGCTCTGTTTTTATAGATGTTCATTACACAAGCGGCGAGCCTGACGAACGCTGGCTTTTGCAGTTTAAAAATGAAACTCACAATCATCCTACAGAAATTGAACCTTTTGGTGGAGCGGCAACTTGTATTGGAGGGGCAATCCGTGATCCTCTTTCTGGACGTTCCTGGGTTTATCAGGCAATGCGTGTTACTGGAGCTGCTGACCCTACAGTTCCTTTAAGCCAGACGCTTCCTGGAAAACTTCCGCAGATGAAACTTACACGCGAAGCTGCCCAGGGGTTTTCTTCCTATGGAAATCAGATCGGCTTGACTACAGGACAAGTTTCTGAAGTTTATCATCCGGGCTACGTTGCTAAGCGCATGGAGCTTGGAGCGGTTATTGCTGCTGCTCCTTGTGATCAGGTTATGCGCGAAGAACCTGAAACAGGAGATGTTGTAATTCTTCTTGGCGGTGGAACTGGACGCGATGGAATTGGAGGCGCAACTGGTTCTTCAAAAGTTCACGATGTGAAGTCTGTTGCAACTGCTGCAGCCGAAGTTCAAAAAGGAAACGCTGTAGAAGAGCGTAAAATTCAACGCCTTTTTAGAAACAAAGATGTGTGCCGTATGATTCGCCGTTCAAACGATTTTGGCGCGGGCGGAGTTTCTGTTGCGGTTGGCGAGCTTGCTCCTGGGCTTGATATAAACCTTGATGCTGTTCCAAAAAAATATGAAGGTCTTGACGGAACAGAACTTGCAATTTCAGAAAGCCAGGAAAGAATGGCTGTTGTTGTACGCAAGGAAGACGCTCAGAAATTCATATTGGAATGCAATAAAGAGAATTTAAATGCGGTTGTAGTCGCAGTTGTTACAGATACAAACAAACTTGTAATGAAGTGGCGCGGAAAAACAATCGTAGACATTGACCGTTCTTTCCTTGATACAGCTGGAGCAGAACATCATGCGGTGGCTTCAATAGAAAGTCCTGCAGAACAGAAAAATTCCCCTTTGGTTCATCCTCTTGAATCAGTTGAAAAAATTCTTCTTGAAGATTCAGAAAATCCGGACATAAAAGAAGCGTGGCTTTGCAATATGAACGACTTGGCTTGTTGCAGTCAGCGCGGACTTGGCGAGCGGTTTGACGGTTCTATTGGAGCAAGTTCAGTTCTTATGCCTTACGGTGGAAAATATCAGGGAACGCCAGAAGCAGGAATGGCTGCAAAAATTCCAGTTGTTTCCCCGCGCGAAACTTCTACAGTCAGCCTTATGAGCTACGGTTTTGATCCTCGTGTTTCCCAGTGGTCGGCATGGCACGGCGCGCAGGTTGCAGTTCTTTCTAGCTTGGCAAAAATTGCCTGTATGGGCGGAAAAACCGACACTTGCCGTCTTACATTCCAGGAATTTTTCGGACGTGCTGTAACAGAAAAAACTTGGGGTTATCCTGCAGCCGCATTGCTTGGTTCTATTGATGCCCAGCTTGCAATGGGAACTGGCTCAATCGGCGGAAAAGACTCAATGTCTGGAACTTTTGAAAATCTTAATGTTCCGCACACATTGGTTTCTTTTGCCGTGAATGTTGATGATGTAAAAAATGTTGTGAGTGGTTCTTTCAAAAAAGCGGGAAGCAAAGTTTTCCTTGTGAGCGTTCCATATTCTGCGGAGCTTGTCCCAGATTTTGAAGTGTTCAAGAAAAACACTGCTGCGCTTTACAAGCTTAACAGCCAGAAAAAAATAAATACGATGTATCCGGTTTGCGCCGGCGGAATTGCAGAAGCATTGAGCAAAATGTCGCTTGGAAATAAAATCGGAGTTTCCTTGGACACAATTCCTTTAAGCTGCACAGCTGCCTCTGGAATAAAAGAAGCTGACGTTAGCGATTTGTTTACTCCGCTTTATGGTTCGATTTTAGTTGAGTCGGATTTTGACCTTGATTCAGAAAAAGATTTTGCTGAAGGAACTGTTTCTAAAATTGGAGAAACTATTTGCGAGCCTAGCATTGAACTTGAAGATGTAAAAATTTCTCTTGATGAAATTGAATCTGCATGGGAATCAAAGCTTGAAAAAGTTTTCCCTCCAGTTTCTGGCGCAGAGCTTCAGCCTTCATTGCCTTCTTTTGCATTGAAAGAACACGAGTCGCTTGAGGAAGCTAGGAAAAAATCTTCTTCCTTTGAATATTCTGCTGGAAAGACAAAGCCAAAAGTTGTAATTCCTGTTTTCCCTGGAACAAACTGCGAATACGACATGGCACGCGCATTTAACTTGAATGGCGGAGAAACAAAAATTGTTGTGTTCCGCAACAGAACTCCAAAAGATTTGGCTGAATCCTTAGATTTGTTTAAGGCGGAAATTGACAAGGCTCAAATTCTTGCTTTTGCAGGTGGATTCAGCGCAGGAGACGAGCCGGACGGTTCAGGAAAATATATAGCTAATGTAATCCGCGAGCATAGAATTGCAGACAGCATAATGGAGCTGCTTAAAAAGCGCGATGGCCTTGTGCTTGGAATTTGCAACGGTTTTCAGGCACTTATAAAAACAGGTCTTGTTCCTTATGGCGAAATAAAAGAGCCTTCCGCAGATATGCCGACACTTACTTACAATAAAATCGGACGGCACATAAGCAGAGTTGTGCGCACAAGGATGGTCAGCGCAAAAAGTCCATGGGCGCAAGATTTTAGTGTTTTGAATTCAAAGATTCACCTTATTCCAATAAGCCATGGAGAAGGACGCATTGTAATCAGCGAAGAACTTGCAAAAAAACTTTTTGAAAATGGGCAAGTCTTTACTCAATATGTTGACGAAAATGGAATTCCTTCAAGAACTGAGCCAGACAACCCTAATGGAAGCCTTTTTGCAATTGAAGGTCTTACAAGTCCAGATGGCCGTGTTCTTGGAAAAATGGGACACAATGAGCGAACAATGGGAACTGACAACGGCGGCTCAAGCATTGACCTTATAAAAAATATTGCGGGAATGGATTCAAATGAAAGTTCTTGCCAGAATATTTTTGCAGCAGGAATAAGATATTTTAACTAATTTGTGGAGAGAAAAATGAAAAGAAATGGAATTTTTATTGCAGCTTTTGCAACAGTATTTCTTCTTGCTTCATGCGGCGCGCCAAAGTGGTATTCAGATTTTGATTCTGCAAAGGAAGCTGCAAAAAAGCAAAAGAAGGATATTTACCTTTTGTTCAGCGGAGATGACTGGGCGGAAACAAGCAAGCCTTTTAAGGAAAATATTGTTTTAACAAAAGATTTTTCAAAGGAATTTGGAAAAGAATATGTTTTTGCAAATTTGGATTTTTCTCAGACTGAATATGCAAAGACAAATGTTCCAGAAAATGCTTCAGAAGAAGAACTAAAATCCGCCGCGAAAATCAAAAAGTCCTACGAAAAAAAGGAATTGCTTGCGCGCTATTATAATGTCCGCAAATGGCCATGCGCATATCTTGTTTCAAAAGACGGATATGTTTTGGCTTATGTTGATTTTGATGAAAAAAACGAAAGCACTTTTGAAGAGTACTCTGCAAAAATGAAAGATGCCGGACAGGAAGCTTTAAAGACAAAAGAGTTGATAGAAAAAGTTGAAAAATCTTCCGGCATAGAAAAAGCTCAGGCTATAAATGAGTTGGTTGAAAATACAAGGCAAGAACATTGTTTCCTTTTAAAAGATTTGATTCAGGAATTTATTGTGCTTGACTCGCAGGACTCAACAGGACTTTTGGGAGATTATGAAGTTCGCAACGCTTACAATAAATCGCTTGAAGCATTTGCGCAAGGAAAAGATCCCGCCGAGCCTTTCGAGCAGATTGCGGAAAAAAGTTCCCTTTCAGATTTGCAGCGTCAAGAAGCAATGTACATGGCGGCTTATGTTCTTGTAAATTTGCCGGATATTGATTTTGAGCGTGTTCAGCAGTGCTTGGAAAAAGCCTACAGCATAAAAACAGAAGGCGGATATTCAGAGGAAATCTTAAAGGCTTTGGAAACCGTGCGCAAATTTTCAGCAATAAAAGAAAATCAGGAGAGCAAAAAGTAGTGGATTCTCTGGCTGTTCCCTTGCCGGCACTTTTGGCAACTGCGGTAGTTCTTATTGTTCTTTCGACAATTTTTTCCGCCGCAGAAAGCGCTTTTTTTTCAGTTAACAAACTCCGTGTGCGCCTTTTGCGTGGAAAGCAAGACAAGCGCGCAATCCGTGTTTGGAATCTTCTTAAAAACAAAGACAGGCTTATAAATACTCTTCTTGTTGGAAACAATATCGTCAACATTGCCCTTTCAGCAGTTTTTACTTTTATAGCGGTCGGACTTTTTGGTTCGGCTGGAATCGGGCTTGCAACTTTTGCCGTAACAATTTTGCTTTTGGTTTTTGGTGAAATTACGCCTAAAATTATTGCAACGCATCATCCAGAAGCGGTCGCGTTTTTCTTTAGTTTTTTTGTTCAGGTTATTGAAACGCTTCTCTTTCCGCTTGTAATGGTTTTCACTTCTTTTTCAAGGCTTGTGCTGAAAGTTTTTAAAATCAATGTAAAGCCAAAAAAAGTTTCTTACACTGAAGAGGAAATAAAAACTTTCTTGGACGTTGGATGCGAGCAGGGAATTTTAAAAGTGAATGAAAAAAACATGATGTCTCAGGTTTTTAAGTTTACTGACCTTGAGGCAAAGGACATTATGATTCCCCGCAAGCAAATCAAAGCTGTGAGCGTAAATGATTCTTATTCCGACATTATTGAAAAAGCCCAGCGTTTTGGTTTTTCCCGCTTCCCAGTTTATAAAAAAGACATTGATGATATTGTGGGAATTATCTATATAAAAGATATGCTGTCGTTCAAAAACAGGACTTCAGAGTTTAGTGTGCAAAAGACAATGCGTCCTCCCCTTTTTATTCTTGAAACAAAAAAAATGTCCGGAGTTCAGCAGATGCTTTGGGAAAACCGGCAGAGCATGGCAGTTGTAATTGATGAATATTCTGGAACTTACGGAATTTTAACAAGAGAAGATATTGTCCGTGAAATTTTTGGTCCTGTTACAGATGGAAAAAATATCCGTGCGCATAAAGCAAATCTTATAATTGAAAATACTCACGAATGCGAAATTGACGGTTTTGCTCGTCTTATTGATTTGAATGAAAAGCTTGGAATAAATCTTTCCTCTGAAAATTGCGAAACTATAGGCGGCTTTATTTGCGAAAAACTTGGCTCAATTCCGCAGGAAGGAAATTTCGTTGTTGCGGAAGGATATAAATTCACCGTTATAAAAATGGAAGACAACCGTGTAAAAAAAATCAAAATGCAAAAAGACGGAGAGCAAAAATGAGCGCGTTTTATATTCTTTTGAATCTTTTTGCAATTGCATTCCTTTTGTTTTTAGGCGCATTTTTTTCAGCGACAGAAACAGCCTTTACCAGCATTTCAAGAATTTCTGTAAGGCAAATGCTCAAGGAAAATTCAAAGAATTCAATAAGAGTTTACAAAATAAAATCGGAACTTGACCAGCTTATTTCAACTGTTTTAATAGGAACAAATTTTGTAAATACCCTGAACTCTTCGATTGCTACGGCTTTTGCACTAAAAGTTTTCGGGGCGGAATATGTTTCGTTTGCCACTGCCGCAATTACGGTTTTGGTTATTGTTTTTGCTGAAATAATTCCAAAGACATTTGCAAGTTTTAATCAGAAATTTGTAACGCAGAATTCAGCTGTTCCAATTTTGATTATTCAAAAAGTATTTTTTCCTGTAATATGGCTTTTCTTTCAGTTTACAAAGCTTCTTGATTTTCTTGAAAAAAAACTTGTAAAGGCAAAACGCCCTTTGATTACAGAAGAAGAACTGAAGGCGCTTATTGCAATCGGGGAAAACGAAGGCACTCTGGAGCAGGACGAGCGTAAAATGCTTGAGCGGATATTTGAATTTTCAGACTTGAATGTTCACAATATAATGAGGCATCGTTCGCTTGTGCGCCATATTTATGCATCGGATTCTTTTGAAAATGTAATAAAAGTTTTTGAAGAAACCGGCTACTCAAGAATTCTGGTTTATGAAAATGGCAGTGAAGAAATTGTGGGCGTGCTTTATTTTAAAGATGTTCTTTTCGCTGATAAAAAAATTTGCTCTTGCAATGATTTTGTGCGCCAATGTATGCAGCCTGTTCTTTTTGTGCCGGAAACTTTGAGCGCGATTGAGCTTTTAAAGAAATTCAAATCTGAAAAAAACAATTTCGCAGTTGCTGTAAATGAATACGGTGAAATGACAGGAATTGTAACTTTGGATAATATTCTGCATGAAGTCTTTGGAAGAATTACAGATGAGCACGGCATGGCAGATGTTCCTCCAGAAAAGCGCATAACACTTGTTGGTGTGAATGAATTTCTTGTTCCTGGAGACATGAAGCTTGATGACTTGAACAATGTTCTTTACATGAATCTTTCAAGTGAAAATTTTGACACTTTAGGCGGATGGCTTCTTGAGCGGTTTGACGAGCTTCCGGCTGTAGGCTCTGTATATAAAAAAGACGGGACGCTTTTTATTGTTGAAGATCAAAGTGCCCGTCGTATTCAGACTGTAAGAATCAAGTTATGATTCCTTTGCAATTTGTGCAATCATTTTTGCGGTTTTTTCCATTCCAAGGAGGGAACTGTTTATAAGCATATCGTAGTGCGCTCTGTTTCCCCAAGTGCGCTCTGTGAAAGTGTTGTAATGGTTTGCTCTTCTTTTGTCTATGAGCTTTACATCGCGTTCCGCTGTTGCAGGATCAAGTCCTTTTGTTTTTATTGCGTACTGAACTTTGTCAGCAAGCGGCGCATAAATAAAAATATTCAAAATATCTTTTCTGTCAATTTCCTCGCAGTGGCGCAAAACATAATCCGAGCAGCGGCCGACAATAACACAAGGTCCTTTTTTTGCAAGCTGAATTATGGCGTTTCTTTGCGCATTGAAAACCTGATCGGCAAGAGGAGCTGTTGATGTTGCAGAGTTCATTCCAAGATGCATTGAGCCTGTTCCCGGTGTGGCATAACTTGCTCCAAGCAAAAGAGTGTAAAGCCATCCAGAAGAAATGTTCTGTTCGTTCTTTTTTATAAAATCAGGATGAAGTCCAGAATCCTTTGCTGCAAGGTCGATTATTTCGTTATCATAAAACGGAATTCCAAGTTCCTTTGCCACGATACTTCCGATTGTATGTCCGCCGCTGCCATATTCACGGCTTATAGTTATGTACTTTTTCATGTTTGTCCTCCAGTTTTTTTATATTTTATCACAGTTTTTTAGGAAGCGCATGAATTTTTTTTAAGATTTTTTATGCCAGAGGATCTACCTTGAAAATTTTTGCAAGCTGATTTCTTACTGCGTCCAGGTCTTTTGGATAAGGAGCTGTAAAAACAATTTGCTCGCCTGTTTTTGGATGCGCAATTTCAATTGAATAAGCATGAAGCGCAAGTCTGTTTAAAAGAGGTCGTTCTTCGTAAACATCTCCGTTCCATTTTCGTTTGATGTCGCTAAGTCGGACGGGTTTTTGATTTCCTGAATAAAGAGGATCGCATACAATTGGAAATCCCGTGGACTGAAGATGAGCGCGAATTTGATGTGTTCTTCCAGTTTTTGGAAATGCCTTTATCCAAGTGTAAGGTCCGCAGTTTCCTACGACTTCAAGATAAGTTACGGACGGCTTTCCAAATTTTTTGTTGATTACAGTTCTGTGCCTGTCATCTCCATCTGGAAGAAGCGGAAGGTCTACTGTAAAATTGTCCCAAGCCGGATGTCCGTTTACAAGGCAATGATATATTTTTTTTACAGTTCTTTCTGTAAACTGCATTGAAATGTTTCTATGGGCTTCTGGAGTTTTTGCGTAAATTACAATTCCGCTTGTGTCCTTGTCAATTCTATGCACTGCAAAAAGGCTTCCGAATTCCTTTTCTGCAAGAAGATCCAGTCGCGGAGCTTCAGCATCGTATCTATCTGCGGCAACTAAAAGTCCGCTTTTTTTATTTAGTACAACAATTTCATCGTCGCTGTAAATTACTGTGTAACTAGGAGTTGTTTTCATAAAGTTATTTTAGCGGATTTTCTGTTTTTTACCAAGAGCGTTTTTTTAGAAGACTGCCAATGGAGTTTTGTAAACTGGATGGGTACAGATTTCTATATTTGCATTGTATGCTGCACAAAGGTTTTCTTTTGTCATAATTTGTTCTGGAGTTCCATAAAGACAAGGTTTGAATTTTGGGAGAAGCGCGATTTTCTGTGCGAACCTGGCGGCTGTATTTATATCGTGAATTGAAATAAGAATTCCAGTATTTTTTTCTTTTGCAATTGATTTTAAAAGAGATAAAAGCTCTTCTTGGTAAGTAAAATCTAGTCCTGCTACAGGTTCATCTAAAAGCATAAATTCTGTTTCTTGCGCAACGGCTCTTGCAATTCTAGCTTTTTGAAATTCTCCGCCTGAAAGTTCCAGAATGCTTTTGTTTGCCAAATTTTCTACATTAAGCTGTTCTATTGCTTTTTCTGCCGCATAAAAATCAGCTTTTGAATAGAATCCAGTAAAGTTTGTGTGCGGAAATCTTCCTGTAAGCACAATGTCTTTTACGCTGTAATCCCATGTCGGAAACTCTTTTTGCTGCATATAGGATACAGTTTTTGCTCTTTGTTTTATGTTAAGGCAAGAAATGGGTACAGATTCCTTTATATTTCCAAAAACTGGCTCTGTCTGTACCCCTGCCATTATTGAAAGCAATGTTGATTTTCCGCTTCCGTTTGGCCCTGAAAGACAGATGAACTCTCCTTTTTTTATAGAAATGTTTATGTTAAAAAGAATTTGATTTTTGTTCCAGCCTGCGTTGAGGTTGCAAACTTTTAGTTCATCCATTCTGTACCTCTTTTTTGCGAAAACAAAAGTGAAATAAAAAATGGCGCACCGAGTATTGCTGTAACTGTACCCACTGGAAGTTCTGCCGGGGAAATTATAGTTCTGCAAATGGTGTCAGAAAGAAGCAAAATTGAAGCGCCTGTAACCATTGAAAGAGGAACTACAGTTTTTGCCTTTGCTCCAAAGATTTTTCGTGTGATATGTGGCGCAATCAAGCCTATAAATCCTATTGTGCCGCCGGCGCATACTGCAGCAGAAACTGCCAATGCTCCAGAAATTAAAATTATAAGCTGAAGTTTTTTTACAGAAAGTCCTAGTGAAATAGCGTTTGTTTCGCCGCAGGAAAGAATGTCTAGTTTGAATATGCAAAGGCAAAAAATTACAACTGCACCCAAAAATGGTGGCAGAATAAACAAGAGTTCTTCCCAGCCCCTTCCGCTGAAGCTGCCTAGCATCCACATATAAATAGAATGAAGCTGCCGGTCATTTATGGAAAGCAAAATTGAACTGAATGCGGAATATAATGTGCTAAGCGCAGTTCCGCAAAGCAAAAGTGTTGACGGCGTTTTTTTTCCGGCTATGGCTATTACAAGTGCTCCAGAAATCAGTGCGCCCAAAAAAGAGCCAAACTGCAAGGACGAAAAAAAAGTTGTATTGAAAATTCCTGCGCAAGAAGCTAAAACTGCTCCCAATGTTGCGCCGGAGGAAACTCCCATTATTCCTGGTTCTGCAAGCGGATTTCTAAAAAACAACTGGAACACAGAGCCACTTCCGGCTAAAGTTATGCCTGCGATAAGGCAAAGAATTGTGCGTGGAAGTCTTATGTTAAAAAAGACTATTTTTGAAAAACTGTCACCGTTGCAGAATACTTCTGAAATCTTTATTTGTTCAGCTCCCAGAATCAAAGAGAAAAATATGCTTGCTGCAAATATTATAAACAGTGATGCTTTTTTCATTTAATGCTTTAATTGGATAGTTTGCTTAATGCGAGCACAGCTTCTCCTATTCTAGGACCTGGCCTTGAAATTAAATCTGCATTAATGGTAAAAATTGAATTGTTTTTTACAGCCGGTATTTTGTTCCAGCCACGGCGCATTTTTATATCTTGCGGTTTTATGCCGTTTGCATCTGGCAAAATTATTATTTGCGGCTGGCTTGCTATAATTGACTCTTCGCTTACCATTGGATAGCTTTCTTTTACTGAAGCGAATACGTTTTTATAACCTGCGGCTTCTAAAAGTTCATTTATAAAAGAAGATTTTCCTGCTGTCATAAAAGGTTCAGCCCAAACTTCATAATAAACTGTTTTTATGGGTGCAGATTTGGGTACAGAATTTATCTGTTGTTCTATGTGCTCAATGATTTTTTTTCCTTCATTATGCTTTTCAAGAAGATTTGCAATATAAAGGATTTCTTGCTTTGTCTGGGAAATTCCGTTTGCGGCATTGCTTAAAAAAACTTTTATGCCAAGGTTTTCTAGCGGCTTTTTAAAAAAATCATGCATTCCTTGCGAGCCGTAAATAAAATCGGGGGAATATGAAAGTATTGTTTCTATGCTTAATGTTTTTCCGTCAAATCCGCCAACTGAAGGCAGGCTTTTTAATTTTTCCGGGTAGTCGCAGTAATCTGTTCTTGCTTTTATTTTGTCAAAACTGTCCAATGCGCATAATATTTCTGCACCCGAAGGCGAAAGGCATACTATTTTTTGCGGTGAAAATTTATCTTCTGCACCCAATGATAAAAGGGTACAGATTGAAATTACTGCGTAAAATGCAAAAAATTTTAATTTTTTAACTGGAAAATTCAATTATTTGCACCCCATTCACTGTAATATGCGTCAATTTCCTTTTTTATTTCGTCAGTGATGATTTTTTTCTCTCCGTTTGTGTATAAACTTTCAACAACATCTGCCATTGAAACTATTGCACGTGCAGGAAATCCGTACTTTTCTGTTATAACGTCAAGGGCGGCTTTTGTGCTGTCAGGGGCTTTTTCCATGCGGTTTAGGCTTACTATTTCGCCTACTATTTTTATTCCGCCAGGGATTGTTTCCTGCGCCTTGATTTTTGGGTAAGTTTCTTCAATTGATTTTCCGGAAGTTGTTACGTCTTCTATTATCACAACCCGGTCTCCGTCTTGAATTTTGTATCCTAGAAGAGAACCTTTGTCTGCGCCGTGATCTTTTTCTTCTTTTCTGTCTGAGCAATATTTGATTTCTTTTCCGTAGAGGTTATGGTATGCGATTGCTGTTGTTATGGCTAAAGGAATTCCTTTGTATGCAGGTCCAAACAAAACGTCAAAGTTGTCTCCAAAATT
Organism: Treponema sp. UBA6852; assembly: GCA_002449305.1. Lineage (GTDB taxonomy): Bacteria > Spirochaetota > Spirochaetia > Treponematales > Treponemataceae > Treponema_D. The sequence goes on from DKDI01000010.1 coordinate 23,925, forward strand.
GTCATGGATTGCTTTTGCATAAAATTCTCCAAGACGTGCAAGCTGGCTTCCTGTTGTGTATGCTCCTGCGTTCATAAAAAATGGAGATTTTCTTCCGCTTTTGAGTGTAAATGAACCGAATTTTAGAACATTGCACTCAACCATAAAATCTATAAAGTCTTTTTTGTATTGTTCCATAAAGAAATTTCCTTAAATTGTTTAGTTTTAATGTAAAGGTGTAAACTAACGGTAGTTTTTAGAACTATCGTTAGTTAAGATGTTTTTACATACGCTCGTTTTCTACAGGAAGTGCATTTTTTCCCATTATGGCAATGATTGTGCTTCCGTCTTTTAAAAGTTCAGCTGGAATTGTTGAAGAGTCAATGCGTTTTCCGTCTACTTCAATATATTCAATTCCTTTTGAAACATGCGAAGGATTTTTTACTTCAATGTGAAGATTCATTTTTCTCCAGCGACGTTCAACTTTAAATCCGTCCCAGTCATGCTTAATGCACGGATCTATTAAAAGCCCTGTGTACTGCGGACGAATTCCAAGCATATACTGCGTGATTGAATAATAGTTCCAAGTTGCGGCTCCAGAAAGCCAAGAAACTCTTGTGTTGCCCGGACGTTTTGAATATGTGGAATAAGTTGTCTGTCCGATTACATAAGGTTCGCTCTGGCGGATTTCTGCCTTTGTGTTATATGCGGCTGGAAGAGCGGCTTTGCAATATTCGTAGGCTCTGTCTCCGTTTCTGTTCATGATTTCAGCAATAACGCCCCAACCTTGTGTATGATTGAAAATTCCGGCGTTTTCCTTGATTCCCGGAAGATATACAACTGAGCTCATTATGTCGCGGCTTGCGTAGATAAATGGCGGCGCGCAAAGCATAAGTCCGTAAGGAGTTGCAAGTTTTTCTTTTACAGACTCAAGGCAGGTTTTTACTTGTTCTGGAGTTGCAGCTCCTGAAAGAACTGACCAGACTTGTGTGTTGAAGTAAATCTGTCCTTCTTCAATTGACTGAGTTCCGTAGACTGTTCCGTCTTCTGCGATTGCCCAGATAAACCATTTTCCGTCCCAGCATTTTTTTTGGATGTTTTCATCAAGTTTTTTGCGCTCGCTCAATGCCCATTCAGCTTCGTCGTTTTTTCCGAGGCGTTTTGAAATATCTGCGTAAGTTGTAAGTCCGAGTCTAAGCTGGAATGCAACAAAAAGGCTTTCCCCGTGATAGCCAAGCTTAAGACAGTCGTTCCAGTCGGCAAGAAGGCCGCAAGGCAATCCGTCTTTTCCCATTCTCTCAAGGTTGAACAAAAGAGCCTGCTTTAAATGTCCGTAAACCGTAGCTTCGCCTTTGTCTGCATAAGGAACTATGCGGTTGAAGAAATCAAAGTTTCCAGTTTCTGCGACAAAACAAGGCACCGCGTTAAAGAACCACTGGCAGTCGTCTGAGCGGAATTCTTCTGCTGGAATCATTTTTTGTTTCCCAGCTTCAAAGTCCTTGCTTATTACAGGTAATGCGCCTCCGTTTGAAAACTGTCCGCTTAAAAGCCGAACAAGTCGTTCTTCTGCTTCCTGCGGAATTGCCGCGCTTACACCAAGAATGTCCTGAACTGAATCCCTGTAGCCAAGTCCGTCGCGTTCTCCGTTGTAAACCAAAGATGCGGCTCTTGACCAGGCGAAAGTTATAAGGCAGTTGTAAAGTCCCCACATATTCACTGTGTGGTTTATATCTTCGTCCGGCGTAACTGCTGAAAAACTGTCTAGTTTTGAATGCCAGTTTTTTACAAGCTTTTCAAATTCTTGATCTGCGCGTTCAAATGTTCCAAATTCTTCTACAGTTTTTTTGCCTTCAACATTTGCGTCTCCGATTCCAAGAAGAACCATTATTTCTTTTGTTTCTCCCGGATTTAATTCTATGTCAGCCTGAACTGTTCCGCAGGAATTGTCTCCGAACGCTTCTGAATTTGAGCATTCGCCTTTTAGAACTGCGGCAGGCTCTTTGTAGCTTCCGTAAGTTCCGATAAATGCTTCGCGGCTTGTGTCGAATCCTGTCATTGGCGCGCCGGCAAGAGCCATCCATTCGCTCATGTAGTCGTTAACGTTTGGATTTTTTTGATGCTGAATGTAAAGATTTTCGTGTATTGAATAACGCAGCATATTTGGCGCGGATTTTTCACCTTTTACGATGAAAATCGAATACTGCAAATTTACTTGGTCTTGCGTTGTGTTCCATTGGTTTGAAAATTCGCAGTAGCTGAATGCGCGGAGCTTGCGTTTTTTGCTGCCAGTATTTGTAACTTTTAGACGCCAGTATTCAAATGTCTGTCCGAGCGGAACATAGTATTTTGTTTCAGACTTGATTCCTTCGTATTCAGAAGTGATTTTTGTGTATGCAGTTCCGTGGCGGCATTCGCTTTTAAATTTGTCCAAAGGTTTTCCTACAGGTTGCCATGAAGCTGACCAGTAGTCGCCGGATTCCATGTCGCGCAGATAAAAATAGCGGCCAGGCTGATCCATTGGAATTGAATTGAATCTAAGGCGCATAAATCTTCCTTGCGCTCCAGATTTGTAAAATCCGTATCCACCTGCGTTGTTTGTTATTACAGCTCCATATTCAGTTGAGCCAAGATAGTTGCTCCAGGAAGTCGGTGTGTCTGGACGTGTAACAACATATTCTTTAGCTTCGTCATCAAAATATCCGTATTGCATTCTTTTCTCCGTAAAATTTACTTTTTCAAATCATAATGAATTTTTACATTTAGTAGAATAGAATTTTCTGCGGAATTATGGATTTTAGAAAAATTGTAAGAATTTATAAAAAAAATGAATTTTTTGTTTGACAAATAAAAGAAACGATGATAGCCTAATTTTTAGGAAACCGGTTGCCACGTGATTAAGTTCACACGTCCTTCTTGGCGGCCGGTATTTCTATTTAGGATGGCTGGATTTTTCCGGCTAATATTTTTCATAATGTTAAAATGGAGGAAACTTATGAAGAAAACTTTTGCAGTTATTTCTGCGGCAATGATTGGAGCTTTTGCTTTTATCGGGGGGGGGTGTTCTAAAGATAAAGCGCCTCAGGGAAAATCAGATGCAAACAACAAGCTTGTAGTCTGGTCTTTTACAGATGAATTGGACGGAATGATAAAAAATTATTTCCAGAAAGATTCTCGTTTTGCAGGAAAATATGAAATTTCATATTCACTTACACCTACAGACCAGTTTCCGAATAAGCTAGATCCTGTTTTGGCATCTGGCGCTGGCTGTCCTGATGTTTTTGCTTTGGAAGATGCTTTTGTGCGCAAATACATTGAATCAGGACTTTTGCTTGACATTACAGATATTTACAATGAAGTAAAAGACAAGGTTTATCCTTATCCTGTAGAAGTTGGAACTTACAACGGAAAAGTTTACGGAATGTCATGGCAAGTTACTCCAGGCGCAGTTTTCTATCGCCGCTCGCTTGCAAAAAAATATCTTGGAACAGATGATCCTGCTGAAGTTCAGAAACATCTTGCAAACTGGGACAAATTCCTTGAAACTGCAGAGCTTTTAAAGCAGAAATCAAGTGGCGACTGCTATATTGTTTCTTCTACAGGCGATATGTTCAAACCTTACAGCGCAGGCCGTGCATCTCCTTGGGTTGTAGATGACAAGCTTGTTATTGACCAGAAAATGTACGACTACATGGATATGTGCAAGACTTTGCATGACAAAGGATATGAAGGCCGTGTTGGTCAGTGGTCAGAAGGCTGGTTCGCAGGAATGAAAGGAACATTTAAAGATGAAGCAGGAAAAAACAAAGAAATATTCAGCTATTTCCTTCCAACTTGGGGACTTCACTATGTTCTTAAGACAAACGCTCCGGAATCTTCTGGAGACTGGGCAATGTGCGCAGGTCCTGTAGGCTATCGCTGGGGCGGAACTTGGGTTGGCGCATGGAAAGGAACAAAAAATCCTAACGCTGCAAAAGAACTTATAAAATACATTGCTACTGACGATGCATTCCTTGAGGCTTGGGCAAAAGATACAGGCGATGTTGTTTCAAACAAAAATGTTGTTGAAAAAATCAAAGACAGCTATGCAGATCCTTACCTTGCAGGACAGAATCACTATTCAGCTTTTGCACAGATGGCTGAATCTGTAAACGGAAAGCTTTCACAGGGAACTGACCAGGCTATTGAGTCAATTTTCTCTGAAGAAACAGCAGCTTATGTAAATGGTGAAAAGACAAAGCAGCAGGCTCTTGACGACTTCAAGGCTCAGGTTTCTTCAACACTTTCACTTTCTTTGTAAAAATATAATTTGTGCCTGATGCGGTTTTTACTGCATCGGGCTTTGCTTAGGATTTATCAAATCCTAAAACGGCTGAGTCAAGTTTTTTTGCGTAATTGTATCTTGACCAGACGTCTTTTGCCCGGTTTCTGCCGGAAAATTTTTTGGAGGTTTCAAGATGAAAAAAAAATCCGGAATAGAAACCAAGACAAATAGAAACGGATACTTTTTTGTTTTGCCTTTTATACTGGTTTATGCGGCTTTTCAGTTATGGCCGATTTTGTATACATTGATTTTAGGATTCAGCAATTTAAAAGGTCTTCGCTCTGACTTTAGTTTTGTCGGATTAAAGAATTTTCAGAAGCTTGTAAATGATAGATATTTCTGGGGAGCCGTAAAAAACACTTTTATAATGTGGGGCTGCAACTTTGTTCCTCAGCTTGGAATCGCATTGCTTTTTGCAATTTGGTTTACTGATGTAAGATTGAATTTAAAGGGAAAAGGCTTGTTCCGTGCGGTTTTCTATATGCCGAATCTTTTGACAACTGCATCTATTGCGATTCTTTTTAGAAGTCTTTTTGCTTATCCGGTTGGACCTGTAAATCAGTTTTTGACAGGAACTCTTGGAATCTGGTCTTCTGGAGTTGTTGACGGCGAAGTTGTAAAGCAAGGATTCAATTTTTTTAGAATGCCAAATGCTTCACGCTTGATTGTTTCTTTTATTCAGTGGTGGATGTGGTGCGGTCATACTTTGATTATGCTTATGGCTGGAATTACAAGTATTTCACCTTCTTTGTATGAGGCTGCTATTGTTGACGGAGCGAATAACCGCCAGCAGACTTTCTATATAACATTGCCGCTTTTGCGCCCGATGATGCTTTATATTCTTGTTACTTCAATGATTGGCGGAATGCAGCTTTTTGAAATTCCTTTCTTGCTTACAGGAATGCACGGCGAGCCTGACTTTAAGATTAGAACGATGTCAGTTTATCTTTACAACATGGGATTCCAAGGCGGAACAGATTATTCTTATGCCGCTGCAATTGCGATTGCTATATTTATTATCACAATTATTTTATCTCTTGGAATAAATGCTCTTGTAAAGGAGCGTCCTGCAAAATCCCGCAAGGAAGACTAATACAAGGAGCTTGCTATGAAATATAAGTATGAACTTTCATTTAAAAGAACTATTTTATATGTGATGATGGTTTTCTTTGCGCTGCTTGCTGTTGTTCCGATTTATCTTATGCTTGTGAACGCAACAAGAACGAATGCGCAGATTAACTCTGGAATTTCTCTTTTGCCAGGAACTAATACTTTGCAAAACTGGAAAAATCTTACAAGCCGTTCTTTTAAAATCTGGCGCGGATTTGGAAACAGCGCGGTTATTGCGATTTTTTCAACTGTGCTTGGAGTTTATTTTTCTACATTGACAGCTTATGGAATTCAAGTTTATAAATTTAAAGGAAGAAATTTGCTTTGGGGATTTATTCTTGTTGTAATTATGATTCCTGGAACTCTTTCGTTTATTGGATTCTATCAGTTTATGGCGAAAATTCATCTTACAAACAGCTTTATTCCGCTTATTGTTCCTTCAATTGCTTCGGCCGGAACTGTTCTGTTCTTGCGTCAATATATGGAATCAATTCTTTCATTTGAACTTATTGATGCTGGAAGAATAGATGGAGCTGGTGAATTTAGAATTTTCAACACGATAATGCTCCCGATTTTGACGCCGGCAATTGCGGCGCAGAGCATTTTCTCTTTTGTTGCTTCTTGGAACAATTTTATGACGCCGTTTGTTCTTCTTTCAGATCAAGATAAATATACTTTGCCAATGCTTGTTCAATCTTTGCGTGGCGATATTTACCGCACAGAATATGGTTCAATTTATCTTGGAGTCGCAGTTTCGTTGATTCCGATTCTTGTGTTCTATGCGTTTATGTCAAGGTATATTATTTCTGGAATTACAATGGGAAGCGTAAAAGAATAAAATAAAGACAGAGGTAAATTCATTATGAAAATTTATAATCCTATTCTTTCCGGGTTTCATGCCGATCCTTCAATTGTAAATGCGGCTGGTGAATGTTTTATTGCGAATTCTACATTTGAATGGTTTCCGGGAGTTGAGCTGCATCGTTCTAAAGATATGAAGACATGGACTTCTGTTCCTTCCCCGCTTTCTGAAAAACGTCTTTTGGATATGGCGGGAAACAAGGCTTCGTGTGGAATTTGGGCTCCATGTCTTTCTTATTCAGATGGAATTTTTTATCTTGTTTTTACAAATGTAAGAAGCTGGAACGATGGACCTTGGAAAGACTGCCCGAATTTTTTGACTACCGCTGAATCTATTGAAGGTCCGTGGTCTGATCCAATTTTTATGAACGCTTCTGGATTTGACGCTTCATTGTTCCATGATGACGACGGAAGAAAATGGTTTGTGAACATGGAATGGGATTATAGGCAGCAAGGTCCGCGCCAGTTTTCTGGAATTCTTGTTCAGGAATATGACTGCAAGGCAAAAAAACTTGTTGGAAAAGTTCATAAGATTTTTTTAGGAACAGACATTGGGCTTGTAGAAGGTCCGCATCTTTATAAGCGCGACGGATGGTATTATCTTGTTTGTGCAGAAGGCGGAACTAGCTATGAACACGCAATTACTTGCGCAAGGTCAAAAAATTTGTTCGGACCTTATGAAGTTCATCCTGCAAATCCGCTGATTACTTCCTATGGCTATGACTGCAAAATAAAAAGAGCCGGGCATGGTTCTTGGTGCAAGTCTCCAGACGGAAAAAAAGATTATTTGGTTTACCTTTGCGGCCGTCCTCTTGAAGGAACTGAACGTTGTGTTCTTGGGCGCGAAACTGGAATTGCAGAGCTTGAATGGAAAAATGGCTGGCCTTGGGTAAAGCAGCCTGATGGAACTTTAAAGAATTGTCCGCCTGATTATATAGAAATAAAAGGGCGCGGAATTATTGCTCCTGGATGTGGCGTTGTCCATGCTGCTGAAAAATATACGTTTAAAAATAAAGATTTTTTAGCGGATTTTAAAACCTTAAGAATTCCTTTTGATGATAAAAGATTTTCAATTTCAGAACGCTCAGGATTTTTAAGAATTCGTGGAGGGCAATCTCCTGTTTCTTGCTTTGAGCAAAGTCTTTTAGCGCGCCGGCAGACTGATTTTGATTTTGTCGCAGAAACTAAAATGGAATTCAGTCCGGAAAATTTTCAGCATTTTGCAGGAATGGTTTACCGTTATGATGAAAAGTCCCAGTATCTTTGTGTTGTAACGCAAAATGAGCAAAAAGGAAAAGTTATTCAGGCTATGTCTATTATGCCGGAAGGATTTTCTCGTGAAATGGAATGTCCGCTTGATGAAGAAAAACCTGTTTGGATAAGGCTTGAAGTTCACAAGAAAACTGGATTTTTTTATTGGTCTCAAGATGGAAAAAATTTCAGGCAGATTCGCCCGCTTCTTGATGCTAGCAAACTTTCTGATGAGTATGGAATGCAAGGATTTACAGGAGCGTTTGTGGGAATGTATTGTGCTGACTTGATTTCTTATAAGAAATTTGCAGACTTTGAATATTTTTCCTACAAGAAACTAGACTAAATATTTTTCCGCCTTTGTTTGAATTAGGATGAACAAAAATTTATTTTTAAAAATCTTGAAATTCTTGTTCATCCTAGATTAAGATTAGAAACAATTTAAATGGAGGCGGAAAATCAATGGTTACAATTTACGATATTGCTTCAAAAACAGGTTATTCTGCCCCTACAGTTTCAAAAGCTCTTAATAAAACGGGCGGCTTAAGCGATTCAACTAGAAAAAAAATTCTTGATGCGGCAAAAGAATTAGGCTATCGTCCAAATATAACAGCCCGCACCCTTACCACAAAAAAATCCTTTTTAATAGGAATAATTTATGAAGATGCCGACATGCAAAGAGGTTTTGATCACCCTTTGTTTGGAAAAATTCTTAATAAATTCAGGGACGGATTTGAACTTGCCGGATACGATTTGATTTTTATTTCCCATGCTCCAATTGGAGAAAAAAAGTCTTATGTTGAGCATTGCTATCACAGAAATGTAGATGCGGTCGGAATTATAAATCCAGTCAGCGCGGATAGTGAAATTATGGAGCTTGCAGAATCAGACATTCCTTGTGTTTCAACAAACTTTATAATTCCTGGAGTTCCAACTGTTGTAACTGCAAATGTAGATTCCGGATATAAAGCCGCTTCATATTTTATTGAAAATGGACACAAAAAAATTGCTTATATCGGCGGAACTTATTCGCAATATAATATGGCTGCAATTGATCGCTTGGAAGGATTAAAAAACGCCTTTAGAGATTTTGGTCTGAAATATGATAAATCTTATGTGAAATTTTGTCATAAATGGTCGCGGGCAGAAAGCCATGATGCTATGAAAGAGCTTCTTGAGCGGCATGACGATATTACCGCAGTTTTTGTTGCAAATGACAATATGGCGGTTGGTGCAATGGAATATGTAAAATCAATCGGAAAAAGAATACCAGAAGACATTTCTTTTATTGGTTTTGATGATGAAATGATTTCCGAATTTTATTCTCCGCCTTTGACAACATTCAGGCAAGATATAAAAACAATCGGCGAGCTTTCCGCAGAAATTCTTATGAACCGCCTTGTTGGAATTCCAGTGTGCGAATGTGTCCGTGTTCCAGCTGAATTTATAGAAAGAAAATCAGTGAAAAAACTTTAGCATTTGCCGGGTGTTGAAAAAATAGCGGAATAACATTATTCTTTTATGGCTTGCGGTTATCGTATATCGGTATTACACAGGCTTCCCAAGCCTGATAGGCGGGTTCGACTCCCGTTGACCGCTTGTTTTCAGCATATTCTAAAGACTTTTCTGGAGAAAACAATGAATCCTTTTGATATGGTAAAAAATCTTGCGGGAATGCAGAGCCAGCTTAAGGCAGCGCAGGAAAAGCTTGCAGAGATTGAAGCCGAAGGTTCTTCCGGCGGAAACATGGTGCAAGTTACAGTAAATGGAAAATTTGAACTTGTGGATATAAAACTTGATCCTATCTGCGTTGACAACAGAGATGTCCCTATGCTTCAGGATTTAATAAAAGCCGCTCATCATGCTGCCCTTGAAAAAATGCAGGATGAAATAAAAAATCAGCTTGGACCTATGATGGCAGGAATGAATATTCCGGGAATGGGCGCGTAAAAAATGAACGCTCTTGATGAGTTGACAGAAAGTTTTTCAAGGCTTCCTGGAATCGGAAAAAAATCTGCGGCTAGAATTGCAAGCCATCTTTTAAAAACCGACAGCTCTTTTAATATTCGTTTTTCAAATCAAATTTTATCGCTGCAGGAAAGAATAAAACCTTGTTCCATTTGCGGCGCCTGGACAGAAGAAGACCCCTGCCCTATTTGCTCTGACATTGCAAGGGATAAAACAATTCTTTGCGTTGTTGAGCAGCCTCAAGATGTTGCAACAATCGAAAGCTCGCATGAATTCCATGGATTGTTTCATGTTTTGGGTGGAGTCATTTCTCCTCTTGAAGGAATTACACCGGACAAACTTAGAATTTCCCAGTTGCTTGAACGTGTAAAGCTTGGCGTTATAAAAGAAGTTATTATTGCAACAAATCCGACTGTGGAAGGCGACACGACTGCTCTTTTTATTCAGCGTGTTTTACAGGACACTCAAGTTGTTGTTACGCGGCTTGCTTCAGGGCTTCCGGCTGGCGGCGACTTGGAATATGCGGACAGGCTCACATTGGCAAGAAGTTTTCAGGGACGCGTTAAAATTTAGCATTGCGGCTCTTCAGATTTGATTTTATCAGTTATCCGTGTTATTCTCTAAATATATATGAAATTTATTTGTTCCATAAAAATTTTTGCCGCCTACATCGCTATTGTTATGCTTGGTCTTTGCACTGGCGCGTTTCTTTATATGACTTATTCGCTTTGCACAATTCTTGTTGCCGGGCAGAAATTTTCCGCATTTAGTTCAGGATTTTTTTTACAGGGAATTTTTGAAGTTTTGCCGGCTGTGCTTTCGTTGTGTCCTGTTTTTATTTCTTTCTATTTAATCCGGCATAAAGAAATTCCTTGGTATTCAGTTCTTGTCTGCATGATTTTGCATTTGTGCCTTTGGATTTTTTTTATTCCGGCGTTAAAAGAAAAACTTGAAATTTCAGTTTATAAAAATAAGGAAATGCAAGCCGCGGTTTCTCTTTCGCCCGGATATTTTAGAACTTCGCAAGACAACCGCTATGTTTTGTATTATTCAGAAGTTGACTCAGAAAACAACGCTTCTGGAATTTGCATTGACAAGTCAAAGTCAAACGGCAACGTTTTTACATTCAGCTCGGAAAAGCCTGAAATTTTTCAAGATGAATTTTCAGATCCGCTTATAAAAAATACAGTTGAAGTGCCGGTTCTTCTAAGACAGATTTTAAAGTATTTTCAAAAATTTACGGAAGCTTCATATTCAAGATGCTCTGAAAATTTTGTTTCCTGGATAATTTTTTCTTCAATTATTTTGGCTTTTGCTTCTGTTGCCTGGATAAAAAATATTTCTGCTTGGCGACTTGTAAATGTGCTCTTTATTTTAATGGACTACATTTTTGTTTTCTTTTTGAACTTTTTTATTTTGGGCGCAAACGATTCTTTGTTTCAGAAAATTCCGGTATTGATAAAATCAGTTCCAGTAAAATCATTTTTAGTTTGCGTTATAAATATTTTTATTTTTGCTGCGGCATTTGTTTTGTGGCTGATTTCAAGACTTGTAAATGAAAATTCGCCAGAGCCAGCTTACTACGGAGATGACTTATGAAAAAAGTTATTTTTATTACCGGAATATACACGGCAATTATTTTCGGTCTTTGCCTTTTGATTTCTGTTTTTTTTATTCCGCGTCCTGAATCTTTGATAATCGGAACAGAAAAATCTTTTGTTTTTTATTACGGACTTTATATTTTTTTAGTTTGCCTTCCGGGAATTCTTTTAAGCGGATTTACGGTTTCTTGCGCGGTTCTTTGGCAGAAAAAAACTGGAAACAGTCGCTCTAGATTTTCTCCTGCGATGTTTTCAAGATTCAAACTTGTTTTGTTTTCATCGCTTGTTTTTATTCTTTTTCTTTCGCTTAATGAAGAAATTTTCAAGCTGTCTGCAAAACGTAAAATTGATTTTATAAAGGAAGCTCCGTCGGATTTTTCAGATGCAATTTCTATTGCCGGGCATTTTTTGGAGCAGAACCAGCCGATTCTTGCGCTTCAATATGCAAAAAAAGCAGTGGAACTTTCGCCAAAAGATACAGATGCAAAAAGAGTTTTAAAGCTTGCCGAGGATTCCGTTGATCTTCTTATTGACAGCGAAATTCATGGAAAGAAAAATTTGCCTGCTGCGGAAAAAGTGAAAAAGCCGCTTCATGTAAAAGACAAGGGACACACAATTCTTGAGCTTTTGGAAAAATCTGATTCTGCGGCGCAAAAAAAACAGTGGTTTGACGCTCATTATTGGGCGAGCCTTGCAGTTGAAGCTTGCGATGGAAAAAATACGAATCTTGATGCGGCAGTTGAAAAATCAAACTATGCCTGGAAAATGCTAAGCCTTCCAGTTGAATTTGACAATTCTGCTGAGCGTAATTATTACAAGATAAAAAAAGACGGTTATGTTGCTTTTTCCCGCGGAGATTTTTTAAAGGCGTATTACACTTTTCTTGGCTTAAAAAACAATTATGTTCAGGCTGCCAACGATCCTGACGTAAAGAAATTTCTTGCGCTTGCAGAAGAAGATTTGGAAAACCAGTATTTCTTTTTTGACGAAACAAAATATATAGAAGAGCTTTCAGACAGCCATAAAGTTTATTTTTCACTTGATTATCCTGACGGCTCAAAAAATGTTTTTTATATTTCGAATGCGATGGACATAAAAAAGGAAGGTAGCCTTGTCCGCTACATGGAAAATTTTAATGTTGTGCATTACGATGAAAACGGAAAATTTGTTTATTCATTTTTTGTTCCGTTTGCAAAAGCCGTTGCCCAGCCTGTTTCTGAATTCGGAGAGGAAAATCTTGCGCTTTTGGGAATTGAAAAAAAGTGGGAATATGTTCCGTTTGTTATTCTTCAGTCTGTAGATAGAAATACGGAAGGCTTGGTTTCGCGCCCGGTTTATTCTTATGAGCCAACTGGACTTTCTGAACTTGATGCGAAGAATCTTGGAATTAAAAATCCGCAGAAAAAAGAACATTCTGCAGAAAAAATTCCTTTGAACATAAAGAAGGCTTCATCAATGATTTTGCCGATGCAGTTTTCTGATTTCAACCTTATAAATGCGGCTGCTTCCGGGGCAAAAGAAATGCCTCTCCCTGTTTTATTTAAACTTTTGCCTAGGGCTTCTGGATATGGTTTTTCGCAGGAAGTTTTTGCACAGAATCTTGTTCAGCGCGGAACTTTTCCTTTTATAATGCTGATAATGTTTGTCTTTTGCGCATGTATTGGCTGGAACTACAGAATTGAAAATCCAGATGAAATTTTTAAATTCAAATGGACTCTTCTTATTCCGGTTTTTGGTTTTATTATGGTTGTTGCCTTTTACATTGCGCTTTACTTTTTTAATATGCTTAGCTACGTTTTGGTTGGACTTTTAGGAACAAATGCTGTTTTTGCGGCGGCGGCTTTTTATATTCTTATATTTTTTGCTGCTTCAGTTTTGTTCCTTTCGCGCAAAGCCTAGTTTTCCAAAGCTTTTATTCTTTCCATTAAAGGCGGATGGCTGTAGTTGAACACTGAATAAATTTTGGGCGGCTCAAGTTCAGAAAGATTTTCTTTGTTCAGCTTTATAAGCGCGCTGATTAACGGCTGTGAAGTTCCGCACATTTCTTTTGAATAAGCGTCCGCCTGAAACTCATCTTTTCTGCTAAAGAAATTAGAAACAAGAGAAACAATATTTCCGTAGCCTTCAAAAATTAATCCAATAAACAAAAGTCCCAAAGGCTGAATATAAGGCGCAACATTTTTTATTGGCTCGCATCCAAATGCTGAATAAAGAGAAGGTAATTTTGCAATTAAACTTGCCGCCAGCAACGAGACAAATACAAGCGGAATCATAACAATCATTCTTTTTGCAATGTGATGCTTTTTGCAGTGTCCAAGTTCATGCCCAAGAACTGCTTCAATTTCTGAAGGCTCAAGCTGTTTTATTAGCGTGTCGTACAGGACAATTCTCTTGTTTTTTCCAAAGCCTGTAAAATACGCGTTGCTGTGGTTGCTTCGTCTTGAAGCGTCCATTGTAAAAATTCCAGAGGTCTTGAATCCGGTTTTTGCAAAAAGCTTTTCAATCCGCTCTTTTATTTCGCCTTCCTCAAGAGGAGAAAATTTGTTGAAAATAGGCGCAATTAGAACTGGATATATGTAGCTTATTCCAAGTGAAAATGCAAGATAAACTATGGCAAACAAAAGCCACCATATTTTGTTAAAGCAAACTATAAGGGCAACAGCTGCGCACAGAATAGGAATTGTTATTACTGCGGATAAAACTGTAGACTTTACAAAGTCCAGAATCCACATTTTAAAATTCATGTTGCTGAATCCGAATTTTTTTTCTATGCGGAATTCTTTATAAAGGGAAAATGGCAAATTTATAATAAAAGACGGAATTCCAGAAACAATAGAAAAAAGAATCACTGTTGCAAAAACGTTTGCTGTAAAGCCGTAGAAATTTTCATAAAGAAAAACATAGAATCCCGACAGAACAAGAGCAAGCTTTAAAATAAAATTCAAAATGTTTGAAGGAATCCACAAAAAATATTTTGTATCTTCGTAAGCGCAGGTTTTTTCTAGCTCCTGGACATTTACAAAATCTTTTAGCCGCTCTGGAATTTGCTTTCCGTACTTTTTTCTGTAAAAGAAATCTGAAGCTTCAAGAAACTGATTTAATGCAAAATCAAAAACAGTTCCTGCTAGAAATAAAATAAAAAAAACAGACGAATTAAAAATCATTTTTCCACCACCACAAGATTTCTTTCGTGATCTTCAAGGAAAGGAACTTCCAGCTTTATTTTTTTATACGACGGAACAAGGAATTTTACAGACTCCATTTCTGCAGAAATTTTTTCTGCTCTTGCTTTGTATGCCACAAGAATTCCGCCTTTTTTGAGCATTCTTAAAAGAAGCTTTGTGTTTTTTGAGTCAAATGGATGAAACGCTCGGAACACTTCAATGTCAAAGGATTCGGGCTTTACTAAGTCAGCCTGAATGCAGTTTACTTTTACATTTGAAAGTTCCATTTTGCGAATTGCGTTTTCCAAAAATCCGCATCTTTTTTCCATCCGTTCAACAAGTGTAAAATTTTGCTCAGGAAATGCCACCGCCAAAGGAATTCCAGGGCATCCGCCGCCAGAACCTATGTCTGCAATTTGCAATGCGGCAATATTTTTTTTCTCTTGAATTTTATAAATAAAAGACGCGATGCTTGGAGACGCCGCAAGGCTGTCAAGAATATGGTTTACCGTAAGTTCGTCTGCGGAGTCTGCTTTCATAAGATTGTAAGTCTTGTTGAATTCAAGAACGCATGAAATGTAAGTTTCAATCTGGCTGATTTGATTTTGTGAAAATTCCAGTCCTAGTTTTTTTAAGCCCTCGTTAAGTTTTTCGTTCACGCTTATTTTTCTCCAAGATCAATTAAAAGTTCTAGTTTCCAGTTTGGCTCTTCTGTGCGCATTGAAACAAAATTTCCAACTCGCATTGCAGGAAGATTTTCAAATTTTGAAAGCTGATATAAAAATGAATTTTCATTCAGGAAGTCTTGCGTTACATTTGCTGCGGCCTTGTAGTTTGAACTTCCGCTTTCACTTGGAGAACTTTTAAATAAAATATGGAAAGTTTCCGTTCTGTTTTTTCCGTCGCTTGAATAAACTCTGTCGCCTGTAACTAAAAAAGTTCCGTCCAGCTGCACTTCCGAAATATAAATTTTGCGGCAAGTTCTTAAAATGTCGTAGCCGTTTACACTGAACCTAAGAAGCCGTGCCTTGGATTTTTCTGGCAGTTTTTCTTCTTTTGCAGAAGCGGCTGAAACTTCGAAAGTTTTTTTATTTTCGTTTTCTTTGCCTGACTCATCTTTGATTTTTTCAATTTCAGCAAGAATTTTATTTAAAAGAATTTTTGTTTCCTGTGAGTTGTCCGATGACGAAAGTGAAAATATCATGGAATTTATGTCGCTTGAAAACCCCTGTTCTTTTAAAAGCGAAATATCTTTTGCAGTCAGCGCGGATAAAATTTTCTTTTGCACTTCGTTTTTTGCATTTGAAGATTCTGCATTTTTATTTTCTGATTTTGCCTTTTCTGACTGGCTTGAATTGCTTTGGCTTGTGTTTTTGCTGTATTCAGGCTTTAAAACTGAGCCGGGAGAATAAAAGCCGTTGCCAATTTCCGGGGAAGAAACTGTTGGCATGGCAGGAGATGCAATGGAGCTGAACGATGTGCTTTGTGCTCTGGCATTAAAAACTGCGGCTGCGGTTAAAGCAAGAACAAAACTTTTTTTAGAGATTTGCAAGGCTTTCCTCCACAAATTCCAGGCGATGGGTAAGCTCGTTTATTGTCTTTGTGAGCCTGTCGCGCTCTTTTTCAAGCTTTTCTTTTGGGTCGATTTCTTTTGCCTTTTTCTTCATCATGGCAATTACGCTGTCCGGGCTTTTTCCGCTTTTAATTGCTTCCACAGCCTTTGCTTTTTCGTCAGGCTTTTTGCAAGCCGCTACAATTTTCATGTTGTCGAATCCGAGTGCAGAGTCTTCGTCCGGAAGCAAGCCGACTTTTGAAGCGCTCTTTGCCGTTGTCCGCGGAATCTGAAGAATTCTGTCCAAGTAGTCTTCGTAGCGGATGTTTGCCTGCTCGCAAAGCGCGTGGGCTTTTACAAGGCTTCTTCCAAGCTCATGCATTATGTGTCCGTTCGGCTCAATGTATTTTTCGCGGATTTCTTTTGTAAGCTGCTCAAGTTCCGGGGAAAGAGAAACGTCCAGTTTGTAGTAATTTTTTTCTTCCGCAATGTCCAAAAGCGCATGGAATTTTGCCCAGAAATAGTTTGTGTGGCTTTTTGATTTTATGGGAGGATTTTTTCCGCCTGAAAGCTCTATCTGCTCTTCGTTTATAAGATGATGGGTGTATTCGTGGATTGCTGTGTAAACAAGCTCGTTTTCTGTCTTGAAATTCTTGTTGTGAAGAAGAATTTCCCTTGTTTCCGGCTTGTAAAGTCCGTTTACCCGGCTGCTTTCCTTGCCTGTCATTGTTACAGTGAATTCAAGATTTGAAGGCTGAATGTCCAAAAGCATATTTTTAATTGATTCGTTGTCCATAGATTTTGTATTTTAATGCAAATGAGCCGTCAGTTCAATTCATAGGCTGAATGTCGAGTTTTATTTTTTCCTATCATTATCGGGCTTGCCCCTGCGATGTTTCTGAAAGAAACTCG
>DKDI01000010.1:40690-40823 GCA_002449305.1 Treponema sp. UBA6852
GATAATCTGTTAAAAATTTACACTAGATTGCCAATCGAGTTTGCTGTGCAAATATTGCAGTGTCAATCCCGGCAATGACAATCTTGTTAGCATTCATAAAATAATTGCCGCCAGGGCAAACGCATGTAAAAAT
>DKDI01000027.1 GCA_002449305.1 Treponema sp. UBA6852
TGCGATGTTTACGCAGTAAACTTGGTCAGGAATCTGTTGGAAATTTTCAATAGATTATCAACCGAGTTTCTTTCAGAAACATCGCAGGGTCAAGCCCGATAATGACATAAAATCATAAAACTCGAAGTTTGGGCTAATTAAGCAGTTTTATTTTGGGAGGGATTTTGTGGATTTGATAAATGAACTGAAAGAACTCGACGCCGACATGGATTCTGCGCTTGAACGTTTTATGGGAAACAGCCAGCTTTTGGAAATGATGCTGAAAAAACTTCTTACTTCAATTGAACAGAACAGCGGAATTGAATGCGACATTGCAAATGGAAATCTTAACAATGCAATTTCCAAAGCGCACACACTAAAAGGTAACACGGGAAATCTTTCTGTAACTCCGCTCTACAAAGCTTACACGGAAATTACAAATCTTCTGCGCCAAGAAAAAATTCCAGAAGCCAAGGAAAAGCTTCAGGAAATTCTCCCGGTTCAGAATAAAATTATAGAAACAATAAAAAAATATCTGTAAAAACTTTTAATTTACTTTTGCAGTCAATTCAGAAAGCAAAGGAATCAGTTGTTTTTTTCTCGAAACAATATCTTTCATATAATAAATGTGCTCATCACGTTTCGGGAAATTTATAACGGCTTCAAATTTCGGTTCGCTTGCCAAAAACATTATCGAACTTAATTTTGTTATGTCCGTTACAAGAAGCGCACTGAACAAAGCTCCTTTTGATTTTCGTTCCTGCTCAAGGCAATCAAGGAATTCTTTTTTGCGCTCAACAATTTCACGTGTGCTGTCAACTTCTATCTGGCTCACAGAATATTTGAATTTATTTTCAGAATATTCTTTCATATCCTGATGCACAACTTCTTCTGCAGAACGTCCGTCTATATGGCTTCCGCTTTTTATAATGTCGTTTCCCAAAGTTTTTATGTCAAGTTCTGTAATGTTACTCAAATATTCAGCGGTAAGAACATCATATTCTGTCGTTGTCGCAGACTGAAGAATCAGAGTGTCGCTAAGAATTCCGCACAAAAGAATTGAAGCCATGTCTTTCGGAATTGAAATTCTGTTTTCGCGGTAAAGATTCGCAATGATTGTGCTTGTTGAGCCGACTGCTTTGTTTATAAAGTTAATTGGAATTCGAGTTGCAAAAGTGTTTATTTTGTGATGGTCAATAATTTCCTGAATTATATAATTTTCAATTCCCTCAACCGCCTGCTGCGGCTCATTGTGATCTACCAAAATAACTTGAATATTCGCTTCGTGCAGTAAATCACTTTCGCTGATTATTCCAATGACTTTAAAATCATCGTCAACCACAGGAAGGCATCTTGCAGGACTTTGGGCAAGCTGGGCGCGGATTTTTTGAACTGTATCACTTGCTTTCACCGGAAGAATTTTTGTGTCAGCCATAGAACTTACAGGCGAAGAATATTCTACAAGCATTGCGGTTGCAACAGTGCTGTCATGGCCGGAAATAATTGAAACCTTATTTTTACGGGCAAGCTCCCTAAGTTCTTTTTTTATAACATAATCTTTTGTAACAATTACAGCGCGCACTTTTGCTTCAATTGACATTTTTTGAATATCTTCACGGTCGCCTGTAATCACGACAATGTTTTCACTTTTATGCTCAGAAAGAAGATTCTTGAATGAATCAGCATCGTCATCGCCAACCATCAAGGAGCATTTGAAATAATCGTCCGCATCAAATTCCACAATCGGAACTGCGCCCAAAGTTTTTTCTATAAGCTTTATGCTTGTTAAAAAAATGTCGTCTTTCTTTGGACTTAGAATTTTAAATGAATTCAAAGCAAATGCGTTATAGTTCAAAAGCCCCTGATAAGTTCCGTCCACATTGACAATCGGAAGAACAGAAGAATTTGTGCTTATCATTTTGTCCACAGCATTCCAAAGCGGAACATCCTGATCTACGGAAGAATATTCGCCGCTCATATAATATTCAGTCTTAGGAATTAAATCTGGAATATATTGTGGCGGTTCAACTTTAAATCTCTTGAAAATATATTCTGTCTGCGGAGCTAATTTTCCAGCGCGGGCGGCAACATATTCTTTTTTTCCAAGAAGATGCTTAAGCCTTGCATAGGCAGCCGCGGCAACAACTGAATCTGTATCAGGATTTCTGTGTCCGATTATGTAAACTTTATTTGTCATAAATTCCTCTAAGCAACATGATAACATCAAGGCAAAAAAAAAGCACCTGTATAAAAACAGATGCTTGACTTCGGGATGTACGAGACTCGAACTCGTGGTCTCCGGCGTGACAGGCCAGCGCGATAACCAGCTTCGCTAACACCCCAAAAGGTGATAATATCATATCAAAAAACAGTTTATATTGTCAATAGTTTTTCTTAAAAACTCTAAAAACTTATTTTTCATTAAAACGCTTTAGAAAAAGCTTTGTGCGCTCTTCCTTTGGATTTTCAATCACTTCTTTTCCTTGCTCAACAATAACTCCGCCGTCCATAAAAATAATTGTATCGCTTGTGTCTCGGGCAAAAGACATTTCATGCGTAACAACAACCATCGTCATTTTTTCCTCGGCAAGCTCACGGATTACAGAAAGAATTTCTCCTGTCAGCTCTGGATCCAATGCAGAAGTCGGCTCGTCAAAAAACAAAACTTCGGGCTTAAGCGCCAACGCACGCGCAATAGAAACACGCTGCTGCTGCCCACCAGAAAGTTCGCAAGGATAGCACAACGCTTTTTGCTCAAGATTCATTTTCTTTAAAAGTGAAATAGCAGTTTCTTCCGCTTCAGATTTTTCTTTTCCAAGGACAACTCTCTGCGCCTCGGTAATATTTTTTAAAACTGAAAAATGCGGAAAAAGATTGAAATTCTGAAACACAAGCCCAACGTTCAAACCAATTTTTCGCAAAGTTTTTTTAT
This sequence comes from Treponema sp. UBA6852, assembly GCA_002449305.1. Lineage (GTDB taxonomy): Bacteria > Spirochaetota > Spirochaetia > Treponematales > Treponemataceae > Treponema_D. Next base: position 2,912 of record DKDI01000027.1, read on the forward strand.
CGATGTAAACGCCGTCCTTGACCATGTTTTGTCCGCAAATAGAAATTGAGCCGTCTGTAATTTTTTCAAGCTGGCAAACACAACGAAGCAACGTAGATTTTCCGCTTCCGCTCGGACCGATTATTCCAAGAACTTCTCCTTTATGCAAGGAAAATGAAACACCTTTTAAAACTTCGAGTTCGCCAAAATTTTTTTTCAGATTTTCAACTTTTATAATTTCACTATTTGTAGTATCCAAGTTTTTTCTCCGTGAAGTCAAATGCTTTAGAAACAGCCCAGTTCATTACAAAATAAAAAACACCTGCAATAAAAAGCGGCATAACACTAACAAGACGTCCGCTCTGAGTCTGGGCAACGTGAAAAAGCTCAGCCACGCCCAAAACCTGAACAAGCGCAGTGTCTTTTACAAGAGTAATAACTTCGTTTCCCATTGGCGGAATTATGCGTTTTACAACCTGCGGAATTATAATTCGAAAGAAAGTCTGATTCTTTGTAAAGCCCAAAACTTTTGCAGCTTCATACTGACCAAACGGAATGGACTGAATTCCTCCACGGTAAATTTCCGCAAAATACGCCGCATAATTTATAACCATCGCCACAATCGCAGCCGTAAATCTGTCAAAGCCAATTCCAAAAATCATCTGGGGCGCAAAATAAACGAAAATAAGCTGAAGCATAAGGGGCGTTCCGCGGATTATCAGCAGAAAAAGATTTGTAACTCCAGCCACAATTTTTACAGCCGACATTCTTCCGAAGCAAATAAAAAGCGCAAGCGGAACAGAAAAAATCAGAGTAAGAAAAAAAACTTCCAAGCTGACGCAAGTGCTCTGGAGCATTACAACAAGAAGATTTCCAATTTTGATTCTTAGAAAATATTCAGATAAAAATTCAATCATTTAAATTTTACTTTAGAAAAATGCGCCCGGAATTTTTCCAGACGCAAAAACATTTTACAAAATATAATTATTTTCCGATTGTGGAAATATCAGAGCCAAACCACTTTGTTGAAATTTTTGCAACAGTTCCGTCAGCCTGCATTTCCAAAAGTGTTTTTTGAACTTTATCGCGAAGAGACTTGTTTTTTTTGCTGAATGCAATTCCGTATTCTTCAGGAGCAAGGGTTTCATCAAGAATAACAAGCGGCTTCTTTCCCTGCGTAATGCTATATCCGGCCACAACCAAATCCATTACAACTCCATCAAGATTTCCAAATTCAAGGTCGTTGAGAGCAGTAACATTTTCTTTGAACTCAACAATTTCCTTTAGGCTTTTTTTGAAATCTGGCGCACCGTCAATTGCTTCCTGCGCAGAAGAACCAGCCTGAACTCCGACTTTTTTTCCTTTTAAATCTGCAAGCGATTTTATCTCGCCATCATTGCGGACAACAACGACCTGCGCATTTGCAAGGTAAGGTTCAGAGCAAGCCATTGCGCGTTTTCTTTCTTCAGTTAAAGTAAGTCCATTCCAAATGCAGTCGATTTTTCCAGTGTTAAGCTCCATTTCTTTTGTGGACCAGTCAATCGGCTGGCAAACAAGCTCAAGTCCAAGACGAGATGCAACTTCGCGGGCAAGGTCAATGTCATAGCCTACAATTTCATTATTTTTATCGCGGAATCCAAGCGGCGGAAATGAATCATCAAGTCCAAGAACAAATTTTCCAGATGATTTCTTTTTTGCGCTCGCCATTGAAAGGCAAACCATAAGTCCACAAATAACTGCAACAATTTTTTTCATTTTGAAAACTCCTAAAATTATTTTTTTAAGCCTTTTTTACAAAATGCAATCAAAGCTTTTATTTGAACTGAAGTTGATTCAGAAGAAGGCGCACCGATTGTCTTTCTATTTTCCACACAGGCTTCCGGTGAAAGAATTTCATAAACGTCATCTTCAATCAGCGGAGAACATTTTTTAAATTCCTCCACGCACAAATCTTCAATTTTTGAAAGTCCTGCATCAATTGCCATGCGAACAGCTTTTGCAGAAATTCCATGCGCCGTTCTAAACGGAACTCCCTTGCGCACAAGATATTCAGCTAAATCCGTGGCATTTGCAAAACCGCCTTCACAGCTTGCCGCCATTTTTTCAAGATTCCATTTTGCAGAAGAAATCATTGCTGTAAAAACTTTTAGGTTCGCCTCAACAGTGTCAAAAGCATCAAACAAAGGCTCTTTGTCTTCCTGTAAATCCCGGTCATAAGCAAGCGGAAGACCTTTTACCATTGTAAGAAGATTTATCAAATCGCCGTAAACTTTTCCTGTTCTTCCGCGGATTAATTCAGCAAAGTCTGGATTTTTTTTCTGCGGCATAATTGAAGAGCCAGTTGACCATTTTTCACTTAGCTCAACAAACGAAAATTCTGTTGTCGACCACAATACAATTTCTTCGCACATCCGGCTTAAGTGGCTTTGAAGCAATGCAAAATCCGAAGTGAATTCTATGCAATAGTCTCTGTCAGAAACTGTGTCCAAGGAATTTTCAGTAACTCCAGAAAATCCAAGTTTCTTTGCAACAAGCTCACGGTCAAGAGGCAAAGTGCTTCCCTGCAAAGCTCCAGAGCCAAGTGGAGATTTTTCAATGCGCTTAAGTGAATCTTCAAGACGTTCCCAATCGCGCACAAGCATAGAAGCCCACGCCAAAAGATGCTGCGCCAAAGTTCCAGGCTGGGCATGCTGCATGTGAGTATAACCTGTCAACAAGGATTTTTTATTTTTTGAAGCAATTTCAGAAAGAGTTTTTATAAGAGTTAAAATTTCATTCTGAATGCAAGGAATCATGCGGCGCAAATAAAGACGCTCGTCCAGCGCAATCTGATCATTTCGGCTGCGTCCTGTATGAAGTTTTTTTCCAGGCTCACCAATGCGGTCTGTGAGAACGGCTTCAACAAATGAATGAATATCTTCCGCGCTATAATCAATTTTCAACTCGCCGGAAAGCAAATCCTTTTCAATTGATTTTAAACCTTTTACAATTTCAGAACTTTCTGATTTTGAAATTATTTTCTGCTCGCCAAGCATTTGCGCATGGGCAATCGAACCGTGAATATCATCAAGAGCCATTCTTTCATCAACACGGATAGAAGTTTCAAACTCAACCGCAGCGGCATCCGGTCCTTCTGCAAATCTTCCGCTCCAAAGAGCAGCGTGATTGTCGCCAGTCAATGTGCCATGATTTTTTCCATTTACGTCTGACATTTTATTTATTTTGCTCCATCCATTTTTGAATTCCGTCTTTTATATCTTCATCAATATCATGCTCAATTCTGCACGCATTTTCTTCCGCATGAGCTTTGTCAACGCCAGTAATTTTTACAAGAAAATCTGTGAGAAGAACATGGCGCGCATAAACGGACTCGGCCTTTTTCTGTCCTTTTTCAGTCAATTCAAGAGAACCAATATGGCCAGTTGTAATATATCCGTTTTCGCCCAAAATGCTCATCGCCCGGCTTACACTAGGCTTGGAAACACCAAGACGCTTTGCAACATCAACGGATCTTGCAACTCCATTTTCTTCTTTTAATCTAAGAATTGCCTCAAGATAGTCTTCACCGGACTCATGTAATTCTGACAATTGAATCTCCCAAAAAGCCAACGAACAAAATCTTGACTTTTTAAACGCATCTGCAATCAAATGCGCAGTTGATATAAGATTTTTATCTAAAAATCACCAAACGGAAATTTCTAAGACAAGCATATCATACTATAGAAAAAAAAAATTTTCTAGTAATGCCAAGAATTCAAAAGAAAACATCTAGCAAACTAATCCAAAGCCTGAAGTTCAATTGCAATTTCTTCCATTTCGCGATCGGTCATTGCAATTGTTTCTGCGCATCTTAAAAGCTCGCGGCGAATTCCGGCTGGAATATGCGATTCAGTCTTGTATCTAAGCTCATGCTCAAGGCTCGCCCAAAAATCCATTGCAATCGTTCTAAGCTGAATTTCAACAGGAACTCTGTGCTCAGTATTAGAAAGGTAAACAATTGTTTCAACAACAATATGCAGGCTTCTATAGCCGGACTCCTTGGGCTCTTTTATGTAATCTTTTTCCTTCAGAAGTTTTATATCCGGCTGCTTTAAAAGAATGTCTTTTATTGTGTAAATATCTGAAATGTAAGGGCAGATTACACGAACGCCAGCAACATCAGTAAGATTTTCTGTCATGGACTCAAATGTAAACGGCAACTTCCGCTTTTCGAGTTTTTCAGCAATGCTTTCTGGAGATTTTATTCTGGACTTTATTGTTTCAATCGGATTTCTTCTGCCTGTAACTTTATACTCTTTGTTTAAAATTTCAAGTTTTGTAACAACCTGCTTTATTGCGCTTTCATAAATCATCATAAGCTTCTGAAATTCAAAAGCCATTTTTATAAAGTCATTGGGATTCATCGAATTGATTTCGTTCAATGACGAAATTTTTGCAAGTTCTTTTCCCTGCAAATGATCGTTGTCGTGTTCCACTAAATACTCATCAGGAGTTTCAATTTTTTCCATATCTAAAAAATAAAAATGCGCAATTATCGTTACAAATGATTTTTCATTAAAAAAGCAAAAAGCCTTCCAGAAAAACTGGAAAGCCTTTTTATGCAATTTATTCAGCAAGTAAAGAATTCAGTGATTTTACAAAATCAGCCGGATCTTTTAATTCCGCTCCGCTTACAAGAAGCGCCTGATCAAGAAGAACTTCGCTTACATTTTTTATAAAGTCTTCCGAAACAGAACCTTCCAGTTTTTTTACAATCGCGTGGTCTGCATTTATTTCAAGAATCGGCTTTACAAAATCTCCACCGCCTTGTCCCATTGCTTTCATCATGCGTTCCATCTGAAGGCTCGGGTCATTTTCATCCACAACAATGCAGCTCGGACTATCAGAAAGACGCTTTGAGAGAACAACATCCTTTACACGGCCTTCAAGAGCTTTCTTTATTTTTTCCTGAACAGGTTTGAACGCTTCCTCTTTTTTCTTAGCCTCTTCCTTGTCGACTCCAAGCTCTTCATCACTTCCGGCGCGGTTCACTGCTTTCAGCTCAAAGTCTTTGTATTTTCCGTATGCAGGAATAACAATATCGTCTATGTCATCCGCCATAATAAGAACTTCAAACCCTTTCTTTTTATAAGCCTCAAGCAACGGAGAAGAGCGTAGATTTTTTTCATCACTTCCGCTGATATAGTAAATTGATTTCTGATCAGGTTTCATGCGCTGAACATAATCTGCAAAACTTGTCCATTTGTTTTCGCCATTGCCTTCATCTGCAGTTGACTTAAAACGGATTATCTCGGCAATTTCATCGCGGTTTGCAAAATCAGAATAAAGGCCTTCCTTCAAAGGACGGTTATACGACTTTACAAAATCGTGCCATTTTTCAACAGTTTCTTTTTCATCATCAGAAAGGTCAGTTTTTGCCTCAAGTTTTTTTGCCTCGTCACCAAGTTTTTTGAATTCACTTAGAAGTTTTTTTACAGACTGAGTTTTTATAGTTTCAAGAATCCTGTTTTGCTGAAGAATTTCACGGCTCACATTCAAAGGCAAGTCTTCTGAATCAATAACGCCGCGGATAAAACGCAAATAAGACGGCAAAAGCTCACGGTCATCGTCAGTTATAAAAACGCGCTTTACATAAAGTTTAACACCGCTTTTATAATCAGCCTGATACATATCGAACGGCGCAGTGCGTGGAACATAAAACAAAGTCGTGTATTCCTGAGTTCCTTCCGCATGGGTGTGAACGTACATAAGCGGATCTGTTCCGTCATGGCTGATTGTCTTATAAAAGTCATTGTAGTCTTCTTTTTTAAGCTCACTCTTGTTCCGCTTCCAAAGCGCACTGGCAGAATTCACCTGCTCAACTTTATTTTCAGTTCCTTCAGCTTTTCCGTCCTTGTCATACTTTGTCTGAACATAATGAAGATAAATCGGGAAAGCAATGTGATTTGAATATTTTTTTATAAGTTCGTCAATTTTCCATCTTGAAGCATAATCTTTAGAATCGTCATTCAAATGAATTTCAATAACGGAACCTACAGTTTCAGCCTTGTCAAATCCATACTGGCAGTAGGCTTCTGATTTTTCTGTTAGTTCTTCAATTTCGTAGGAATTTGTTCCATCGCTTGACCAGTGCAGAACTTTTCCATCGCCGGCAGCTTTTCTTGTGTAAACATCAATTTTGCTTGCCGCCATAAATGCGCTGTAAAACCCAACACCAAACTGTCCAATCAAATCTGAAGATCCAGTTCCGTTTTTAGAAAGCATATCGATAAAAGCTTTTGTTCCAGAACGTGCGATTGTTCCCAAATTATTTGTAAGATCTTCTTCGTCCATTCCAATTCCAGAATCCTGAACTGAAAGAATCTTTTTTTCTTCATTGAATGAAATATCTATGCGCGGATTAAAAGGAATGTCCTTATATTTATCATCAGAAACTGTAAGATATTTTAATTTATCCAGCGCGTCCGAAGCATTCGAAACAATTTCACGCAGAAAAATATCCTTGTTTGAATACATTGAATGAATAATAAGTTTTAAAAGCTGATTAACTTCCGTCTGAAACTGATACTTTGCCATGATTTTACTCCAAAACTTTTCAAGCTGAAAATCTTCAATAAAAATAAGAAATCAAGCGAAAAAAGTTCTACATTTTAAAATTTTTTGATTGCCAATAAATATAATAAAAATTCAAGAAAAAAACAAATTTTAACTGCAAATTTAAAACAAAAAAGACAGCCAAAACAGCTGCCTTATATGCGCCCCCTGCTGGGCTTGAACCAGCGACACATGGATTAACAGTCCATTGCTCTACCGACTGAGCTAAGGGAGCATTCAGTTACGAATGTATAAATATATTACAGAAAATGTATTTATTTGTCAATAATGAACTACAATATTCTGCAAAAATTTTCTAAATTCTTCTGTGGAATTTCCTGCCGCACGAGCTTCAATAGCACGCATAGCACGGTTCTGGGCATCAGAATAAGAATTGCTGGAATTTCTTCCGTCAAATGAAAGCGTAAAAAGATTTTGCACAAATGCAGAATCCTTCAAATCAGCTTTAAAAGTGTATCTGCACTGCACTGAACTTTTGTCCTTTGGAATATTCTGTTCAAAACTCATGCTTCCTGTAAACGAATAGCGTTCATTTTTTTCCTGCGAAGTTCTGAATCCAAACGAATTCAGCATTTTTGCATAAGCGGAACGAGCCCTGCCGTCAGGATCATTCTGAAAATAAACATAAACAGGAATTTGTTTTGCAATCTGAAGAAGCATCGCATTTATATCAGCGGCACTCTCAGTCTGTTTTTCTAATTCGGAAGCCTTATCAAAATCTATAACAGAAAGGCGTGAAAGATATTTTTCATTTAAAACAGAAATTTCACGCGCAAAGTCAATCCGCGCATAATTTTCAAAAGAAAATTCATCATCAGTTTCGCCATTCAAAAGTTTTTTGATTTCCGCATTGTTTTTTTCAATCATATTAGAATAAAGAAGCGAAGTTTTCGGCTTGTCAAGAACCGCAATAACATAAATGTTTTTTTCAGCATCAGTCCAATATTCTTTGATTTCAATGCCAACAAGAGAATCAACATCGACTTTTCGCATTATCTTTGAATTGAAATTCTGAGCCTTTGCAATTGCAACTTTTCCTTCATTGCTCGCCTGTTCCATTCTTGAAGAAGACACAGAAGCCGAAGCAACATTCTGCTCAAAAACAGAGGCGATTCCTTCAACCGCAAGGAGTTCTGCCTGAGATTTGTCTTTTGCTTTTCCAACATAAGAAAGATATTTTTCAGGATCATAAACTTTTTTCGGAACACTTACCCAGACAGGCTCTTTTACGCGGGCAGCAAAACAAACTGAAATTCCGCAAACAAGCAAAACAAAAAAATTAGTTATTTTATACATATTGACTCCACAATAGTCGGACGGCCAGCAGTTACTTCTAAATTCTCAAAAGTCTCTGTTCCGACAAGATTTTCATTTGTATCAAAATATTCAACCTTCGCTGAATAAATTCCAGGCTTCAACGTAAAACCTCCGCCAGCCGCAAAACTCGGAAAATAACGGCATTGGCGAATATCCGCAGTTTCAGCAAAATCCACAGCATCAAGAGCTTTTGTAACTGCAATTTCTGTAATTGACCGGAACTTTTCAGGAGTAGCTCGTATAGCGACAGCGGCAGAAGTTACAGCAGCAGCTTTTTTTGTTGTGCTGCGGAATATACTTCTTATAAAATCCTTGCGGGCTTTTAAAGCAACATCTTTTTGAACAGCCTCATCAAACCATTCAATAAGATTAAGCCGTACAGTGCTTCCATCAGAAAGCGTAACTTTTATAGAAGAAATTGAATCGCTAGGTTTTATAATATTGCCGTTTTCATCTGCTTCAACATAAGGATAAACATATTTCAGCCTGAAAGCCGGAATCGTAATGCCTCCAATCGTTACAGAAGTTAAAAAAATTGGAGTTCCATTTGCCGCGAAACTTGGAAAATAAACAGTTCCTTCTTTACGGCGAATAATTTTTCCAGCTAACGAAACAAAATCCAGTCTTCCCATTCCAGAAGGAATTTTCAAGTCGTCTCGCAAAGAAGCGCATTTTACGCCGCGGTTTATCGCTTCATATTCCCGAACATGAAGTTCTGGAGTTCCACTTTTATCTTGAATATACATCAATGCCGCAAGATAATGTGCAAATGCAGAATCTTTATAGACATCTGCTTCCGTAGGTTTGCGCGGAGTATGCCTATAAACTTCACGCATATTTACATTCATTGTCTTTGCAGAGTCGGCAAGAGTTTCAGTATCTACATCCAAATCCTGCAAAGCAAGCTCGCCATATTTTGAAATATATTCCTTTTGTTTATTTTCAATTTTTCTGATTTCAACAAGAGCTTCATCAAATTCACCCATGTTGTAGTAATTCAAAGAATTAAACGCATTTAACAAAAGATATTCATAAACATTTCCAGTATAGTCAGAAATATTTTCATTTAAGGAAACTGCGCCAGTCGTTTTTGAAATGCTTTTTGTGTAAGCATCTTCTATTTGACGGTCAGTCTGATTAAAATCTTTTGAGGACTGCAAATAATTTTTTGAATAATGATTTAGAATCGCCACATCAAGAGCTTTGTCTATCGGCGGATTTTTTTTATTTATTGATTTTTGAATAACGGAAGCGCACGCTGAATAATTTTCTTCGGAAAAATATTTTTCAGCTTCTAAATCAACTTTTGTAGAAGCGCATCCAGCTAGAAAAAAAAATACAAAAAGCAAAGAAAGAAGCGAGAGCTTTTTCATGAAAACTTCTCCGATTAAAAGTAAATGGCATCTCCAGAAAATTCTGAAGATGCCTGTTTTGTGCAAATTAGAGCTTTGCTTTCTGACGTTTAATAACTTTCTTTATGCTGTCATTTTCTGCCATCCAAACAATTTTATTTGTTTTAATGTCATGCAACTCTGCATAAACATAGTAAGTTCTTACAGTTTTATCGCCAGCAGACTGAACAATTGTCTTAACAGAACCTTTAAGCATGAAGTCAGCTCCAGTTTCCTGATCCATTTCTTTTGCAGTATCGTAAGTTGAATGGTCAGCCTGATCAGCCTTTTCCTCTCTAAGCGCCTGTCTTTCTGTGCTGCTAGAAACAAATTCCATAACACCAGAATTAATTATTGCAGTTTGAAATTTCTTTTCGACAATTGAAGTGTCAATATGCTCGCTGCTCTGATTGCGTATAGAATCAATTATAACAACTGGAGCATGTCCCTGTTGTCCTTCAAACTTTGCAATTCTAGGAGAACTTATACATTCTTCAATAAGTGAATCACAAACGATACGAACATCAGATTCATTCCAGTAGCCGTCTAAATCAATGACCTCATCAGAATCAACGCGAGAAACTTTTGTACTTCCGCATGAAACCATCATAAGGCCACTAAAAACAGCTGCAAACAAAAAAGCAAACTTCTTCATTTAGAATTCAGCTCCAGGCTCTTCATCATCATATTTTACTGTATCTGTTTCTGCATCATAAGATATAGAACTTACATTTGCATCTGAACCTGAATCCTCATTAAGAATAGTCTTTTCGATTGATCTTGTGATGAGTTTCATAAGAAGAGGATCCTGTGCTGTGTTTTCAGGAAGATCCTGCATTGCTGCATTAATCTGTCTCTGATACAAGTCGCTCTTCAAAGCCCATACTGAATAGTATGTATACATTGTTTTGTAATCAGAATCAGCCTTTGGTTTTGCAGATTCAGAGAAGCGGCTCTTAATCCAGTATGAAGCGATTTTTTCAAGACCGTTTACACGTACATTTGAAAGAACTGTTGTAACATCTTTGAGAGCCTTGTCGCTTTTTGTTGTATCAATGCTCTGTTCTGCTTTCAAAGAAGCTTCTGTAGCACGTCCAATTGAAGTGCTGATAGACTGCGCAACATTGCTCTGAAGTTCAACTTTATCTGTCCAGTTCTGGAGGAAATCCAAATCCGGACCGTTTGAGTTGAAGCTCCAAACCATATAGCCATCAAGATCAAGTTCTTTTACAATCTGTCTTTTGTTATTGTCACCTACAGCAACAACCCAATTCGGTACTTCTGCGCCTGTAGCTCTTCCCTGCCAATCCAAACGCTCATAAGCTCCTGTTACAACTTTTACAGTTTCTTTTGTTGTTCCGCATGAAGCAAGTGCTATTACTGAAAAAGCAACAGCTACACATTTAACTAAGTTTTTCAATTTAAAACCTCCGATTCGAGAATAATACTATAAATAATGAAATGTTGTCAATTAAGAGCAAGTTAAAAATCATAGCTTTTTAAAAGATGAAACTAAATGCCGTTGCGCGCTGGCAGTGCCACGGATGGGGAAAAGAAAGCCCCCACGGAGAGTCGTCCGGGGGGGGCACTTGAAAG
>DKDI01000026.1 GCA_002449305.1 Treponema sp. UBA6852
CTCTGTCGAGCACGACTTCAGCGTCCAGGACGGATACTTCACAACGTGCCATCTTAAAAGAAACTTCTGCGGAGTAAGCAGCAACAGAAGCATAAGCGAAATCGACAGGGAACGGATAGACAGCCGGAGTGCAAACACACAGGAAGCAAAACCAGTTGCAGTTTCAGAGGACAGAAGTCAGGCGGAAACGCAGACCGACACAGAAGAAAGCAACGTAGAAGAAAAGAACCCATCAATCGTAAACCCGCGCTGGGAAGATATAAGCGGCAGGACAATAACAAAAGCCCTGATCGGCGATGAGGTTTATCTTTGCGCCGATGTAACAGACATTGCAGACGGAGCGACAGCAAAAATCAGGATTGCAGAGAAAGACGACGATGGCAACGATGATTTTGTCGCGGATCTGAGCAATGTGCATCTGTCTATTCCCAAACATTGCAATTTTCCTATAATATCAGTATATTTTAGGCATACATGAGAACTTTTTAGAACTTTTGTTTAAAAAGCCTACTACATTTAAAATGAGGAACTTTATGGCAGAACCGCTGCTTTCAATTCAAGATTTGTGCACATCTGTTGGCGAAAAACAGATTCTTAAAAATATTTCATTGGACGTTGCTCCCGGAGAAATCCATGTTCTTATGGGACCGAACGGAGCTGGAAAATCAACTTTGGGCTATACTTTGATGGGAAGCCCTGAATATTCTGTAACCGGCGGAAAAATTATCTTTAACGGGCAGGACATCACATCTGATTCCGCAGACAAAAGGGCAAAGTCAGGCATTTTTCTTAGCTTTCAGGAACCGCTTGAAGTTCCGGGTGTTTCGCTTGAATCGTTTATCCGTTCTTCCATGCAGCAGGTTACAGGCCAGAAGGTAAAACTCATGCAGTTTAGCCGCGAACTTGAAAAAAACATGGATCTGCTAAAAATGGATCACAGCTATGCTTCGCGCGATTTGAACGTTGGATTCAGCGGTGGAGAAAAAAAGAAGAGCGAAATTTTGCAGCTTTTGATGCTTAAGCCTAAGCTTGCCATTCTTGATGAAACAGACTCTGGACTTGATGTTGATGCCTGCCGCATTGTTTCCGAGGGAATAAAAAAATATATGGAAGCTTCCGGCGGCTCTTTGATTGTAATAACCCATTCAACTAGAATTCTTGAAAATCTTTCCGTGGACAAAACTAATATTATTGTAAAAGGCCAGCTTGTTCATACTGGAGACGGAAGCCTTGTTCAGAAGATAAACGAGGAAGGATTTGACGGCTTTATTCCGCAGGAAATAAAAGATGCCGAGCGCAAGGAACAGCTTGCCGCCGCTGCAAAAGCCGCAATGGACGCTGTAAAGATGAACGCTACCAACGGTGGACTTTAATCAGGAAAATTGTTTATGGGCGAAGAAAAAACAAAAGTTTCAGATATTGACCGTTCTCTTTATGACTTTCGCTACGAGGAAAGCGACAAGGACTTTTATAAAATACGCGCAGGTCTTGACGATTCGATTGTCCAAAAGCTAAGCGAAGAAAAAAGCGACCCTGAATGGATGAAAGAGTTCCGCTTAAAGAGCCTTCATTTGTTCAATGAGATAAATGAGCCTGACTGGGGACCTGACATCCGCGATTTGGACATTCAAAAAATCGTAACTTACGTAAAGCCTAAGACTGAAATGGCTGCAAAGTGGGCTGATGTTCCAAAAGATATAAAAGATACTTTTGAAAAGCTTGGAATTCCAGAAGCGGAGCGTGAAAGCCTTGCCGGAGTGGGAGCGCAGTACGACAGCGAAGTTGTTTACCACAATGTTATAAAGGAAGTTGCGGAGCAGGGCGTAATCTACACTGATTTTGAGTCTGCTTTAAAAAGCGAAGAATGGGGCAAAATGGTAAAGGAATATTTTATGCACCTTGTTCCTCCGTCTGACCATAAATTTGCGGCTCTTCATGGTGCTGTTTGGAGTGGCGGAAGCTTTGTCTATGTTCCAAAAAATGTAAAGGTAAAAATTCCTTTGCAGTCATATTTCAGGCTGAATGCGGCTGGAGCTGGCCAGTTTGAGCATACATTGATTATTGTGGATGAAGGCGCGGACTTGCACTTTATAGAAGGCTGTTCCGCTCCAAAGTACAATGTTGCGAATCTTCATGCAGGCTGCGTTGAGCTTTATGTAAAGAAAAATGCCCGGCTGCGCTATTCAACAATTGAAAACTGGTCAAAGAATATGTACAACTTGAATACCAAGCGCGCCATTGTTGAGGAAAACGGACGTATGGAATGGGTTTCCGGTAGCTTTGGAAGCCACATTTCATATTTGTATCCGACTACAATTTTAAAGGGCGACAATTCAAGCGTTGAATTTACTGGAATAACTTTTGCAGGCAAAGGACAGAATCTTGATACCGGCGCAAAGATGGTTCACATTGGAAAAAACACTTCGACTGTAATAAACACCAAGTCCATTTCAAAAGGCGGCGGAGAGTGCACTTACAGAAGTTCTATTGTCGTGAACAAAGGCGCAAAAAACTCAAAGGCGAGCGTTGACTGCTCTTCGCTTATGCTTGATGACGAAAGCCGCAGCGACACAGTTCCTGCAATGAATGTAATGACAGATGACTGCGACATCGGGCACGAAGCAAAGATTGGCCGTATTTCCAACAAGGCGATTTTTTATCTTATGAGCCGCGGAATCAGCGAGGAAGATGCAAGGGCAATGATTGTTTCAGGCTTTGCGAATCCTGTAAGCAAGGAACTTCCGCTTGAGTATGCAGTTGAAATGAACAATTTGATTCAGCTTGAAATGAAAGGCAGCATGTAAGGGGCTAGTGAATGGAAAATTTTGAAATAGACGTAAATCAGTTTCCGAGCCTCACTTGGAATTTTCTGAATATAAATATGGCTCGCCTTGAGTTTAGCAGTGAATTTAAGTCTTGTGGTGCAGTTTCCGGCGCAAAAGAAATTGAAAATTCTGCTTTATATGATTCAATAAAAACCGGGCTTGGAGAAGGCTTTGATAAGAAGTTTGATTCTCTTTTGCAGAAAAACGGAATAAAGACTTTGCTTTTTACGGCGGAATCCAAAAATCAGGTTCAAAAAATTGAGTTTTTTGCGCAGGAAAACGAAGCTTCTGTTTGCGATATTGTAATCCAGGCAAAGGAAAACGCGCAGGCTTCTTATATTTTTGTCTATAAAAGTGAAGCGGACATTTTGAATGCTCAGCTTGGAGTTAGAATCCGTGTTCTTGCACAGGAAAATTCGCACGTGCATATTTGCTGCGTGAACTTACTTGGAAAAAACGTTGTGCATTTTAATTCAATTGGTTCAAAGTGTAATGACAATGCGGCTATAGAAATCACAGAGCTTGAGCTTGGCGCAAACAAAACGTTCAGCGGAACTTTTAACAGTCTTGAAGGGTATAAGAGCCGTTTCTTGGGAAGAGCAGCTTATGTTGTAAAAGGCGAATCTTTTCTTGACATGAACCAGGTTGCGCTTCAGACTGGAAAATACAGTGAAAGCCGTTTTTCTGTAGACGGAGTTTTGCTTGAAAATGCTAAAAAAACTTGGAGAGGCACAATCGGCTTTAAGAAAGGCTGCGCAGATTCTGTGGGAGACGAGCAGGAGGATGTTCTTTTGCTTAGCCCGGATGTTGTGAACAAAAGCCTTCCTGTTATTCTTTGCGATGAAGAAGCTGTTGAAGGCCGCCACGGATGTTCAATTGGCAAAGTTGACATGGAAAAACTTTTCTATATGCAGAGCCGCGGAGTTGACGAAAAGACTGCGAGAGAGCTTTTGACAAAGGCAAAGGTTTCAAAGGTTTCACGGTTTATTCCTGATGAAAGCCTTGTGGAAGAAATCAATTCTTTTGTTGAAGCGATTATATAACGAGGAAACTATGTTCAGTGCACAAGAAATACGCAGCGATTTTAAGATATTCAGCCAGCCAGAAAACGAAGGGCTTATTTACTTGGACAGCGCGGCTACAACTCATAGGCCGGAATGTGTAATTCAGGCGGAAGCTGACTTTTACAGAAAAAACAACGCCAATCCTTTGCGCGGACTTTACGCTTTGAGCATAAGGGCAACTGATGACTATGAAAACGCAAGATCTTTTGTTGCAAAATTCCTTAATGCTAGCGAGCCTGCGGAAATTATTTTTACGCGCAATGCTTCTGAAAGCCTGAATCTTGTTGCATACACTCTTGGTCTTTCTGAAGTTCAGTCTGGGGACGAAATTGTTGTAAGCTGCATGGAGCATCATTCGAATATTCTTCCGTGGCAGATGGTCTGCAATGCAAAAGGCGCGAAACTTGTGTGGCTTGAGTGCGATTCTTCCGCAGAAATTTCGGAGCAGGAAATAAAAGCTAAAATAAATTCCAAGACAAAAATTGTTGCGGTTGCGCAGGTTAGCAATGTCTTTGGAATAACAAATCCTATAGAAAAAATCGCAAGCTATGCTCATGAAGTTGGAAACGGCGGAAAGGGGGCTTACGTTGTTGTGGATGGAGCTCAGAGCGCGCCTCATAAAAAAATCGATGTGCAGGCATTGGACGTGGACTTTTTTGCTTTTTCGGGGCATAAGCTTTGTGCTCCTATGGGAATTGGCGCTCTTTATGGTAAAAAACAGCTGCTTGAAAAACTTCCGCCTTTTTTGCGCGGCGGAGAAATGATTGAATATGTTACCCGCGAGACTGCGACTTTTGCAGAAGTTCCGCATAAATTTGAAGCCGGAACTGTAAACGCTGGTGGAGCTGTTGCGCTTGCAAAGGCGATAGAATATATTCAGGAAATCGGGCTTGATAATATAGAAAAAAACGACGATTCTCTTGCCCAGACGATGATTGAGGGAATGAAAAAAATTCCTTATCTTCACATAATCGGGAACGATGACTATAAAAAGCATTGCGGAATTGTTACTTTTACCATTGACGGCGTGCATCCGCATGATATTGCTTCTATTCTTGATACAGAAAAAATTGCGGTCAGGGCAGGACATCATTGCGCCCAGCCTTTGATGCAGAAACTTGGAGTAGGCTCAACTGCGCGCGCAAGCTGCTACTTTTACAATACACAGCAAGAAGTTGAAATTTTTCTTGAAAAACTAAAGCTTGTCCGCTGCTGGATGGGATTTAAAGAATAAAGGCAATTAAAAACTGAGGTATTAACATGGATTTGAAATCGCTTTATCAGGAAATTCTTAACGAGCATAATTTGAACCCGACTCACAAGGGCGTTATGGAAAATCCTACATTTACATTGCAAGGCGTGAATCCTAGCTGCGGAGACAATATTTATCTTCAGCTCAAAATTGATGATAACGGAATAATTTCAGAAGGAAGCTTTAACGGCTCTGGATGCGCTGTAAGCCAGGCTTCTGTAGACATGATGCTTGATGACATAATTGGAAAGCCAAAGAATGAAGCCTTGCGCCTTGCTTCACTTTTTATGGACATGATTTACGGCAAGATTGAAGATGACAGTGCTTTGGAAGAACTTGATGAAGCTGCAAGCCTAAAAAATATCAGTAAAATGCCTGCACGCGTAAAGTGCGCAGTTCTTGGCTGGCACACAATGGAAGAAATGCTTAAAAACGGAAAAACAGCCGGGCAGGGAAGTGTGGAGCACTGCACAACAGAATAAAAGTATTTTGCTTAGTTTTTGTAGATTTCTTTTCTATGTCCAATACGTAAAACTGTAACAAGAATTTTTTCATCTTGAATGTCGCAAATTAATCTGTAGTCTGCGACTCTATATCGCCATAAATGCGATAAATTTCCTACAAGTGCTTTTCCTCGTGAGCGAGGATTTTCAAGGCTTGCAATTTCATTAAGATAATTTTTTATCTTTATTTGAATTTGCCTGTCAAGTTTTTTAAGTTCCTTTTTTGCACTTGATGTATATTCTATTTTCAAATTCCAAGTTCCTTATATACTTCTTCAGCTGGAATTGTCTTTTCTTTTCCGCTTTTTATGTCTTCAAGGATTTTTTCAGAAAGATATATGTCCTCCAAATCTTCAAGATAATCTTCAAGCAGAAGGTTGTAATAGAAACTTGTTGGTCTGTGGGTTTCTTTTGCAAGAAAGTCCATTCTGCTTTTAAGTTCTGGTGTTGTTCTAAAAGTTGCGGTTGCGGTCATTGCCATAATTATACCTCTCTGTAATACAATGTAATCGATGTATTACAATTTGTCAAATAAACAAAATCTTCAATGGCTAAAAAAATTCAATAAAAACAATGTTTTGCTATTGACTTTTTTTTTATGACCTTGTATTTTATATGCACATTGCATTCCCCGATTGTGTAATGGTAGCACTTGAGATTCTGGTTCTCACTGTGGGGGTTCGAATCCTCCTTGGGGAATATAAGCTGGACTGCTAGTCTGGCTTTTTTTGTTTAGGTTCCTTCGTCTATCGGCTAGGACGTGACCCTCTCAAGGTCGAAAGACGGGTTCGATTCCCGTAGGAACCGTTTGCTCCTGTTTTGCGCAGGAGCTTTTTTTATGCATTTTTACTAGAAACTCATAGGAAAAAGTGATAGTCTTTTGGAACATATAAAAATCAGTATTCATTTAACTTGGAGTAGGAAATGACATTTTTTGAGGAGCTTCAGTGGCGTGGACTTGTTAAAGATGTTGCCGGGGAAGACATTGCAGACAAGCTTAACAATGAAAAAATCACATTTTACTGGGGAACAGACCCTACAGCAGACAGCCTTCACTTGGGGCATTATTCGTCTTTGGTAACAGCGAAGCGTCTTGCGCGTGCAGGTCATCATCCGATTCTTTTGGTGGGCGGCTCTACAGGTCTTATTGGCGATCCTCGTCCTACAGCAGAACGTGAAATAATCAGTCATGAAACTCTTGAAAAAAATCTTGCGGGAATAAAAAGCCAGGTTGACAGGATTTTTGAAGGAAAGGCGGAAATTGTAAACAACTATGACTGGACAAAAGATTATACTTTCCTTGAATTTTTGCGCGACATTGGAAAATACATAAACGTAAGCTATATGCTTTCAAAAGATATAATTTCACGCCGTCTGGAAACAGGAATTACTTTTGCGGAATTTTCCTACACGCTTCTGCAAGGCTATGACTTTTTGTGGCTTTACAGAAATAAAAACTGCATTCTTCAGGCCGAAGGCGCGGATCAGTGGGGAAACATAACAACAGGTCTTGAGCTTATCCGCAAAATTGAAGGCAAGGAAGCCTACGGATTTACAATGCCGCTTGTTTTGGACAAGTACGGAAATAAATTTGGAAAAAGCGCGGGAAATGCATTGTGGCTTGACTTGAATAAAACTTCGAGCTATGAGCTTTATCAGTATCTTGTGAATGTTGACGATTCAATGGTTGTTGACTACCTTAAGATTTTTACTTTCCTTTCAAAAGAGCAGATTGAAGAACTTGAAGCAAAAAACAAGGAGCACCCAGAGCTTCGCGAGGCGCACAAGGCTTTGGCACGTGAAATTATCACTGATTTGCACGGAGCAGCAGAATTCGAAAAAGCCGTGAACATAAGCAGTTCCCTTTTTTCTGGCAATGTGAAGTCTCTTAGCTTAAAGGACATTGAAATTGGATTTAAGGACGTTCCGACTGTTTCAATTTCAGAAGGTGAAAAACTGATTGATGTGCTTGTAAATAATAAAATCGCTTCAAGCAAACGCGAGGCAAGAGAATTTCTTGCGGCAGGCTCAATAACCTTAAATGGTGAAAAATCCACGGACGAAAATATGCCTTTAACAAGCCAGCTTGCAATTGAAGGAAAAGTGATTGTTCTTCGCCGCGGAAAAAAGAAAAACTACATTGTTAAATTTGGTTGAGAATTTGGCAATTTTGATTTATAATATCATGCGGTGTTTTTATAAAAGCACGCTAAAATTTTATGGGAGTAAAACAGATGAATTTTATTTTTTTAGGACCACCGGGAGCAGGAAAAGGAACTTTGGCGGCTCAGGTTTCTGAAGAATACGGAATCCCTCAGATTTCCACAGGAGATATTTTCCGCGAGAACATCAAAAACCAGACAGAGCTTGGAAAAAAAGTAAAGGCAATTCTTGATTCCGGCGGACTTGTAAGCGATGAAGTTGTTCTTGAAATTGTGGAAGACAGACTCAAGAAAGATGACTGCAAGAACGGCTTTATTTTGGACGGATTTCCACGCACAATTCCTCAGGCAGAAGCATTTGAAAAGCTTGGAATCGATGTAAAAGTTGTTAACTTTGAAGTTGACAACGACTTGATTATTGCGCGCCTTTCAAATCGCCGTGTATGCAAGAACTGCAAGGCAAACTACAATGTTAAATTTATGCCTCCAAAGGTTGAAGGCAAATGCGACAAATGTGGCGGAGAGCTTTTTACTCGCGAAGACGACAAGCTTGAGTCTATAACTCACCGTCTTGAAGTTTACAGAAAAGAAACTGAGCCTCTTATAGAATTCTACAAGAAGCTTGGAAAAATCACAGACATTGACAGCGCAAGAGATTCAAGTCTTGTTCTTGTTGATTTTAAAAAGCTTTTTCCAAAAAAATAAAATAGAAAGCATTTAGCTTTTTCTGGCTGTCCATAAATCGGGCAGCCTTTTTTTTGTTTCAGTCCTGTTGAAATTCAGGGTAAACACGTATAAATGTATTCAGCATAAAACTGGCTTCCAGACACGGTTTCCTGGTTCAAAATCGCGCAATAATGCGCTACACGCTGATTGTTGTAAAGTAACTATAGAATTGCCCGCTCAGGCGGTCGCAACAATCAGAGTGTTTTTGCCCAAGGAACCGTTCCTTCGTGCAAACTTTACTTAAATTATTTATAATGCGTTTGCCCTGTGTTGAAATTTGTTTTGCCTTGAAAATCATTTCCAACTCTTGTATTATTTTTATATGCAGAAAAAAGTTACACTTGCTCTTTTTATTGTGATTGTTGCGGCGGTAGCTGTCGCGTTTATTGCAAAGAATTATTTTTATAAGCCAGATAAAAATAAAACTTCAGCTTCTGTTGTTGTGCCTATGTCGAGTTCCGCAGAAGAAAAAAAGAATTCAGCGTTTTCTTCAATGGAAGAGGATAACGCGCTTGTTTCTCTTATTCCGCTTAACGACAACGAAACTTTGATTGGCATTGTGAGCATGGATTTTGACGGAGATGGCTTTGATGACCAGGTGAATGTAATCAGAACAATGGACAGTCCGTATCTTGCGATTTTGGTGGGACTTTATAATCCGCAGAGAACTGTTTACGAACGAAAAGCTGTTATTGCCACAGAAATTTCCCAGGCGCAGACTTTTTCTTATACCGGAATGGATTTGACAGGCGAGCATAGAACGGCTTTGGTTTATCAGGGATTTGCAGATAATGGGGACTCAATTCTTCAGGCGTTTTTTATTTTAAACACAGGCGGAAATTTTTCGCTTATAAAGATTGCCGATTTGCGCGGAGATGGAACGATTTTTATTCAGCAGCTTGACCGATACGATGCCTACGAGCGTTCAAAGGCAAATGGCGCAAGTTTTCCAATTTGGGTTTATACTTCGGACTCAGAGCGGCCGGGCAGCGCAGACCAGCTTCAGATTCAATATGAATGGAAGCATTCAGAAAACAGCTATGTAAAAACAAGAACTGTCCGTGTTGCAGGAAGCAGGATTGCGGCAAAAGAGCTTGCGAAGATTCAGGACGGAACTGTTGCGACCTTTGCAAAATTTTTGAGCGGACTTTGGTATATGACAGAAGCGAACGGAAACTTGCGTTATGTTTTTTTTGACTATGATTCCCGCGAAATTATTTTTTTCAAGGACGATACAGAAGAAATTTACAAATGGGCGCACAGCAATATCCGGCGCAACGGAATTTATCTTTCAACTATAAATCAGGAAATTGAAAATCTTCAGCGCAGAATCGACATAAGCTTAAAAAGCACAGAGGAAATTCATATAAGAATTCAAGATGATGTTAGAATGCTTATAAGTGAAAACGCGGTGTGGGACGGAAACTATAAAAAAATCGGAAAGAATATGTTTTTACAGAAGGCTTCGTCAAAGTCAGCTAGCGTTTCTGAAGCTTTTAAAAAAGACGGTACATGGAAAATTCCAGACGGCTCTACAGTGAAGCTTCAAGACGGAAAATATTCAATGGAAGCTGAAGGCTTTTTGG
Organism: Treponema sp. UBA6852; assembly: GCA_002449305.1. Lineage (GTDB taxonomy): Bacteria > Spirochaetota > Spirochaetia > Treponematales > Treponemataceae > Treponema_D. The sequence goes on from DKDI01000026.1 coordinate 10,119, forward strand.
AAACAGGAAGCTACACTTGCTTTGAAAACGAAGGCTCTTCTTTTGTTCAGTTCCGTTCTGATTCTGAAAACAACGCGCGTTTTTCTGGAGTTTATAAATTGTCTTTGGAAGAAAGCAATTCGCCGCAAAAAAAATATATTTTACAGCCATGCAGGGCAACTGGCTACGGAATAGTTGCGCAGGAGTCTCGTCCAGTTGTCCTTATGATTCCGTCTGATAATTAGTAAACGAGATTTATGTTGTCAAGAAAGACTGACCCTGAAAAACTTTTACCTTTTATTTGAAAAGAAATGCTTCTTATGTCGTCTTTTTCTGTTATGGCGGAAATTTGATTGCCGTTTTCATCTGTTATTTCATGGAGCAGGTCAAAGTAGACATTTATATTTTCGCCTATGCCAAGAAGAATTTCTTGTGTTCTTGAAATTATGTGATGTGGTCCGCCTTGAGTTTCCAAAAGAATTACAAGCGGATTTTGGCAAGTGTTGTTTATGTCTGCAATCAAGACTTTTGCGCTTGACCAGTCTTTTTGAACAAGATTTTCTATTGCAAACGAAGCCTTTGCATTTTGTGGAATTTTTGCAAAGCTCCATTGCGCGCAGAAATCTCCTTGAGTGCTCCATTCTTCCGTGGTGTCGGTATCTGTTGAATAGTCGTCGCTTTTTGTTTCGCCCAGGGCATACCAAAAATTTTCTTCTTCAAATCCGTCTATAAGTTCAAGAGTTCCTTTTGGAAGCGGATTGTTTATAGGAATGGCTTTTGCGGCTTTGTTGTTTTCCGCAGTGATTTTTGAGTCCGGTTTGCCTGGCATAGAAGTGCACGAAACTAAAAATGCCGCCTGCATAAAAAGAAGTGCTGCTTGAATCGATTTTTGCATAAATCCTCCATGAATAATAGGAATAATAGAATGAACTATTAGCCCAAATGTCGAGTTTTGTAATTTAATGTCATTATCGGGC
>DKDI01000036.1:0-22687 GCA_002449305.1 Treponema sp. UBA6852
GTTCCGTCTTCAAGAACCGCCAAGTCTGTAACTTTGCCGGAAAGTCCAAAATCGGAAAGTTTTATTTTCTTTTTGACATCATCGTCTATGTCTATTTCTGTGTTATTATATTTTGCATAGTAAATAGTTTGAGAAGCGTCTCCATCACCTAAGTATGTAAAATAAAGATTATCTCCTTGAATTGCAAAAGAAAAAGAACTGTATTTATTAATAATACTAAAAACTTTGTGCTTTTTAATTTCGGTGTTAAATATAGAATCCCCTTCATTTGTACTATTCATTAAAGTAAAGTTGTATTTACTGTTTTCATAAAGCACATTTAGAATCCAAAATTTATCCGCACTTCTATCGTAATAAGAGCCTTCAATACTATTTTCTATGTATCTATGTCTATCATTTTCAGTGCAATAAATACCTTGGTTGCTATAATAATAGACATATCCGTCATTGTTTTCTTTAGGATAGTATGATTTTTGTTTGCTCCAGTTTTCAGTGCAAGTTGAATAGTCGTATGCGTACAAATTGCTGTCATAATCATTAAAGAGAATGTACTTTGAATAAAATGCGCCTTCAAGAATCATTTTTATGGTGCAGTCAGTGTTTTCGCCGGCTTTTACTTTGATTTCCGCGCTTCCGCTTCCTTCAAGGATATTTTCGTCTGTGTTCCAGGCTTCCGCTGTGGCAGTGTATGTTCCAGGTTCTAGGTCGCCAAACTCTATTACCCCTCCCAGTGAACCTTCTTCGGTTTGGTCAAAGTCATCATTATAAAGGCGCACAATAAATTTGTCGGCATTGTCTTTGTTGTAGGCTGCACGGGAACTTCCCGGCAAGGCAACACGCACAGAGCCGTTTTCGCTAGAGCCAGAACTCATGTTCATGCACGAAATAAATGAAAAAAAAATACTGATATAATAGAAAGAAGTAGCTTTTTCATAAAGATTCCTCCTTGATATAGATGCAGTATGCTGTGATTATGTTAAAAAACAATTAGTTTGCCAATATTTGCATGGAGCTCTTGTTTTTTATTGCGCAATCTGTTGCCCACTTTTTTCTTTGTGTCGTTTCAAGCCTAAAATTTTCCTAGATTTTTTGAATCTTCCATGTTATTATTTTTATAAATCAACACGTGTAAATATTAGGAATTGGAGATAAGATAAAACCAGCCGAAAATAACGTCTGTTTTTATCTTTAAAAGTTTGCGTTGCAAACTTCTATATTAACTACAATTTCTTACTTTGTTACGAAATTGCAATAAAAAGTCAAATCGAAAGTTGAAACTTTCTCATTGACTTTTTATGGGAGAAAAACATGATTTCATATTCTTTTGACAATAAAAGCCTTTTTAAGGGCGAAAAAAGATGGTTTCCTATTATGGGAGAAATTCATTATTCACGCTACCCAGACAGCGACTGGAAAGAGGCTCTTTTAAAAATGAAAGAGGGCGGCGTGGACATTGTAAGTTCCTACGTAATTTGGATTCATCACGAGGAAATTGAAAATCAGTTTGACTGGACAGGTTGGCGCAACCTTCGCAAATTTGTTCAGACAATAAATGAATGCGGGCTTTCAATGATTTTGCGCATTGGACCTTGGAGCCATGCAGAAGTTCGCCACGGAGGATTTCCTGACTGGCTTCTTGCAAAATGTCCTGATGCGCGCAATACAAACGATGAAAAGTACTTTGCGGAAGTTGAAAAATTCTACAAGGCGATTTATGAGCAGGTAAAAGGCTTGCTTTTAAAAGATGGCGGTCCGATTATTGGAGTTCAGATTGAAAATGAATTCGGTCATTGCGGTGGACTTACAGGAGATGCTGGTGAAGCGCACATGAAGCGTCTTGAAAAAATGGCGCGTGAAATTGGCTTTGATGTTCCCTTGTATACTGCGACTGGCTGGGGCGGAGCTGTTACTGCTGGGCTTTTGCCTGTTATGGGCGGCTATTGCGAAGCTCCGTGGGATCCGCGCATTACAGAAATTGAGCCGAGCGGAAACTATGTTTTTACTTACGAGCGCAACGACCATGCGATTGGCTGCGACTTTGGACTTGGCGAAGGAATCACTTTTGATATGGCAAAGTATCCGTATCTTACAGCGGAACTTGGCGGCGGACTTCAAGTTACTTTAAAACGCCGTCCGATTGCTCAGCCAAAAGACATTGGAGCTATGAGTCTTGCAAAAATGGGAAGCGGCTGCAATCTTCTTGGCTACTATATGTATCATGGCGGACAGAATCCGGAAGGCAAGCTTACAACTCTTGAAGAAAATATTGCGACAGGCTCTTTAAACGACATGAGTATAAAGAACTACGACTTCCGCGCGCCGTTGGGAGAGTACGGACTTCCAAACGGAACTTACGGTGAAATAAAATTGTATTCACTTTTTGCGCATGACTTTGGAGAATTTTTTGCTTCCACAGAAACTGACTTGCCAGAATCAAATCCTATTACGCCGGAAAATTTTTCTGACTTGCGCACAAGCTGGCGTTACAGGGAATGCGAAAAATGCGGAAAAAAACGCGGCTTTGTTTTTGTAAATAATTATCAGCGCAGAAGAAAAATGGCGGAGCATAAAAATGTTGTGCTTGCTTCCACAGAAAAAAGCGGAGCAGACATTCAGTTCCCGGCAATTGATGTTGCGGACAAAGACTTTTTCTTTTTGCCTTTCAACATGAAAGTTGCAGACGGACTTTTAAAGACTTCTCTTGCAACTCCGCTTTGTGTTTTAAATAACCAGCGCAAAATTTATGTTTTCTATTCAGCTGCAAAACCTGCTGGATTTTTGGCTAAAAAAGATTCCTGCGTTTGTTCTGCAAAAGATGCTTTGCCTTCTCTTTATCAGTTTGAAGGCGAGGCTCCTGACTGCGAAATTGTAACGCTTTCAAGAGAAGATGCGCTGAACGCTCACAAAGTTGTTGCAAACGGAAAAGAATATCTTGTTGTAACGGATTCAGTTTTGTTCCAGGATAACCAAGACGGAAAAGCAAAACTTGAATTTGAAGACTGCAAGAAAATTTCATTCAAGGCATTCCCTGAATTTGAAAAAGTTCCAAAAGGGTTTTCTGCAAAAAAATGCGGCTGCGGATTCACGGTCTACACTTGCGAGCAAGACGCTGCGGAAGTTCCAAAAGTTTCATATGAAAAAATTTCAGAAGATGAAAAAACTGCGGTCTATAAAATTTCCGTGGAAAGCTGGCAAAACGGACTTGATGATTTGTTTATTGATATTGAATACGCCGGAAACTGCGCGCGCCTTTATGAAAACGGAAAGCTCATTGACGACGGAATTTTTGTTGGCGAAAATTATCCTTGGAGCATCGGTCTTAAACGCTACGGAAAAAATGCTCATGAGTTCACACTGGAAATTGATTCGCTCAAAAAAGACGCTCCTGTTTTCATAGAAGAGTGGCCGGACTTTGCAGGTTTGGATTCACTCAAGAAAGTCAACGGAATAAAAACAAGGGCATTTGTAAAAGTTTCTGCCCAGCTTTAAAGATTAGACGGTTTTAAAATTCGCCTGATTTTTTAAGGCAGTTAAATTAGTCCTCCTTCATCATCCCCGGATTTGCTTTTTGGTCATTGTGGCAAGTCTGGGGGTGATTTTTTTTGTATAGGAAACAAATATTCTTTTGATAAAAAAAACTTGATTTATGAAATTCTTGTGCTAAAATAATAATTGTATTTTTATTACGGAGAAGAATTTTGAAACTCAGCTTTTTGCAATTTGAATTCAGCCTTGAATTTATTGAGCCGGCGATTGTAAGCGCAAATCCTTTGTTTGTTCTTCGCGGAATGTTGGGAAAGAATCTGCGCTCAATGTGCTGCATTTCAAAACAGTCGGTCTGTGGCGAGTGTCTTTACAGCAAAACTTGCGTCTATTCATATATTTTTGAGACAGTTCTTCCGTCTGATAATCTAGTTCTGCCTGGGCGTAACAAAGGCTGCCATCCTTATTCGCTTTCCGTAAAAAGTCGTGAACGCAAAAATCCTATAACTGAATATTCGTTTGTCCTTACGCTTTTTGGAAAATCTGTTGAATATCTTCCATATATATACGCGGCTTTTGTCCGTGCCGGAAATGACGGAATCTTTAAAAGCCGGACTCAGTTCAGGATTAAAAGCGTTGTTTCGGGCGGAAGAAACATTCTCATTGATGAGAATCATCTTGATATTGAAATTGAGGCGCAGTCTTGGAAATCTGCTGAAGAATCAAAGTTGAGCCGGCATGAAATTCTTGTTGAGCTTAATTCTCCGCTGCGGTTCAAGTTTGGCGGAAGGTACGGCACAGATTTTTCCGCGCAGGATTTTATGGGCTGCCTTTACCGCCGCGCAAAAACTTTGTGCTCGCTTTACGGTGATCTTTCAGAAGAAGATTCTCAAAGATATGTTCCGTCAGAGTCGCTTGAAATCACAGACAGAAAAATCAGGTGGATTGACTTTAACCATTATTCCGCGCGCCAGAAAAACTCAATGGAACTTGGCGGAAGCGTGGGAAACTTTAAGATAACCGGCAGCTTTTCGGATTTTGAGCTTTCCTTGCTGGAACTGAACACAATCGCCGGAGCCGGAAAAAACACAAACTTCGGGCTTGGACAGATAGATTATTGGAGCAAGTAGGAGAAAAGAGATGATAGATGTAAGCAGATATACTGATACGACAGAATTGGTTTTTGATGTTGAATTTATTACGCCGACATTCTTGGGCGGAGCAGACGGAAACGCGGAAATCCGTACTGCGCCATTTAAGAATTTGATTCGCAGATGGTGGCGCATTGTAAATGGCAATTTAAATCCAAATGAATTATGGCAGAAAGAAAGCGAATTGTTCGGTTCTACGGAAAGAAATCCTGAAACTGTAGAGCAAAATAAATCAAGGAAAAAATCAGAAAAAGAGCCTGAAGTCTTTGGGAAAAGCAAGATAGACTTAAAAATAAAGCAGATTTTGCCATCAGATGAATATAAATCATCTGCACATATTGATATTGGAAGAATTGAGTCAAAATTCGGTTCTATGGATTTATCTAAGTATTTGGGCTACGGCTCTGTAGGAATAAAAGAATATATAAAGCCTAAGACTAAATGCACATTTGTACTGACGCTTGAGTCCAAATACAAAAATGAAATAATAGATTCTTTGTTTCTGATAATCCTTTTTGGAACTTGCGGCTCAAAATCAAAAAATGGTTTTGGAAGTATTAATGTTATTCCGAAACAAAATTCTTTTGAGTTTAATCCACCTCGTGTCTTTGGAAAATTTGGGAACTGGAAAGGAATACTCAATTCCTCTAAAAAATATCCGTCTAAGATTTGTTCTGACGAAAACGGCGTATTGGCCTGGAAGACAAAGAACTTTAATTCATGGAATTTGGCATTTGAAGAAATTGGTTTGGTTTATCATGATGCTCTTTCATTTATAAAAGCAAAAATTCCAAACGGAAGAAAAGTCTTTGGAATGGCAAAAGGAAATTCAAGATTACCGTCGCAAGTGATTGTAAAAGTTTGTCCTCAGAAGGTAAAAGTTGAGAATTCAATAATGACAAAATACTATGGGTTGATAATTCACATTCCTTATGAGATAGAAAACTGGGAGTTAGAAGAACAAAAACAAGTAGGCTACCTTTTACATGATTATTTTGATAAAGATTCTCGTGTTACAGGATGGCAAAGACAAATTACAGGAGCTGCAAAATGAGCAATAAAAAATCAGATTATTGGCAGAATAAAGTTTCTCTTTGGCTTCATGACCCTGTATGCAAAGTATTTGATATTCCACATCATGAAGAAATTGCTTCTAAAATTGCGGAACTTCTTTATCAGACAATTCCGGATAAGGATAATTATCAGGCTGCGGACTGCATTGCTTCAAGTTTAACAAGAACTCTTCTGCCAAATTCAAAAGATGGCGGCTGCATTGATTTTTCGGATAATACGCAGATTGTTCATCCGCTTGTAAAAAAAGTTCTTCCTGTAGATTTGCCGGAAGTTGATATAAAAAAATTGTGTTCAGAAATTGAAGATTTACTTAAAAAAGATTTGGGGCTGAATAAAACTTACGAGGAAATGCAAGGCATTCCGGAAAATGAAAAGCCGTTAAATGCTTGCTTCAACTATAAAGACAGTCCTGAAGACTGGGCAAAATCACTTTTCAGTTATTTGTTTTTTCCTTTCCCAAAAAGGCTTCGTAATGAAAATGTCGGAAATCTTGGTGCGATCTGGGATATTTTGCCGGCAGACACAAGAATGCCGGATCATCCTTTGTGGCATCATTTGGGGCTTGTTTCCGCAATCGGTTCTTCTTTGTCGGAAGATTCAAACAATCAGATTGATATGGCTGTTTTTTCGATAACTCCTGTTCAGGATTTTATTGCAAAGGCAAGAAAACTCCGTGATTATTGGACTGGTTCTGTCCTTTTGTCGTATCTTGCTTTTACAGGAATTGCGTGTGTTATGGATGAACTTGGACCCGACCACATTGTTTATCCTTCTTTGCACAATCAGCCTTTGGTGAATGATTGGCTTGTCAAAAACTGTAAAATCAGTGAAAATTTTTTAAGCGAAAAAGGCGACTTAAAGACGCTTTTAGACAATACAAAGGGAATAGCCGCTTTTCCTAATAAGTTTATTTTCCTGTGTCCGCATGACAAGGTGAAAGAACTGAATGAGAAAATTACTAAAACTGTAAAATCAAAATGGATTGAAATTTCTTCCGGTGTAAAAGAGTATATTCAAAAACAAACTGGTGCAGTGGAAAACTTTTCGGAACTGTGGAATACCCAAATAGAAGATTTTTGGAATTTCTCCTGGGCTTCTTCAAAACTTGCTGAATTATCTGACAAGGAAAAAATTGAAAAGCTTGTTTCAGGTGATGTTGTTAAAAAAGAATTTGAGGTTTTGGATTCTTTTTCAAGACAGTATTCAATGAAAAATGTACGGCTTTACACTTCGACCCATTCTCTTGTTCAGGGCGTGCTTGCTGCCGGAAAAACAAAACCTGCGTTTATTCGCCGCCCGCAAAATGGAATAAAATGTCCGCTATGCGGAGAACGTGAGGTTCTTAACGATTTTAGATTTACTGGAACAACTTCTGCAAAAGAATATTCAAAAAATGTTGATGACTTTTGGAATAGAATTTCAGAAAACGACAAGGATAATAAGAACATCCGCAAAAATGAGAAACTTTGTGCGGTTTGTGCTGTAAAAAGGTTTCTGCCGATTGTCTCAAAAAAATATTCAAAAGATTTTATTTTGCAGGAAGTTTTTAAGTCGTATGAAAATTTTCCTTCAACGACAGAAATGGCTGCAACAAGTTATATGAAAAATCTTTCAGGAAAAATCGCAATCAATTCAAAGGAGTACAACGATATTTTAAGTTATCTTCATAATGAAGACAATTATGATGAAGATACAACTGATACGGAAAAAATAATAAAAGATGCTGAAAAAGATTTCGGCATAAAATTTACAAACAAAGACAAATATTATGCCGTTCTTTTGATGGATGGAGATAAAATGGGCGATTTGATAAACGGAGAAACGCTCGAGGCAAAATGGAAAGATGTGATTCACGAGGATTTGGCTGCAAAAATTGAAAATGGAACAGTAAAGGCTTCTGTTTTAAAAGATTATTTTGATAAAAAACGGACTTTGAATCCAGCCTTGCATGCAATGATTTCAGATTCTCTTAACAATTTTGCAAGATTTGGTGTTCAGCCTGCTGTTAAAAATGCAGGAGGCAGACTTATTTATGCCGGCGGTGATGATGTATGCGCGGTTTTGCCTTTGAATACAGCCGCTGAATGTGCAAAAAAAATTGCCGAAAGCTATACTATGTCTTTTGCAGAATATACTGAAAAAGATGGTGCGGTTGAAATTGATAAGTTAAATTATTCAATGCAGAAAGTCGGGTATCATCTTGGTCATGGAGCAAAAGGAATTTCGTTGTCCGGGGCAATTGTAATTGCTCATCACAAAGAGCCATTGAGAGAAGTTGTCCAGGATGCTCACAAAGTGCTTGATTCTATTGCAAAAGAAAAAACTGGAAGAAACGCAATTGCAATCAGACTTAAAAAACGTTCCGGCGGAGACAGGGATTTTTCTTGCAAATGGAATGAGGAAAATATTTTTGATTCAGGGAAAACGGTTCTAAAATCATTTATGAACATTTGCGGTGCTGCAAAATCAGAAGAAATCAGCACATCTCTTTTGTATAAACTGCAAAATATGGAAGATTTTTTTGAGCCGATGTTGGATTGCACGGACGACAATAAAAATAAAATTGTTCAGATTTTAAAATATGAGCTTTCTCATTCTGGAATTAAAATAAAAGAAAATAAACTTAATAATTACTCAAGAGATTTGGCGGGAATATGTTTCAAAAAAGAAAAAAATGAAAAACTTGTTTACAATTTTGAAGCAGCTGTAATTGCAAATTTTCTGCAGGGAATATCTTTTGAAGGAGCGGCTGAATGAGTGTTTTTTACGAAATAATCCCTTTAGATACGTTGTTTTTTAGAGGCTCAACTCCTATGGAAGCTGGACAGAATATCGCTGTTTCAATGTTTCCGCCACCTGTTTCTGTTCTTGAAGGCTCTTTTAGAACTGCATTTTTGCTGCAAAAAGGAATTTTTCCAGAAGATTATGCGTTTGGCAAAGATACTTCCGCAAACGAAATAATTGGAAATCCTTCTGAAAAAGCTCCATTTGAAGTTTCTTCTATTCTTATAAAGAAAGATGGTCAGTTTTATGCAAAAGTTCCTGCTTCATGGTATTTGGATTCAGAAAAAAAGCCGAAAGAGAAAACGGACTATATCGGCAAACCAATTATTGAGGCAAAGAGAAATCAGAAATTTCTTGATGATATGTTTGTGATGAGTTCTTCTGAAAATCTTCCATTTGTCCATGCAAAAGAAAATGCGCAGCCGTTGGGAAATATTTGGGTTTCAATTGATTTTATAAATTCCACAAAGAGCGTTTTGGAAGAAAATGATTTTCTGCTTCAGAATGAAATTTTCGCATTCGAGCAGAGAACAGGAATCGCATTGGATTCAGGAAAACATACTGTTGAAGGTCAGCTGTATTCTGCTTCTCATGTAAGACTTCTTGACGGAGTTTCAATGGTTGCTGGAATTTCAAAAGAAATTGGGTTAGAGGATTCCGGGAAAATTCAACTTGGAGGTGAAAGAAGATTGTGCAGCTACAGAAAAATTGATTTTTGTATGCCAGAAAAATCAGAAAATACAGCAAATCAATTTTTATCATTCGCGCCGATTGAAGCGACAGAAGAAATTCTTGAAAGCCTTATAGCTTCTTCTAAATTGGTAATAACTTCCGGCTGGGATTTGGCAAGAAGTTTTCATAAACCTACAACAAGCTGGATTCCTGCCGGAGCAGTATTCACAAAAAATGTAAATGGTATTTGTATTCCATTGAATCAAAGATAAATAAAACGCACAGGAGAATAATCATGTTTGAAAACACATCAATTGCAATTATGTATGCGGTAACACCTTGTCACGCAGGAAGCGGTTCTGCACTTGGAGTTGTGGATTTGCCGATTCAGCGTGAACGCCACACAAACTGGCCTATGATTCAGGCAAGCGGTGTAAAAGGCGCATTCAGGGCGAATTTTGATAGGTTCAAGAATAAGATTGCTAATAAAGAACAGATAAAAGACTTTGAAAAGCTTACAGAATCTATATTTGGAACTTCATTCAACGGGGGATATGCAGGTTCTCTTTCTATTTCAGATGCAAAAATATTGGCATTCCCGATGCGGTCAAATGTCTCGCCGTTTGTTTGGATTACTTGTCCGTCAGTTTTAAAGAGACTGGAGAAAGATTTGTCTGTTGCAAATTTTAATTCTATTGAATTTGATTCTTCAAAATTCTCTGTTTCTGATGACAAAGCAATAAGTCTTGGAAAATCCGAATTAAAGGGAAATGTTCTTCTTGAAGATTATGAAGTTCAAGTTGCAGATAGCGAAATTAAAGAGTTTTCAGAAATAGAACCATTCTTCAAAGATGCGGAACGGCTGCTTCTTGTGTCTGATGATGTCTTTAATTACGGAGTTTCAAACTGCACGCAGATTATGGCTCAAATTAAAATTGACAGCAAAACAGGAACCACGCAGGACGGCTCGCTGCGTTATCAGGAGGAACTTCCGTCTGATACAGTCATGTACACGGTTATTCATTGGGGCGATTCTAAAAATTCTGTGGAAGATAAACTAAAAGCAGAAACAATAAAAAACTTCATAACGGAAGAAGTGATTGCCAATCATATTCAGATTGCAGGCGACGAAACTTGCGGCCGAGGTGTTTTCCAGCTTGCTTGGAATCATTCTTCAAGGGAGGAAATGTAGAATGGCGATTCAGACAAAACAGCAGAAAAGAGCGGAATTTGCATTAAAGTCATTGGATAAATATAAAGATTCTGGTGTGCCGTCAACTTATGCGACATTTATTGTTGGAATGCCGAACATGATTCTTTCAAATGGACTTGGACAAAGTCTTGCATTTTTAAAAGCGAAGAGCTCAAAAAAAGAAAGGGAATTTGTCTTTGGAATTCTTAAATCATATTTGCAGAAAGAATTCAGCAGTTCATTTGCTAATGTAAAAGATGACTTTGATTTTCTTTCACGGATAAATTCAATATCTCAAAGCGAATACATAAAAATGCAGGAAGAAGTTTTGAGAATGTTGGAATGGCTGAAGCGTTATGCAAGAGCATTTGAAGGGGCAAAAGACAGTGAACAGTAATAGAAATTCGAGTGGCTACAGCCAAAAGCATTTGTCCAATGCTAGCGACAATATTAATTCGCTTTTTCCAGTTCCAGATAATCAGAAAAAACTGCTTGAAAATCCAAACTGCAATTTTTCTCTTTATTTCCCGCGGATGGTGAACTGGAAAATTGAAAAAGGTGAACTGAAAACTGATACAGAAAATATTCTGAATCTAAAAAACAAAAGCGATAAACTTTTTGAAATATCTGATGCCAGAAAAGAGATTGAAAGAAAACAGGAAAAGCAGAAGTCTTATATGAACTTTTTGAATTCACAAGGAATTCAGACTTTTTCCATTGTGGCAAAAACAGTTTCTCCGTTCATTACAGGTCTTGGTTCGGGGCATCCGACTGAAACTGGAATGATTCTAGACAGGAATATTGGAATTCCTTATATACCGGCTTCTTCTGTAAAAGGCGTTCTTCGTCTTGCTCATGCAATAAATATTGCAACCGGCAGAACTGAAATTCCTGAATCTGAGCTTGAAAAATATTTTGGCACATCAGATCAGAAGCAGAAAAATAAGTACAGAGGACAGCTTGTTGTTCTTGATGCATATCCTGCGGAAATTCCCAACCTTAAAGTTGACATAATGAATCCTCATTATTCTGATTACTATAGCGGAAAAAAGGATCAACCTGAAGAAACAGAATCGCCGACTCCAATAAAATTTCTTGCAGTCGGTCAGGGAATAAAGTTTGTTTTTAACTGCGCGTTTATTCCGCTAAAGAATGATGATAAATCTCCAATCCTTACCGAAACAGAAACAAAAGAAATTGAGGCTATGTTCAGCACCGCATTTGAAAAAGTCGGTTTTGGCGGAAAAACTTCTATAGGTTACGGGCGGTTTAAAAGAGTAAATGGTGTTGCTGAAACATCTCAAACTGTGCAGCCGAAAATCGTGAAAAAAGAGGATTTGACTGCAGGTGAATATGAAGCAATGATAATTGACTTGGATAAGCGGAGATTCAGCATATTTTTTGAAATCGTAAAGTCAAAAGATAAGGCTGTGTTAAGAAATTGCAAGACAAAAATTCTTTCAGCTTACAGAAAGAAAGACAAAGTTCGAGTAAAAATTGACGGAACAAAAAATAACGTCGGTGATTACGTTGTAATGCAGATTTTGTCAAAATTATAAGGAATCCTAAAACATGACACCAAATACAGTTCTAAAAAAAATAAAGCTCGGCGAAACAGTTACTCAGGAATTCAAGCGTTGCGGAAACGGGATTCATTCTGATGTTTATGAAACTGTCTGCTCATTCTTGAACCGTTTTGGCGGAGATATTTTTCTTGGTGTTGATGATGGCGGAAATATTGAAGGCGTGCAGGAAAATGCAGTCCGTGATTTGAGCAGAAATTTTATAAATTGCCTTAATAATCCTTCTCTTTTTAGTCCTGTCTGTACGGCAACTATTGAGCCAATTTCTATAGAGGGAAAAATCGTTCTTTGGATTTACGTTCCGAACGCTTCGCAGGTTTATACTTTAAAGGGCAAGGTTTATGACAGGCTGGGCGACAGCGATATTGTTGTAACTTCTACTGATAAAATTGCGGAAATGTATATCCGGAAACAGAATATTTTTACAGAACGCCGTGTTTTTCCGTATCTTAAGCTTGAAAATTTGCGGGAAGATATTTTTCAAAAAGCAAGGCAGCTTGCATACAACAGAAATTCTGGTCATCCGTGGATGAAAATGGATAATATGCAGCTTTTGAAATCTGCGGGGTTTTATACGCATGATTATGCAACAAATGAAGATGGTCTTACTCTTGCAGCGGCTCTTCTTTTTGGTCAGGATGATGTGATCCATGATATTTGTCCTACATATTGGACAGATGCGCTTTGCAGAAAAATCGACACAGACCGTTATGATGACCGCGAGATTATTCAGACGAATCTGATTGACAGTGTTGATTTGCTTATGCAGTTTGCCCGGAAGCATACTTCCGATAAGTTTTTTCTGAATGAAAATATGCAGAGCATCAGCTTGCGTTCAAATATCTGCCGCGAAATGATTGTAAACTGTCTGATTCACCGTGAATTCACAAGCGGTCGCATTTCAAAGTTTGTAATTGAAAAAGACAGAATGTATGTTGAAAATCCGAACAAGGCTCAAAATGAAGGAAAGCTTACGCCGGAAAATATAGAGCCGTTCCCAAAAAATCCTTGTATCTCAAAAGTTTTCCGCGAAATAACCTATTCAGAAGAACTTGGTTCTGGTTTTAGAAAACTGAATGAATATGTGCCTCTGTATTCCGGCAAAAATGCCCGTCCTGAATTTATAGACGGCGATATGTTCAGAATTATAGTCCCGCTTCCATCTGAAAAATCTGACGAGGAAACAGTTAAGAAAAATGGCGAAGAAGAAATAAAATCTAACTGTGGTGAAAACTGTGGTGAAAACTGTGGTGAAAACTGTGGTGAAAATAGTTCCGCCGAAGAAAAAATTCTTGAGGCAATCAAGGAAAATCCGAAAATCACGCAGAGGCAGCTTGCGGCGGTTACGGAGCTTTCGTTGCGCGGCGTGGAATGGAACATGGCAAAATTAAAAAATGAAGGCAAAATAAAACGGCTCGGTTCAGACAAAAAAGGAACTTGGGAGATTGTGGAATAGCAGGAGAGTGTAATAAAAACTTTGCCTTAGATAGCGTCAAAGTTTTTATTCACAAGTTTGCGTTGCAAACTTTTTTATAAACTGCAATTTCGTATTTTGTTGCGAAATTGTGTTAAAAAGTCAAATCGAAAATTTATATTTTCTCATTGACTTTTTATTGGAGAAAAAAAATGAAAGAGACAATTCTTGTAAATTTAGTAAGTGAACAGACAATTCCAAATGTTCAGTTTATAAAATGGTATTTTAATAAAAAGCAAGTGCCTATGAAAATTCTGCTTGTTTCTACAAAAGAAATGGAGCAAAAAGAAAAGTCACTATTTATAAAGAATGCATTGCATTTTTCTGATTCATTTGTTGAATGGGAAACTGTTCAGACTGATGGAAATGATATTTCAAAAACAGAAAATATTCTGACTGATTATTTTAAAGATAATGAATATAAAAATATAATTGTGAATATCACAGGCGGAACAAAAATTATGTCTTTGGCTGCATTTGATTTTTTCAACAATAAGCCACATACGGAAATTTTTTATCAGCCGATTGGAAAAGAGCTTCAGGAACTTTATCCAAATAAACAAAAATATGATATGTTTGAAGTCCTTTCTTTGAAGGAATATCTGGATGCGCATGGAATTTCTTATAAATATGATAACAAATGTGTTAAGGACTGGAATTATAACAAAACTGTTTATGATTTGTGCGTTGCTGATAACCGTGAGTTAATAAAGGGGATGATTGCCCTTCAAAATAATTCATACTTTAAAAATAAGAAAAAAGATTTTTTGGATTTTACTCAAATTGAAGAAGAAAAATTCAAAGCCATAAATCATCCTGTGGCAACAAAAGAAAATATGATAAAACTCTTGCAGATTTTTGGATTTGACGTTTCAAGAATTGAGCATAAGCACATTCGATATATAACTGGCGGCTGGTTTGAAGAATATGTTTACCAGAAAATTTGTAATGAATATCATAATGTAGATGAGAAAAATGTTGCGCTGAATGTTGAAATTCAAAAAGGAAATGATAAAAACGAACTTGATGTAATTTATCTGGATAAAGATAACAAGCTTCATGTAATCGAATGTAAAAGTTTTGTAGACGGCAATGAAGGCAACAGAGTTTTAAACGATGCTCTGTATAAACTGCAGGCGATAATCAAGTCAAAGTTTGGTCTGTACGTAAAGCAGCATTTATATACAAAAACTATAGTAAAAGAAAAAGAAACACCGTTGAATCGTGCTAAAGAATTTGGCATTGACATAAAAGACGGAACACAACTTTAGGAGTCTTCCCATGCCCAGAACATTTTGTCTTCTAAACCACGTCCTTACCCAAAATCAGCTTGCCGAGCTAAGCGAAAAATTCAATTCCTCAGAAATTGTTTATCCTGAAAAAAATCTTGCGGAACTTTGGTCGCAGATTCCGCCGGAAAAGTCCAATGAGGAAGTTGTTGAGGCTGTCGCTTCCTGGCTAAAAAACAATGCAACTTACGGCGATTTGTTCATAATTCAGGGCGAGTTCGGCTCGACTTTTACGCTTGTGGATTTTGCGCTAAAAAACGGTCTTGTTCCGCTTTATGCCACAACTCGGCGCATTGCAAAAGAATCTCGCAGCGGAGAAACCGTCCGCCGCGAATATGTTTTTGAGCACGTCTGCTTCAAGAAGTACCAGTATTTTAAAATGCGGTGATTTTGGAACTAAAAAAATCTATGTTATAATATTGAAATGAAGCTGGACACATCGGAAAGTCAAAATATAGAATTTAAAAAATCCTGGCGTGATGAATATCTCAAATGGATCTGTGCCTTTGCAAATACAGCCGGCGGAATTCTGTATATCGGAATAGATGACGATGGCACAATTTGCGGTGTAAATGACAGCCATAAATTGACAGAAGATATTCCGAATAAAATCAGAAACACGATGGGACTTGTATGCAATGTGCAGCTTCTGTCGGAAGATGATAAAGAATACTTTAAAATTGAAGTTGAAAAATACCCTTTTCCTGTCAGCTATCATGGAAAATATTACAAGCGTTCCGGCTCAACTTTGCAGGAGCTTACAGGTGTTGAACTGGACAAAATGATTCTTTTTGTTCAGGGGCGTACTTGGGATTCTGTGCCTGTTTCCGGAGTTTTGCCCGACTCTCTTGAAAACGATGCGTTCCGCTTATTCAGAAAAAAAGCTTCTGATTCAGGGCGGTTGGATAAAGAATCCCTTGAAGTGATAAATGAAACTCTTGTAAAAAATCTTCATTTGACCGAAGGCGATTATTTGAACAGAGCCGCTGTTCTTGCTTTTCATCCAGACCCGGAAAACTGGATTACAGGCGCTTACATAAAAATCGCATATTTTGAAAATGAAGCCGATATTTTGTACCAGGATGAAGTTCACGGCCCCTTGCTGCTTCAAGTTGAAAAAACAATGGATCTTATCTATTCAAAATATATGAAAGCCCTGATTTCTTATGATGATATTTATAGAAGAGAAACCTTCTTTTTTCCGCGAGCTGCGTTCCGGGAGCTTCTCTTAAATGCTGTTGTCCATAAAGATTACCTTTCAACAACTCCGGTTCAAATCAGAATTTATAAAGATAAACTCCGCCTTTGGAATGATGGCTCATTGCCAAAGGAAGTTCCTGTCGAAAGTCTTTTTAAGGAGCATATCTCAAAACCAAGAAATCCGAATCTTGCAAATGTTTTCTTTAAATGTGGAATGATTGAATCTTGGGGACGCGGATTTGAAAAAATTGCGGCTTACTGCAAGGAAGAAACTGCGAAAATTCCAGAAATTGATTTGTCTTTTGGCGGTGTTACAGCAAGATGTTTTGCTTCTGAAAAATACATAAAACTTATGAATGAATATAGGGAAGATTTTAATGGAAAAAATGACCCTGTAAATGACCCTGTAAATGACCCTGTAAAATCGATTTATGAACTTCTTAAGATTCGGAAGAATTTGACTTATACAGAAATTGCCTCTCATATAGGAAAGTCGGAAGCGACCGTAAAGCGTTATATTTCAAGACTGAAAAAAGATGGCTTTATAGAACGAGAAGGCTCGGACAAATCAGGTTACTGGATAATTTTAAAATAAAACTTTTTTCGAGGAAAATAATGTCAGAAATTTACATTCTTTCAAATTATGGAAAAATGAAAAAAAATAAAAATCGTGATACAATTTCTGTTCTAGGACGGATGTCATGAGTGATGAATTGTTTCAGAAAAAAGCGGAATTTCTTTCTTGGTGCATTGAGGAATACGCCGCTGCAAAAAATCTGAATGGCCGGGAGGTTGCTAATTTATTTTATCAGAAAAAAGTTCTTGATTTTCTTGGCGAGCATTACGAGATTCTACATACACAGGGGAAATCCTATATAATTGAAACGATTGAAGATTTCATTAAAACAGAGGGCGAATAATGAAAATATATCATGGCGGTTTTTCAGAAGTTCCTTCTCCGAAAATCTTGAAACCAAGCCGTGCAATGGATTTTGGAAACGGCTTTTACACAACAACGAGCTTTGAGCAGGCAAAAAAATGGGCTTTGATAAAAAAAGACAGATTTCATTATGAAAAAGCCATCGTCTCTGTATTTGAAGTGGACAGCGAAATCTTTAAATCTGAAAAAATCAAATCAAAAGTATTTAATAGAGCTGGTGAAGAATGGCTGGACTTTGTAATGGCGAACCGTCAGAACATTCATTTTGTTTATGATTACGATGTTGTGATGGGCGCAGTGGCAAATGATAATGTCTATGCAAGCCTTAATTTGTACGAAGACGGCTTCTTAAGCAAAAAAGAACTTCTTGACGAGTTGATGGCTTGGAAATACGTTGACCAGATTTGTTTTCATACAGAAAAATCTTTGGACTATCTGAAATTCATAAAATCAGAGGAGGTGTTTCAATGATTCGACCTCAGGTTACGCAAAAAAATGTCCATCTTTTTATTCCGGGCAAGGCTTCTAAAATCTGCTGTGAACTGGCAAGAAAAGAAAATCTTTCTCTTAATGAGTCCATCTTGAAATTTTATAATTCAACTGCATACGAAACTTTAAGCCGTGAATCTTCAAAACTCTGGCAGGAAGGCTGGGTTTATGTGTATCAGATGATGAATGACTGAAAAAATGAAGTTCGAGGAAAATAATGTCAGAAATCTACATTCTTTCAGATTATGGAAAACTTTCTAAAAAGGACGAGACAATTGTCTTTAGCCAGCCGGACGGAACTAGCACAATTCTTTTTCCGTTCAAGACTGAGCATCTGGTTCTTGTGGGCAAAGTTTCCATAAGCGCGGACGCATTGCGTCTTCTTACAAAATATAAAATCGGAACGACTTTTCTTTCCTCAAACGGAAGATTCAACGGCAAGCTTTCTTTTGGCGACGGAAAAAATATCTTTCTTAGGCAGAAGCAGTTCCGTATTTTAGACAATCCGCAAAAGTCGCTTGAGATTGCAAGAAGCATTGTCGCAGGGAAAATCCGCAACGAAATCAGTTTTATGCAGAGAATCAAGCGTAAGAATTCAAACGAAAACGAGGCGGTTGAAAGCGCAATCAGTTCGGTAAAGAATACGCTTTTAAATGCGGAAAAGGCTGATGACATTGAAAAGCTCCGCGGATATGAAGGTCTTGCCGCCAGAAAGTATTTTGAGGTCTTTAAATTCAATCTTCAGGATGAATGGGCGGAATTCAAGACAAGAAGCAAAAATCCACCGCGCACAAATGTTAACGCCGTCTTGAGCTTTCTGTACACGCTTTTGATGTACCGCGTGGAAAGCGCGATTGAGTCACAGGGCTTGGATTCCTGCTGCGGAAATCTTCATGCGGTGAACTACGGAAAAACTGCGCTTGTGTTCGACCTGATGGAAGAATTCCGCTCGCCAATCTGCGATTCTGTCTGCTGCTCGCTGTTCAATCTTGGAACTTTAAAGAGCGAAGATTTTGAGAAAAAAGAGTTCTCAGCCGAAAGTGAAGATTATCCTTTGGAAATTGAAAGGGAAAAAGGCGATTCAGATTCAAATTTGGAGGATGAAGAAAATACGCCTGCAAAGTATGGAATTCTTCTTACAAAAGCCGGAATTAAAAAAGTTATTTCCGCGTTCGAGGCAAAAATGAATTCGCTGATTCTGTATGCGCCGACAGCGCAGAAAATCTCATACGCAAAAATAATCTATCAGCAGGTTCTGCATTACAAGCGCGTAGTCTGCGGCGAAGAGACTGAATACAAGGCGTATTATTTCAAATGATTTATTTTATAAGCTACGATGTCTCAAATCCCAAGCGTCTCAATAAAGTTGCCAAGACGCTAGAAAATTTTGGAATCCGCATTCAGTTTTCATTTTTTGAGTGCGAAATGGAAAAAGAGCAGCTTGAGGAACTTAAGGCATCCCTTTTGAAAATCATCAATAAAAAAGAAGACAGCCTTAGGATTTATCCTTTGTGCCAGGACTGCGCGGCAAAAACAACCTCGCTTGGAAACGGAAATATTTTTATTCCCAAGACTTTTGAGATTCTGTGAGGAAAAAATGGAAAAACATTGGCTTATTGTTTACGACATCCGCGACACAAAACGCCTTGCAAAAATCTCAAAATGCGTTGAAAGCTACGGCTGGCGGGTGCAAAAGTCGGTCTTTGAAAGCACAGCAAGCGATGAGACAATTGGGCAGCTGAAAGGCAGGCTTGAAAAACTTATGGACATTGAGGAAGATTTTGTTCTGTTTTTTGAGGTGTGCGAGCGTGATTTTCAGAAAAAGATGGTGTTCGGAAAAAACATTGAAAAAGATGACAAAATAACAGATGAGGATTTTGTGATTCTGTGATAAAATTGTTTTATGACAATGCAGATTGGCTCTTTGACAGAAAATCGCAGACTTCCGTTTTTGAAAAAATCTGCAAAAAAAGGCGCAGGTTTGCGAATAAAATATAATTATTTATGATACAAGGATTTAAAATGATTAAAAAGACTGAGAATATACTTTTTGCAATAAAAACACACGGAATTGCGGCAAAAGAAACCAACCTTTGCGAAAATGCGCTTGCAATTCCTTGCAATAAAAGATATTGTGAGCGGTAGTATTAAAAACATAGACCTGATTTAAGGGATTAAAACCCACTGTAAGATAACTCTATTTTAGAGCATCTCTGACTCATTAAAAACATAGACCTGATTTAAGGGATTAAAACGTGTGCCCAGTTTGTTCTCGAATCTTGTGCCGTCTGCATGGATTAAAAACATAGACCTGATTTAAGGGATTAAAACGAAACAGCTCCAAAACTCATCTTTTAAGTTGAACTTGATTAAAAACATAGACCTGATTTAAGGGATTAAAACGAGCAGGAAGCTAAGGGTGCATGCAAACGGTTCCATCTGCATGATTAAAAACATAGACCTGATTTAAGGGATTAAAACCTTCAGCTTTTTCGTCAAGAACTAAGTTCTTGACGAACTTATTAAAAACATAGACCTGATTTAAGGGATTAAAACTTAATTCTGGCATCTTTGTGCCTCCTCCGGTCATCTGACCGATTAAAAACATAGACCTGATTTAAGGGATTAAAACTCACTGAAACTTCAGTGAAAGCTCTTGCTGCAAGAGCCTTGATTAAAAACATAGACCTGATTTAAGGGATTAAAACAGTTAAAGTCGGAAGTAAGGGATATTTTGCTGACAATTTAATTAAAAACATAGACCTGATTTAAGGGATTAAAACTCTATTCCATCAGATGTCCAATTGAAGAGGACATAGTCCTCATTAAAAACATAGACCTGATTTAAGGGATTAAAACAGGCGCCCTTTTAAAGGATTGCTTTCCCAGACGCGTATCTGTACATTAAAAACATAGACCTGATTTAAGGGATTAAAACAAGTTTCCTGGAGCAGGAAACTTAGTGTGCATGCAAACGGTTCATTAAAAACATAGACCTGATTTAAGGGATTAAAACAATCTAGCTAAGCGCACTAGACTATAGACGCTTAGCTTTTCTTATTAAAAACATAGACCTGATTTAAGGGATTAAAACAATGCCATCCTTGTCCTCCTTTTTCTAAAATATCAGCTCATTAAAAACATAGACCTGATTTAAGGGATTAAAACTGTACGCGTCCATCTTCTGATACAATTAGAAGATGGCTAATTAAAAACATAGACCTGATTTAAGGGATTAAAACGTAAGACCTGCCCCAGTCATATATTATTGGGAGGTTCTCCCGATTAAAAACATAGACCTGATTTAAGGGATTAAAACTGAGTCCAGCCGGACTCAATCATCTCTTGAAGGTTTTATTAAAAACATAGACCTGATTTAAGGGATTAAAACCATCTTCATCTTCGATGAATACTGCACTGCAAGTAGTATTAAAAACATAGACCTGATTTAAGGGATTAAAACGGTAGCGTTCGTGCTCCTCCTTATTCATCAAAGATGTCCCACAAAATTAAAAACATAGACCTGATTTAAGGGATTAAAACTCTAGAGCGTGCCTTTATTATTTCCAGGAATTTCTCTGAGTATTAAAAACATAGACCTGATTTAAGGGATTAAAACGGGACCTTTTGCCCGTGGCATCAATTGTGCCACGAGTGCAAGAGCATTAAAAACATAGACCTGATTTAAGGGATTAAAACGCCTGGATGAGTGCCTCCAATTCCTGCTGGGTCCAGCCAGCAATTAAAAACATAGACCTGATTTAAGGGATTAAAACTGTTTCGTTGAGGACCTTTAAATCAAAGTCCTCAATGTGAACCTATTAAAAACATAGACCTGATTTAAGGGATTAAAACTGGCTTTTTACGCCACACTATTAACTGACCCTTTTCAGGGTGAATTAAAAACATAGACCTGATTTAAGGGATTAAAACGCTCTGCCTGGTTCATGAGGCTTGTCCCGCAAATCGGGAAGATTAAAAACATAGACCTGATTTAAGGGATTAAAACCTTCATCAGAGCACGCAACAATATGTTTATCCTTACTAAGGATTAAAAACATAGACCTGATTTAAGGGATTAAAACGGACATAATCCTCTTTAACTTCATCTTCATCTGCGATTTGATTAAAAACATAGACCTGATTTAAGGGATTAAAACTTTTTCAGCCTCTTCTTTTATCCGCCTGATTTCAGATGGATTAAAAACATAGACCTGATTTAAGGGATTAAAACTGGCTCTTCTGGCTTGACTGTATCCAGCCATTGTCTAGCTGATTAAAAACATAGACCTGATTTAAGGGATTAAAACAATCAGAAGATGGCTCTTCTGGCTTGACTGTATCCAGCCATATTAAAAACATAGACCTGATTTAAGGGATTAAAACCAGATGATGACGCAGCAAATTGCATCTTCCATGAATTCATTAAAAACATAGACCTGATTTAAGGGATTAAAACACTCAAGTTGTACCAATTATCAACCCGATTGGTACAGAAAAATTAAAAACATAGACCTGATTTAAGGGATTAAAACTGGCATATTGCCATTTGTAGATTCTTTTGTACGAGGCGCCTATTAAAAACATAGACCTGATTTAAGGGATTAAAACCATGCGGTCTTTGAAACGTGTACCGTCTGCATGGCGGTACATATTAAAAACATAGACCTGATTTAAGGGATTAAAACTAACATCTTCTTTGTCTGTAATATTCAAGTTGCAGACAAATTAAAAACATAGACCTGATTTAAGGGATTAAAACCATAGTCAACGCTCTTGAAAGGCAGGACGATTTTCTCGACCTATTAAAAACATAGACCTGATTTAAGGGATTAAAACAGTAGTATCCTCAAGGGCATTAGATAAATCCATAAGCATATTAAAAACATAGACCTGATTTAAGGGATTAAAACAGAAGCTAACGAAATAGCTTCATTCATATAATCAACACTTTCATTAAAAACATAGACCTGATTTAAGGGATTAAAACGAGCCAATGGAGGGAGCATGGCTCAAGTGGCTCCCCTCCAAAATTAAAAACATAGACCTGATTTAAGGGATTAAAACCCTCGTGGTTGTCTTTGCAGGCTTCTGCGAGCTTTGCCCAGAATTAAAAACATAGACCTGATTTAAGGGATTAAAACGGAGCAGGGCATTAGAATAACTCCAACTGCTCATCAGAAGAATTAAAAACATAGACCTGATTTAAGGGATTAAAACTCAAGTATCGACTTATCGACACTTTGACAATGTTGTAAAATTAAAAACATAGACCTGATTTAAGGGATTAAAACACACCCCAACAAAGATAAAATATCAAACACTAATAAAATCGTATTAAAAACATAGACCTGAT
>DKDI01000036.1:22785-70537 GCA_002449305.1 Treponema sp. UBA6852
TGATTTAAGGGATTAAAACACAACTCTCGATGAGTGAATACTCATCGACATCAAAAGTTAATTAAAAACATAGACCTGATTTAAGGGATTAAAACTAGGAATCTCGCTGAAGCTGATTATTCTCTTCTGCAATCTTATTATTAAAAACATAGACCTGATTTAAGGGATTAAAACTCAATCAAAATTCTGCTAAAATCAAGATTTGTATTTGTCTGAATAAAAAACAAAGACTTTATTTTAAGAATTAAAAAAATTGCGTTTGACGTGATTCAGTCAAATCCAAGAATGTCAATCACAATCGCTTTGACCGGAATTGCGATAGAGCTGCTGTCATTTTTGGTAAAACGGATTGCAAAGTCCGCTTAATGACGTCTGGTGTTTTTTGAGAAATTTATTTAGGGAGGCATGATAAAATGAAAAAAATTGTATTTGCAACAATTCCGATGCAGGAAATAAAAGAAGGCATTGTCTACAAATCTGAAGAAAACAAGGCAATCGAATATGAAAAGCCTGTGCTTTTTACGGTGGATTCTCTGCTTGCAAAAACGCTTGAAAAAGGTGATGAGGTCAAGATTGTAAGAATTGTTACAGAAGGAAAATTTTCTGACGATAATCTGAAGCTCCAAAAAAACGAGCTTGACAAAATCAATTCTGAAATCAAAGCTGATATTTCTTATGTCGAGGTGAGGGAGGCATTCAGGGAGACAAACCAGGTCTTGCATTCAAGGTTCAGGCAGCTGGTGAATTCGCTTGAGACTGGCTGCGAAATTTATACGGATATGACTTTTGGCCCCAAGACTTTAACGCCGGTTCTGTTTTATGTGCTTGGATTTGCGGAGAAATTCTTTGATGCGGATATTAAGAACATTGTTTATGGAAAAGTAGATTTTGATAAAAACAAACATCCGATTCCCGATACCGCTGAAATTTTTGATGTTACATCACTGTACTACCTGAATTCCATGGCTTCTGTAATGAAAGCTCCGGACGGAGCGTCTGCTCTGGCAATGCTCAACACTTTGTTTGAACTTTAGCGTTTTTGGGGTTGTTTATGGAAGATTCAAAATCAAAAGAAGAAAATCCCATCAATCTTCTCTGCAAAAAATATTTTACACCGGAACTCTGCGACGGGCCTGTAACAGAAACTCCTGCTGCGCTTAAGAATAAGGCATTTGCAGAGCTTTTGTCTTATGGCGATAAAATTTGCTGTAAAAAATTCAGGGGCAAGGAAGATTATTTATGCATGGAAATTGTAAAAACAATTGAGGCGTGCTGGAATTCTTGGAAAAAATCCCCATGTTCTTCATCATATTCAGGCTACTTTTATAAGGCTCTTTGCAACAATCTTAAAAAGCTATGCGTCAAAAATGAGGAGGAATTTAAAGCGTTGTCTTTTGATTCTCCTGTTGGCAAGAATGGCGAGACGGTAACTTTACTCGATTTTGAGCCTGATGATAAACCTGCAAGCTTGGATGATAAAATCGAAAATGACAGTAAGCTTAATAAGCTCTTTGACGACATTGAAATATATACAAGAGCGGTAAGAACTGATGTCCGCAAATCGCTTTGCGTAATGTTCACCTACAGAATTCTTCATGATGCAGAATTTCCAGATTCAGGCTGGATAGAAGAAAAACACAAAAAGTACGATTTTATAAACATGGAGCTTGCCGAAGATTATTTTGCAAAACAGGAGCTTGCTAAGTCAGAGAACAAAAAATTTAAGTATACCCAAAAAG
Source organism: Treponema sp. UBA6852 (assembly GCA_002449305.1). GTDB lineage: Bacteria > Spirochaetota > Spirochaetia > Treponematales > Treponemataceae > Treponema_D. The sequence continues at coordinate 24,525 of DKDI01000036.1, forward strand.
ATGTGTCAAAACTGTTCGGAATTCCTGAAAAAACGCTTTCCGACAGAAGTAGAAAGATAGACAGCTTCTTTGATTTGCAAAAAAACAATGAGAACTGTTTTTAAAAGGCATTTATTCGGTTTTCAATCCGTTCGGAATTACTCCGGGCGGATTTTTTTTTATTTAAAAGTGTTAATTTTCCGAACAGAAAGAACTCTTTATATATATAAGCAGAAATAAATATTGGAGGAGCAAATGAACGCAGTAAAATCATAAAATTTTTTGCCAAAAACGGAGCAAGAATAGCTCTTGGTGAAAAGCAGTCAAAAAAAAAGCTTATGTAAATGGTTTAAAACTTGAAAGAGAGGTGTGATATTATGCAAGTAGAGTTTGTTATTGCGGCATTTTTCATTTGTATAGGTATTTCTATTTGTATCCTAGGAATTATACTAGATACTTGGGGATAATATAGAATGGATTAAAAACACAGATTTGATTTAAGGTATTAAAACTTGTTCTGTATATGGGAGATTTTAGATGGAAACAAAGACAACACGCATAGGAATGGAAACAGAGATTGACAAGAACCTTAAAACTCTTGCAGAAACAAAAGCAACATGCTACTGCCTGCGAGAAACAGGTCAATGTGATTTTGATGACTGCTTAGAATGCAGCAAGTTAAGTCTGTACCAGCAAGGTGTCAGGAATCTTCTGCCTGTTGACCTGCTTAAGGTTGATAACCTTGCTGCAAAGATTATTCAGCGGAAACTTGATAATGACATTTCATTCCGTGCTACGTCAGCTTCGCGCTGGAAATATTTCTTCAACAGCCTGAAATGGATGGCTATAGTTTTTCTGTTTGCAATATTTATCCCTTTAGCGGCTGCTTACTTCTTGTGCACATATGCCCTAGATACTAAGGGAGCTGTCTATCCTATTATAGATGATATTACAGAGAGCAAGATAATCCGTGTGCTTGATGAAACACATAAGAATGTATATGACATGAATGGCGACCATCAGGTTAACTGCCAGGATTTTACAGTCATGTTTATTTATCTTTGGGCTAAGATATATCCTGATGACTCTAAATCTGCTCAGATTGTCTTTAACAAGAACTTTAATACAGGCATGAACCACCTGTTTGTGTCGGTCAGGTCTGGTAATAAAGTGTTCTATATTGAGCCGCAGGGAAGCTATACAAACTATCGTATGGAGCATTTCTGGGGAGACAGGTATGACCCTTGCTTTAATAGGGAAATCCGCAAGTCGTTCTGGTATGCACAGATGGGGCTTCCTTATAATGGAGAGTGATTAATGACCAAACCTTGAAATAGAACTATTCGTGTTATGAGCTTTCCGTGCTGATTTTCCATCTCATTTCTCAGTAACTTTTGGGTCAAAACTCAGTAACTTTTGAGTGAAAACTCAGTAACTTTTGAGCTGTTTTTATGTCTGCATTTTTTCAGCTTTAATTGCAAATTATCATTATATAAACTACAATTGGGCATATGGCAAAGACTGTAGACGATAAGAAAATTATTTACACAATGGATCGGGTTTCCCGCGCTTACGGGACTAAAGTTGTTCTTAAAGACATAAGCATTTCATATTATTACGGAGCAAAAATCGGCGTTATTGGTGAAAACGGCGCCGGTAAGTCTTCTTTATTTAAAATTCTTGCGGGCGTTGACAACGATTTTACAGGCGAAACTCATCTGCTTCCTGGATTCACAATGGGATATTTGGAGCAGGAACCGCAGCTTGAAGCAGGCAAGACTGTAAAAGAAATTGTAATGGAAGGCGTAAAGCCGATTACAGATTTGCTTGCTGAATTCGACAAAGTGAACGAGGCGTTTGGAGACCCTGACGCTGACTTTGACAAGCTTTGCGCAAGACAGGCTGAGCTTCAGGAAAAACTTGATGCTGCGGATGCATGGAATTTGGACACAAACCTTGAGCTTGCAATGGACGCATTAAGATGTCCTCCTGCTGACCAAGTTGTGGACGTGCTTTCTGGAGGTGAACGCCGCCGTGTTGCCTTGTGCCGCCTTCTTCTTCAGCAGCCTGATATTCTGCTTTTGGACGAACCTACTAACCACCTTGACGCAGAAACTGTCGCCTGGCTTGAACGCCACCTTCGTGACTACAAAGGCACAATCATTGCGATTACTCATGACCGCTACTTCCTTGACAATGTTGCCGGATGGATTCTTGAAATGGACAGAGGTGAAGGCTATCCGTTTAAAGGAAATTATTCTGAATGGCTTGAAGCAAAGGAAAAGCGTCTTGAGCAGGAAGAAAAACAGGCAAGCGTTCGTCAGCGCGAAATGAAAGAAGAGCTTGAATGGATTCACGCAGGCGCAAAAGGAAGGCAGGCAAAGCACAAAGAGCATATCACAAAGTACGAGCAGCTTTTGGCGGAAGAGCAGAAACGTGTTCAGCTTAAAGACAGCCAGATTTCAATTCCGGCAGGACCTCGTCTTGGAAGCCTTGTAATTGAAGCGAGCGGTCTTACAAAATCATTTGGCGACAAGCTCCTTTTTGAAAACCTTGACTTTGCAATTCCTGCTGGTGCTGTTGTTGGAGTTGTTGGACCTAACGGTGCCGGAAAAACTACTTTGTTCAAAATGCTTGCAAAGGCTGCCACAGGTGAAGGAGAAGAAACTCCAGATTCCGGCACAATAAAAGTAGGCGACACTGTAAAGCTTGTGTATGTAGATCAGATGAGAAGCAAACTAGACCCAGACAAGACAGTACTTGAGCTTCTTTCTGGAGGAGCTGACCTTATAAAGCTTGGTGCTGTGGACGAAAAAGGACGGCCTGTAAATGGAGCGTTGCGTGAAGTGAATGCCCATGCGTATTGCTCTTGGTTCAACTTTAACGGCGCGGAACAGAACAAAAAAATCAGCGTGCTTTCCGGCGGAGAAAAAAACAGGCTGAACATGGGGCTTATGTTCAAGGAAGCGGGAAACGTTTTGCTTTTGGACGAACCTACAAACGACCTTGATATTTCTACAACGCGCTCGCTTGAAGAGGCAATCAACAGTTTTGCAGGCTGCGTTCTTGTAATCAGCCACGACCGCTACTTCCTTGACCGTATCTGCACTCACATTCTTGCGTTTGAAAACAACAGCGAAGTCAAGTGTTTTGAAGGCAACTGGAGCGAATACGTAGAATGGAAGAAAAACGTCCTTGGCATTGACGACGACCATCCTCACAAGACCATGTACCGCAAACTCACAAGATAAATGTAGAACTGTAGAAAAAAGGATGCCCGGTTGGGGCATCCTTTTTTTTGTGTCATAAAACCAATGCGATGTTATTTGCTAGGCGGATTGTTGCCGCGGTTTCCATCGCTTGGGTTTCCTGTTGTTGAAGGCATTCTTCCGCCTTCCCCTGCGTGGCTGTTGCCTGGTTTTACAGTTGTCTTTCCCATTTGTATGCTCCTTTAAAATGAATTATAAAAACTGTTGCAGCAAAAGCTGACAATAGCTTATTGCTAGTTTGATCCCATTTGTACTTTTGTGATTGTTATTGTGCCAGGGTAGTAATAATATTTTTTTTCTCCAAAAGAAGAATAAGTGTAGTCGTATTCAACTTTGTATGTGCTTGGTTGTGTGAGTTTTCCCATGAATGTAAGAATTACATCACTAGGTTTATATTCAGAGGAATTAGAAGAATCGGTATTTCCATTGATGTCTTTACCATTATAGAAAGTAACTGGAGTTCTTGTCTCTTGTTTTAGAATTTTTCCTGATATTGTTTTTTTGTCATAGCTTATTTCTAATGCTCCATAAAGAACTTTTACATCTGAATCTATTTGTTTGAAAATGTGTTGCTCTACGGAATCTTTTAAATAACCTTCGGTTACTATTTCAAGAAGTTCTTCTAGTTCTGCTGATGTTATTGCAAATCCAGTATAATAATTATAATTGGATCCATCTTTAGTATAAAAGCTTCCCGCTTTATGATTAGAAGCTAATTCTGCGGAGATAGATTTTACATCTTTTAAGTATTCATTATTTTTAACACTTTCATCTAGCTCAATTTTATAGGCATCTCGTGGAATCCATGAACTAAGAGAAATCGTGTCATCTGAATATGTTTCCTCTCTGTTCTCCTGATTATTTGTTATTTCTGATTTATTTCCTCCGTCGCAACCATCATCACAACTTGATAGTATAACTGGTAATAAAATTGTTGCTAAAATCATGCAAAGTTTATTAAACTTTTTCATAACATAACTCCTTGTTAATTTTGTTACCCTATCTTACCCCCCCCCGGCACTTTGTCAAGAGATTTGTTTGCTTTTTAGAGATTTTATTTATTGCATAGGTTAACTTAATTAACTTGTTAAAGTAAGTTAATTAAGTTAATATTGAAGCATGAATGGCATAGAAGAACTTAGGAAAAAAATAGAAACTCTTCCAGCTGGTGGAATTACAGCAAAAACGATAAAAGGAAAAAAATATCTTTATTATCAATGGACAGAGAACGGCAGGCAATTTTCGCGGACTGTAAAAGAAAAAGAAGCTGAGCTTTTAAAAGCTCAAATAGAAGAGAGAAAACTTTTGCAGGAAAAATTAAAGGAGATGAGGAATTCTAAAATTCATGTTTTTTCGGCAAAGCTTGAAAAAGATAATATCTATAATTGTGATGTCAGAATTGGAGAGCCTCTAAAGACTTTTGCGGCATCTGTAAGTTCTTATAAAAAACGTTATATATATGAAGATATAAAAAATTTTATATACAATGAAACGCATGATAAAGTATTTATTCTTTATGGTCTGCGAAGAACTGGAAAAACTACTTTAGTTCGTCAGATTATTTATAATATGCTGGAAAGTAATTTTTCTAAATCAGTTTTTATTCAGATAAATTCAAATAATACGCTTTCTGATGTAAACAAGGATTTAAAAGTGCTGGAATCTAAAGGCTATAAATATGTCTTTATTGATGAAGTTACACTGATGGAAGATTTTATTGATGGAGCTGCGCTTTTTTCTGACGTTTTTGCTGCTAGTGGAATGAAGATAGTTCTTTCTGGAACAGATTCTCTTGGTTTTATTTTTTCTGAAGATGAGCAGCTTTATGATCGATGCATTCTTTTGCATACAACATTTATTCCGTTCCGGGAGTTTTATGATATTCTTGGAATTCAAAGTATTGATGAATATATTAAATACGGCGGCACAATGAGCCGTAGCGGTGAAAATTATAATAATTCAATTTTTGGTACAAAGCAGAGTACTGATGAATATGTAAATACTGCAATTGCCAGAAACATACAGCATTCGCTTAAAAATTACCAATATGAAGATCATTTTAGAAATCTTTATGAGCTATATGAAAAACATGAGCTGACAAATGTAATCAATAGAATTGTAGAAGATATGAATCATCGTTTTACTATTGATGTTTTGACGCGCGATTTTAAATCCCATGATTTTGGCTTGGCGCAAAGAAATGTCCGTAATGATAGAACTAATCCTACAGATATTCTTGATACTGTTAATAAACCGAAGCTGATAAAAAATCTTATGAAGGCTTTGGAAATTTTAAATAAAGAGAATCAGACTATAGAAATCAAGGATGTTCATCGCAAAGAAATTAAAGAATACTTGGATATTCTTGATTTGACTTGCAATATTCCTGTTGTTTCCATGGCTGATTTGAACAATAGAGCTTTTTTAACTGTTTTTAGCCAGCCAGGCTTGCGTTATTCGCAGGCGGAATCTCTTGTAAAAAGTCTTATGATGGATGACGTTTTTAAAAATATTTCCGCAATTGATAGAAAAAGAATTACAGATAAAATTCTTGATGATGTGAAAGGTCGTATTCTTGAGGAAATTGTTTTGCTGGAAACAAAAAAAGCTAACCCTGAAAAAGATATTTTTAAGCTTAAGTTTGCTGTAGGTGAATTTGATATGGTTGTCTATGATTCTGAAAATGTTAACTGTAAAATATATAAGATTAAGCACAGCAAAGAAATTTCTAAAGAGCAGTATCATCATCTTGTCGATACAAAAAAATGTGAACAGACAGAATTTCGCTATGGTAAGATTTTGAGCAAGGTAGTTTTATATAGAGGAAAAAACTTGGAAACAGAAGATGGTGTTTTGTATAGAAATGTGGAGGAATATCTTTTAGAACTTGGCAAACATTAAAGCTATCCTTACAACTCCCATTGAAACAACTTTATGTGTAGTTTATAATCTGCCAAGATTTTTTATGCGAGGTTTATATGGCAAAGTTTCCTTCTTGTGCTCTTGATGTAAGGCTTATTGCGCTTGACTTGGACGACACTCTTTTGGATTCAAATAGAAAAATCAGCGACAAAAATGTGCAGGTGCTTCAGGAATGCGCTCGCCGCGGAATTTATGTTGTGCTTTGCTCTGGACGCGCGGAAGATGGAATTCTGCCTTTTGTGCGCAGGCTGGACATTGCTGGCAGCGAGTTTGGAAAATTTATAATTGCAATAAACGGATGCAGCGTTTTTGATATGCACGAGCGAAAGCAGATTTACACTTGCAGCGTTGATTCTTCTATTCTTCTAAAGGTCAATTCCGAAGCTGAAAAAATGGGGCTTAGAAGCGAAGTCTATTCCCCGGACACAATTTTCTATGCAGAAGAAACTCCTTGGACGCGCAAGGACGTTGATATGTGCGGTTTAAAAGGAAAAGTTATAGACGACTACGAAACTTTCCTGACTGAAAAAAAATTTCCTAAGATGCTTGTTCCTGGCGAGCCTGAAACTCTTCAAGTGCTGCAAAAAAAACTCAAGGAAGAACTTGGAGATTCCGCCGTTATATTTACAAGTAAACCGTTCTTTCTTGAAATCCTTCCGCCGAACTGCGGAAAAGGTGAATCTATAAACTGGCTTGCTGACTACATTGGAATTCCGCGCTCATCTACAATGGGATTCGGAGACAGCATGAACGATGAAAGTATGATTGAAAAATGCGGTTACGGCGTGTGCATGAGCAATGGAATTGACTACATAAAAAACGCCGCTGACTTTATCACTGAAAAAGATAACGATTCAAGCGGCGTTGGCGACTTTATAGAAAAATATGTTTTGTAAATTTTAAGATTCAATGTCCGCTTTTTGCAGAAGCTCTGTTTCCCATTCAAGCAGGGCTTTTTCTTCTTGCGTCTTGTTTCCTTTTACATCGCACATTATTCTAAAGACCGGCTCTGTTCCGCTTGGACGCATCCAGATAAAGGCTGCAGGGTGATTTGAACTGTCCAGGAATTTTACTTTTAGTCCGCCGTTCGCATTGTTCCAGTTTTGAGCGGCAACAGTTTCTTTTGTGCCGTTTGTTGTGAATGCTTCGTAGCTTGAAATTCCGTATTCATTTTTGAGCTGCTCTTTTTTTTCTTCCCAAGATGAAATGAATTCTTTTCTGAAGTTTTCCTTGAGCTTGCCTTTGTCCTGCATTTTTACTTGAAGAACTGCGCGGCTTTCGCTTACGCCTGTTGTTGTATATTCAGGCAGCGTGGAAATAACATCGTTTAGGGTAAAGTTGTCATTGTATTTTTCTTCCTGCCCGGACATCTTGCACCACAAGTGGAACAAGCCAATTTTATTTTTTGTGTCTCGCAGCGCAAGAAGTTTTACCAGCGCAAAAATTGTTGCAACTGGATCCCTTACCGCAGAAGGGTATGTTATGTTTCCGCCGTTGCTTCCTTCCCCGAATATTCTTACGTTAAAGCCTTCGCTTCTTTTTTCACGCGCAAGGTTCACTACATTTGCTTCTCCAACTTCTGCGCGGAATACTTTTGCATTCAGTCTGGCGCAGATTTCGTCAATTCTCATGGAAGTAGGGCAGTTTACAGCTACCGCAAGATTTTTTGTGTCCGGATTTTTCCAGTATTCAAATGCAAGTTCCGACATTACGCATAGCGCGAACACTTCTTGTGCCGGCACGGTTTTTGCCTCTTTGCCGTTCCAGTAGACAATGTTTCCTCGGTCGCCGTCGCAGTCTGGCATATATCCGAGCAGGGCTGATTTGTTTCCTTCTTTTTGGAGCTCATTGATTTTTTGCGCGCAATGCACAAGATTTTCTGGCTCTGGAATTATTGCGTGAACAATTTTATCTTCGTTGAATGGAATAAAACTGATTCCGCTTTCCGGAATAAATTTTTTATCTATTGAAGTTGCGCGGGCAGAACCGTTCATGTCGCACACAAGGCTAAGCGGATTTTTCTGCGCTGCTTTTTTTAAAATGCTGAACAGCTTGTGCTGAAATAAAATTTTTGGACTTCCGGCTATTACGGTCTTTATAAATTTTTCGTAGGCGGCAAGAGACTGTTTTTTATACTTGGCGCATTTTGCGTACACATTTTCAACTTGTGCCTTTTGAGCTTTGAATGCAAGCGAAAGTGCGTGGTCTTCTGCTCCGACTGAACTGCATTTTGCTGCAAAGCTTTCCGCAAGTTTTTTTGATTCCCCGGCTTCAAGAACGCCTCCGTTGTTCAGTCCGAATTTTATTCCGTTGTGTCCTACAGGATTGTGGCTTGCTGAAATGTAGAGAAATCCGTCGTGTTTTTTTGAATACGCCATAATTTCCGGGGCGGCGGCAGTTCCAAGGAAAACAATTTTTATTCCGCAGGCGCAAAGTCCTTGAATCACATTGAGCGCGATTTCTTTTCCTGTGGGGCGTGTGTCTGTTGCTACTACAACTGACGGCTCTTTTTTTCCTGTTTTTGAAATTATATATTCTGCGAATGTTTCCGCAATTAAAAGACAAAGAAAGCTGTTTGCTTCTCCGATTTTTGGCGAAGTGTCTTCCGCATCCATGCTTTCTGTAAAAACTTTTCTCCAGCCGGATGCTGATAAAATCATATTGTGTTCCATAATGTGCTTATTATACCGCTTTTGCCGTAACTGTGGAAGCGAACAGAATTTTTTGTTAAACTTGTTCATGTCTGGAATTCCTTATGTTGGAGATAAAATGAGAAAATTACTTTTTATGATGATGATTTTTCTTGGTTTCATTGCTTCATCTTTTGCCGTAGATTTGTCCAAGGACAAATATCTTCGCTTTGAATTCACATGGGATTCATCTTATTTTCTGACTCCTGAAGCGATATATCGAATTTGCTGGGAAGACAGCTTTTATGAGAAACTTAGCCGTAGCGATTTCAGGCTTGACGAGAACGGCTGGTTTTATTATGACGAAATCATGTTCATTCCGGAACTTGCGGTCAAGTTAGGCGGAAATTGCAAGAATAATGAATATGCGCAAATGCGAGGATATTTTTACAATCCGTGGTTCAAAGTTACATATTCTGCATCATCTTCGCTTTCTGAAAACACGAGGAGCGGCTTTGTGGTCTATTCAGCCGAAAATCTTGGCACATTTGCTTTTGCGCCCACTGACCATTACGAGAGCCTTTCATGGAATTATGACCATATTCCCTGGGTCGAGGGTGAAAGCGGTTACGGAATCGGCACAGTTATAAAAATGACTTCGGAAAAGCCTTTCAAAAAGATTATGATTCTGAACGGCTATGTTGATGCAAAGAAGCCGGAATTGTACCGAAAGAATTCCCGCGTAAAGGCATTTTTTGTCCGGGACTTGGATAACGGCAGCGAATACACTTTTGAGCTTGAGGATTGTGTGTGTTTTCAATTCTTCAACCTGAACCATGAAACAAAAAAACTAGAGTTGAAAATTGCGGAAGTTTACAAGGGCGACAAATGGGAAGACACGTGCGTTTCGGCGATTGTTCCCGAATCTCATAACGACGGCACAGAGGCGTATCCAGCATATCAGAAATATTCCTGCTTTGACAAGAAAGAAGATATACTCAAAGTGATAGACTTGTACACTTCCGAATACAAGTTCCGCAAATATGAGCCTGACCCATACAAATAAGAATTACGGCTTTTAGAGATGCAAGCCTCGAATTATTGTAAGAAACTTTTTTAACTTGTATAATCTGACAAAAATTGAAGAAAAAATTATGAAACCAAACAAAATCAACGTCCTTATTCTGATGGCAATTATATTGATTTTGTGTGTGCAGTCAGCCACATCGCGAGGTATAAAGACTGCGGAAACTATCAAGATTGTAGTAAAACATGAAACAGAATATAAAAAAAAGGTTTTCCGAACCGTCTACGAAGATATGGTTGCGCCCATTGCCATAAGTCCCTTTGTATTTTTCGGAAACTATGTCGAGGTGAAAGTTTGCAATGTCAGTGATGAGCCAATAAAGGAAATGATTTTTTCTTATACTGTGCTTGATAAAAATAATAAAAAGATTTTTTCGGTGTCAGAAAAACTTACGGATAAAATTGACCAATATGCGGCCTATGAAATAATGATAAAAAATCCTAAGACTGTTTCTGGCTGGACGGAAACCATTCAAGACATAAAGATAAGAATTGTATTTGACAGCGGAAGAGAAGCTGAGCTTTCAAATGATGAAATTATTGCCTGCACGCTAGACAAGTTTACATTCAGTATTTACAAGGACGAGAATATCGCTATCTCTTGGAGGTACAATATGCCCGCAGCCTATGCGCTGATGTTTGAATCGACGAAATTTTTTGACTATTCACATTTCCGTTTTAATGTAGAGGAATACAAAGATGACGGAATGATTTTAGACAGCTTTGATGGGCAGTTTGTTTTTGACAATGATTGGTGGAATGAAGGTGAATTAGAATGCTGCGAGATTATTATGCCTAATTATCTTGAATATGTGTTCAAAACGACAAAATCTATTGAGATTGAATATCTTGTGGGAAATCCAAACAAACCTAAACAACGGAACTTGTCAGAAGAAGAAATGAGAAGCATTGCAAAAAAAATTGTCATTGATGACGAGACTTTCTTAGAGCGGATGCGTGCATTCGCCGCTTTTATGAATATTATGGGGTTACTCTAAATGAAAAAACTAATTCTACTGATTGTTTTATTTGTTTTACGCTCTTTATGCTGTTTTGCTGAGAACGAAGGTAAAATAAAATTTATTGTATATGAAAATAATCATTATAAATACATGGTCAATGAAAAAATGTTATTATTTTATGGCGGCTTGATAATCAATAATGATGATAGAATATTTTTATTTAAAGAAGATCATAGTGATAAATCAGCTCCTGCAAGAGATAGGGAATTTGCAATGATGGAATCTAATGATGCTCCTGTGTTAACTTTCTATCCCGAAAGAGGACATTATATGCTTTGGTCATACGGAGCTGATGCCAGTTCTTCAGACTTTACAATACCTGAAATTATCGGTGAAGTTTATCTTGAAGAAAATTTTATCAACGAGATTCTTGCAAACAACTTCTATTGGTATATCCTTAGAGACATTCCATATTCGTCAACGTCAAGAGAAGAATACTGTGAAGAATGTAAAAGAAGGCTGCGTGAATACTATCTGCCAAGCCTAAATAAAAGCCAGCTTCGTATCCTTAGAAACACTATATATGCATATTACGGCTACCTCTTTGCCTCAAAGGATTTGCGGGTGTTTTTTAATAATAGAATGAAATGGTACAAGCCTGTAGATGATTTTGACGAGTCACTTATTGCTGAACCGCATAGGGAGTTTATTAATCTAATAAAGGAATTTGAAAGCAAATTATAAATTGTTTAGCGTAAATTAATTGCTGGTTTTTTAAACAGTGCTGGGAAAGATAGGTGGTTTGGAGGAAAGAAAACGGCGATAAAATCGCTTCGCTTCTGAAGTAGAGGGTTGTCTTTCCTCCAAAAACTTGCGTTGCACATTGCCTTTTTTTTCAATATAATAGTCCGCATTATGTCAGAAAGAAACGAAAAAGAACTTTGCCACTGGGCTGACCAGCAGGCTTCAAGAATTATCAAGCAGAAAGGCGACCTTGACCTTTATACCTGCGCTTCTGGAATTACCCCGAGCGGAACAGTTCACATTGGAAACTTCCGCGAAATTATTACTGTAGATTTGATTGTGCGCGCTCTCCGCGACCGTGGCAAGAATGTGCGCTTTATTTATTCCTGGGACGACTACGATGTGTTTAGAAAAGTGCCGGGCAATATGCCTCAGCCGGAAGTTCTTGAAAAATATCTGCGCTATCCAATTACAATGGTGCCGGACACTTTCGGACGCGATGAAAACTATGCGCGCCACCATGAGGTTGACATAGAAACTCAGCTTCCGCGTGTAGGAATTCATCCTGAGTTTTTGTATCAGGCTAGCCGTTACCGAGCAAACCGTTATGCAGAAGGAATGAAAAAGGCATTGCAAAACCGTGAGCTTATAAAAGAATGCCTGAACGAATATCGCGATGAGCAGCACAAAATGAAGCCGGAAGATGTTTATTGGCCTGTTGCCGCTTTCTGTTGCAAATGCAATAAAGACGAAACAGAAATTCTTGATTACGACGGTGAGTATGGCGTTACATATAAATGCAAGGCTTGCGGACATGAAGAAAAAGGCGACCTTCGCACTTCAAAAGAATTCAAATTGGGCTGGCGTGTTGACTGGCCGATGAGATGGAACGAAGAAAAAGTTGTGTTTGAGCCGGGCGGAAAAGACCACATTTCTCCAGGCGGAAGCTACGACACTGCAAAACTTGTAAGCAAGAAAGTTTTTGGATGGGACGCTCCTGTTACAATGAAGTACGACTTTGTAAAACTCAAGGGCGTTCCTGGAAAAATGTCGTCTTCAAAAGGAAAAGTAATTTCGCTTGTTGATGCTCTTGAAGTTTATCAGCCGGAAGTTTTGCGCTACATTTTCGCCATGAACAAAGTTGACCATGAGTTCAGCATCAGCTTTGACTTGGACGTTGTTACAATATACGAAGCCTACGATAAGACAGAACGAATTGCTTGGGGAATCGACAAGGCAAAGAACGAAGATTTGTTCCTCAAGGAAAAACGCATTTACGAGCTTAGCCAGATTGAAAACGGAATGCCGAAAGTTCAGCCGTACCAGATTGCCTTCCGCCTGCTTACAACTTTGCTTCAGACTTATTCAGGCGACATCGATGCGGTTATTGCTTCTCTCAAGGATGTAAAGGAAGAACAGAAGGAAACTTTGCGCCGCCGCTGTGAATGCGCCTGGTACTGGATTAAAGAAAGCGCTCCAGACTGCGCTCCGGATTTCTGCTTTACTTTAAGAGAAGATGGTTCTAAGGCTGAAGATATTTCGGGCGAAATGCTGACTGCTGTGCGCCGTGTGCGTGATGAAGTTGTTCCGCGCCTTGATACTTTTGCGGTTGACAAGGAATGCCAGCAGGCAATGTACGACATTGCGACAGAACTCGGCCTTGAGTCAAAGGCATTGTTTACAGCTTTGTATCATGCTTTGATTGGAAAAGATCAGGGGCCGCGCCTTGCAAGTTTCTTTAGGATTATCGGAAAAGAAAAACTTCAGAAAATCCTGAGCGTATACTAAAAAAATGTCGTTGCCATATCAAGTATGGCAATGGCATTTAGAACTTGTTAGACAACCCTTAATCTAGGTCGTTTAAATGAAGAAGAGAATTTATTTTTCACTTGCGCTGAATATTCTGATTGCTGCATTTGAAATTGCTGCTGTGATTTTGTCTTTAATTGAATATGGCGGATTTAGTTTCTTTAAGTTTTATACGCAGGACAGCAATATCTTTTTGGGAATTTCAAGTGCTGTAATGGCGGCTTGTAAAATCAGTTTTCTACGTTCAGGAAAAAAGGTTCCTGATTCAGTAAAATTGTTTTCTTACATTGCGGTTTGCTGCACAACGCTCACAATTACGGTTGTTCTGGCTTTGCTCATTCCGAATGCTGGCGGCTACACAATGAAAAATTTCAGCCACTATATGCTTGAAGGTTCTGGGCTTTTTATGCACTTTATGTGTCCTGTTTTGGCTTTGGTTTCTTTTATCTGCTTTGAAGAAATTCCTCTGAAATTTTCGTATACTGTTTACGCTATTGTTCCTACTTTAGTTTATGCGGCTGTTCTTTTTGTCTTGAATATTGCCCGTGTTTTGGTTGGTCCGTATTTTTTTCTTCACGTTTATGAGCAGAGTATTCTTGCTTCTGTGGGCTGGACGTTTGTTGTAATCGGCGGAAACTATTTGATGAGCGTTGGAATCTGGGCGGCATCTAAGAAAAAATCATTTTGAAAATTGCATTTTGTGTTGTAGTTGCGAATGATTTCTTAAGTATGCTAAAATGAGCTATGTTAAAAAATTTTCTTTGGGTGTTTTTTATTTCGATGGTGCCGCTTATTGAGCTTAGGGGCGCGATTCCTGTTTCGCAGGCGTTAAAACTGCCGGTGATTTCTTCTTATATTATCAGCATAATTGGAAATATGATTCCAGTTCCTTTTATTTTTTTGTTTGCAAGAAAATTTTTGGAGTGGGGGCAGAACAAGCGTCTTGTAGGCGGAATCTGCCGTTTCTTTTTGCTCAGGGGAACTGCTGCCGGTGAAAAAATGCAGGCAAAAGCTGGACGCGGGCTTTACTTTGCGCTTTTTCTTTTTGTAGGAATTCCGCTTCCGGGAACTGGAGCTTGGACCGGAACTCTTGCAGCTAGCCTTTTGGACTTGGACGGAAAAAAGACATCTCTTGCCGTTATGGGAGGCGTTCTGCTTGCCGGCATGATTATGCTTGTTTTGACATTGCTTGGATTCGGAGCTGCAAACGCGGTCGCAGGGTAAATAAAAAAGCTGCCCGATTAGGACAGCTTGTGTTTGTCTTTTAGTGTCGTTCTTGCATTTGATGCTGGAATGGATATTTATGCTGCTGTTTTGTAGTCAGTAACAGCAATTTCTGTAACACTTTCCTTTAGCTTGTTTACAATCTTTTCGATGTTTTTTGCGACTTCATCAGTAAAAAGCTCTTCGCCGCATTGAGAGCATTTTAGACAAGGAACATTGCGGATAATTACAATGCATTTTCCAAGGTCTGCCATGAATGTTGTAATATCTTCTTTCATTTTTCCTTTGCAGAAAAAGCAGTTTTCATTTTTCATTATAATCCTCCTGTTTTTTTCTTGTATCAAAGTTTTTGTTCCAGTTTTCTGAACTAGGATAGTATGCCGTTATCATCCATATATACTCTTCGTTTGAACTGCAACAGATGTGCAGTTTTTTGTTTGATTCTGTTTTGCCAAGAATAAGGCAACTTGGCACAGGATAGTCGTCTACATACTGCTCTATAATTTTGCCATTCATTATGGCATTTTCAACGTCAGCTTGGCTAATTCCACGCTGAATAAGCCTTGTAAGAATGTGCCTTGTCCAGCGGATTTTATGCTCTTTGCAAAGTTCTTGTATTTTTTTCAAGTTGATATTATTTGATTCCATTGCATTTATATTATAGCATAAAAATTAAAAAGCTGCCCGGTTAGGACAGCTTGTGTTTGCTTATGCTTGCAATGCCGTAACTGCTACTGTTGCAACAATGTCGTCAACGTTGCAGCCGCGGCTAAGGTCGTTAAGCGGTTTTGCGAATCCTTGGCATACAGGTCCAATTGCCATCCAGCCGCCCATTCTCTGGGCAATCTTATAGCCGATGTTTCCTGCGTTGATATTTGGGAATACAAAAACATTTGCGTGTCCTGCAACTTTGCTTCCCGGAGCTTTTAGCTCTCCAACTTCTGGAGCAACCGCGGCGTCAAACTGAAATTCTCCGTCCAATGCCAAGTCTGGTGCTTTTTCCTGAGCAAGTTTTACTGCTTCCTGAACTTTTGGAACGCTCTTGAAGAACTTGTCATCGTTTCCGCTTCCTTTTGTGCTGAAGCTTAGCATGGCGACTCTTGGCTCGATTCCTGCAATTTTCTTTGCTGTATCGGCTGTTGCAACTGCAATGTCTGCAAGTTCTTCACTTGAAGGCTCAATGTTGATTGCGCAGTCAGCAAGAAGCGCAACACCTTCTTTTATGTATTTGTTTCCGCATTCCGGGGCAACCATGATAAAACTTGATGAAACTGTCTTTATTCCAGGCGCGGTCTTTATAACCTGAAGTCCTGGACGCAATGTGTTTGCTGTTGAATGGCAAGCTCCGCTTACAAATCCGTCCGCATCTCCTGCCTTGAGGATAAGAGCTCCGAACATTGTGCGGTCTTTGAGAATGTAGTTTTTTGCATCCTGAACTGAAGGATATTCTGCCTGCCCAGTTTTCTTGTTGATTTTGCCTTCACGTGTTTTGAACAAAAGTTCTGCATACTTGTCTGTGTTTGGGCTTGTGACTGGATCTACAAGCTCAATTCCTGAAAGGTCAACTCCTGGAGCTGCCTTTGCGCATTCTTCTGCGTTTCCGATAAGAATGATTTTTGCAATTCCTTCCTTTACGATTTTTGCAGCCGCTTCAACAACTCTCTTGTCTTCGCCTTCGCAAAGAACGATTTTTTTTCCGGCTGTCTTAGCCTTTTCCTTTAACTGTGAAACAAAATCCATAATGCACCTTCTTTGATTGTTTTGCTTGAAAATCGGGCAACCGGAATTCGAATCCGGGACCTCGTGCCCCCCAGACACGCACGCTAACCAACTGCGCTATTGCCCGAAAAGCACTGCAATTATATCAAATGGCGTATTGATTATCAATTGCAGCGGAAAAGGTATATTTTGTTCATCTTGTGCGCATACTTCATTTTTATTGCAACAGGGGGTATTTTGTGGTAGCATTTTCGGCAGATTCGTAAAAGAAAATGAAGAACAATATTAAGCTAAAAAATCATCTATTGTAATTATTTTAGTTTCAACTCTCATTGTCACAAATCTTTTTGTGGGAGTGGTTTCCTACTATGTTTCTGCGGGCGCAGTAGATGAAATCAGTTCGAGCATCGGGTCTCTTGAAAAAATGATTCAGGTTTAATCCGAAAATGTTCAGCAGGCATCTTCTGCAATTGAACAGATGATTGGCAATATATCTTCCGTGAATGCTTCCGTGGGCAAGATGATTTCTTCCTTTGACCAGTTTGAGGAGCATTCTAATACTGGAATTGCCAACCAGTCGAATGTAAATGAAATGATTCTTGACATTGAGCAGCAGTCGAAAATTCTTCAGGACGCGAACTTTGCGATTGCAGGCATTGCTTCGCAGACAAACCTTCTTGCTATGAATGCCGCGATTGAGGCAGCCCATGCAGGCGAGGCCGGAAGGGGATTCAGCGTGGTTGCGGATGAAATTAGAAAATTGTCGGCAACTTCATCGGAGCGCTCACATTCCATAGGCGCGCGGCTGGCAAAAATTCAGGAGACAATAAAAGGCGTTGTCTCTCTTTCAAATGAGACATTGTCGGAATTTTCGCTTGTTTCAGACAATATTGCGGAAACAGGCCAGATTGTGGCGCAGATAAAAAATGCGATGGAAGAACATCAGATAGGCTCAAAGCAGATTATAGATGCCCTTCAGTCTATGAACGATTCTACTGCCGAAGTAAAATCTTCGTCTGCGAAAATGTCTGAGGACAACAGGCATATCCTTGCAAAAGTGAAAAAGCTTCAGTCAACTGCTTTGACAATAAAAGACAGTATGGACAGAATGCAGGAAAACTCCACGGCTGCAGATGAGAGCAGGAAGATGCTTTCTGCAATTTCCGGCGATATTACAGACTCAGTAAAAGAAATCGGCGGCAAGATTGGACTTTTCAAGGTGTAGCACTGGCTTACATTTTTTTTCGCTTTCTTTTTTTCCCCCAGACAGCTACAGTACGCATCGTTGTTTAAATGAAGGCTTAAAAAAGGCAAAATTCAGCTGTATAGACAATATCAGGTGTTTTTTATAAAAAAAATATATTTTTTTTAGTTTCCTTTTGGATTTTCCAGACAGTTTGATATATAATATAAATAGGTAGTCCTAATTCAGGGCTTTATAAAGCAGTTAAAAACGGCGCAGGAAGAGAGGCGAATGCAGAAAACGCTCTGTTTTGCTGCCGCGGAAGCGGCAACGTTGATAGTTCAAAGGAAAAACAGTGCGTATTTTTGCAGACACATCTCGAACAGAATCTGTTTTTAGATAGAATTGTATTCAAATTAACAGGAGAAAACTATGAAGAAATCTATTTTCTTGATTTTACCAGCGGTAATGCTAATGCTTGCCTCGTGCATGGATTCCGCAAGCGGAAACGGTGGAGCTGGCTCTGTTCGTGTTGCGCTTCCGGGCTCTTCCCGGAATGTCTCTAGCAGTGACAGGGCCGACTCGTACACAGTTTCCCTGCTGAAAGGCGGAAAAGTTATAGAAAGCCAGACAGCCGTGCCGGGGGGGCAGTGGAGTTCAATGAGCTTGATGCCGGAAGCTACACGGTTGACGTTGAGGCGACTTTAAGCGGTGCCTTGAGCGGCGTGGGAAGCGCGGAAGTTGCAGTTACAGAGGGTGAGACGGCTTCATGCAGCGTTCTTATGAACAGAGTGTACACTGCGGCGCAGGCTGCGGAGCGTATAGCTGAGCGTATAAGCGATGATAACGGCGAGAACTGGAACATAATTGTTGCCGGTCCGATAGATGACGACGGCTTGTTAGAAATAGCTAAAAATTTAAAGGATGTTCTTACAGAAGGTTGTATAAGCCTTGACCTTGGCAGGACAACCGGGCTTAGCTCAATTGGTGTGACAAAGTTTCAGAACTGCACAGCTCTTTCTGCCATAGTTCTCCCGGAGGGAATAGGCTCTATTTATGAAAATGCTTTTGATGGATGCACATCACTTGCAAGTGTAACGATTTCAGATACTGTGAATGAAATAGGACAACTTGCGTTCCGTAATTGTTCTGCTCTTAAGAGCATAGAGATTCCAAACAGTGTAACAACGATTGCTATTGGCGCGTTCAGGGACTGCACGGCTCTAACAAGCATAGAGATTCCAAGGGGAGTAATTACGATTGGTTCAGACTCATTTAATGGTTGCACGGCTCTTGAAAGTATAGAGATTCCAGACAGTGTAACAACAATAGAAAGGGCTGCATTTCATGGATGCTCGTCTCTAACAGATGTATATATTCCGGACAGCGTTACTGAAATTGGAAATCAAACATTTACTAAGTGTTCCAATCTAAAAAGCATAGTTCTTTCGGCGGGAATAACTTCAATAGCTGAGCAAGTATTCAGGGAGTGCACGGCTCTAACAAGCATAGAAATTCCAGATGGCGTAAGTGAAATAAAAAGTAGTGCATTTATGAGCTGTGAGGTTCTTGAATCTATAACAATTCCGGTTAGTGTAACTTCAATTGAAACAGGTGCATTCGTTTCATGCAATAAACTGAAAGGTGGAACTGTAAAATATAAAGGCTTGTCGGATGATTGGAATGGAATTGCAATAGGCAGTAACAATCCTCCTTTTGAAAGCGGCAGTGGTATCAAAATAATATGTTCTGATAATAAAACAATAACTCTATAGCCAATCTTTTTCTACACCATGCAATGTGAATAACAAGACCGCGTCTGTTTAGGCGCGGTTTTGTTGTTGGCCATGAGGTCCTGGCTGGTGATTTGCTTTCCGTCTTTGTAGTACTCGTCATATCGTTTAGTCGGAGCTTTTTCCACTTTTAGGTAAGTCGCTCTCTTTATATTTTCAGTCTCGTTTTTGGAATCCTTCTCGCTCAGATTGCCGTCAATATAAAGTATGGCTTCTTTCGGTGTTATTACTGATTCGCTGCTGATCTCATATTTACATATAATCTTCACGTATGAACCATCCCGCTCGCCTTCTTCTGTTAATATGAGTGTTGTTCCGCTCACCGTGTACTTGTATTCCTGGTTTTTCTCATACTGTTTGCTTCCGGCTCTAAGCGGAATGTCTTTCCTGTGCTAATTGTTTGATTTTTTCATTTGTGTTAATATGTTTACAAAATTCTTGCCGGCATGGAAATACCGGTTTTTCGAGGTGAAGTATGGCAAAGAATATTGATTGGGCGAATCTTCCTTTTGGTTATCAGGTAACAGATAAGAGATTTGTTGCTAACTACAAGAACGGCGCATGGGACGCAGGCGAGCTTACTTCCGATGCTACTGTGCATATTTCTGAGTGCGCTGGAGTTCTTCAGTATGCCCAGACTTGCTTTGAAGGTCTTAAGGCTTACACAACAAAAGACGGCAGGATTGTTACTTTCCGCCCGGACTTGAACGCTGACCGCATGGCTTCTTCTTGTGAGCGTCTTGAAATGCCGGTGTTCCCAAAAGAGCGTTTTGTTCAGGCAGTTCTTGATACTGTTAAGGCGAACATTGACTGGGTTCCTCCTTTTGGAAGCGGCGCGACTTTGTATATCCGCCCGTATATGTTCGGTTCAAATGCTGTGATCGGAGTAAAGCCTGCTGACGAATATCAGTTTAGAATTCTTGTTACTCCAGTTGGTCCGTATTTTAAAGGCGGAGTCAAGCCGATTGTTGTTCGCATTTCAGATTTGGACAGAGCAGCTCCTCATGGAACAGGCGACATAAAAGCAGGTCTTAATTATGCGATGAGCCTTCACAATATCATGGATGCGCACAGAAACGGATTTGCAGAAAATATGTATCTTGATCCTGCGACACACACTTATATTGAAGAAACTGGCGGCGCAAATATCCTTTTTGTTACAAAGGACGGAAAACTTGTTACTCCAAAGTCAACCAGCATTCTTCCTTCAATCACACGCCGCTCTTTGATTCAGGTTGCAAAAGATTATCTTGGAATTGAAGTTGAGGAGCGCAAGATTAACAAGAATGAGCTTGCGGACTTTGCGGAATGCGGACTTTGCGGAACAGCTGCTGTAATTTCTCCAATTGGAAAAATTGTTGATCACGAAAAAGAAATCAATGTTCCAAGCGGAATGGAAGAAATCGGACCTGTTCTTAAAAAGCTCCGTGAAACTTTGACAGGAATCCAGATGGGCGAAATAAAAGCTCCAGAAGGCTGGATTTACGAGATTAAATAAACGGAAAATATTCAGTTTGCTATTGATTCCCTGGCTGCGGTCAGGGATTTTTTATAGACTGAAATTGCTTTATTATCATTCAGGCTCAATCATTGCCGTGCTTGAAAACTTGTCATTATCGGACTTGATCCTGCGATGTTTCTGAAAGAAACTCGATTGGTAATCTCCTGCACTGTATAAAAAAGACTCCTATGTCAAGCACAGGAATGACAGATAAAATTCTCATTGTTCTGTGCTGAATTTTTTCTTTCTGATAATCAGATACGAAGTTATTACTGCTGTTCCGGTTATTACCCAGCTGATTGGGTAGACGTTCATTATTGTTTCAAATGAAGTATATTTTTTGAATACGGTTGCAAGCCACACAAGTCTCAAAAGGCATGAGCCTGCCAGTGTAAGAACTGCCGGGAGCATTGAGTATCCCATTCCGCGCAAAGCGCCTGCTGTAATTTCGTAGCTGCTTGTAAGAAATTCAAGGGATTCCACATGGACTAGTCTTATGAGGGCAAATGTAATAACTGCTTCATCCACGGTGTAAACTCTAATCACTGCTCTTCTAAAGAACACAAAGACAAAGCACATTGCCCCGGAAATAATTACGCTGCACATCATTGAAAGCCTGTATATTTTTTTGCATCTGCTGAATTTCTTTGCGCCGTAATTTTGGCTTGTGAATGTTGTGGCTGCCTGAGTGAACGCGCTTACAACAAAGTATGAAAAGTATTCAAAGTTGAGCGCCGCCGCCGAGCCTGCCATCGCATTGCTTCCGAATGAATTTATTCCGCCTTGAATGCAGATGTTTGAAAAGCAGAAAACCATTCCCTGTAATCCTGCCGGAACTCCTATGCGCGCTATTTTTGCAAGCTGGCTTTTGTTTATATGAAGTTTCCTTAAATCCAGTCTGAGTTCCTCTTCTTCATTCAGCAGAAAGAAAATTATCATTGCCGCGCTTACGTAATTTGAAATTACAGTTGAAATTGCAACTCCCGCAACTCCCATTCTGAATACGATTACAAACACAAGGTTCAGGATAACGTTGAGAATTCCAGCCGCAATCAAACTGTACAAAGGGCGGTTTGAGTCTCCCTTGCTTCTTAGAACTGCCGAGCCAAAGTTGTACACCATGATTGCCGGCATTCCAAGAAAGTAAATGCGCAGGTAAAGAGCTGCAAGAACAAGAACTTCATCTGGCGTTCCTATTGCTTCAAGAATTGGCTTTGAAAGAATCGGACCTATGAATGCAAGAAAGATTCCGCTTATAATTGCCACAGAAATTACTGTGTGCACTGCTGACTTGATTTCGTCTTTTCTTTTCTGGCCGATTAAAGTTGCAATCAGAACATTTGCGCCGATCGACATTCCCACAAAAATATTTATAATTAAGTTGATTATCGGAGCATTGTTTCCTACCGCCGCCAAAGATGTGCTTCCAGAAAATCTTCCCACGACTGCCACATCCGCGGAATTAAAAACTTGCTGAAGAATGCTGCTTGCCGCAAACGGAAGAGAGAACACCAGAATCTTTCCAAGAAGCGGACCGTTGAGCATGTCAATTGAATTTTTTCCTGCGCTCATTTTACGACTTCTCCAAAACAAAAAGATATTCGGAAACGTGAATGTTTCTTGCGTTGAGGTTTCGCGAGCCTCTGAATGTATTGTATGAGATTTCAACGGTTTTGAGTTTTCCGTATTTTTCAAGCATGGATTTCATTTCGCCGAATTTAATAAATCCCTCTGAATTATAAGAAACAATTATAAATTTTGCATCAAGCGCGCTGATTATTTTTTCCATGGAATCCAATGCGCTGTGCTTTTTGTTGAACATTGAGCGGTTCCAATTCGCAGGAATTCCTGAAACTTTGCTGAGCTTGGCGTCCGGTATTTTGTTTTGCGCGATTATGTTCAGCATAAAATAATTTGAGCCGTAAGGATGCTGGTTGTACGGCGGATCTAAATATGCGATGTCAATTTTTTTAAGCTTGGAAGAAAGTTCAACGGTGTCTTCTTTGTAGATTTCAGTTTTTGACTTGAAGTTGCTGAACACCGGAACTGGAAGCTCCACTTGTCCCATGATTCTTGAAAGCGCGTTTTTTCCTGTTCCGCCAAAGCAGCCAAGCCCTGTGTTTTTGTTTTTGTAGAATCCCTTGAAAATTCCAGAAGTGTTTACGTGTACAGAAGCTTCTGTTAAAAGCGGCGCAATAAAAAATTTCTTGTATTCTTCGCAGTCAACAAGTTTGTCTATTAGCGTGCGGTAAGAGTCGATTCGTTCCGCGTTTTCCCTTGTGTAAAAAGCCCGCTCGCCTGCCTGAATGTCTTCTGTGTTTTTTGGCGCGTAGTTTGCGCAGATTATTCCGGGGATTTTCTGTTCAAAGAATTCTTTTTCAATCGATTTTCTGTAGCTGAAATATTTTTCGCTGTCAAAGTCTTTCTTGTTAAAAAGGTAGCAGCTGTTCAGGATTGAAGAATAGTCTTCCAAGTCGTTCACAATTACCGTTGAAGAATACTGCTTGAGCATCCGCGCAACAATTCCCGAGCCTGAAAATAAATCCGCGCAGACAAGCTTTTGTTTTTTGAGCTTTGATTTTATCTGTTCAATTTCGCTTCGGATATTTCCAATCAGAATCCGTTTGTTTCCGATGTAAGTTATAATTTGCGTTGTCAGGTAGTCTGTGTTTTCTGCCATTTTCTGTTCCTCGCAAATTCAGCGGAATGTTTTACAGTTTCTGTTTTGCTCAAGGATTTAAAAAGGAAAATTTCTGTGTTCTAAGATACTCTAGAAAGCAAGGAACTTCAAGAGATTTTTACGACACGGAGCTCACGCATCAGCATCCACCGCCTTTTCAAGCTCCTCAAAGGTTTTGTATGTGTCGTATTCTCCTCGGCTGAATTCGGCTATTGCCTCATCAAGTCCGTTTATATTTTTTGCATGGGAATTTTTATATAGAAGAAAATCAATGTAGTCTGAAACTTCCGTAACAAGATTTTCCGGAAGCGACCTTACTTTCTTTTCAAGAATCGCTGTTGTCATACAAAGCCTCCTTGCAAAAGTATACATTTCTTTTTTTGGGAAATCAACTTTCAGCGGAAAAAACATCTTGAACCGACTGACATTGCCTATGTCAACCGGACAATCTGTATTCACGTAAGAGATTGCCGTGTCAACGCACGGGAATGACAGTTTGTCCCATGTCATTCCCGCGCTGACAGGCAGTCAATCTTGGTTACAAAATTCATCTTAATTGACCTATGTTCTATAAAACGGTATTATATGCGTAAAAGTTCTACTTAAATCTTCTGCTTTCAAAAAATTTAAATAAGGGGTAAGAATAATGCCGTATTCTGAGCCAACTGATCTTGCTGTTGTAGCCTGTCCGGGCGGAGAGTCTTTCGCCAACGAAGTCATCACACATTTGCGCCATATGTACAAGCACCGTTTTTCTTTGAAGAGCGATGTTATTTCAAAACGCTACGGACTTGAAAAGGAAAATATCGTTCAGCAGATTAACTTGAAGAATGATATTGAAACTAGCGACCTGTGCATCCGCGGTGCAACAGACAAATACCGTGCGCCGTTTTTTAAGGTAAATGCAAGGTTCACATATTTTGCAAACGGAGAATTCAAGACAGAACTTTTGGATTGCATCCGCGGAAAAGATGTTTATATTTTTCAGGATGTTGAAAACCACGAAAAGCTTGCTCTTAACGACGGAAAAAATGTTCTTAGCCTGAGCGTAAACGACCACGTTATGAGCCTTCTTGTTACTATTGATGCAGTTCGTCAGGCTGGAGCGCGCCAGATTACTTTGGTTTTGCCTGCTTATCCTTACAGCCGCCAGCATAAAAAGAAGAGCCGTGAAGGTCTTACCGCAGCTCTTTTGGGACACATTTACGAAATGATGGAAGTTAAGCGCATTATTACCCTTGACCTTCATTCACGCGAAATTGTAAATGCGTTTGCCCACACTCATTGTGAAAATCTTCATGCTTCATACCAGATTATCCGCGAGCTTGCACGTGTAGTTGATCTTACAAAGGAAGATCTTGTTGTTGTAAGCCCGGACACTGGAGCAATTGACCGCAATAAATTCTATGCGACTGGACTAAAAAAGCCTCTTGCCATGATTTACAAGGAGCGCGATTATTCAATCGTTACTCAGGATGCAAAAAATACAAACATCAAGAGCATAAAGCTTTTGGGCGATGTAAAAGGAAAAGTTGCATTCCTTGCAGACGATATGCTTGGCACAGGCGGAACTTTGCTCAAAGCAATGGGATTTTTGCATGAGCAGGGCGCGACAAAAGTTATTGCCGCAATCAGCCTTCCGTTCTTTACAGGAAATGCGATTGAGCAGTTTGACGAAGCCTACAGCAAAGGTTTGTTCTATAGAATAATTGGAACTAATGCGGTTTACCATGAAGAGCTTTTAAAGCGTGAATGGTATATCAGCACAAATGTTTCTGGTCTTTTTGCAAATGTAATTACAAGGCTTCATCACGACCAGTCTTTAAGCGATTTGCTTGACAACCGCACAATCATAGACAAGCTTATAAAAGTTTCAACACCTGCTGAAAAAGCTGAGTAATATTTTAAAACGGCATATTTCTTTTTGATGAATTATTCTACAAAAGCGGTATGCCGTTATTGTTTTTGGAAAATTGTTTTTTATGGAACAAACTGTTCTTGCCGTTGATATTGGAACATCTTCTTTAAAGGCTGCCTTTGTTTCTGAAAAAGGAAAAGTCTGCTCATTCAGCCGCCGTCCATTTTTGCTTTGTAATACCGAACACGCTTCAAAAGAATGGCTTCCTGCCTTTCAGAATGCTTTGCAGGATTTGTTTTCCAAGTCGCCAGAAATACGTCCAAGCGGAATATGTGTAAGTGGGAACGGTCCTACTCTTGTTGCACAGTCCGGCGAAACTTTTTTATGGAACGAAAAAGTTGTTCAGTTAAAATCCAGTTCCCTTTTTGTTCCGCGCTTGCTTGCGTTTAAAGACAAGTTCCCTGATGTATGGAAAAAGAGTGAACTGGTTTTTAGCGGCCCTGAATATTTTTTGTGGCTTCTTACCGGAGAGCCTTGCACAATTCTCCCTGAAAAAAGATTTGAGTCCGCGTATTGGAACAAGCAGTTTCTTTTGGAAAGCGGATTTTCAAATGACGAAATAAATAAGCTTCCGTCTTTTGCAGAGCCTTCGCATAAACTTGCAGGACTTTCAAGAAAAGCCTCTTCATTTTTGGGCGCGGAAGAATTTGGAATAAAAGAAGGACTTCCTGTTTTTTGCGGTGCTCCTGATTTTATTTCTGCGCTTGTTGGCACGGCGACTGTAAAGCCTGGCATTTTGTGCGACAGAGCTGGCTCTAGCGAAGGCATTAATTTTTGTACTTCTGTTCCGCTTGAAGCTGAAAAAATCCGCACGCTTCCTTCTGTTGTGCCGGAACTTTGGAACGCTTCTGTTTTGCTTCCTGATTCAGGTTCAAAGTTTGATTCTTTTAAGCTTAAGATTGAACGTGAGCTTGGAAGGCAGATTGAATATTCTGTTCTTGTTCAGGAAATAATCGGCAGCGACGGAACAAATGCTTCTTTAGATCAAGGCAAATATCTTATGATTCAGACCGCGTTGAATTTAAAGGATGCACTTGGAATTTTAAAAGATGCCGCTGCAAAAAAAGGAATTGCATTCCCTGATGAAATGCGTGTTGCTGGAGGGCAAGCAAAAAGCGCGCTTTGGAATCAGATGAAAGCCGATATAACTGGAATGAAAATTTCAGTTCCTTCTTGTCCTGACGCAGAACTTTTGGGAGATGCCGCGTTTGCATTTACAGCGTTGAAAGTTTTTCCTACTTTGACTTCGGCATCTGAATCTTTGTTTTCCAAGGCGGAAACTTTTTATCCGCAAAACTATTAAGGGCTTGGACGCACGTGAAGCTTTATTCAATTCCAAAGAAAATAAAAACTTTTATTTTTGACATTGACGGAACTCTTTATACAAGCCCGGAATTTGTTGCGGAGCAGGTTGATGTTCAGATTAGGCACTATGCGCACATAAACGGCATTTCCGAAGATTCCGCTAGAAACATGATTGAAAGCTACAGAAAAAAGTGGAGCGCAGAGCACGGCGGAAAAAAAATCAGCTTGGGGAACACTTTTCCTGCGTTTGGTGTGGATATTGAAACTAGCATAAAATGGCGCAACGAGCTTTTGCAGCCGGAAAAATATCTTTTGCCGAACTTAAAGCTAAAAGAATTTCTTGGGGAATTGAAAAAATCCTTTAACTTGATTTGCGTTACAAATAATCCTGTAAAAGCCGCAAGAAGAACTTTGA
The DNA here is from genome assembly GCA_002449305.1 of Treponema sp. UBA6852. Classification (GTDB taxonomy): domain Bacteria; phylum Spirochaetota; class Spirochaetia; order Treponematales; family Treponemataceae; genus Treponema_D. The sequence continues at coordinate 51,664 of DKDI01000036.1, forward strand.
AAGCCGTGGGAATTTCTGAGCTTATTCCCGATGTGATTGGACTTGATACTTGCATGAAGTCTAAGCCCGCGAAGGAAATGCTTGAGCTTGCCGCAAAAAAAACTTCCAGTGAATTCAGCGAGTGCGTTTCTGTGGGAGACAGATTTGACATAGACATTGCGCTTCCTCTTGAGCTTGGCATGGGAGGAATCCTTGTAGACGGCGCACAGGATGTTGTAAAGATTCTCGATGAAATAAAATCTATTGACTAAAAAAAATCTTTGCTGTATAAGTTTGAACTCCGAGGTGTTTTATGGCTCAAGAAAAACTTATTGACAAAGTAAACGATACTCCGCTTAGAAAAATCGCTTATCCGCTTGTAATTGAAAATCTTCTTTTTCTTGCATTTTCCAGCATTGATGTTTTTATGCTGTCTGGCTATTCAGACAAGGCTGTTGCGGCGGTAGGTCTTATAACCCAGTACACTTGGTTTCTTCTTGTTTTGCTGCAAGTGATTCCAAATGGAGCGACTATTTCCCTTACAAACTTTTTGGGAGCAGGGCAGGTTGAAAAAGCCAAGAAGATTTCCCGGACGGCACTGCAGATGGTGATTGTATTCGGCTTGTTTTTTGGACTTGTGTTTGCGTTTTTAATTCCGCAGATTCTAAAAAAATACAACATTGACGATGAAGTGCGATTGTTTGCAAGCCAGTATGCTTTTATTTATTCGGCATTTTCTGTTTTCAGTGGAATCTCTATAGTTCAATCTTCTATTTTACGAAGCTACGGACACACAAAAGATGCAATGGTTGTAAATGCAATAGCAAACTCTTTAAATATTGTGGGCAATGCGCTTGCTTTGTACGGCTGGTTTGGATTGCCGGTTCTGGGCGTAAAAGGCGTTGCAATTTCCACAGTCGCAAGCCAGTTCGCAGGAAGTGTAATTCTTTCTATCCGAATCGCTTGCTTAAAAGATTCCAGGTATTCAGTAAAAAATCCGTTTAAGATTGTAAAAAGCGAATGGAGGCAGATTCTTAGAATTGGTGTTCCAACCGCAGGCGAAAGTGTTTCCTGGAATTTGTCGCAGCTTGTTATAATGATTATAATTACAACATTTGGAACAGAAGCAATTGCCGCGTTCACTTATCTTATGACAATCTTGCGCTTTATCTATATGATTGCAATTTCCATAGGAACGGCTTCTCAAATTAAAACAGGACACTATTGCGGCGCGGGACTTCAGCAGACTGCATACAAAAATGTTTTTTGCTATCAAATCTCTGGAAGCGCAGTGAGCCTTTTTATTGCGACTGTAATTTTTATTTTCCGCCGCCAGATGATTGCGCTTTTTACTACAGACACTGCGATTACTTCTATAATACTTTCTGTAATGCCTGTAACATTTTTTCTGGAACTTGGACGTTCTATAAATGTTATTACAATTCCGTGCCTTATGGCTTCTGGTGATATTCATTTTCCTGTTGGAGCCGGAATCTTTTCAAACTGGATGATTTCAACTTTGCTTTCTTATGTTTTTGCGATTGTGTTTGGCTGGGGATTTATTGGCGTTATAATTGCAATGGCGTGCGATGAACTTTTCCGCGGAACTCTGATGATTTTTAGATGGAAGTCAAAAGTCTGGATGTATAAAAAGGCAGTGTGAAAGGTTTGATGAAAGACAAAGCCCGTGCAATTTTTTGCACGGGCTTTGTCTTTTAACAGCACTGTAGATTTATTTTTTCCAAGGGTTTTTGCGGATGAATGTTTCGTCACGCTCGTAGCCTACGGAAATAATGCTTACTGGTGTGCCGGTGAAGGCTTCAATGAATTCTACATAAGCGCGCGCGTTCTTTGGCATTTTCTTGTAGCTTCTGCATTCTTTGAGCGAAGTTTTCCAGCCGGAAAATTTCTGAAGAATTGGCTTTGCGCTGTTAAGCTGGTCAATGTTTGCAGGAAAGTCTGTTACAATTTTTCCGTTTATTTCATAGCCAACGCAAGCTTCAATCTGATCCATTGCATCGTAAATATCAAGGTGCGTAAGAACAAGACTGTCCAAGCTGTTTACACGGCAGGCATAGCGCAATGCAACCAAATCAAGATAGCCACATCTTCTGGCTCTTCCTGTTGTAACTCCGTATTCACGGCCTGTGTCGCGCACATACTGGCAAAGCTCGCCTTCGCTTGTGGCATTGAACTCTGTTGGCATAGGACCGTTTCCGACTCGTGTTTCATAAGCTTTGAAAACTCCAAGAATATGGTCAAGGTTATGAGGACCGATTCCGCAGCCTGTTGCAGCTCCAGCCGCACAAGAAGCTCCAGAGCTTACATAAGGATATGTTCCAGAATCAATGTCGAGCATTGCTCCCTGTGCGCCTTCAAAGAGAATGTTTTCCTTGCGGAATTCCCACATTTTTTGTGTAAGGTCTACACGCATCTGCAAAAGCTGCTCTTTGTATTTATCAAGATATTCAAGGTCTTCTTTTTCAAGGTCAGCAAGTTTTTCTGTCCAGTCCAAGTCTGCAAGCCGAAGTCCGTCGCGGTGAGCTTTTTCACTGTAGGCGATTCCGATTCCACGGCCGGTTGTTCCAATCGGGCGTTTGCGGGAAGCGTCTCTGTCTTTATCCATCTGGCGGTATCTTGGAAGAATAAGGTGCGCGCGGTCGGAAATAAATACTCTGCCTTCCCAGTCCACGCCGTTGTCTTTTATCATTTTAAGCTCTTCAAACAAGGCTTCCGGGTCGATAACCATTCCTGCTCCAAGAAAAACCTTTTTGTCTGAATAAAGGATTCCGCTTGGAACTTGATGAAGCGCAAATTGTTTTCCATCTACAACAATTGTATGTCCTGCGTTCGGACCTCCTGAATAACGGACAACATATTTTGCGTCCTTTGCAAGGTAGTCTACAATTTTGCCTTTTCCTTCATCGCCCCACTGAGCGCCAATGATAACAACATTCATTTATAATTCCTCCAAGGCTTTCCGCCTAGAATTTTTAATTTAGTTTCAGCTGTGAATAGAAGTGTTGCGTACTGTAACATCGTGCGCGCTTCCTTCGCTGATTGTTGTAGATGAAACAAGTGTAAGTTTTGCTTTCTGCTGAAGTTCTGGAATTGAAAGTGCGCCGCAGTTGCACATTGTGTGAATTACTTTGCTCATTGAAAGCGAAACATTGTCGTGCAAGCGTCCGGCATAAGGAACGTAAGAGTCTACTCCTTCTTCAAACGCCATTCCCTTTTTTCCGCCAAGATCGTAACGCTGCCAGTTGCGCGCCCTGTTGCTTCCTTCGCCCCAATATTCCTTTACGTAGTTTCCGTTGATTATAAGCTTGTTTGTAGGAGACTCATCGAATCTTGCAAAGTAGCGTCCGAGCATTACAAAGTCCGCGCCCATTGCAAGAGCAAGTGTTATGTGGTAGTCGTGAACGATTCCGCCGTCCGAGCAGATTGGAACATAGATTCCTGTTTTTGCGTAGTATTCATCGCGCGCTTTTGCAACTTCGATTGTAGCTGTTGCCTGTCCGCGTCCGATTCCTTTTTGCTCGCGTGTAATGCAGATTGAGCCGCCGCCAATTCCAATTTTTACAAAGTCCGCGCCGTTTTCTGCAAGGAACATAAAGCCTTCGCGGTCAACAACGTTTCCAGCCCCAACTTTTACATCTTTTCCGAATTTTTCGTGGATGTCGTGAAGGGCTCTTGCCTGCCATTCAGAATATCCTTCGCTTGAATCAAGGCACAAAATATCAACGCCAGCCTTTAAAAGTGCCGGAACTCTTTCCATGTAGTCGCGTGTGTTGATTCCTGCACCAACAATGTATCTGTGGTCGCTGTCCATAAGCTCGTTTGGATGGCTTTCGTGGTTGTCAAAGTCTTTTCTGAATACAATTGAAACAAGATGATTTTTGTCATCGATTATAGGAAGCTGATTTACTTTGTGCGCCCAGATTAAGTCGTTTGCCGCGCTCAAAGTGATTCCGTCTTTGCCGGTAACAAGTTTTGCAAAAGGCGTCATGTATTCGCTTACTTTTGAATTTGCAGGAACATGGTCAATTCTAAAGTCGCGCTCTGTAATAATTCCTTCAAGCTTGCCGTGGGCAGTTCCATCGTCTGTTACGGCAATTGTGCTGTGTCCAGTTTGTTCTATTAAAGATACAACTTCTTCAAGAGTCTGATCCGGGCGGATATTTGAGTCGGAAGTTACAAAGCCGGCTTTGTATGATTTTACGCGCGCAACCATTGCCGCCTGATTTTCGATTGTCTGTGAGCCAAATATAAAACTGATTCCGCCTTCTTTTGCAAGGGCAATTGCCATTTTGTCATCAGAAACCGACTGCATGACCGCGCTTACCAAAGGAATGTTCATTGAAAGCGAAGGTTTTTCGCCTGATTTTTTGTTGAATCTTACAACTGGTGTTTTCAATGAAACATTTTCTGGAATGCATTCTGCGGATGTGTAGCCGGGAATTAACAGATACTCACCGAATGTGTGAGACGGTTCTTCGTAAAAGTATGCCATTTTGCCCTCTTGAAATGAAATTAGGCAGCTATAGTGCCTTAGAAATTTCAGCATATTATATAAAAAACAGCCTGTTCTGTCTATTCTTTAGTTATGGAGGGAGGAAAACCAACTAATTCGTAAGCGTAGTTTTTCCTCCCTCCATGCCACCCTCCTTTCCTTGCAACGCTTAGGGCTGCGCCCTAAGAACCTGCTTATAATTTGCATTATTCCTGAATATGCGGTAAGAAAAAGAAAGCGGCAACCGAGCCGTTTTGAGCAATGTTGGCTGGTCCGATTCCTTTTACGCTCAACTTGGTGAATTGACGCGCTTTTTCTTATAGCATATTCAGATGGTTGTAGTTTTGTGTTGAAGGATATTTGTTGCGGAAAGAAAAAATGCGGCTGAATTTTATGTATAGAGGCAGTTCTATACAAACAAATCCCTTGACAATATTGACTGGGGGGGGGTAGTCTTGTTTAAAATTTTTTTGCGGAAAAGTTTAAAGTATGGCTTTAGTTTTTTTAATATGTCTTTATTAAAAAACGATTTTAAACTAGAATGCAGACAGGCAAAAGCATGGGAAAGCAGAAATTTTCTACAGAGTTTAAACTTGAAGTTGTTGGAAAGTACGAGATGGGAACTTGCGGCTACAAAAGGCTTGCAAAGATGTACGGACTTTCCAGAGACACTGTGCGCAGCTGGGTCTTGAATCCAAAGTTAAACCCTGATAAGAATTCAGAAGAAGAAACAACTGCGCAATAATTTTTTATCCTCTTTGTTTTAGCGCGGAAAGATTTTTTTCCAGCAAAACAAGACGGTTCTTTAGCTCCCGCACTTGGTTCAGGCTTTTCATTATCTTGGACTGCATGTAGGTGTCTGCAAGGATTCCGTCGAAAAGAAAATCTGCAAATGTTGCAAATGTCATTGTGTTCATTCTAAAATCCACAGGAATTACAACCTGCCTAAGCTCCGCCTGAAGCTGCTGCAAAAGAAAATTTATCTGGTTCATTATGTCTGCCGCCGTATTCAGTTTGTAATGCTTTATAAGGTCAACGAAAGTTCCTCCACCGAACATATCAATAAAGCCCCAGTTACGCGCGCTTTTGAATTTTTTTTCCGCCGCTTCTACAAGTGGAAGTGTCTGCCGTGTAAGCGATAATGCTCGTTCAATCCTGTTTTTTTCAATTTCATCCATAGCCTAACTATAAAATAAATAGAGGAAACTTGCAAATTTTAGCAAAAAAATTCTGTGGAACATGGTTATTTTGAATATTTGTTATATAATGAATAATAGTCAGGTGAAATTTTTTAACCTGAAAAATTCTATTTAAAAATGTCTGCTAAATGCGGCATTTGGGGACTGTTATGAAAGTTGAAAAACTTGCATTGAAGTTGTCTATGCTCCTTGTTATTGGATTGTTTATCGGGGGGGGGTATAGGTTGTAGTGATGGTTCGTCTGGAGGAAGTTCTGATGGCGAAAGTGGTTCGGCAAACAACTCCTTCCTCTTCTACAGCCAGAAGTGGAACTATGCGGACGACACGTTTGGAAAGCCGCTTCCTGCCAAGCTTGAGCTTAAGAGGTCGATTGCTGCCGGGGACACTCTTGGCGCACCGTTTGCGGAGAATGCTGTGGCGTTCTGCACTGCGGGCGTCTGGGGCGAGGATGACACGGTTATTTATTATGTTGACGGCAGCAACTATGCGCTCTGGTCTTACTCTGCCGACGGAACAAAAACGCTGGTAAAAGAAGCGGTTGCCAATGCGACAGGTGCCTTTGTGAGCTACGACAGCGAGGGAAAATGCCTTTTCGCGCTTTACGGTTTTAGTGATACAAATCATCAAAAAGTTTTTCTTAAAGACACTGCAAGCGGAAAGTCTTTTACAATTTTGATTGATGCAGATATTCAACCTATAGCTAATATTACAGCACTTGCCGGAAGCAAAAAAGACAGTTCTATTTTTATAACATTTAATAAGGGTTATGAGATGGAGATGTATGCTTATAAGTTCAGCCGAGATTTTTCTGCAATGTTTGAAAAAGGTTCAGAAGTAAGTTCCGTTAAAGAAAGCGAATGTAGTTCATTTCATCTTGGCGGGGAAACTCTTTTCAATACCGAGCCGTTGAAAAAAGACCCGATTCAGTATAAGATTACCGACATGACCGTGCTTGGCGGAAAACTTTACGCGCTTTTTGCGAGTTGCTTTGAGAGTAAAATGTCTAGTAATGCAGGAAATTATTCATCTGGCGGCGGAGTGCTTCGCATAAATTATTCCGATAATCTTTCTGTGGACACAACGTTTGGAACAGACGGCGTTGTAGGTTATTCAAGTAAACTGAAAGAGAAAACTAGTACTTCTTGTGTGGGCTGGATAATTTATGATGGTGAAAATAATAATCCTTCGTACTGGTCTAAAAAGGATATAAATTCCAACCTTGAATTTAACAATCCGCAGAAAATTGTTGCCATAAAGCCGGACGAGCTTGTGATTGCGGAAAACGGCATTGCACGGGCTAGTGATGATATGCATAGTTTTTATAATCTTGCTCGTGCCGTTACAATAGACTTGAACGGAAAAATCAAGAGCGTTACGGCGGTTCACGGAAAGTCGTTCAGCTACGGCGGATATAAAAGTACGTATAATGACTTTGAAGGACTTGCTGTTGCTAGCGGTTATAATATTTCTTTCGAGTAAACAATGAAGCCGTTGGTCAGCGTGTGCATTCCCGTGTGGAATTCGGAACAGTATCTTGACGACTGCCTTGAGTCCGTCTTTGCGCAGGACTTCGCGGGCTTTGAAGTTGTGGTTGTAAACGACTCAAGCCCCGGTTCAGACTCAAGCGGACGCACTTGCCGCCAAATCGTAAAACAGGCGCACAAAAGGCACAAAAAATCAGGCTGCCTCAAGGTGTCCTATATTGAACATTCCGAAAACCGCGGACTTGTGGAATGCAGGCGCACGCTGATTAACGCCGCGCACGGAACTTTCATCCTGATGCTGGACAGCGACGATGTGCTTAAGAGCGGCGCAATTTCCGCCCTGTGGATGCTGCAGGAACAGCACGGCACGGACATTGTGGCAGGCGGCTTCGACATTTTTCCGCAAGAAAAGGACAGCCGAAGGTTTCCGCTCTACGACGGATTCATTCCCGGAAGCGAGCTTTTTTCCGTCTGGCTGATTCAAAAAAAATACACGTCGTTCCTGTGGGCAAAACTCATAAGAGCAGACGTGTTTCGCCGCGCAATGGAAAAAATTCCCTACACCTACTGCAACATGGCGGAGGATTTCTTAATCTGGTTCTTCATCACGCAGACGGCGCAGAGTTTCTTTGCAACAAGTCAGATTGTCTACGGTTACCGCCGAAATTCCGGAATGTCGTCCGCAAGAAAAATCACCACACTTGAACAGTGCCGCCAAATCTGCTCGGCAGCCAGCGTCTTCACAAACATCTTCCTTTACATCGACGAGCAGACACAAAACAGCAAGCCTCCGCTCACCGATGAGCAGCTCTACGCAATCGGCCGCACCGCCGAAAACTACGTAAAAAGCAACATCACCCAAATCAAAACCCTCGCCGTCTCGGAACTTGTTCCCGATGCAATGCAAATGCTAAAAGAAGCCTGGGGAGAAGAACTCGTGGAACGGATGGAAAAGGCGAGGTAGGTGGAGGTTGTCGGTCGTCTCCACATTTTTTGGTTATAAAGCCGTCCAGTGTGTTGCAAACGAATGGGTGGCTTTACTTTTTAACTCTTCAATGTAAATTTCGCAAAAAAAATTTGTGCCTGTGCTTACGAGAGCTATAATGCAAAATCGGTACTACAGTCAAACTGTAGTGTCGCCACAGGAAAACTGTACAGCGTATACAGACTGTTATGGATTTCATTATCGAGCCCATGACACGGCAATCTTATGCATGGATTCCCGCAGCAAGTGCAGGAATGACAGAAAAAGTCAAATCGGGGAATGACAGGTTCATAAAGTGCAGGATGATAAAAAAAAATCCGCCTCATGCTTTCAGGCATCTTCTTATTGTGTTGCGGGAAACTCCAACGAAATGCGCAATCCGGTTTATGCTCATGCCCCAGCAGTGCATTGTCTTTATTTGAAATTCTGCGCCGTCCAGAAGGTGCTCGTTGTTTTTTCTTCCCTTGGGACGGCCGAGATGCACGTTCTGCGCCCTTTTGAGCGCGAGGGCTTCCTTTGTGCGTTGGCTTATCAGGTTGCGCTCGATTTCCGCGCTCAGTCCGAATGCGAACGCAAGCACCTTGGACTGGATGTCGTCTCCGAGGCGGTAGCCGTCCTTTATCGTCCAGATCCGCGCGCCTTTTTCCATAATCATGTTCAGAATCGACATAATCATAAAAAGACTTCTGCCCAGACGCGAAAGTTCGCTGCATATAATCAGGTCGTCCTTTCGGATGTGCGAAAGAAGCCTGCCAAGCTCGCGTTTGTCCGGCGTGAGTGTTCCGCTGATTGTCTCCTCAATCCATGCTCCCACCTCAAGCGAATTTTTTTTGCAGAACCGCAGAATCTCGAACCTTTGATTTTCCACCGTCTGTCTGTCCGTGCTGACGCGAATGTAACCGTAAATCATAATGATAAGATAATCATTTTTAGGCTGAAAGGGAAATAAATGGCAATGCCGCTTTGCTTTGCTGTTATCCGTTTTGAATTCACTGTCATTGCCGCGCTTAACGCGGCAATCTGCTGAAAGAATTTGATAGATTATCGGGTCAAGCCCGATAATGACATTAAATTATAAAACTCGACATTTGGGCTATTTACAAAAAAATCAGGATTTATGCGCAGTTTTTACAAAAAATGGTATATATTATATGTGCATGGCAAGAAATGAGGTGAAAAATGAATATAAAGTGTCCTAATTGCGGCCAGCTGATTGCGCTTGAGCAGAATGTTTATGATTCTATTGCGAACGATGTGCGCAACGAGCAGTTTGAAATTGAGCTTGAAAAACGTGCGGTATCCTTGAGCAAAGAAAAAGAAGCAGCGGTTCAGCTTGCGGTCTCAAAGGCGCAGAACGAAAAGGAAAAGGAAATTGCGGCTTTGGAGGCAAAACTTTCAAAACTGGCGGCGGAATTCGAAGCGGAAAAACAGAAGTCAAAGTCGGACTTGCAGGCTGCTCTGGCGGAAAAAAATCAGCAGATTACAAAGATTTCCGCAGAGCTTGGAGCGGTAAAAGAAAAGTCGCAGTCGGAACTGAAAATTGCGCTTGCTTCAAAGGAACAGGAAATCGCGCTTTTAAATGAAAAGATTAATTTTGGCAAACGTGATTCTGAAATTGCAGTGAAATCCGCAGTTCAGGACAAGGAAAAGGAAATAATTCAGCTTAAGAGCAACCTTGCTGTTATGGAAAACAAGTCTAAAAGCGAAGTTTCTTCTATAAAAGAGCAGTTTTCGGCGCAACTAAAGGCAAAGGACGAGGAAATTGCGTTCTATAAGGATTTCAAGGCAAAAGAATCGACCAAGAGAATTGGCGAGGACTTGGAACAGTTCTGCCTTACGGAGTTCAACAAGAACCGCGCACTTGGTTTTCAGAATTCGTATTTTGAAAAAGACAACAAGGTTTCGCGTGCTTCGGGCAGCAAGGGCGACTTTATTTTTAGGGAAGCTAGCAGCGACGGTGTGGAATTCATTTCAATTATGTTCGAGATGAAAAATCAGGCTGACGAAACGGCGACCAAGCACAAGAACGAGGATTTCTTGAAGGAGCTGGACAAAGACAGAAACGAAAAAGGCTGCGAGTATGCGGTTTTGGTTTCCATGCTTGAAAGCGACAACGACTACTACAATACTGGAATTGTGGATGTTTCGTATAAGTACCCGAAGATGTACGTGATTCGCCCGCAGTTTTTTATTCCAGTGATTACCTTTCTGCGGAACGCTGCCATGAACACTCTTGAGTCCAAGCGTGAGCTTAGGCGGATTCAGGAACAGAACATGGACATCACGCACTTTGAAGAAGACTTGAATAAATTCAAGGACGGATTCAGCCGAAACTACGACCTTGCAAGCCGCAAATTCATGAGCGCAGTTGAACAGATTGACAAGGCGATTTCAAACCTTCAGAAAATGAAAGAGGATTTGCTTAGTTCCGAAAACAACTACCGTCTTGCGAACAATAAACTTGAAGACTTGACTGTGAAGAAACTTGTAAGAAATAATCCCACGATGAAGCAGAAGTTCGATGACCTGAAAGGGGAATAATGGGAAAACTTGTCATTGTTTAGTTTGAAAAGATGTCATTGTCGGACTTAATCCGACAATCTTTTGTGTGTGAACATAAATCCTCCGGTCAAGCCGAAGGATGACATTTAGCGATCCGGGCAATGACAATATGTCTGTTGCGCATCTTAGTTCCCCTGCCACGGTCCGGAATTTCGTTCCCAGAAGACGCCGTCGCTGTAGCCTTGAATCGACTTGTCGTTTTCCGCAAGAGCAAGGCGTTTTTCCGCCCAAAGGCAGTATTCCTCGTTCTGCTCGATTCCGCAGAAACGCCGGCCGAGTTTTTTCGCCACAACGCTTGCGGTTCCGCTTCCCAAGAAAGGGTCAAAAACAATGTCGCCGGGACGTGAGCTTGCCAGAATCAGTTTTGCGTAAAGTTTTTCGGGCTTCTGCGTCGGATGGTCGGTGTTTTCGGGCATTGACCAGAACGGAACGGAAATGTCATCCCAAAAGTTTGAAGGATATGTGATGCGGAAATTTCCGTTTTCCTCCTCATTCCAGTCCTTCGGCTTTCCGTCAGCCTTGTACGGCGCAAGGACTTTACGCTTCAGCTTTACGGCCTCAACATCAAAATAATACTCGTCCGGATTTTTCACGGCGAACCAGATGTCCTCCATTCCGTTTTTCCAGTTGGATTTTGCGCCGCGTCCTTTCTCGCGCTGCCAGGTAATTCGGTTCAGAACCGTAAGCTCCTTTTCAAGCGCACGCTGGAGCGATGAAGTGCATTTCCAGTCGCCGCACATATAAAGCGAGCCATTGGGTTTCAGTTTTTTGCAAACTTGCGGAAACCAAGTCGCCAGATATTCGCCGTAGCTTTCCTGAGAGCGCGATGCGAACTTCATTCCGTTGAAATTCTTTGAAAGATTATAAGGCGGATCTATGATAATCAGGTCGGCGAAACTGTCCGGCACGAATTCAAGCATTTTCAGAATGTCGCCGTTCAGCGTCCGGTCCAAAATGTCCGTTTCCAAAGAAATATTAGATTCAGTAAGCAGGCGGTTTCTCAAGCCTTCAATCTCCTGTGGCTCAAGCGTCAATGTCCTGTTGTTCGCCGCGCGTTCTTTTTTTTCCATCAGACTGTCTGTTCCCTTACGCTCCACTTGATTCTCATCAGGACGAAGTCGCGCATATCCTCGTAGAAGTCCATTTTTGGCGGAGTTATGCCGATTTTTTTGAGGGCCTCTTTTATCAGCGGATTTTTGTAGCAGCTTACGGCGGTTGTGGCGGCGAACATCAGGACATCAAGGTGGAGCTTGTACGCATCTTTAGGGGAAATGGCGAGCATTGCGGAAAGCTTGTCGCAGAATGTGTATGCAAAATCGTAGTATTTTTTCTTGAATGAGGCTAGACGGTCAACCGTAACGTTCGTTTCGATAATCGGATTCAGGTAGGAGACGTAGCGCAGGTAGTCCTGATTTGCGTTCAGGATTCCGGCCCAGACTTCCGCAGTCACTTCCGGGGAAAACTTATTGCCTTCGGGAAAAGCCGAATTTAGAGCGTTGAAATATGTCGCCATCTTCTGTGCGGAAATCTCAAGGAAAATCTCCTCTTTTGTCGTGACGTATTTGTAAAGGTTCGCGCGCGACCAGGTGAGCCTGTCGGCAATTGTCGTGAGCGTGATTTCGGTGTACGGCATCTGCGCAAAAAGCGAGTCCGCAGCCTCCTTTATCTGGTTGAGCCTCTCTTCTTTTTGGTCGTCGCTCCGTGCGCGTATGTAATTCTGCATAGCATTAAGAATACCACACGGCGTAAAATTGTTCAATAAATGACGCGATGTTGCTAAGAAATGTGGAGATGTCTAATGAATTCTAAGCAAAAATGAGCATAAGCTAAAATTTGCTTTACCGTTTTGTTTGAACTATAAATTTTTGCATCCAATTAGCGTACTAATCAATAGGTGTTTACTGCACTAATAAGCAAACAGTTAGCGCAGTAACAAACACCTTATTGCTACGCTGATTTTATTTTTCGTCTATCTTGCTTTTTACGACTACGGCTTGGTTCTCTTTATCGCGATAAATGTATTCAACATTTATCTTTTCTGCACTCACACCTGCTTTTTGAGATGCTTCCTGAATAACAAGTTCTGTAATTTCTTTATCACTTGCCTTAAGAAGCGTTTTCATTGAAGTTGAATCGTCAAGAGTAAGAGGCTTTTTTGTGCATGAAGTAAAAATTGCAGAAATAACAAAAGCCGAAATTAAAAATTTTATACAGTTTTTCATTTTTCCTCCTAACATTATAAATCTTTAAATGCTTCGTTTAAGGAATCCATTGAGCCAAAAAGTTTGAACTTATATCCGCCTTCAAAGAAAGTAATTTCAATGGCAGCTTCCTCATCGCCTAAAACTATGATTTTGTCTTTTTTATTCACGATTTTAAAAAGCAAATCATCTAAATCAATATTTTCTTCTTTTAGAAGTTCGAGTTCTTCCCACGATTTAAGGGAAACGCTTTCATCATAAACTGTGTCTCCAATCATAGAAACATAATTGTTTACAATTTTTTCACCATCATCACCAACTGTTACAACAGATAAAACTTCATCACAACTTGTAAGAAAAAGTGCAAATAAGCATGTAAAAAGAAAAAATCTAATTTTCTTTTTCATAAAATCCTCCTAGTGTTCAACAATAGCCATTCAACGAATGGCTTAAAAATATGCTGAAGATTTTACTTTCAACGAAAGTGCGAAAAATGCATCAAACTAACATATTTTTATATTACAAGTCTAAAACAAAATTCTAACATTTTCTACACATTTATTTCCAAGTTTATAAAAAGCTGATAACCGCAATAAAGACGTATTTTTCTATGCTTTTCTTACAATAAAATCTTATCAAAATAAAATCCAAATGCTAATCTCTTTTTATTGTTACTATTGACAGAATCATCAGAAAGATATATATTACTATTCATAGAAACAAATAAAGCGCAGAGCTGCTGCGTTGCAAACTTTATTAATGTCTTTTACAGGAGGAACATTTATGGAAACAAAGAAAATCCCTTACAAAATCTACTTGAACGAAGAAGAGATGCCGCAGCAGTGGTACAATATGCGCGCCGACATGAAGAACAAGCCCGCGCCGCTTTTGAATCCGGGAACGCTCAAGCCTTGCACGGCGGAAGAACTGGAGCACGTTTTCTGCAAGGAACTTGTAAAGCAGGAATTGAACGAAACTGACCGCTACATTCCGATTCCACAGGAAATTCTGGACTTCTACAAGATGTACCGACCTTCTCCGCTCACAAGAGCTTACTGCCTAGAAAAGAAGCTTGGAACGCCTGCAAAAATCTACTACAAGTTTGAGGGAAACAACACTTCCGGAAGCCACAAGCTGAACTCGGCAATCGCCCAGGCATTCTACGCAAAGGAACAGGGACTCAAAGGCGTTACAACGGAAACAGGTGCCGGTCAGTGGGGAACTGCAATGTCCATGGCATGCGCATATCTTGGCTTGGACTGCCGTGTTTATCAGGTGCGCTGCTCGTATGAACAGAAGCCTCAACGCCGCGAAGTAATCAGAACTTACGGAGGCCATGCGATTCCTTCCCCAAGCATGGAAACTGAAATCGGAAAGAAGCTGAACGCCGAATATCCGGGCTGCACAGGCTCTTTGGGCTGCGCGATTTCGGAAGCGGTTGAATACGCCACAAAGCACGACGGCTACAGATACGTTCTGGGTTCGGTCTTAAGCCAGGTTCTGCTCCACCAGTCGATAATCGGAATGGAAGCGAAGGCTGCCATGGACAAGTTCGGAATCAAGCCGGACGTAATCATCGGATGCGCGGGCGGCGGCTCGAACTTGGGCGGACTTATAAGCCCGTTCATGGGAGAAAAGCTTCGCGGCGAAAAGGACTACCAGTTCATCGCAGTTGAGCCTGCATCCTGCCCAAGCCTTACGCGCGGAGTGTTCGCCTACGACTTCTGCGACACAGGCGAGGTTTGCCCAATGCAAAAAATGTACACGCTCGGCTCGCAGTTCATGCCAAGCGCAAACCACGCGGGAGGACTTCGCTACCATGGAATGAGCGCAATCGTAAGCCAGCTTTACCACGACGGCTACATCGAAGCAAGAAGCGTTGAGCAGACGGAAGTTTTCAAGGCGGCCGAGCTTTTCTGCCGTTCGGAAGGAACTTTGCCCGCTCCGGAATCAAGCCACGCAATCAAGGTCGCAATCGACGAGGCCCTCAAATGCAAGGAAACCGGCGAGGAAAAGACAATCCTTTTCGGACTTACAGGAACCGGCTACTTCGACATGAAAGCCTACGAAGCGTTCAACAACGGAACGATGAGCGACTACATCCCGACCGACGAGGAAATCAAAAAGTCAACTGACTTGATTCCGCGCTTCCCGGGAAACGAATTCTAGGGAACTGAAACTGATTTGAAGTCTATCACTGCCGGAGACGGAACTTGAATTGTTCTGTCCGGCGGTGATTTAGTATTTCACTTTTGCCTGGTTCACGTGCTTTTGTCTGAGCCAGGCGGTTTGCATTTTCTTTCGGTTCTATTTCTTTCTGCGGTACGCTTTATGGAAATTTTCCCCTTCATCCCTTAAAAAACTCTACAAACGCTTTTGCGCTCGGGCTTAGGTTTGCGGATTTTTTCCAGGCGAGGACTGAAGTCATAGGATTTGCCTTTTCAAACGGAACGAATGTAAGTCCGTCGTAATTGTAGAGCTTTTCAACGGTGATTGCCGCTGCGTTCTCAAGCTTTACAAGATGCGTTATGTTTCCCGGCAGGTTGTAGGTTCCGGCGACCGTGATTTTTTCGGCGCAGTCTGAAAGCCACGCTGAAACTTCACTTCGCATTGTTGTTCGCCAGGGAATGTAAAGCGGAATCGTGGTCAAGTCCTGCGGCATTACGGAGCTTTTTGCGGCAAGAGGATTGTCGCTCCGCACAAGAATTCCCCAGTGCTCAACCGTCTTTATGCGCACAAAATCGTAGTGGAGAATCTCGACCGGCTCGCTCATAAGCCCGAAGTCCAGAATCCCCTGGTCAAGGCGGAATTTTATGTCGTCGGCAATCGCGCTGTAGATTCTGTAAGTGATTTTAGGATTCAGCCTTTTAAACTCCGCAAGCTTTTCTGCAAGCTCCCTCATTCCCATATTTTCGCCGCAACCGAACGCAAGCTCGCCGGAAATCTCGTTGCCGCCCTCGGAAAATTCCCGCCGGATTTTGTCCTCAAGAGAGAGAATCTCCTCCGCCCGCCGCTTTAAAAGAAGCCCTGCGTCCGTAAGCACAATGCAGTGGCTTGAGCGAACAAAAAGCGGCTTTCCAAGATCGTCCTCAAGCTGCGCAATCTGGCGCGAAAGGGCAGGCTGGCTAACGTTGAGCGACATCGCCGCCTTTGTAAAATTTTCCTCCCTCGCAACCGCCAAAAAATACCGCAAGATTCTAAGTTCCATTTTTTTACTATACAACGCATTTTTCTGCTTCGCAAGGTTTTAGTTTTTTATGGTTGCATCCTTAATCATACTGTCGATGTCGGCGAATGCGTTTTCAATTGCTTCTGAATGATACATTTCGTACATATTAAAGACGCGCTCCGTAAGATTCAGAGCGTCCAGTTTGTTCAGAATTTTGTCAGCGGTTGTCTTTTTGAAAAATGCGTACTGTTCAAGCAGGAATGAGAAAAATTCCATCTCTTTTGTCATTCTGCGCTCCTAATCCCTTCTAAGATAAAGCGAGCTTTGAGGGGTGCCTGTAACCTGCTCGTTTTCCCACATATCAAAAATTCCGTCCGGGCTGAAATCCCACATTTCAAGTTTCGGGTCGGAGAGCATCCTGTATGTTTTTGAATTCAGAAATTTTCTATAAGAATCCATGAGCGAAAATCCGTACTTCCGGCTTATTTTTAGTGAAACTTCCTTGTCATAAAAATCAAGGATAAAAGGCAGCTCATTTGTCATGGGTTTTTGCCTCGATAAAGTTCAGTGCGGTCAGTGATTTTTCCGTCTTGAATGTGTATTGGTCGTTCAGCTTTTGCGGAAGAAGCCTTTTTACAGTTTCGTCCGCGTCATAGATTCCCGAAAAGTACAGGCTGATTACAGGCATTGTTCTGTCATTTGCGACAGGACCGATAACAACATCATAGCTGTCATTTTGTTGTGCCACATTTTTGCGGTTCTGTGTTACGAATTCCAGCCATGACTTGTCCGCTTTTTGAAAATGCAGAACATTAAGCGTGTTCAAGATTTTTTCATCAGCTTCAAAAACTGAAACCGTCGCAGTTCCATTCTCACGTCGTGCCTGTGTAAGTTTTGCCCATCGTTCAGCCTGCTCAAGATTTGAAGTTAGATAAAAGCCTGTTCCAAAATCCAGTTTTCTGTCTGATTCTAAAATCTGAGGATTCTGAACTGCAATATTGCTTCCGTGATAAAGTTTCATCGCTTGGATTATAGCATAGTTTTTTTAGATTTGCGATTCCCTGTACAGAAACAATGGACGGTTTTTATATGTTTACATTGATTTCCTAAAAAAAGAAATGTATACTTTTTACGAGGTGAAGCCGTGCCTACAGTTTTTGTTCAAGGTCAATACAGATTTTATTTCTTTTCAAGGGAAGAAAGCCGCAGACATATTCATGTGTCATCGTCCGATGGTGAGATGAAGGTTTGGCTTGAGCCTGAAATTACTGTTGCAAAGGTAATAAATCTTTCTGAAAAGGAAGTGAACAAAATTCTTGAAATCGTAAAAAGCAGAAAGGAGGAAATCGATGAATTCTGGAAAAAGCATTTCAGTTGAAAAAGCAGTTGTCACGAATATTTCTCCGTTTGGAATCTGGCTGATTGCATCTGACGGAAATGAATATTTTGTATCGTACAAAGATTATCCTGTTTTTGAAAACTCTGACATAAAAGACATTGCCGACGTTCAGACCGATTTCGCAGGAAATTTGCATTGGCCCGCCCTTGACGCTGACATTGAATTGGAATCCCTTCAGCATCCCGAAAAGTTTCCGCTCAGCTATTCGTGATTTTTTAGGTTGGGCAATGGCATTGGTGTTTTTCCATTGCATTATTTTCTTCCCCTGTGCATTTTCAGACTGTTAAAATATTTTTATAAGCTGCTCAGCTCAATTTCTGTCCATTCAGAAAATTTTACGCGTTCCCCAAGTCATTTTCTGCTCGTTCTAAAACTTTTATGTGCCGCCCGGCGAACTTTTTAGCCATTCGAAAATTTTAAAGCTCTGCCCAACGTGTTTTCTGCTTATTCGAAAAATTTAACGGCTTGATTTTGTTCAATTTCATCTATGGAAATAATTCCGCACCCCGAACTGGAGCAATTTCTTGGAACGGGATAATTCCGTTTACTGACCGCAAGTAATTTCTTAAATCGGAAAAATTCTGCAGGCTTTCGGCAAGCATTTTCAGCAAACGGAATAATTCCATGGGCTGAATTTATGTTTTTTCTTGCTTCGGAAAAATTCCGCACCCCAAACTAGCGTATTTTTGACAATCGGAATAATTCCGTTTATTGATCAAAAGCAATTTCTTCAAACGGAAAAATTCCGCGGTCTTGCAAAGCACATTTTCTGCCTGCGGAATTTTGTTTTTATTTAGGGTTTATCAAAACCCTAAAACGGCTGAGTCAAGGTATTGAGTGTAAGCGTACCTTGATTAGACGTATTCACTTTTTGCATATCTTGAAATGAGAAATAAATATTGGACATAACGACTTCGCAGAATTATATTCTTTTTGATATGGAGGAAATTATGAAAAAACTGATTACGGCATTTATCGGTTTGTTTTGTGCTTTATTTTTTTGTGGCGCGGAAACTGCTGGCAAAGCAGAAGGAAATGGTAATATGAAAATCGAAAAATCAAAACTGGATTCATCGCTTTTTAAGACGGATGCGGAATTTATGCAGACTTTCCGCAATTTTTCTGACGGCGAAGTGCCTGCGTATGCAAAAGGCAAGGTTGAAGAAAAGGAGAGAAATCTTGCTGTTCTGGCGGCGTTGCTCGGCGTTCAGGGAAAAGAGGAATTTGAGGTTGCGCTGGACAAGGCTCTTTCTTCCGGCAGCGTGACGGCGGTTGAGGCAAAAGAAGTTATTTATCAGGCAGCGGCTTATCTTGAGTTCGGAAAAGTTCGCCCATTCCTTGATTCTGCAAATAAAATTATGAAAGCGCACAAAATAAAGCTTC
>DKDI01000005.1:0-37740 GCA_002449305.1 Treponema sp. UBA6852
GTGGAAAATACAATATTCCTTAAGTTTTTAACAAATTCCAGAAGAAAATCAAATATTCTTGAAGCACGCTATTAAAAAAAAAGTATTTCTGATATATTTTCCGCTATGGAAGAAAGAAAGATTGAAATACTTGATTCTACTTTGCGCGACGGTTCGCAGGGAGAAGGAATAAGCTATTCTGTTCAGGATAAAATTCACATTGTGCAGGCTTTAGATGACTTGGGCATAAAATACATTGAAGCTGGAAACCCCGGCTCGAATCCCAAGGATATGGAATTTTTTCAGCGTGCAAAAAGCCTTAAACTGAAAAATTCACAGATTGTCGCGTTCGGCTCAACAAGGAGAAAGGATTCTTCATGCGCAGAAGATGCGAACTTGCAAAGCCTTCTTTCTGCGGAAACAGAAACTGTTGTTATCTTCGGAAAGACTTGGGATTTTCAGGCTACGGAAATTCTTCACGCTTCCCTTGAAGAAAATCTTGAAATGATAAGAGATACATGCGCATATTTAAAGCAGCGCGGGCGCAATGTTGTTTTTGACGCCGAGCATTTTTTTACAGGCTTCAAGTCGAACAAGGATTACGCTTTAAAAGCTCTTGGCGCTGCGATTGAAGGCGGGGCGAGTGTTCTTTCACTTTGCGAGACAAAAGGCGGCGCAATGATTGAAGAGTGCAGAGAAGGTGTTCGTGCCGCTGTTGAAAAATTCGGGGCAGGAGCTGTGATTGGAATTCACACTCACAATGATTCAGGCCTTGCTGTTGCAAATTCTCTTGTTGCAGTCGAAGCTGGCGCAACTCATGTTCAGGGTGTTCTTCTTGGATTCGGCGAGCGTACAGGAAACGCAAATCTTTCTACGATTATTTCTAACCTTCAGCTTAAAATGAACTGCAAGTGCATTCCAGAGGAAAGCATAAAACTGCTTACTCCAATCTGCAAGCGCGTTGCGGAAATTACAAACATAACGCTTGACCCAGGGCTTCCGTATGTGGGGCAGAATGCTTTTGCGCACAAAGCCGGAATGCACATCGATGCGGTTTTAAAAAATCCGTTTGCTTATGAGCACATTGAGCCTGAGTCAGTTGGAAATTCCCGCGTGTTCCTTATGAGCGAAGTTGCCGGAAGAAGCATGGTTATTGAAAAAATCAGAAAGTTTGATTCGTCGATTACAAAGTCAAGTCCGGTTGTTTCAGAAATCATGGCGAAAGTAAAAGAGCTTGAGCATCAGGGCTATCAGTTTGAAGGCGCAGACGGAAGCTTTGAGCTTTTGGTCCGTAAATCGATTGGAAAATATCAGCCGTTCTTTAAATTGCGCTACTATAAAACTTCCGATGAGTCTCCGCTTATTGAAAAAGGGCTTTATTCTTTTGCCCAGCTTAAAATTGAAGTTGACGGCCATGAAGAAATTGCCGCCGGCGAAGGAAACGGTCCTGTTAATGCTCTTGACTTTGCGTTGCGTACTGCACTCAAATCGTTTTATCCGAGCGTGCAGGATATTCATCTTACAGATTATAAAGTCCGCGTTCTCGACGGAAAATCAGCTACAGCCGCAAGTGTCCGTGTTTTGATTGAGTCTACAGACGGAACTGACAGCTGGACGACAATTGGTGTGAGCTGCGACGTTATTGAAGCTTCCTGGCTTGCCTTGGTTGACTCTTTTGAATACAAACTGATTAAAGATATTGAAAAAAAGTACCACAAATTCATTTAATGTTCTTTACATAAATGTTGCTTTGAGGTATTTTATAAATACTTTATAAACTTTAGTATTAGTAAAGTTTGTTTTGACTTTTTATAGGAGCTTGATTTATGGAAAAAAATATTGCTTTGATTCCCGGAGATGGAATTGGCCCTGATGTTGTTGCAGAAGCTGTAAATGTCTTGAATGCAGTCGCTTCAAAATTCGGTCATAAATTTAATTATGAAACTGTTACTGCCGGCGGATGCGCAATCGATAAGTTTGGAAAGCCGTTGCCGCAGGAAGAACTTGACAAATGCCTTAAAAGCGATGCAGTTCTTCTTGGAGCTGTAGGCGGTCCAAAATGGGACAACCTTCCGTCTGAGCTTCGTCCTGAAAAAGCATTGCTTGGTCTTCGCGGCGGAATGAAAGTTTTTGCAAATCTTCGTCCGGCTGTAATGTGGAAGCAGCTCAAAGATGCCTGTCCTTTAAAAGATGAAATTGTCGGCGACGGACTTAATATTCTCATTGTCCGCGAGCTGATTTCTGGAATTTACTTTGGAGACAGAGGAACTGCCGCAGACGGAAAATCTGCCTGGGACACAGAAAAATATACTTGGAGTGAGATTGAGCGCATTGTCCGCATGGGATTTGAATTCGCACAGAAACGCCAGAAACGTCTTTGTGTAGTTGACAAGGCGAACATCTTGAATTCAAGCCAGCTTTGGAGAAAAGTTACAGAGTCTGTAAAAGGCGACTATCCTGATGTTGCTCTTTCTTACCTTTACATTGACAATGCTTCTATGCAGCTTGTGCGCAATCCGCGCCAGTTCGATGTAATTGCAACAAGCAATATGTTCGGCGACATTCTTTCTGATGAAGCAAGCCAGATTACAGGCTCAATCGGAATGCTGGCTTCAGCTTCTTTGGGCGACGGAGGTCCTGGACTTTACGAGCCGATTCACGGTTCTGCTCCTGACATTGCCGGAAAAAATCTTGCAAATCCTCTTGCAACAATTCTTTCTGCTGCTATGCTTTTGCGTTACAGCTTTGGACTTGAAAAAGAAGCCAAGGTTATTGAAGATGCCGTTAACTCCGTTCTTGATGAAGGCTACAGAACAGGCGATATTGCCGGAAGCCATTTTGAAGAGCTTAAGTCTTCTGGAAAACTTGTCGGCACAAAAGAAATGGGGCAGCTTGTTGTAGAGCGCATTTAGTTTTGTTTTTGCTGTCATTATCAAGGATGTTTCTTTGTCATTGCCGGACTCGCTCCGGCAATCTTGTATATAAATGTACATTGAATTTCCGTATCAACTGCGGGAATGACAGTAAAAATTTCAATAGATTATCGGGTAAAGCCCGATAATGACGTTAATTTATAAAACTCTAAATTCTGCTTTTTTGTTTTTATTTGTGTTTTCTTTCATTTGGGATTACAATTAAGAAAATGCAAAATATTTCTATTTTTTCAGATGACAAGGAACATGAGTTTTCCCAGATAAAAAAAAGTGTGAGCGCCTACATTTTGGATAGCGGCGATACAAGAACAAATCAGTACAAAAAAGCAATCGCTGCCGACGCAATGATTCTTTACGAATTCAATCTTTCAAAAGACTTGATTGTAGGAAATCCTGTACAGAGAATGAGCGATCGGATTGTTCAGCTTAAGCCTGCGATGGGACTTCCTGAAAACTGTTCTTACACTGATTTTATTGATGCGCTTTGCTGGGACTTGTCGGATGAAGAAAAAAAACGTTTCCTTGAAAAGATGAATGTCTACTGCCTCTTGGATTCGTTTATAATGGAAAAATACGAAATTCAATTTGACTCAAGCAGGTCAACTTACAACGGCGAATCTTTTTGGACGCGTACAACAATAATTCTTACAAAGGACGAAAACTCAGGCGACATAATGGGACTTGCCGTTGTAAAAAATATTACAAGCGGCTACAGGCAAAAGGAAGAAAAACTTTATCAGCTGGAAATTATCAACGCGCTTACGATTGAGTACAGCAATGTTTTTATGATAAACGTGATGTCTGGAATAATCCGCATTGTAAGAATCAACGACAGGGTGAGCTCTTTTTACAATGAATCTTTGGAAGGTCTTCCTTATGATGATGTGCTTGATTTTTATGCTAGCGTTTCAGTTTATGAGGATGACCGCGACATGATTAAGCGGGCTTTTTCGCGTGAAAATGTTTTAAAGCAGCTTTCCAAGCGAGAAAGTTATTACGTAAATTTCCGCTCGTATATAAACAGCAAAATTTCCTACATGAAGCTTACGGTTGTTAGAATTGGAAATATCCGCGAAACTGGAAATGTTCTTATGGGCTTTATGAATGTTGACACGGAAACAGAGCATGAGATGAAACAGCGCAAGGCATTGCAGGAAGCGTTGTCTATGGCGGAACTTGCAAGCCATGCAAAGTCTCGTTTCCTTTCCAACATGAGCCACGACATAAGAACTCCTATGAATGCAATTATCGGTTACACTTCGCTTGCAGAAAAACACATCGGGAATCCGGAACTTATAAAGTCAGATCTTGCGCGCATAAAGACAAGCTCAAACTATTTGCTTTGCCTTATAAATGATGTGCTTGATATGTCCCGCATCGAAAGTGGAAAAATAAAAATAAAACTTACATCGAATACAATAGAAGATATTCTTGCGGAAGTTGACAGTGTTATTCAGCCGCAGCTTCAGTCTAAGAAACTTAATTATTCAATTTTGCGCCACGGAAACTTAAGGCGTAAAGTTTTTTGCGACAAACTTAGGCTCAAGCAGATTCTTATAAACATTCTTGGAAACTCTGTAAAATACACAGGAGAAAACGGTTCGATTAAATTCACTGCCGCGGAAACTCCTTCTGTTTCTGACGGATATTCTTCGTATCAGTTTAGAATTAAAGACAACGGAATTGGAATGTCGGAAGAATTCCAGAAAAAAGTTTTTAATCCGTTTGAGCGGGACGAAAATATTGAAAATTTTCATGTTCAAGGAACTGGACTTGGTCTTTCAATTTCAAAAAATCTTGTTGAAAAAATGGACGGTTCAATTTTCCTAAAAAGCAAGAAAGATGTTGGAACAGAATTTCTTATTTGCTTTGACTTTGAAAATGCCCCGGAATCAGAATCTGACAAAAAAGAAATTTCATCTTCCTTGAAAAAAAATGTAGATTTAAAAGGAACTAGAATTCTTTTGGTAGAAGACAACAGCCTTAACCGCGACATCGCAAGAGAACTTTTAAAAGGCGCAGGCTTTGTTATTGACGAGGCTGAAAACGGAAAAATTGCGCTGGATATGCTTTCCGCCTGTCCAGACGGATATTACAAAGTTGTCCTTATGGATGTGATGATGCCTGTTATGAACGGATACGAGGCTTCTATGAAAGTCCGCGAAATGAAAAGCAAGTCCAAGTCTTCTATTCCGATTGTGGCGATGACGGCGAATGCTTTTGAAGAGGACAAGGAGCAGGCTTTGAAATCTGGAATGGACTATTTTGTTTCTAAGCCATTTGACATAAAGTCGCTGCTTTCTCTTTTGTCTGAAATTCTTGTTGATGCAAATTAAAATCTGGTTTTTAAATGTCTTGTCTTCCCTCCAAAAAAGTGTAATACTAGCGTAAAATTATTAGCTTGTTTTGGAGGATTTTATGAGTTTAGATTTTCCGTTGAGCCATGCCCAGCTTATTGAGCTTGCAAAGAAATTTCCGACTCCTTTCTATATTTATGATGAAAAAGCAATCCGCGAAAATGTAAAGTATTTTTATAAAGCGTTCAGCATTTTTCCTTCGTTCACGGAATATTTTGCAGTCAAGGCGCTTCCAAATCCTTACATTCTGAAAGTTCTTGAAAGCGAAGGTTGCGGCGGAGACTGTTCTAGCTTGCCGGAGCTTATGCTTTGTGAAAAATCTGGAATAACCGGGCACAGAATAATGTTTACAAGCAACGACACTCCTGCCCAGGAATTTGTTTATGCACAGAAACTTGGAGCAATTATAAATCTTGATGACATTACCCATATCGACTTTCTGAAAAATGCTCTTGGCGGAAAACTTCCAGACACAATCTGCTTTAGATATAATCCGGGACCTTTAAAAGAAGGCGGAAACTCCATAATCGGAAAGCCTGAGGAAGCCAAGTACGGACTTACAAAAGAGCAGATGATTCAAGCTTATAAAATCTGCAAGGCGGAAGGCGTAAAGCATTTTGGAATTCACACGATGGTTGCTTCCAATGAGCTTAATCCTGATTTCTTTGTTGATACTGCGCGCATAGTTTTTGAACTTATCCTAGAAGTACAAAAAGAATGCGGTGTTAACATTGAATTTGCAGATCTTGGCGGCGGAGTTGGAATCCCTTATAAGAGCGGGCAAAAAAAAGTTGATCTTGATTATGTCGCAAAAGGGATAAAAGTTCTTTACGATAAAATGATTGTTCCGGTTGGACTAGATCCTTTAAAACTCTGCTTTGAATGCGGACGCCCGATTACAGGACCTTACGGCTGGCTTGTTACAAAGGCAATTCACGAAAAAAATATCTACCGCAACTATATTGGAGTTGACGCAAGCATGGCAGACTTGATGCGCCCTGGAATGTACGGAGCTTACCATGAAGTTACTGTCAGCGGAAAAGAAAATGCTCCTAAAGATTTTGTTTATGACGTTTCTGGAAGCCTGTGCGAAAACTGCGACAAGTTTGCGGTTCAGAGAAGTCTTCCAAAAATTGAAATAGGAGATCTTTTGATTATCCACGATGCCGGCGCGCACGGAAGAGCGATGGGCTTTAATTACAACGGAAAACTTCGTGCCGGAGAACTTCTTTTGCGTTTAGATGGAACTGTAAAAGAAATCCGCCGCCGTGAAACTGTTGAGGATTATTTTGCTACATTGGATTTTGAAGGACTGAAAAATTTCAGCTGATTCTGACTTTTATAAATTTGCCATTGGAGGTAAAAAAGATGGTTGAAAAAATTGAATGGAGCGACTCTTATCTTTTGGGAATTCCTGAAATTGACAATCAGCATAAAAAACTGATTCAGATTGCAAATGAACTTTATGCTACGGCTACTGGCACTGATGAAGCTTATGGTCTTAATATGGCGAAAGTTCTGAAAAAGCTTACAGACTACACGGTTTATCATTTTTCAAATGAAGAAGAATTTATGCGCAAGTACGGATATTCAGGCGTTGATATTCACAAGACTGCGCATGACAACTTTATAAATGAAGTTAACCATCAGATTAAGCAGCTTTCTTCCGACCGCAAAGATGACGGCGCAAGGTTCTATTCTTACATGGTTGGCTGGATTTTGAATCACATTGCAAAAGCCGACCGCGTCTGGGCTGCGTTTGTAAAGCCAAAGATTTCATAAGCGAGTTTTTTATTTTTTAGTTGAAAGACTTCCGGTTTCTTTTGAGGCTGGAAGTCTTTTTTGTTTCCATTAGAAAATCAAATTCATTTTTCAGCAATTCAGAATTTATTGACATATCATTTTAGTTAGTGTAAGATAACGAAGATTAGAGCAGGTTAATTTTTATTTGTTTTAGGTAATTTTTGTTGCTCTTTGTTAACTTGCTAGGAGGTTTTTATGCCATTATTGTTTGCAAATCCTGGAGATGAAGTAAAAATTTCTGGTGTGAATGGAAATCCGCAGGTAAAGCAGCATTTGAATGAACTTGGGTTCAATGTTGGTTCTTTAGTCACGATTGTTCAGAAAGTAAAGACCGGCTTGATTGTAAAAGTCAAGGAAGCCCGTGTCGCATTGGACAGCAGTTTGGCGTCTAAAATCATTGTCTGATTTTCTAAAACTCAAATCGAAAGTTGAAACTTTCTCATTGGCTTTTTATAGGAGTAAAATAAATGGGTACATTGCGTGAAGCACAGGTTGGTTCAACTGTAAAGGTAAAAAAGTTGAACGGTGAGGGCGCTTTAAAAAGGCGTCTTATGGACATGGGATTTACAAACGGATGCGAAGTTTATATCCGCAAAGTCGCACCTCTTGGCGATCCTGTTGAAGTTACAATTCGTGGCTATGAGCTTAGCGTTCGCAAAGATGACGCTGAAAATATTGAGGTAGAATAAAATGTCAGAAATCAGAATTGCTCTTGCAGGAAATCCAAACTGCGGAAAAACCACAATGTTCAACAACCTTACAGGCTCAAACCAGTATGTAGGAAACTGGCCTGGAGTTACTGTTGAAAAGAAAGAAGGAAAAATGAAAGGCATGAAAGATGTTGTTGTAACAGACTTGCCTGGAATTTATTCACTTTCACCTTATACTTCAGAGGAAGTTGTTTCCCGCGATTATCTCATCAAAGACAATCCGGATGCAATCCTTGACTTGGTTGATGCTACAAATATTGAAAGAAACCTTTATCTTACAACTCAGCTTCTTGAACTTGGAAAGCCTACTGTAATTGCCTTGAACATGATTGATGTTCTTAAGAAGTCAGGCGATTCTGTTGATACAGAAAAACTTCAGGCTGAACTTGGATGCGCTGTAATTGAAACAAGCGCGCTCAAAGGAACTGGTGTAAAAGAAGCTGCCGCTGCTGCAAAGAAAGCCGCTGAGTCTGGAAAAGCTTTTATTCCATCTGCTGTTTTCTCAAAAGATGTTGAAGAATATATTTCAAAAATGGAAGCTCTTGTTCCTTCAACTGTAAAATCAGAATTGAAAAGATGGTATGCTATAAAGCTTCTCGAACGCGATTCTGTTGTGCTTGGTCAGCTTGCTCTTTCTTCTGCGGATTCTGCAAAGGCTGAAGAAATTTCAAAGGCATTGGAAAAAGCAAAAGATGATGATGTTGAGTCAATCATAACAAATGAACGTTACGTTTACATTCAGGGAATTGTAAGCCGCTGCGTAAGAAAGTCTGGACAGAAAATGACTCGCTCAGACAAAATCGACCGCATCGTTACAAACCGCTGGCTTGGAATTCCAATTTTCCTTGCTGTAATGTGGGTTGTTTATTACATTGCGGTTTCTTCGCTTGGAACAGTTTTGACTGACTGGGCAAATGACGGACTCTTTGGAGACGGATGGAACTTCCTTGGAATTGAAGGACTTGCTATTCCTGGAATTTCAGCTTCCGTGGAAGAGGCTCTCACAAATGCTGGAGCAAACGAAGTTCTTATTGACTGCATTGTTAACGGAGTTATTGGCGGTGTTGGAGCTGTTCTTGGATTCGTTCCTCAGATGGCTGTTTTGTTCCTTCTTCTTTCCTTGATTGAAGACTGCGGATATATGGTTCGCATTGCATTCGTTATGGACCGAATTTTCCGCAAATTTGGTCTTTCAGGAAAATCGTTTATTCCGCTTCTTGTAGGTTCTGGCTGTGGCGTTCCTGGAATTATGGCAAGCCGCACAATCGAAAATGACAACGACAGACGTCTTACAATCTTTACTACTACTTGGGTTCCTTGTGGAGCAAAGCTTCCTGTAATTGCGCTTATCTCTGGTGTTATCGGTGCAAAACTCACTGGCTGGGATGGCGGCTCTCTTACACTTTTGATGTACGTAATCGGAATCGGAGCTGTTGTAATGGCTGCAATCATGCTCAAGAAAACAAAGCCTTTCCACGGAAAAGCCGCGCCTTTCGTTATGGAACTTCCGCAGTATCACCTTCCGCAGCTTAAGACAGTTCTCATGCACACTTGGGAACGCCTTAGAGGATTCATTGTAAAAGCCGGAACAATTCTTTTTGTTGCTTGTCTTGTAATTTGGTTCCTTTCTTCTTACGGATTCGCTTCTCCAAAAGATGAAGTTGTAGAAAACGGCGAAGTTGTAGAAGAGGCAGTTGAAGGCGGATTTGGACTTGTTGACGCAGATGAGTCTTTGCTTGCTGATGTTGGAAATGTTATCCGCTACGTATTCAAGCCTCTTGGATTTGGTGAAAAAGTTGGCGGATGGCAGAGCGCGGCAGCTAGCTTGTCTGGATTCAGCGCAAAAGAAGCTATTGTTTCTACAATGGGTGTTCTTGCAAATGTTGATGAAGAAAACGTTGAAGATGATGCTGTCGTTGCTGAAGCTATCGGCGGATGGTTTGCTACAGCTTTGGCGGCCTTTGCATTCCTTATGTTCAACTTGCTTGATTCTCCTTGTCTTGCCGCAATTGCTACAATGGCAAATGAACTTAAGAGCCGCAAGTGGTTCTGGTTTGCAATTATTTTCCAAAATGTTTTTGCTTATGTTTTGACATTGATTGTTTACCAGCTTGGAATGCTTTTTGTTCACGGACACTTTGGCGTAGGAACTGTATTCGCCTTTGTTTTCCTTGCAGGAATTATTTTCGCTTTGTTCAGAAAAGATCCTTACAAGGGACAGTACTTTGATTCAAAGAGCGCGTCATAAAAATTATGGGCGGCTCCATAGGTAAATTTTCTATGGGAATAATGATTGCCGTGCTCGCAGTTCTTTATGTTCTGTGCGTTGCGGTAATCACAATCGTAGAAAAAATAAAAAAGCACAAACAAAAGGATGAAGCTTGAGAAAGTTTTGTTCTTGAACTGAATAAGGCTTTCTAGGAATTTTTTCTTGGAAAGCCTTGTTTTTTTTATCAAGTTTATTTATTTTTTTTTTCAGAGGCTGATTATGATTGGAAACATTGTAGGAATTCTTGTGCTTGCAGTATGGCTTATTGCTGTTGCTGTTTACATAATAAAGCAGAAAAGAAATGCGCGTTTAAGCGGAAATCACATCTGCATTGGTTGCCCTGGAGCCGCCGGTTGTAAAAAATGCCATTGCAAATAAAATAGAAAAAATTTTCTGTTGATTAAATTAAAAAAAAATGATAGCTTGAATTGTCAAAAAAACAGCGTTGTTGATTTTTTGATTCTCTGGAGAGTCTCCATAAATCCTTGTGGAGCGCCGAAGGGTTAAGGCTATTCAAGCCGACATCTCAGGCAAAGTGGACAGAGCATAAAAAATGTCCGTTCATCACTCTTTGGAGAGCCTGTCTAGGTAAAACTGGGCGGCTCTTATTTTTTTTCTTGAGAGGACACAAAATGTCTTTTGAATCAATCCTCAACAAAATTGATGATGTCGTATGGGGACTTCCCACCATCATCCTGATTCTTGTCACAGGCCTTCTGATGACAATCCGTACACGTGGAATCCAGTTTACTAAGCTTGGACGCGCATTCAAGGGAATCTTCAAGGAAAATGAAGGTCACGGCGAGCTTTCAGGATTCAGCGCGCTCTGCACGGCTCTTTCGGCTACAATCGGAACTGGAAACATCGTCGGCGTTGCAACTGCTATTCTTGCAGGCGGTCCTGGAGCTCTTTTCTGGATGTGGTTTGCCGCAATTCTTGGAACTGCCACAAAATATGCGGAATGCATGCTTTCAATCAAGTACCGCGAGGTCAAAGAGGACGGACACGTTCTTGGCGGACCTTTCTATGTTATTGAGAAGGGAATGGGCAAGAACTGGAAATGGCTTGCAGTTCTTTTTGCGATTTTCGGAACATTGGTTGGACTTTTTGGAATCGGAACTTTTACTCAGGTGAACGGAATCTGCGGCGCGGTTCAGAATGCTTTTGATCCTAATAAGGCTGCGGTTGCTTTCTCAATCGGCGCAAACTCATATTCCTGGGCAACTGTAATTGGCGGTGCGGTAATCACTGTTGCGACGGCTCTTGTTGTAATCGGCGGACTTAAGAGAATTGCAAAAGTCGCTGAAAAAGTTGTTCCTGCGATGGCGATAATCTACGTGTTCCTTGGGCTTTCAGTTCTTATTATGAACGCGACAAAAATTCCTGACGCATTCGCTTTAATTTTTAAAGGCGCGTTTGGTGTTGATACAGGTGTGAAGGCAATTGCCGGTGCGGCTGCAGGAACTATCATAAAGATGGCAATGCAGAAAGGTATTGCGCGCGGAATCTTTTCTAATGAGGCGGGACTTGGTTCAGCTCCGATTGCAGCTTCTGCGGTTC
The DNA here is from genome assembly GCA_002449305.1 of Treponema sp. UBA6852. Lineage (GTDB taxonomy): Bacteria > Spirochaetota > Spirochaetia > Treponematales > Treponemataceae > Treponema_D. The sequence continues at coordinate 11,612 of DKDI01000005.1, forward strand.
AGACAAACGAACCTGTAGAGCAGGGAATGGTAAACATGACCGGAACTGTAATCGACACTCTGATTATCTGTACTATGACAGGACTTTCAATCGTAATCGCTGGCGGAGATGTATGGAACAGCGGACTTTCCGGAGCGGCTCTCACTTCGGCTGCGTTCTCAAAAGTTCTCGGCGGCGATCAGCATTCGGTTCAGTTCCTGCTCATGCTCTGCCTTGTGTTCTTCGCATTCACGACAATCCTCGGCTGGGACTACTATTCTGAAAAATGTCTTGAGTACCTTTCAAACGGAAACATGACAGTTGTAAAAGTCTACAGATGGCTCTACATTCTTGCAGTTGCAATCGGACCTTATATGACGATTTCAGCAGTATGGACAATTGCTGACATTACAAATGGTCTTATGGCAATTCCGAACTGCATCTCGCTCATTGTTCTAAGCGGCATCGTGGCAAAAGAAACTAAAGACTATTTCGATAGAAAACCAAAGCTTTAATGCTACGCTGAATTTTTCTTTTAGAGGCATGGTGTTTTTTACATCATGCCTTTTTTTCTTGCAACTTTTTTTGTAAAAGCGTGTCTTATATTTTAAGAGGTTATAAATTTTATGAACCAGATTGTTTCGCCTGCTGCACAGGTTATTGTTTCGATTATTCCGATTGTGGGAATTTGTTTTGCGGCATCAATTATTTTTTTCGCCTTGCTATGGAAGCACCACGAAAACGTAATGCTGATTCAAAAAGATTCGTACAAGCCGCCGAGAATTGATTTGCGGAATTTTTCTTTGCTTTTGGGGCTTTGTCTTGTCGGCGTGGGAATTGTTCTTTCTCTGATGTTCTTGCTTTTAAAGCATCTTTCCTGGGGACTTTTGGGCGGACTTATTCCGCTTGCAGCCGGAGTAATGCTTTTGCTTTTCCACAGGATTTCAAAGTAATTTTTCAGTTTTAGTTTTTATCTATGAAAAAAACAATTTCTTCGTCGCTGGAAAATCTTGTTATTCGAAAACGGGATTTCTATTATGTGCAGGAAACTTTGAATGGTTCTTCCCGTGCGTTTTCCAAGTTGACGGGTTTTTATTATAAACGTATTTTTGCAATTGGAATGCGGTTTTTTCATAATCAGGCTGACTCTGAGGATTTTGCGCAGAATGTTTTTTTGAAGGCTTATGAAAAGCTTTCAACTTTTAAAGGCGAAAGTCTTTTTTCAACTTGGCTTACAAGAATTGCTTTTACAACTGCTATGAATCAAAAAGAAAGAAGCCACAATGCGGAAACTCTTTCTGATGAAAATTTGATTCCGGGCAAAAACAAAACACCCGAGGAAGAGCTTATTTATTCTGCGACTGTGGAAGCCGTAAAAGGCTCTCTTGAAATTTTGCCTGAACGTTATGCTGAATGTGTGCGGCTATATTTTTTTAACAGCATGAGCCATGAGGAAATTTCAAAAGTTACAGGAATTCCCGTGAACACAATCAAGTCGCATATTTTCCGCGCAAAAAAAATTCTTGGGAAAAAGCTGGAGGATTATAAATGAAAAAGAACTGCGATTTTTATATGGATAAATTTTTCGCCTTGGACAAAAACGAGAGGCTGCCTGTAAGCCTTACATTGCATCTTTTATTTTGCAAAAAATGCAGAAACTTTGTAAGAAAATTTTCACTGCTAGAAAAAAAATGTTCCAAGGAAAATATGAAAAAGATTTCATGTGATTCAAAAAATGTTGTTGAAATAATGCGCCGTCTTGATTCAGCTTATGAAATGTACAACTTGCAAAAAGAGCGTGTTTCGATGCGACAGTGGCTTGTGGCTGGCGCGACTTTAATTTTGTGCGTTGTCCTTTTTGAAACGCTTGCATTTTTTGCTTCCGCGGAATTTTTTGTTTTTCCTTTGTCACTTTTTTTTGCGTTTAGTATAATTATGTATTGTGCGGCTTTTGTTGGAACAAATATGGATTTTTTCATTAAAAAGTGGAAAATCCAATGAAAAACTGATATAATCTTGGCATGGAAATTTTGAACTCTCTACCCGGAACACCACTTCCACTTGGAGCTTCTGTTGCTGAAGGCGGCGTTAATTTTTCAGTTTTTAGCCGGAATGCCACAAAGGTATTTTTGGAATTTTATTCTGCCAGCGAGGACAGCGAGCCTTATGCTCAAGTTGAATTCAGTCCTTCTGAAAATAGAACCGGCGATATTTGGCATGCGTTTGTGCCAGGAATAAAGCCAGGCTCTCTTTATCTTTTTAGGGTAGATGGACCGTTCGAGCCTTCAAAAGGCCACAGGTTCAATGTGCATCAAAGGCTTTTTGATCCTTATGCAAAGGCGATTACTCCAGTTTCTGTTTTTTATAATCTTCCGCCCGATTATTCTGCGCCGCTTGACAAGAACGATATTGAGCATGGAAAAAATCAATGCGCAAAAGTTTTTCCCAAGTGTGTTGTTGTTGATAATAAAAATTTTGACTGGCAGGGCGACAAGCCCATTAATAGGCCTTTGTCGGAAAGTGTAATTTATGAAGTTCATTTAAAAGGCTTTACTGCCGGAAAAAATGCTGGAGTTTCTTGCCCGGGAACTTACGCTGGCTTTATTGAAAAAATTCCTTATCTTAAGGATTTGGGAATTACTGCGGTTGAGCTTCTTCCTGTTTTTGAATTTGATGAATTTGAAAATTCAAATGTGAATCCGCGCACTGGCGAGCGTATGAAAAATTACTGGGGCTACAGCACGATAAATTTCTTTTCACCTAAGGCTTCTTTTGCGGCGGACAAAACTCCAGGCGGCTGCGTAAATGAATTTAAAACTTTGGTTCGTGAACTTCATAAAGCTGGAATCGAAGTTATTCTTGATGTTGTTTTCAACCACACTGCTGAAGGAAACGAGCATGGCGTCGCTTTGAATTTCCGCGGATTTGAAAATAGCGTTTACTACACTCTCGTTACTAGCCACAAAGAATACTACATGAATTTTTCAGGCTGCGGAAACACCGTGAACTGCAATCATCCTGTTGTAAGAAATTTTATAATCGACAGTTTGCGCTATTGGGTTTTGAATTATCACATTGACGGATTTAGATTCGACTTGGCTTCAATTTTGAGCAGAGGACAGGAAGGCGAGCTTTTGAAATTTCCGCCGCTTACAAATGCAATTGCTGAAGACCCTGTTCTTGGCAAGACAAAAATAATTGCAGAGCCTTGGGATGCTGGCGGAGCTTATCAGCTTGGAGGATTTCCAGGCGGAAGATGGGCTGAATGGAACGACCGTTTCCGTGATGACATAAGAAGATTTTGGCGCGGAGACGAATATGTTTCTACAAATGCGGCTACAAGAATCAGCGGCTCAAGCGACCTTTTCACAATTTCTGGACGCGCTCCTTACCACAGCATAAATTATGTTTGCTGCCATGACGGATTTACAATGAACGACTTGGTAAGCTACAACGGAAAACATAACGATGAAAACGGCGAAGGCAACCGCGATGGCTCTGACTCAAACTGGAGCTACAACCACGGCTATGAAGGCCCTACATTGAATCCTGTAATTGAAAAAATGCGCAACCGACAAATGCGCAACTATATGCTTACTCTTTTGATTTCGCAAGGAACACCGATGCTTTTGGGTGGAGACGAATTTCGCAGGGGGCAGCAGGGAAACAACAATGCGTATTGCCAGGACAATGACATTAGCTGGTTTGACTGGGGAAACTGCGGCTTGAATTCCGCACTTGTCTCGTTTACAAGAAAAGCAATCGGGCTAAGAAAAAATCATCCTGTTTTCCGCCGCACTGAATTCTTTAAAGGCAATATGGCAGGAAAGCAACCGGACATTCAATGGTATTCTGCCGACGGAAGCAATCCTGACTGGAGCAAAATTTCAAGGTTCCTTGCATTCAGGCTTTTGGGGACATTTGATTCCGGGACAGAAAAAATTTCAGACAATGATTTTTTTATCGCCGCAAACACAGACCGTCAGGATATAATGCTTAGAATTCCTGCGATTACAGATTCCCGCAAATGGTACAGAATCGCAGACACTTCGATTGAAGATGAAACGTCGCTTCTTTCTGTTGAAAATGCTGAAACTTTGCTTTCTCAAGACCGCTATGTGCTTCCTGCCAGCTCTATGCTGATTCTGGTCGCAAAATAAAATTATGCGGGAACTTGAATAAGGAAACGTTTCCATATTATACTAGGTAAACATAATGCCGTTTTGCTTTTTAGCTTAACAGGCTGATTGGAGGAATATAAAAATGACTTTTGATGCAGAGCAGTTTAAGGAAAATCTCACAGCCCGTCTGCGCCGCCAGTATGGAAAAGACATCACACAGGCAAATAAGCACGACTTGTTTGATGCAGTAAGCGCGAGCGCGCTTGAAATTATCATGCCAAACTGGATGAATACCCGCAAAGAGTATGAGGCTAAGCCTACAAAGCAGCTTTATTATTTGAGCGCAGAGTTTTTGATGGGACGCGCGCTGGGAAACAACCTGATTAATTCTGGCATTATGGAGCAGGTAAAAGATGTTCTTAAAGACATGAACATCAGCTACGATTTTATTGAAGATGAAGAGCCTGATGCTGGTCTTGGAAACGGCGGTCTTGGTCGTCTTGCGGCTTGCTTCCTTGATTCCCTTGCAACTCTTGAATATCCGGGACACGGCTACGGAATCCGCTATGAATATGGAATGTTCGAGCAGCATATTATCAACGGCGAGCAGGTTGAATTCCCTGATAACTGGCTTAAGCACCGCGATCCTTGGGAAGTAAAAAGAAGCGACCTCGCTGTAACTGTAAAATTCGGCGGACAGATTAAATATGGAAAAACTCCTGACGGACAGGACAGATTCTATCTTGAAAACGCAGAGGAAATTACAGCAACTCCTTACGATATGCCGATTGTTGCCTATGGCTCAAACACAGTAAACACATTGCGCTTGTGGCAGGCTTCAAGTCCTAATGGATTCGATCTTCAGCTTTTCAACGATATGCAGTATCATCGCGCAGTTGAACGCCAGAACGATGCTGAAAATATCAGCCGTGTTCTTTATCCAAACGACAACGGTCCAATGGGAAAAGAGCTTCGTTTGCGCCAGCAGTATTTCTTCACTTCTGCATCCCTTCAGGATTTGGTTCATCACTTTGTAAATACTTACGGAGCTGATTTCTCAAAGTTCCCTGAATACCATGTTATTCAGCTTAATGATACTCATCCTGTAGTTGCAATTCCTGAGCTTATGAGAATTCTCATTGATGAATACAATGTGGGCTGGGATGATGCTTGGAGCGTTGTTCAGAAAACTTTTGCTTACACAAACCACACAATTCTTTCTGAAGCTTTGGAAAAGTGGACAATCGAAGTTTTCCAGAAACTCCTTCCGCGTATTTATCAGATTGTTGAAGAAATCAACCGCCGCTTTGTAATTGAACTTCGCCAGCAGTTCCCTAACGACTATGAAAAGCAGAACCACATGGCAATTATCCATGACGGAAAAGTTTACATGGCATGGCTTGCAATCCACGCAGGTTTCAGTGTAAACGGTGTTGCTGCCCTTCATACAAAAATTCTTAAGGAGCAGGAACTTAAGGACTGGTATAAAATTTATCCAGAAAAGTTCAACAACAAGACAAACGGTGTTACACAGAGAAGATGGCTTTTGTTCGCAAATCCTGAGCTTTCAGAATTCATTACAAAGAGAATTGGACACGGCTGGGAAAAAGAGCTTTCTCTTCTTAAAGGCCTTGAAAAATATGTTGATGATGATGCTTCTTTGGAAGAGCTTATTGCAATCAAACGCCACAACAAGGAAAATCTCGCTGAATACTTAAAGCACAGCCAAAACGAATTCCTTGATCCGGAAAGCATTTTTGATACACAGGTAAAGCGTCTGCATGAATACAAGAGACAGCTTTTGAATGTGTTCCATATCATGTATCTTTACAACAAGATTGTTGAAGATCCAAGCTACAATCCTCCTGCACGCACATTTATTTTCGGCGCAAAGGCAGCTTCTGGTTACCGCCGTGCAAAAGCAATCATCAAGCTTATCAACACTGTTGCAGAAAGAGTCAACAATGACCGCCGCGTTCGTGGCAAGCTTCGTGTTGTGTTTGTTGAAAACTACCGCGTTTCAGTCGCAGAAAAAATCATTCCGGCTTCTGATGTTTCCGAGCAGATTTCAACAGCGGGCTTTGAGGCTTCTGGAACTTCAAACATGAAGTTTATGATGAACGGCGCGCTCACAATCGGTACTTTGGACGGTGCAAATATTGAAATTGTTGAAGAGGCTGGAGAAGACAACGCATTTATCTTCGGTCTTAAGGCTGATGAAATTGTCAAGATGAAGCAGGAGCATTCTTACAATCCTACAAAATATCTTGACAGAAATCCGGCTCTTGCAAAAGTTGTAAATCAGCTTGTTGACGGAACTTACGATCCAAGCGGACTTTTGTTCAAGGAACTTCACGATTCGATTGTTTACGGTGTTGAAGGACAGCAGCCTGACGTTTACTTTATTCTTGCTGACTTTGATTCTTATGTTAAGGCTCACGAAAAACTTGCCGCTGAATATGCTGACAAAAAAGCCTGGGCGAAAAAAGCTTTAATCAACATTGCAAACAGCGGAAAATTCTCAAGCGACAGAACAATTGAAGACTACGTAAAAGACATCTGGCACTTGAAGAAAGTAATTGTAAAATAACTTTTGACGTTGCCGTGTTTTTGCATGGCTGTTCTTACTCCGTGTGGATTTTTCTGCACGGAGTTTTTTTTAGGCTTTATCCAAGTCATATTGACCTTTAGGCTGAAAAGTCATTATCTTATCCGCTATGGAAAAACGTGAACTTTCTATTATTTTTGGAGCGGGACTGGTTCTTACTGCCGCAATCTGGGGATTTGCTTTTGTTGTTGTAAAAGACAGCTTGGATTTTGTCGGACCTACTTGGATGGTTGCAATCAGATTTACAATTGCAGCTATCTGCTTTGGCTTGATTTTTATAAAAAGATTTCAGCATTTAAATAAAGATATTTTTTTTCACGGATGCTTTTTGGGACTTCTTCTGTTTTTGGGCTATCTTACCCAGACGATTGGCTGCAATTTTACAACGGCAGGAAAAAACGCTTTCCTTACAACTTTTTATGTGATTCTTGTTCCTCTTATCGGCTGGCCTGTGTTTAAGAAAAAGCCTGGCTGGTATGTCTGGGTTGCGGCGGCTGTGGCGCTTACAGGAATAGGCTTGCTTGCCCTTGACGGAGACGGCGCCTGGTACGTTATGAACCGCGGAGATGTTCTTACTTTAATATGCGGAATTTTCTTTGCGCTTCACATAATAGCAGGTTCGTTTTTTGTAAAGAAAGAAGATGTGATTCTGCTTACATTTTTTCAGTTTGCGGCGAGCGGAGTTCTCGGATTTTTAACTGCGCCTTTTTTAGACGGAAACTTTGATATTTCACTGATAAAAAATTCAACCGTTGTTGTTTCAATGCTTTACCTTGGAATTTTCAGTTCAATGGTTTGCTTCGTGCTTCAAAATGTCGGACTCAAATATGTGCCTTCCGCGCTGGCTTCTCTCTTCCTTTCGTTGGAAAGTGTTTTTGGAGTTCTTTGCAGCTGCATTTTTCTTGGTGAACGCCTTACACTAAAAATGTTCGTTGGCTGCGCCTTAATTTTCTTTGCAATAGTTCTGGCGGAAGTGATTCCAAATTTAAGGCAAGGCAAGAAATGATCTTTTTAATGACATAAAATTATATTATGTCATTATGACGTTTTTTTAATAAATGTCTTGATAAACTCCTTTATCCGTGATATTCTTTTCTCCAGTTAAACTTTACGTTTATTGGAGTAACTATTATGAAGAAAATTGCTTTACTTGCTTGCATTGCTAGTTTCGGATTTGCCTTTGCTGGCGGTGTAGATAACAAGACTAACTTGAATCAGGGGTACATGAGAAATCCTAGCCGCAATACAGAAACATTGCGCCCAGAAGCTGTTTTGTATAATATCGGCGGAACAGCATTTATGAATGACGGACTTTACTTTGAGCTTGGAAACCAGTTTGTTTTAAAGAATTACTCTGACAAGCTTGACGGCCAGAAGTTTGAAGACGATGAAAATGTTTACTTTTACCCGAATGCAGAAGTTGTTTACAAGAAAAATAACTGGGCTGCATTCTTTGGCTTTGGCGTTTTTGGAGGCGGTGGAACTCTTGACTATAGCGATGGAACTGGACTTACTACATTGGCTCTAAAACAAGGAATGGCATCTGCTGTAACATCACAAGTTACTGCGGCGGTTATGGCTGGAAAACTTCCGGCTGCGCAGTCTCAGGCTTATGCCCAAAAACTTTTGGAGCAGCTTTCTTCTCATTCCCTTGAAGTTTATTCAGTTCAGCTTGGAGAAATCCTTGGAGCTTCTTATAAAATCAACGATATGATTTCTGTTGCTGCGGCAGGAAGATTTATGCACGGCGAACAGAACATTACACTCAAATGCGACGGCTTGCAGTCAGTTAACGGCGGAAGCTCAAAAATAGGATACGAGTCAAACGGATATGGATTCGGCGGAATTTTCGGTGTTCATATCAAGCCTTGGAATACTCTCGATGTTGGAATTCAGTATCAGACAATTACAAAACTCAAGTACAAATACGATGACTTGACTGGTGCCTATGCGTCTTCTTTCCTTAATGCAGATGAAGGCGACAACTTTAAAAACGATTTGCCGGCAGTTTTGAATCTTGGCGTAGGCTACACTTTCTTTGACAAGCTGAACGCCAGCATGAGCTTCAACTATTACTTTAACAAGCAGGCTACAATTGAAAGTCCGATTGACCGCTCTGAATATGACTACGATGATTCTTGGGAAATTGCTCTTGGCGCGGACTACAGACTTAATGAGCAGCTTAGCTTTGGAACTGGTTTTTCTTATGGAAAGCAAGGTGCAAAGTCTGATGTAAACAATGTGTTCAGCCCGGTTCTTGACAACTTTGTTATTGGCGCTGGCGTTGAATATTCACCTGTAAAACTCGTTACAGTTTCTGGCTCTGCGATGTACTGCAAATATTTCAGCGAGGATTACAAAAAAGCAGGATACACAATGGAACTTTCAAAGGATGTTGTAATGCTTGCTTTGGGCGTTACTGTAAAGCCTTTCTAAAAATCATCAGGACTTGCAACTTCAAGGGCTGCCGATGCCAAGTTTTCATTAAGCTTGCTTCGTGCGGCCTTTTCTTTTGTTGTTCCTGCTGCCCCAATTGAAAGCCTTTGCTTTTGAAGTAAAGCATTTTGCTCTTGGAAAAGCTTTTTTGCGGAAAGCAAAATTTTCTGGGCGGCTTCTTCTGGCACTTTCAAAGTTTCTGAAATTTCATTTTCATTTGATTCTGCAAGGCTTTTGAGCGTGCCGAATTTCTTCATTAAAAGAGCGTCGCGTTTTGGACCGATTCCATGTATTTTTGAAAAAGGCGAAACTGTGTTTTCTTTTGTTCTAAGTTCTTGGTTTCGGCTTGTGGCGAATCTGTGAGTTTCATCTCGCACACGCTGAAGCAGCCTTAGCGCATCGCTCCGCTTAGGAAGGCAAATTGGCGTGCTGTTTCCGGGGCGGTAAATTTCTTCATCGCGCTTTGCAAGACCTGCAATTGGAATGTCAAGGTCAAGCGATTTTAAAATGGAATCAACCGCATTTACTTGTCCTATTCCGCCATCTATTAAAATCAAATCAGGCAATTCTTTTTTTTCGTTTACAAGCCTTGTGTACCTTCTTGAAACCGCCTCTTTCATTGAAGCAAAGTCATCTATTATTCCGTCTGTTGTTTTCAGCCTGAAATACCTGTAGCTTTTCTTGTCCGGGTTTCCGTTGTAAAAACTGATTAAGCTGGCGACTGGAAATTTTCCGCCTATATGCGCAATGTCAAATCCTTCGATTCTTGCCGGAAGATTTGGAAGCGATAGTTCTTTTTTAAGCTCTTCCATTGCCGGAAAGTCTCCTCGCTCTCTCATTCTGCGAACTATGTCTTCCTTTGCATTTTGCTGCGCCATTCCTATTGCGGCTTTGTGAACACTTGGAGAATTTTCATTTACCGCTACTATTTCAGTTTTGATTCCGTAAGTTTCAAAAATCCATCTTTTCATGAATTCTGTTCCGTCGCTTTGCATTATATAAATCTGCGGCGGAATAAGTTCTTTTTCGTTGTAATATGAAGCCATGAATTCCGGGATAAGCTCAGAGTCTTCGTTTAGGCTTACAGTTCTGTAGTTGTCCCTGCCAAGCAGTTTTCCGCCTCGCATTTTTAGAACTGTAAAACTAACAAGCTCACCTTCGCGCCAAGGAGCAATATAGTCTTTGTCTGTGCCTTCAAAATTTTCAACGATGTTTCTGTGCTGAAGAATTTCCAATGCTTTTATTCCATCGCGCAGTCTTGCGGCTTTTTCAAAGTTCAAGTTCTTTGCAGCTTCCTTCATTTGGAGTTGAAGTTTTTTTACAGTTTCTTCGCCTTTGCCCTCAAGTAACGAGCAAATTTCTTCGATAAATTCATTATAGGTGGATTCGTTTGTTTTTTTGCAGCATGGAGCTTTGCATCTTCCTATGTGGTAATACATGCACGGAAAATTTTTTTCGCGGAACTTTTTGCATCTTCGCAGCGGATAGATTTCATAGAGCGTTTCTAAAAATGAATCCAATGCGGAAGCGTCTGGAAACGGTCCGAAATAAATTGAACCGTCGTGTGTTATGTTTCTTGTTTTAAAAAGGCGCGGAAATTTTTCTTTTGTAACTTTTATTACAGGATAAGATTTTCCGTCCTTCAGGCTGATATTATAGCGCGGTGAATATTTTTTTATGAGGTTGTTTTCAAGAAGAAAAGCTTCATATTCATTGTCGGTTGTAATATACTCAATAGAGCGGGCGCGGCTTATAAGCAGTCTTGTTTTTATGTCCTTGTTTCCGCTGAAATACGAAGTGAGCCTGTTTTTTAAATTTTTTGCTTTGCCTACATAGATTACGGTTTGTTCTTCATTCCGCCAAAGATAAACTCCGCTTTTTAACGGTGCCTTTAACGCGGTCTGATGAAGAATCTCTCTATGTGAAAGTTTTGGCGTAGAATTTATTTTATGGTCGTTCATATTATGAATAAAAATATTTTGACTGCAATTATAGCATTTTTTTTCGCGCTTTTGAATACTGCCTTTGCCCAGGAAAAATCCATTGTGCTTGGCGGAAAAGAAGGCTGGACAGCACTTTCAAAGATGGACGGAATTGTTCAGGGAAAGGGAAAGTTCGGCTATGACGCGATGGTTCTTGCAACCAACAGCAGGCCTTTAGATAAAGACACAGACCTTCTTATTAATTTTGAAAACAACGAAGTAAAAGACGTTTCTGGAAATTATTCTGTTACAAGCAATTCTCTTGTTCCCGCTGAAAAATCATTTATGGGAAAATATTCTGGGCTTTCTCGTGGAACTGGCGGAGTGCGTTTGCGCGGAAAAAAAGATACAATTTTCGGAAAGCAAGGGCAGGGCGGCTCAATCACAATTGAATTCTGGCTCAAGCCTTCAATTGCAGAAAACGGAGAAATTGTTTTTTCATGGCGCTCCTCAAGAACTGTCGCAGGCTATCCGCTCTACCAGATGATAACGGCAAGTTTCTTTGGAAATCATCTTGAATGGTCATTTACAAATGTTTTCAACGGCTACATAAAAAACGGCGGCGAAATAACTCTTTCAAGCTACACGACTATAATTCCAGAAATTTGGATGCACCACGCGATTCACTTTGACCAAGATACAGGCGCATTTGAATACAGAATTAACGGCAAGCTTGAAGATTTAAAATATGTTACAACTTCCGGGCATGAAACAGGCGGTTCTGTTTATTCTCCGATTATGGGAGTTCCTGCCGACATTGATATTTGCCCTCAGTACACAGGCTTGATTGACGATTTTAGAATTCAGCGCACATCAAAAAGCGAAGTTTCAGAAGACCTTAGAATTGACAACTATAAAGTTTCAGGCGGAAGATTTGAAACAGAGCCAATTCTTTTAAGCCAAGGTTCAACTGTTGTAAGCCTTGATGCGATTGTAGACAAACCGTCAGAAACTGGAGTTGAATTTTTTATACGCAGCGGAAACAACTTTTACAACTGGACAGAGGATTTTCCTAAATGGATTCCTGTAAAGCCTGGAGAAAAAATTGAAAATGTTTCAGGACTTTACTTTCAAATTGCAGCGGAATTGTATCCAGATGGAAAAGGCTCTCGCACCCCTTCTGTTACACAGCTAAGCATAAACTACAAAGAAATTCCTTCTCCGCTTGCTCCGTTCAAACTGACTGCTGTTCCTATGGACGGCTCTGTAGTTTTAACATGGCCTTATTCAGTTGATGATAGCGTTGGCGGATACTATATTTTTTATGGAGAACGTCCGGGTGAGTACTTAGGCAGAGAAGCCCTGGAAGGTCAGTCTCCTATTGACGCAGGAAATTCTGTTTCTATAAAATTAAACGGCTTGAAGAACGGAAAAATTTATTACTTTGCAATAGCCTCTTACTCAAAGTACGACTCAAGGATTATGGGCGAACTTTCCAAAGAAGTTTTTGCCCGCCCTTCAAGAAAATAGGAAGAAAGTTATGGATAACGAGAGCAAGCGAAACAATGGAATTTTGGACAGGGCAAACGCCGCGATTCTTTCCAGGGATTTTGAACAGGCAGCCCGCATTTACAAAGGACTTTTAAAAAGCGATCCGCAGAATGTTGAGCTTCTTAGTTCCTTGGGAAATCTTTATGTAAAAAGCGGCGATGATGAAAAAGCTCTTACTTATTTTAATGAAATTATCCGCATTGATTCAAAAAATGTTGAAGCTTTGAATTCGCTTGGAGGAATTTACCGCCGTCTTAAAAAATACGATGATTCCATTTCAGTTCTTGAGCGCGCAGTTATTGCAGATGAATCAAATGTTCAGTCTTTTTACAACTTAGGCTTTACATTTAAGCTAATGGGAAAATATGACGATGCCCTTAATTGCTTTAACAGAGTTGTCGAAGAAAACCCAGAAGATGTTCTTGCATTCAACCATATAGGTTCAATTTACGCGCTGAAAAATCAGCACAAGGACGCTGTATCTTCTTATTTACGCGGACTTAAAATTGATTTAAACCATCCGATTCTTCATTTGAATCTTGCAAAAAGCTATGACGTTCTCGGCGAATTTGAAAAAGCCCAGTCTGAGTATGAAGCCGCATTAAAAACAAAACCGGGCTGGCTTGAAGCAATTGAAAACTATGCCGACTTGCTTTTGAAAAAGAACAAGACCCGCAATGCAGGAGAGCTTGTAAGGCACGCTTTGAATTTAAATCCAAAAGATGCCGCCATGCACACAAAACTTGGAGACGTCTATACAAAGCAAAGCGACTTTGACAATGCGGAAGTTGAATACAATGAGGCTTTAAAAATCCGCCCGGAATTTCTAAAGGCACTTTCTGGACTTGCATCTGCTTATGAGTCAACTGGAAGAAGCGAAGACGCTCTTGAAATAATGGACCGCATGGAAACGGCTGCTCCTGAAGATTCGTCTATGCTTTGCCAGTATGCGCATATTCTTTTGAGCGCAGACAGGATTGAAGAAGCAGGAAAAAAAATTCAGTGCGCATACGAAAAAAATCCAGATGACCTTCATGTGCTGAATTTGCTTGGCCAGTACTATATTTGCATTGGAGAGGAACGCAAGGCTTCCGGCTGCTTTAAAAAGATAAAGATGTTGAATCCTAGTTACTCTGATTTTTACCGTGAAGGCGGAATTCGGTATTCACAAAAAGGCGAGCTAAAAAAAGCGGAAGAATTTTATCTTCGCTATATTGCCCAAAATCCAGAAAATGTAGACGCTCTTCATTCCATTGCAAAAAACTATGAAGCGCAAGGAAATCTTACGCAGGCAATGTCCACTTACAGGCAGATTGAAAAATTCGATTCTGAAAACAAAGCCTGGAAAAACGGCATTGAGCGAATAAACAAAAGACTTCTTGACTCTACAAATATTTTTGCAAACGCAGGCTCTTCTATTGAAGACGAATTTGGAGATGCTGACGAAAACTTTGAAATTGGACTTGGTGAAAAAACACAGGCTCAAGAAGTTTCTTCTTGCGAAATTGAAACGCAGCCTTCTGCTCCAAGTGAAGTAAAAACTGAACCAGAATCTGCAAATGAACTGGAGCCTGAATTTGAAAATCTTCAAAATGAAGAAGTCGCTGTTGAAGAAGTTTTTTCAAACGGAAAACTTGATGCTGAGTTAGAAGAGAATGACAAGGAGCAATATTCTCATAGCCTTGACAATTTAGTTCCAGAAGAATATCAGGATGAAGAAACAGGCGGACTTGAAGAAGATGAAACTAGCGCAGAAGATTTTTTTGCGCAGAATCCATTTTCATCCGGCGACAAATCTTCTGCGCCTAAAGAAAATTCTTTTGAACCTGATTTTGAAACAGAAAGTTTTGATTTAAAAGAAGAAAAGCCTGTTGTAACTTCAATTCCACTTGAAGAAAAAATTGAAAAGAAAGAGCTTCCTAAGCGTGAATATAAAATGCCGAAAGAAAAAAATCCTGCGCCGCAAAAAGCAGAGCCTGAAACTCCGGAACTAGAAGAAGAAATTTCAGAACCGGAAGAACTTATTGAAGATGAAGATTTTTCTGAAGATGATATTTTTGATTTGCCGGAACAGGCTGATAGTTCAACAGAAAATTCTGTAGACTTGTTTGAAGACGAAAACTTGGATTTTGAAGATGATGATTTTGCAAAAGAGGAAAAAGACCTTGCGGCTCAAGAATTCTTTATGGAAAGCGATGAGCCTCAAAAAACTGTAGAGCCGGAACAGGCAGAAAAAGAAATAGAGCCTTCAATTTTGAGCGATGAAAACGCTGCAAATGATATAGAAGAAAAAAAAGAGAACGATGAAAAATCATTAGAAAATTCCCAGACGCAGCTTTTCAAAAAACTAAAAGCGTTGTGCCGTTATCTTCCTGAACAACAGAAAAAAAATTTCCTTGAAAGCAAAACAAATCTTCAGCTTGAATATATAATTTCGCGCTTGTCTGGAAAAAAAGGACTTTTTGCTTCTGCGGAAAATGCAAGAAAAGAATCCGGCTTTGTTCCTTCCACGCATGAAAACGAAACCGGCATAAAGCTTCTCTTAAAAGTTGTTTTGTGCTTAAAAGAGCTTGTAAATTATATTCAGGACGAGCAGATTTCAACTTTGCTTTCTGCGGAAATAAACAGGATGTCAGAAATTCTGCTTCCGTATTCCGGCGAATAGAATGCGGGCTGTGTTGATTTCTTTTATTCATTGTGATATTTTACAGTATGAAAGTTGCTATCTTTTTAGGTTCCAAGTCTGATTTGGATACAATGAAAAAAGCCGCCGATGTTCTAAAAGAATTTGGCGTTGAATACAAAGCTTACGTTATTTCCGCTCATAGAGCCGGAGATTTGCTTGTAAAAACTATCGCATCTGTAGAAAAAGAAGGCTGCGATGTAATTATTGCAGGAGCAGGACTTAGCGCGGCTCTTCCGGGTGTTATCGCCAGCCGCACAGTTCTTCCTGTTGTCGGTGTTCCTCTTGAATGCATTAATCCTGGAAAATCAAACGGACTTGCAGGAATGGATTCTCTCCTTTCTATTGTGCAGATGCCTCCGCAAATTCCTGTTGCGACTGTCGGAATTGGAAATGCAAAAAACGCCGCTTACCTTGCGCTCGAAATCCTTGGAATAAAATATCCTGAAATAAAAAACAAGCTTGTAGAATTCCGCGCAAAGATGACTGCTGATGCAGAGTCAAACGGCGGCTTGGGAATCGAACTGTAATTTCTGATGCCGTTATCAATTAACAGAATTGTGTTATTGCCAGTTGACAAGACTGTGTCATTATCGGGCTTGACCCGATAATCTATATAAATATCTAATGGAAAAAAAATGAAGTGCTGTGAATTTCTTGTTGAAGAAGAGGAAGACAAGCTGCGCGATGAATGCGGTGTTGTCGGAATTTATTTAAATCCACCTAAGCAGGGCGAACCAGAAAAAAAAGAATATGTGGCTTATTCTGCCAGCGACTTTAACGCCGCAACTCAGGCTTATTATGCGCTTTATGCGTTGCAGCACCGCGGCCAGGACAGCGTTGGAATTGCGGTAAGCAACGGCGAAGATATTTCCATTCACAAGGCAATGGGAACAACTGCGGAAGTTTTTAAGCCTGAAAACCTTGAAGCTTTAAAAGGAAACATTGCCTGCGGGCACGTCCGTTATGCCACAGCTGGAAGCGCGACTTTGGAAAATGCCCAGCCGCTTCTTTTAAAGTCAAAGCTTGGAGCAGTCGCAGTTGCCCACAACGGACAGCTTGTAAACTATGAGCAACTTCGTGAAATGCTTGAAGATTCAGGAAGCACATTTTCTTCAACAAGCGACACGGAAGTTATTTTAAAGCTCATTGCAAAGTCTTACAAAAAAGGACTTGAGCGCGCGCTGACTGATACAATCCAGATGATAAAAGGCTCTTTTGCGCTTGTTGTTTCAACAGAAAAATGTCTTATCGGTGCAAGAGACCCAAATGGAATCCGTCCGCTGTGCCTTGGAAAAGTTGAAAACGGCTGGATTCTTGCAAGCGAAACTTGCGCAATTGATTCTGTGAACGCAACTTATGTGCGCGACATTCAGCCTGGAGAAATTGTAATAATAAACGAAGACGGAGTTCTTTCATTTGAATTTGGAGAGCGTACTTCCAAGCGGACTTGCGTTTTTGAATACGTTTACTTTGCGCGCCCGGACAGCATAATCGACGGAATTCCTGTTACAGAAGCCCGCGAAAAAATGGGTGCCTGCCTTGCACGTGAAAGCGGAGTTCCTGCTGATGTCGTTATTGGAGTTCCTGACTCTGGAATTGGAGCCGCCCAAGGATATGCAAAAGAAGCCGGAATTCCTTATGCAAGCGGAATTATAAAAAACAAATATATAGGACGCACTTTTATTGCGCCGACACAGCGTGAGCGCGAGAACATGGTTTTTGTAAAGCTCAATGCAGTGAAGTCTGTTGTGGACGGAAAAAGAGTTGTTGTAATTGATGACTCAATTGTGCGCGGAACAACAAGCCGCCGCCTTGTACAGATTTTAAGGCGCGCCGGTGCAAAAGAAGTTCACTTTAGAATTTCAAGTCCGCCTGTAAAATTTCCTTGTTACTTCGGAATCAACACACCGACTAGAGGCGAGCTGATTTCAAGCATCCACAACGAAGAAGAAATCTGCAAGGAAATAGGAGCAGACAGCTTGGCGTTTATTAGCGCGGAAGGAATGCTGGATGCCTGCCGTGAATGCAATCCAGAGCAGTACGGATTCTGCAAAGGCTGCTTTACCGGCGAATATCCGATTTCTGTTCCAGGCGAGCTTAGCGGAAAAAAAATTTCTGACTAAAGGCCTGAATCTTCTGTAATGATTCCCGTATCAAGTGCGGGAATGACATCGTGTCCTGTCATTTTCGGGCTTGACCCGAAAATCTGATATTTTGTCAGAGATTCCTGTGTCGTGGCGCAGAAGACTAACTCTGTAACAGTCATTTTTTGTAAAAAAAAGCATATATATAATGTATGGAATCAAAAGAAAACATTATGCTTTTGGGAATACTTGAAAAAGATGCCGAGCCGATTCTTAATGAAGAAAAAGAGCTCGGCTGTCTTCTTACTGTAAAATCCAAGTCCAGAACTCACAAAGTGGAAGTGTTCTCAAGCCTTCTGCCTGTTTTGTATAAAAAAGCCTTGAAGAACACAAAGGTGCTTGTTCCGGCTTGGAAACAAAAAGAAAAATTCTTAGCGTCTGTTGTTTATCCTGCCTGAAACTCTTGGACGTCCAGAGAAAGCCATTTTAAAAGCGCGCTAAAAAGCTCCCGCTTTTCAAGCACATTGAATCTTTCTTTAAGCCTATGAAGGCAAGTCTGTATGTACCTTTCTTTGCGTCCTGTTAGCGACTGCATTTCTTTTAAAGACAAGCCTTCCGCAATTCCAAAAACAAGCAGCCTGTTTGTTTCACTTAGAGATTCCATGTTGACGAATCTTCCCAAAAGATTGGTTTCATTTTTTCGTTGGGCCGCCTTTGATACAAATCTTTTTCCTTTTGTGTAAAACTCTGCACAGTGGGCAATGTCTTCCATGCTTTCCGGGCAGAAAAGAAGCGAAATGCTATCTAACTTGCGGACAATGCATAAAAAAAGTGCGGTTGGAGGTCTTTCTGAATACAGCGTTATATGAAGTTTTTTCTGTCTTAGAATAAGAAGAGCTTCAAGAGCTTTTCTTTCGTCCGCGGCACACCCAATAAGCACGTGGTCATTTTCCTTAATTTCCTTGCCTTGAATTTCATAGCTTGCAAGATACTCAGAAGCATAAGACGGACAAAGAACCCTAAACATAGGAATATGCATTGCATACTCCGACCTTGAAAAATTAACAATATATAATTTGCTCATATATTATTATCGGAGTGTTTACACATACTCCGCCGGAATCGCCATCACGCCTTTTGCTACAGAAACCGGCTTTCCGCAGCTGCAGACAATGCACGGAGGCGCAACCTCCACATTCTTGATTCTGCCTGTGATAAAAAAATTCTTTGCGTCATCTAGTTTTGGCGTGGCGGTCTTTTTTATTTCAACCGGATAAATCGTATTGTTCAAAAAAATAATCAGGTCGATTTCGATTTTATCCTTGTCCCTGTAAAAATAAAGCGGCGGCTCAATTCCATCATTGCAGAATGATTTAAGCACTTCACCGACAATGTATGTTTCAAAAAACGCCCCCGACATTGCGCCAAAGCGGAGCACTTCTGAATCCGTCCATTTTGTAAGGTAGGCGGCAAGTCCTGTATCGACAAAATAAAGCTTGGGAGTTTTTACAACGCGCTTTTCAACATTCACCGAAAACGGCGGAAGCAAGTAAACAAGCTCGGAAGTTACAAGAAGCGAAAGCCATTTTTTCGCCGTAACCTCGCTTATCCCAACTTCACTTGCAATGTCTCCGTAATTAACAAGCTGGGCAGTTCTTGATGCAACAACCGCAATAAACTGGAGAAACTGCATCTCGTCTGCAACCTGCGTCAAGCTCCGAATATCACGCTCAATGTAAGTTTTCAGATAGTTTGAGTAAAAATCGTTCGGCGAGACATTTCCGTTTGCAACTTCCGGATAGCCGCCTGTAAAAATTGAATTCCATATATCCGAAGCAGAAAGTTCCTTTCCAGAAAATGCGCTGTTTCTCTGCAAAATATAGTCTTTTGACGGAATAAATGGCTGGTCAAAGCTGTCGCCTCGTTTTTCGCGTGCGGAAAGCGGATAAAGCTGCACGATTCCGATTCTTCCAGAAAGGCTCTCTGTCGCTTTTTCCATAAGCCTGAACTGCTGGCTTCCTGTAAGATAATACATTCCGTTGTGCCGGTTCTTGTCAATTTCGATTTTTAGATACCGAAACAGCTCTGGAACATACTGAACCTCATCAAACAAAAAAGGGCTTGGATGAAAATCAATAAACGACTGCGGATCGTTTTTTGCGGACTGCTCTTCCGTCGGGTCATCAAAAGTAAGATAGCCAACAGATTTTTTGTCAGTTACGTTTTTCAAAAGCGTGGTCTTTCCGGTCTGTCTTGCGCCTGTAACAAGCACAGTCGGAAACGACTGAGACATCCGTTCTATTGTTTTTTCTGCATGACGCTCTATAAAAGCCATATTTTCTTCCAAAATTAAGTTTTTCGTGGGATAATCCAAACTGTCACTTTGGATTATCCCACGGAAAAGAAAAAAAGGCAAGATTAGTGCTCTTTTTGTAGGTGTAGGGGCATTAAGCTTTTTACATATCATTTGTTAATATAATGGCTTTTAAGATGAGAATATTTGTTTATGTTAGAATTTCTAAAGAGAGTATTCCTAAAGCCTTAAGTAAGTATTCCTAAGACCCTGAGTGAATATTCCTAAAGCCCTAAGTAAGTATTCCTAAGGCTCTTAGGAAGTATCTCTTCAGGTCTTAGGAAGTATTCCTTAACCTCTTAGAAAGTATCTCTTCAGGTCTTAGAAAGTATTCCTTTGGTCTTAAGTTTATTACAATAAACAAAAAAAACGGCATGCCGTTTAGACATGCCGCAGAGACTTCTTTTCAGAGTCTCTTTTAGCTTATTGTAATTTCTTTAATAAAGCTGCCATTGTACAGGATTGTGTTTGGCTTTGCCCTTATGCTGACCTTGTATGAGCCGCTTTCAATGTCTGCCGGAAGCATTGCGTCAATCCGCTTGTTTTTGTTCCAGATGTAGTTTTCAAGCCTTATTGAAACATCTCCCTTTGTAAGGAAAATTCCTTGCTCGCTGTCATTTTCGTCAAACTTGAGGTACTCGCCGATTATCCTGATTACGTTTCCTGGCTTTGCTTCTTTTAATGCAATTCCATTTACGTTCTGGATTTCTTCTATTGACGGAATCATCTTGTATCTTCCTGACACACGCTCTGTTTTTGTGCTTGCAAGCACTGCCTTTGCTATGGAACTGTCCACGGTGAGCCTTACGTTCAAGTCATGGTCGTTGCCAAAATTATGCGGCTCAAAAGAAGCCAGCTTGTCATTTGCAGTTCCCTTTGCGCAGATATAAAGCTGTCCAAACGGGCAGTGCACTTTGTAGCCAAGCTGCAGATAACGCAGAACAACATCCTTGTACACATTCAGTGCTCCTGTAATGTCGGCTTTTGTTATAGTTGTGTTGTTTTTTGCCATCTCATTGATGAGCTCGTCAAATGTGAGAGAACCGGAGTTTTCCGAATAGAAATGATAAGGGGACTTTGCATTGGCTGTCTTGTTCTCTCTTAATGAAATCTTTAACATAATTTTCTCCTGCCGGGCTTGCAGGCGCCTTGCTTGCCCGGTCTTTTGTTTTTTGAGGCAGAAGTCCGCAACGCGGAGGTTTTATCTGCCGTTCGTTGTGTACAATATACAGCGCAGCAAAGCCCTTGAATTGATAACATTTACGTGCTGTTTTATGAGCGTAAATGTTATCAATTTTGGCTTAGGATTTGGCTTTATCTTCTTGGAAAAGACTTTCGCATTAACTGCGCAAGCTAATATTTTTACAAGGAGGCGGCTATGGAAAATGAGTTGCTTACAAAGCTCTACGGCGAGTTCTGCTCTATGCGTGGAGAAATGTGCGAGTTCAAGAACAGAACTCTTGAGCGTCTGGGGGCTCTGGAAACAAGCCTTAAAAAATCTTCCGCTGAAAAAACAGCAAGAGTTTGCCAGATTGTTTCTATTGGTACAGGAGCGATTGCCCTTGCTTCTGCCGGATTCGCTGTGTTGAAGACATTCTTGGGAGGCGCGGCATGAGGATTCAGCAAAAGTACTTTGAGGAACTAAGAAAATTTGAGGGTGCGCCTTATGTGTGGGGCGGTTCTTCTCCAAGTGGAAGCGACTGTTCTGGCTCTGTATGCGATGCAGTAAGCCGTTCTCTTGGAATAAACCTTCGCGTTACAGCAGATGAATTATATAGAAGATTTTTTACAGAAGATGTAAAAAGCTTTTGCGGCGCAAATTTTTTGTATGCGGCGTTCTTTCTTGATGCGCAGGACAGGGCGGTTCATGTGGCAGGCTGGTGCGGATCTTGCTATGTAAATGTTTCCAGGCTGGAAGAAAATAAATGCGGCGCATTGCGAAGCGAAATAGAAATAAAGTCAATGTATTCTCACTTGAAGATGGTAAAAAGGGGGCTTGCTGTATGACAAAGATTGAAAGCATTGATTTTTCTTATGCAGAGCTTTTTCAGAATGTATTTAAAAGGCTGCTTCTTCTTGCAGGAAAACTTGCAGGGTACAAGGGATTTGCGGTTTTAATTGCGACAGTGCTTCTTAGGCTTGGATATATAGGGGATGCGGTCTGGGCTTCTGTTGTGATTTCATCTCTTTGCGGGGCGGTTCTGCCAAAAGCTTTGGGAAGCTATGCCGCTATGGATTCATCTATGGATGTAGGAGGTAAAGATAATGAGACATTCACGTATAATGCAAAAGGTATGCGCCGTGGTTCTAGTGCTAAACGCAGTTTTTCAGGCGAGTGCAGAAAAGTTGTTTCCAACGGAAAAAGCAGGATTAGAAGCGCAGTTAAAAACGCAGGACTTGCCGCTGAATCAGGCTTTGGGCAATGAAAGCCTTGCAGCTGAGCTTGAAAGAATTCTTGAAGAAACGGTTGATGAAGCCTTGTTTTTGCAGCGGGAGGGACTTAAGGCGCAGTTTGAAAAAGAAAGCAGGCGCATTTTTAAAAGCCGCTCATTCTGGAGAAAAACAGCCCTTTGCGAGCTTGCAGTTATTCTAGGAGCCGCATTTACAGGAGGCGTTATGTACAGGCTTAGAAACTAGCAGAGAGTCCCCTGGCCTTGCCGGGGGGGGGTATCTTGCCAGTATCCGGCTTGACTATATAATCTATAGGAAAAATGTGATTTTTGTGATAATTTTTATTGGAATTTTGTGATGAATCCTGTATTCTATGAATGTGGAATTCAAATATCCTGAATTTCGAGTTTTGATAAGAACAGTAATTTAAGTGTCATTCCCGTGCTGTGACACGGGAATCTGTTGGAAATTTTCAATAGATTATCGGGTCAAGCCCGATAATGACATAAAATCATAAAACTCGAAGTTTGGGCTAAATATCCTACGCATCAAATAAGTTTCAACACCGCAAAATCTTTAGAATGCTTAAAATTCATAGATTCATACGAGGTTACCGATGAAGAATGACAACGCGCTGTTTTACACTTGCAGCCTGATTGAATTTATCGGGCGCAGACAAAAGCAAAAAAGGGCATATATCGTAAACGCATTGGGAAAGAATGTTGTAAAAAGAATATATACTCATTCAGATGTTCTGCACTGCGAGGTGATAGACAGCGTCGCGGAAGAATTTATAAAGCTGATTCTGACGCTGGACGATGACCCGCCGGGCGACTACAACGGAATAGCCAGAATGAACGCATTGGATTGGCTGATTGGGGGAGATTGAGTTTTTAAGAGAAACAACGGTGAACGACAAGGCAAAAACTGTCTACACGGCTGACAATTTTGAAATTGTTTACTTTGATATACAATTTTTACTAATTTTTGTTTATTGGACTATACAATTTAATTTTATGATGTATAATATTGATATATGATAGATTATACAACCCTGAGTGAAGTATCAGCAAAAAGAATCAGGAATACAAAAGAATCTTTTGTGCGGTCAATTGATAATAAAATTAACTGGAATTCCCGGCTGATTGGAATTAAAGGCGCCAGAGGCTGCGGAAAGACAACACTGCTTCTTCAGCATCTAAAAAATAACTATATGGATTTAGTATCTTCAGGAAAAGCTCTCTTTGTAAGCCTTGATAATATCTGGTTTGCAAAAAACTCATTGCTTGATCTTGCTGATTCTTTCTCAAAAAACGGCGGAAAAATTCTTTATTTAGATGAAGTCCATAGATATGAAGACTGGCCTGTGTACATAAAAAATATTTATGATGATTATCCTGAGCTGCAGGTTGTTTTTACAGGCTCATCTCTTCTTCAAATTCTTGATGCGCGTGCGGATTTAAGCCGCCGTCCTGCGATGTACAATATGCAGGGACTTTCCTTCAGGGAGTTTTTAAATATAAAAACAGGAAATGACTTTCAGGAATTGTCTTTAGAAGAAATTTTGCAGAATCATTCAAGACATGCTTTTGATATTTGCGGAAAAGTAAAACCGTTTGAATATTTTGATGAATATCTAAAGACCGGATATTATCCTTTTTTCATGGAAGGATTGGATTCTTACTACATGAAGCTAGAGGAAACCGTAAATATGATTTTGGATGTGGAGCTTCCGCTTTTGAGAAAAATAGAAATAGCCTATGTTCCCAAGATTAAGAAGCTTCTGGCGATAATTGCTGAAAGTTCGCCATTTATGCTGAATGTGTCAAAGCTCTCCGGTGCTATGGAGTTGAACCGGGCCACACTGCTTTCATACTTAAAAAGTCTTACGGATGCAAAATTGATTGATTCTTTATTTAAGGATTTAAAAGGGGTAAGTTCGCTTCAAAAACCTGATAAAATTTTTCTTGAAAATACAAACTTGATGTATTTATATCAGGGAGAAAATGTGGATAAAGGAAATGCGAGGGAAACTTTTTTGATTAACCAGCTTTCTTATAATCAGACAGTAGAATTTTCAGATACAAGTGATTTCTTTGTAAACGGCAAATATACAATTGAATGTGGCGGAAAAAGCAAAACAGGAGAGCAAATAAAGAGTCTGAAAAATGCCTTTGTCGCAGCGGACGGAATTGAAGCTGGCAGCGGTTCTAAAATTCCATTGTGGCTGTTTGGGTTCTTGTATTAAAACTAAAACATAAAATGTGATAGCTTTAGCTTTTAACGCTCATAAAATGTGTAAATCTTTACTTGTCAATAAGAAAGATTTTGACAGCATGGCAGAAATATTCTACAATAAAACAGTAACTACTGCTTGACAAATAGAAAAGGGAGAAACACAATCTTGTCAGAACTCAGAACTCAGAACTCAGAACTCAGAACTCAGAATTCAGAATAGAAATACTGTCTTCAGGCGGTTATATAAAAAATAAAACGAAGACCGTTGTATTGCGGCGTGCAAAAATTTGTGCGCCGGCAGTGCAGCGGTCTTTTTTTGTTTAAAAAATTTTTTTAGGGAGAAAGATATGAAAAAATCTAGAATGTTTGCCGTGCTTGCGGCAATGACGATGGGACTTGCATTTTTTGGCTGCAGCAATGGCGATAGCGACAGCGACACTTTCGGCGGCGGCTCAGAGAGCGGCACTACCGGCGGTTCTTCTTCCGGCAGCATCGAGCCGTTTGCGGAAAACTTTGTAAAAATCCCTGCCGCTTCGATTGCCGGAACAGAAACTTGGACTCCGGCATCAGACGTATTTGTAAGCGGACGCAAGCTTGAAATCGCCTCGTTCTACATGAGCGATCATGAGGTAACATGCGGAGAATACAAGGCTCTCATGGGAAGCGACCCAAGCACTGCCAACGCTTACGACAAGGACGGAAACGAGCTTACAGGCGATGATGTAAAAAACAACCCTGTAAATTGCATCAGCTGGTATGCCGCGCTTGTATACTGCAACAAGCTTTCTATGAAAGAAGGCTTTACACCTTGCTATGCAATCGGCGGAGAAACAGACCCAAGCAAATGGGGAAGTGTTCCGACATCGAACAACAGCACATGGAATGCCGCGACGTGCGACTTTACAGCAGACGGCTACCGCCTGCCGACAGAGGCAGAGTGGGAATGGGCTGCGCGCGGCGGTGAAAACTACACCTATGCTGGAAGCGACGATATAGATGAGGTGGCTTGGTATACAACCAATACGAGCAATACAGGAACAAGGGATGTAAAGACCAAAAAGGCAAACGGCTATGGACTTTACGACATGAGCGGAAACGTATGGGAATGGTGCTGGGACTGGTATGGTAGCATATCAAGTGGCACGGTAAGTACAGGCCCGGCGTCGGGCTCTATCCGCTGTCAGCGCGGTGGTTCTTGGAACTACGGCGCCGACCTCGCTCAGGTTGCCTGCCGGAGCTACTACAACCCGAGCGGCAGCTACGGCTGCTATGGCTTCCGCCTTGTTCGCAACGCCAACTAGCGTTGGCTAGTTCTGCAAGGAAATTATTTTACAGCTTCCGCCTGCGCGGAAGTGCGAATCCGCGCAGTAACCCTATATGGGTGCAGAAAGAAGGCGCAGGCCTTGCAAGCGGAGCCGCGGCAGCGGGCGAAGTGGCTAGGCTGGAACATTTCCTCAGAAAAAATCGGAGTGCTAAAAACCACGCGCAGCCGTATGAAGTCCAAACTGAGCCAGATTGAAAACGACTTTATGCACGGACGTTCAACCCTAAAAAAATCCCTTGAGCGAAAAACCGCCGTTTATGCTGCAAGAGTTCTGTAGCGCAAAAGGGCAGGAGTACAAGAACACAGCCTTTGCTTTAAATATATTGCCAATCATGTTAAAATAATTCCATGAGTAATAAAATTCTATTTCATCGAGGTTACCGATGAAGAATGACAACGCGCTGTTTTACACTTGCAGCCTGATTGAATTTATCGG
>DKDI01000005.1:37747-40022 GCA_002449305.1 Treponema sp. UBA6852
CGCAGACAAAAGCAAAAAAGGGCATATATCGTAAACGCATTGGGAAAGAATGTTGTAAAAAGAATATATACTCATTCAGATGTTCTGCACTGCGAGGTGATAGACAGCGTTGCGGAAGAATTTATAAATATGCGCTCCATAAAAACAGGCGATTTTGACAATGTTTCAAAATGCAAATACGCCGTTCCTGATTACTGGACAATAGGCGAAGTGTATGAACGCCTTATCGAAGATGTCCAGCCGGATGAAGACGTTGACAGCATAATTGAAACCCTGTTCAAAGTTTACAATTCCTGGGTCAGCGACAGCATCAGCAGATTCAACACAGACTTTTACTATCAAAGCCGCGAGTACATAAAGGAATGTTTTTTGACCAACAGGCAAATCGCTTAGAAAATAAAAGCTCATTCATCTAAGAACATAACCTACCGGGTACGAAGAGACATCTTTGTAGTTGAGTTCCAAAATAGAACGGCTTTGAAATTTCTGGCGCAGGATGACACTTTTGATGTGATTGCGACAGGTTTTCTTCTTGGAATAAATTATAGGGAAATTTCTTCTATTCCAGTCGGCTATGAGCGTCAGTACGAGATGCATTCTCTTGATTTTGAGGAATTTCTTTGGGCTTTGGGAATTGAGCAGAGCGCGATTTTAAGCCTGAAAGAAAACTTTGACAATAAAATCCCAGTTGAAAAAGGCGGCACTTCATCTTTGGATTCCCTTCTTAAAAAAGATGAAATAAAATACGGCTACAAGATAGTAAACGGCAATGTTGTGCAGACTGGAAAGAAAATCACGGTTCCGCATTATATGTGCATGTTCTTGTAAGGAGTTCAGGCGGATATGGGCAAGGCGGAGAAAAAGATAGATTCCCGCATCGAGTGCGAGAATGACAACATGTTAATATATTAAAAAATCAGTACATGAATCCCAGCAGCCAGATAGGAATTTGTCTGTCTGTGCCAAATTCTATGTCGTCGGCGATAATGTATGAGTCTGGAATTTCTTGAATTTGTTTGCGCTTTTTGTTCTTCCCGCCTACTTCAAAAGTGTATTTTGAGTCCACAAAGAAATCACTTTCCTCTGAAAAATCAACTTTATGGGAATGTAAAAGTTGGTTTAGAACAAAAGTTTCCCGGCGGTTGCCTGTATTTGTATTTTCTCCGTTAAAAAGTTCCATAAGATTTGTGTTTTCCATCAGTATCTTTTCGGGTTTTTCAAGCACGCTTAATCCGCGTGATTTTTTATAAAGCTGATTTATAAGTTTTGCGTCTTCCAGATATTTTAAATATATGAGCAAGGTCTGCCTTGAAATTCCGATTTTTGCGGCAAGCTGTGTTATGTTTGGAATGAACGGGGCAGACTCGCCTATGATAGCCAGAAGTTTCTTTATTCTTGGAATATAGGCGATTTCCAATCCGCGGAGAAAAGGAAGCTCAACTTCTAGAATCATGTTCAGGGTTTCATTCAGGCGGTTAAAATAATCGTCTTTTCCTTCTAAAAAGTACGGATAATAGCCAAAAGATAGATAATCGTCAAAAAATTCAAACGGCTTGATTTTTGATGCGATTTCCGCGGAAATCTGCTCGTTGTTCTCTAGTATTTCTTCCAATGTAAAAATTGGAAAATCGTGTGCTTTTATCAGCGAAAGATACTCGCGGAAAGAAAGCCCGGTCAGCTCATAAACTAAAGTTCTGCGGCTTAAATCCGCTCTGCCGTTCAGAATTTCAAGCAAGGAAGAACCAGTGAATGCGATGTGAAGTTCCGGAAAATCATCATAAAGATTTTTGATTTCCTTTGACCAGTTTTCATATTTATGCACTTCATCAAGAAAAAGATGTGTGCCGCCACGGCTTACAAATTTTTCTGCAAGTTCAACAAGTGTATTGTTTGAAAAATAAATGTTGTCAAGGCTTACATAAAGAACTTTGTTCAGATTATTGGAGAAAGTTTTTTTTATGTGCTGCAAAAATAATGTTGTTTTTCCAGTTCCTCTTGAGCCTCTTATGCTTATAAGCCGCACATTCCAGTTTATTTTTCTTTCCAGTTCGCGCTCAAAGGTTGGAAGCGGGGCGGTCATTTTCTTTCTGAAAACTTCGATTAGTTTTTCCATAGCCTGATTTTATAATACATTGTTCAAATTGTTAAGTGGACTTAACAATTTTTGATTGATTTTGTTAAGTGGATTTAACAAAATTGACTGGACTTCATTTGTTGACAGAAAGAAATCCTAAGCATGGCAATCTTGCTAGAGGATTATCAACCGAGTTTCTTT
>DKDI01000005.1:40075-40222 GCA_002449305.1 Treponema sp. UBA6852
GACACTAAAATTTAAAACTCGATAAGGGCACTAAAATTCAAACCTCGAAATTGAACTTTATTCTACAAAAACAAAGTCGAAAACATCATGAAAGTAAAATACCAATAGCTTTATTTTATTTAATATGATTAAAGTAAAATAAATAAT
>DKDI01000041.1 GCA_002449305.1 Treponema sp. UBA6852
TTATAACTCGAAATTCGACCTAGTAGTTTAGAGATTTAAAACAAAAAATTTTTACATGCGTTTGCCCTGCTGTTTTTATCTAAAAATTGCAGAATTAAGCGCAAGATGGATTATTACAAAACTGAACGGCATAGAAACAATCGTGAGCAAAGTAGAAATAAAGCAGGCGCGGGAAGCAAGAAGTTCATGCCGGTGAAACTGAACGCACATCATGCTAAGCGTAACAGAAATCGGAGCGGAAAAACCAACCACAAGAGCAGCAAGCGAATATTCATTAAAGCGGACAATTCCTGCCAAATGCAAAACACAGCAGAAAATCAAAACAAAAACCGGAGCAAAAAAGTTTCTCATAACGGCAATCAACCAAGCAGTTTTATCTTTCACTGCGGAAGAAAAATCAGCCTCGCCAATGGACATTCCAATTAAAAACATCGAAAGCGGATTCAGCAAATGGCAAAATGAAGAAACAGTTGTGTAAAGAACCGGCAAAGTTTTATCCACACGCAAAAAAGAATGCATTCCCTGCCCAGTTTGAACTTGCACCGTAAAATCCTGTAAAAGCCAAACAGCAATTCCAAGGAACATTCCAATCATAATCGGCGTAACAAAAATTTTCTTTGCAGAAATTGAAAACGTCTTAACGTGAAAACGCTCGCCGGAAATTATGTAAAATCCTACTATATAAACCATTATTCGGAACACAACAGAAATTGAGCTTATGTAAAGCATAACTTCCTTGTCGCGTCCCGTATAAACCGACTGCAAAATCGGAAGTGAAAAAAGCGTCGTCTGTCCAACTGCCACAAAAAGAGCCGCCAGAATACACTCGTCTTTTGCGCGCTTTATAAAGGCAAGTTTTCCAAGAAAAACAAGCAAAGCGTAAATTATTCCGGCAAGCAAAATTTCAACAAGGCTTGTAGTAAAATTTTCCCTGTTGAAATTCTGCATAAAGGCATTAAACGCAATGCAAGGAACCGCAATTTTCCAAACAATCGCCGTAACTGTCTTTTTTCCGCCGTCATCAACAATGCCACGCCGCCTAAAAAAGTAGCCAAGGCAAATTGTTATCACAGTCTGAAAAAACGCGCCCAGAAAATGCACATCGCAAAGCACGAGCTTTAACACTTGAAGCATTTTTTACTTCTTGAGCAATGCCGCAAATGGATTGTAATACATTCCGTCGTCGCTGCCAAAATTCTGTTTTTCGCGGTGAGGCTTTTTGTTTTTATCGAACGAAGGCTTTTCCCCGGAAACTGAATGTTTTTTTACAACCACAACTTTTTTCTTTGCACCAGAAGAAGCTCCTCCAGCAGGGCGGCTTGCAGCATCAGATTTAAGCGAAAGGCTGATTCTCTTTCTGTCTGTATCCAAGTCAATTATTGTAAATTCCTTTACATCGCCAACTTTGATTACGTCCATCGGGTCAGAAACAAAACTGTCGCTAAGCTCGGAAATGTGAATAAGACCAGTTTCGTGCAAGCCAATGTCCACAAATGCGCCAAAATCAACAACATTTTTAATCTTGCCAGTAACTTTCATTCCAACCTTGAGGTCTTCAAAATTCAAAACGCCTTTCTGCATGATTGGAGCAGGATAGCCGTCGCGCGGATCACGGTTAGGCTTTGCAAGCTCTTCAACAATATCATTGATTGTAGTTTCACCAACATTGTACTTTTCTTCCAGCTGTTTTTTAAGTTCCGCGGAAATCTTTTCTTTTTTCTGAACAAGCGGAAGAACTTCTTTTGCAACTTCGTAGTTTTCCGGGTGAACCCAAGTGTTGTCAAGCGGATTTGAGCTTTCTGGAATTTTCAAGAATCCCGCGCACTGCTCAAACGCCTTTGGTCCAAGCCCCGAAACTTTTTTCAAATCCTCGCGGCTTGTGATTTTTCCGTTTGTATCGCGGTAGGCAACAATTTTCTTTGCAAGAGAACTGTTGATTCCAGAAACATATTTTAAAAGGCTCGCGCTCGCTGTGTTCAAGTTTACGCCAACCTGATTTACAACAGAACCAACAACTTCATCCAAAGTATCTGAAAGTTTTTTCTGATTTACATCATGCTGGTAAAGTCCAACGCCAATTGCCTTTGGGTCTATTTTTACAAGCTCAGCAAGCGGATCCTGCAATCTTCTTCCCATTGAAATTGCACCACGGATTGTAAGATCAAGCTCAGGAAATTCTTCGCGGGCAATGTCGCTTGCAGAATAAACAGAAGCACCGCTTTCATCAACTACCGTGTACATGACATCAGAATAATTTTCGCTGATTACTTTGCTTACAATCGCCTGAACTTCCTGGCTACCAGTTCCGTTTCCAACCGCAACAACCTGAATGTCGTACTTGTCAATCGCGTCATTGATTGCCTTATATGAGCCTTCTGGATCTGCAACCTGCTTAATAAGGAAGTAGCCAAGATATTTTCCAGTTTCATCAAGGGCAGCGCATTTTGTTCCAGTGCGGATTCCAGGATCAACTCCAAGAACGCGACTTCCTTTTATCGGCTGGGTCATCAAAAGATTCTTTAAGTTTTCGCTGAAAATTCCAATTCCATGCTCGTCAGCTTCATCAGTTTCATCGCTGCGGATTTCACGAACAACTGCAGGACTTAAAAGACGCACAACTCCATCTTCAATAGCCCCAGAAAACGCCTTGTTGTTAATTGTGTATTTTTTCTGAATAGCTTTTACAGCCTCGTCAACATCAACGAAAATTGTAACTTCAAGCGCACCTTCACGTTCTGCACGGTTGATTGCAAGAATTCTATGCGGCTTAACCTGATTCAAAGGCTCGCTGTAGTCCCAGTACATTTTGTATGTGGAAGTTTTTTCAACTGTTTCAGCGTCCTGTCCGTCTGGAACAATTCCTTTTGTAACAATCGAGCCGGTTTCCATATAAAGTGAATGGACAGTTTCGCGGTTTTTGGAATCCTGAGCAACACGCTCTGCGACAATGTCCTTTGCACCTGCAATCGCATCTTCCGCAGTTTCAACATTTAAAGCTGAATCTTCATTGTCTGTCTTTATGAATTCCTTTGCTTTTTCAAGAAGAGCAGCGTCATCAAGCTCATACATGGCATCTGCCAAAGGCTCAAGTCCTTTTTCCTGTGCAACCATTCCGCGGGTCTTTTTCTTCTTTTTAAATGGAGCCCACAAGTCTTCAAGCTCGGAAAGAGTTTTTGCTTCCATTGCGGCATTGTACAAAGATTCAGTAAGCTTGTTCTGATTAAATATGCCTTTTACAATTTCAAGGCGGCGTTCTTCCAGATTTTTATAGGAAGTAAACAAGTGGTCGCATTCACGCACCTGAAGCTCATCAAGCGAGCCGTGCTTTTCTTTGCGGTAACGTGCAATAAAAGGAATAGTGCATCCTTCCTGAACAAGGCTGATGACCGCGCTTACCTGAGGAACTTTTATGTTCAGCTCCTCAGCGATTTTTTTCATAATTTCAACTTCATTGACTGCCAACGAGTCGATTTTCTCTTGAGTAAATTCCATAGGACGCTATTTTACGAAAAAAACAACCTTGCGTAAAGTGGAACTTTTGGAGGGTTTTGGATGGGAATATTACTGCTGAAGGAATACTTCCTAAGAGGCTAAGAGAGTATTCCTAAGAGCTGAAGTAAGTATTCCTAAGAGCCTTAGAGAGTATTCCTCAGGGGCTTAGGAAGTATTCCTCAGCCTCTTAGGAAGTATCGCTACGGCTTTTAGGAAGTATCCCTTTTGTTTTTATGACAGAAAGTAAAAGTATCTTTTTTGTCATTCAGGGGCTTGAGACTATGTCATACTCCGGCTTGAATTTATGTCATTATCCGGCTCGACCGGATAATCTATTTCAGATTCCTGCATCAAGTGCAGGAATGACATTTAGAACTTATTAGCCTTAATTTCGAGTTTTATAATTTAATGT
>DKDI01000047.1 GCA_002449305.1 Treponema sp. UBA6852
CTTTCAAGTGCCCCCCCCGGACTCTCCGTGGGGGCTTTCTTTTCCCCATCCGTGGCACTGGCAACGCGCAATGGCATCTGCCTTGCAGCAAAGCGGAGTTTGTCTTTGATTTTTTTTAGTTTTTTAATGCTATTTTTGAAAATCTTTCAAGTGTTATTTAAGTTTGTTTATTAATTCTTCAATTTCTTTTTCAGTCTCTTTTGATGGAAAGAGAAATGTGGCTAGTTTTGGGCGAATTGCTATTGAAAAGATAATAATTCCAATGCATTTAAAAATGTCGGCGGATAAAAAATAAATCCAGTTAAGATTCTTATGGAATAAACTTTCAAAAAAATAATAAATGACAAATCCTATAAGGCATCCAAAAAGTATTCTAAAAAATATTTTAGGTGAAAACTTTTCTTCTATTATAGATGGAGATCCAGCGATGAGTCCAGAAATAAATGTGCTTGCGAATATTGCTGTGAAATTTCCTATTTGTTCTAAAGAAAATCCGCTGAGAATAAATTGCGCGATTATAAAAATCCCTGCGCTGCCTGCACCTTGAATTCCTCCTAAAATGCATCCAGAAAGAACTGCCGCCGCAATTTGAATGTTCAGTTCTAGAAAAAATCCACAGATAAAAATAATTGAAGCAAAGAAAACTGTTGTGCATCCGCGTATAATTTTTAACCTTGTAGTGGTTTTCATTTTAATTTCCTTATGATCTTTTTAAGAAATTTTCTTATTATTCTTCTGTTCACAAAAATGCTATCTTTTAATATGCAAAAAATTATGCACAAAAATACTGCGAAAATAAAAATGTATGCAAACCAGTCGCCCATAACTGAAAAAAATGTAATTTTTCTTTTGTAAATCGGAACGGAAATTCCCATGGAATCTTCTTTAAATAAAGGCAGTTCGTATAAAATTTTTCCTGTGGGGGCAACTGCTACGGAATATCCTGAATTTGCACAGCGAAGAAGAGTTGTCCTGTATTCGATTGCAAGATAGCTTGAAGCTATAAAGTGCTGCATTTCCGCGGAATTTGTTTTGCTCCAGGAATCGTTTGTGATGTTTATAAAAATTTCACTTCCGAGCTTGAAAAGATTTGTGCAAACTGAAGGAAATGAATCTTCAAAGCAAATTGGAGTGGAAAATTTCAAGAATGAAATTGGATTTTCCTGATTGTTTTCTGAAAATTTTATTCTTTCCTTTTGAATTGAATTTCCGTTTTTATCAAGCTTTATTTCTGCAAATTTTTCTCTTTTGAAATCTAGCGGCGTTTCAAATTCTTGGTTTCCCTTTAGCGGAATTTTGAACAGTGCATACTGAAATCCTGGTACTAGGCTTGAATAAAATCCGACAACATCTTTCATGAAAAAATTCATGACTGGATTTTCTGCATAAGGAATCCGCTCTGCAAATGGAACGAGTTGAATTTTGCTGTAGAATCCTGAAAAAATTCCGTTTTTGTCAAAAAGAATCGCGCTGTTTGTTCTTCTTCTTTTTTTTCGGTCTAAGGAAACTCCGCCGCCGATTAAAAATGGAGTTTGCGTACTAGCTATAAATTCCTTTAGGCTTTCATCTTCCGGAAAATGCGAATAATAATTTGCAGCTTTTGGAAAATTTTTTGAAAGAACGCCTTCACTCCAAATTACAAGATCAGTTTCTTTTCCTTGCTCAGAAAGCTGTCTGATTCCTTTTTTTGTAAGTTTCTTTGAAATTTCAATTGATTTTTTGTCTCCGCCTTCCCACGGATCTATATTTTGCTGAACAATTACTGCGTTTAAAAGTTTTTCAGGCCAGCGCGGAGTTAAAATTTGAATTACGCCATAAATTCCGCAGAGCGCAAAAACTGCTGCTGTAAATTTTGCGGCTTGGGCAAGCTGTTTGTTCACATTTTTAGCTTGTGTTTTATCTAAGAAATTTTCGCATCTCATTATTACTTCCGCGGCAAGTGAAGAGAAAAGCGCGTATAAAAATGTTATTCCCCAAACACCAGTTATGTCTGCAATTTGCGTAAAGATTTTCCAGCTGTAAGCCGCCATGAAAAGCGTTCCCCATGGATAGCCGAGCGCTCCAGTTGATTTTATGTATTCATATAAAATCCAGCAGGCGCAAAACCATAAAATCCTCTTGAAAATTTGATACGGGCAAAGGCCGGATTGTTCCTGAAGTTTTTTTGTTTTTGAAATTTTGCTTGGAAAAACGTGCATTATAATTCCGCAAAATCCGCCTTGAAATGCAGTTCCCAATGCGCTTGCTCCGAGCGTGAATGCTGCAAATCCATGGAAATTCGCTAGCCAATAGCTTGAAAGCAAATGCACCGTAAGTGTTTGTATAAAAAAAAGAAAGAAAGTTTGTTTGTATGATTTTGATTTATAGACTGCAATGTACAAGGGCGAAAGACAGAAAAGCGCGGTAAAAGGAGAACCAAACGGAAGAATTTCATTTGAAATAGAAATAGATTCAGTTGCTCCAGAAAAGATTGCACAAAAAACTTGTAAAAACAGCTGATTCATTGTATTATTTTAATGTCATATATAGAAAAAATCAACACGAACGGGAAGGGAATCATGGAAAAAGTCAGAGAAGCGCACCGCAAAGAATATGGAGTGGAGCCGGAAGTTGTAGCGGTTGCTCCGGGCAGATTCCATTTGGCTGGAGAACATACTTGGTTCTTCAAAGATAAAACTTTGTCTATGGCGGTAAATCTTCCTGTTTATGTTTCGGCATCTTTGAGAAACGATTCTTCATTTAAATTTTATTTTGTTCAGCTTGAAGATGAAAAGCATACGAATCTTTCTTCGCTGAAATTAAAAAAAGAAGATAAATGGGCAAATTCAATAAAATCTATTTTGTACGGATTTTCTAGCGGCGGATTTGAATTAAAGGGAATCGACTTTACTATTTATTCTGAAATTCTTCCTTCTGCCGGATTTGGAATAACAACCGCTGTAAAAGTTGCCGCTTGCTGGGCTATAAGGGAACTTTGCGGCTTAAAATGCAACCAGGACCAGATTCTTCAGGTTATAGAAAGAGCGAATAAAAATTTTCTTGGAACGGCAAATCATTCTGCTGACAGTTTTGCTGCGATTTTTTCAAAGGAAAATAATTTGGTTCTGACCGATTACGCAAAAAAATCCTGCGAGCTAGTTCCTTTCAATTTTAAAGGAAAAACAGTTTTGCTGACTGATGCTCTTGTGCCTAGAATCGTAACTTGGAATGAAGACAGTCTTATGCAGCCGGAGAATGTTTTGCTTTTAGGCGAACTTAAAGAAAGAAAGGCAAATGTTTTGGGCGGCTGGCAGTACGAGGAAGACAAAGCTGAAGTCAACGAAGTTCTAAGCGTTGTTTCAGAAGATACAAAACGCAGGCTTTTATGCGTAATGAATGAGCATAAATGTGTTCTTGACTGTGTTAATGCTATTCAAAAAGACGATTTTGCTTCTTTTGCGCGCTCTGTTAACCGAAGCCATCAGAATATGCGTGATTACGATATTTCTTGCCCTGAAATTGACTGGATTTTAAAAAGAGTCCATGAACTTGATGAAAATCCAGATGACTTAAGAAATCCTGTAAACTGCGGCCGAATAACAGGAAAAGGTTTTGGTCGCGGAATTTATACAATTTTAAGGGACAGCGATGTTGAAAAATACAAGGAAAAACTAGAAGAATACGAAAAAATATTCGGCTTTTCTCCAAAATGCTATTCTGTAAAGCCTGCGAATGGAGTCCGCCTTATATGAATATTTTGCTTACTAATGATGATGGAATTAATGCTGAAGGAATTCGACTTCTTGCTGCGGCTTTTTCAAAAAAACACAATGTTTTTATAGTTGCTCCTAAATTCAACAAGTCTGGCGCTTCGAGTCAAATGAACGTTGCTGTTCCGCTGGAGCTTAAAAAGGTGGACAAAGAAAACTGCTGCCTTTCTTATTATTTGGAAGGCTCTCCTGTGGATTGCGTGCTTTCTGCGTTAAAAGGAGAATATATTTCAGAAAAAATCGATGTAATTGTTTCTGGCATAAATGACGGACCGAATATTGGAACTGATATTGTTTATTCTGGAACTTGTGGTGCTGCTCGCCAGGCTTGTATTTCTGGAATTCCGGGAATTGCCCTTAGCATTGATTCAGCCTCAAAAGACGAATCCGACAAAAGCGGCTCTTTGTACTTTGAAAATCTTGCTGACTTTGCCTGTAAAAATCTTGATAAGCTTATTTCTCTTTGCGGAAATCTTACAATTTTAGATTCTATGCATAAATATTATAGAAATTTTGTCAACGTGAATGCGCCTGCAATGAAAAGCTACAAGGGCGCAAAGCTTACAGTTCCTTGCATAAGACGTTACTGGGAAACATTGGAGATTTCTGAATGTGAAAATGGATGCATGACTTCTAAGTGTGGAGGAGATGCCTGTGTCCATTCTTATGGTAATGATTTTGCGGATTTTAAGGCCTGCGAAAAAGGTTTTATTTCAGTCAGTGTTATTGAAACCGAGCCTAGCTATGCTGATATATCTTCTATAAAATGCGATTTTAATTTGTAAAAGGCGGAAAAATGGCAGAAGAAAACTATATGAAAGAAGGAATCTCTTTATATACAAAAGGAAATTATCCTGCTGCTTTGACATATTTTCTTTCACTTCCAGATGATTGCGGAGTGGATTCTGTGGAGCTTGCTTATTATTTAGGACTTTGCTATTCAAAGCTAAAGCGTTACGATGATGCTTTGCTTTACCTCGAGCAGGTAGTTACAGCTTCTTATGATAAGGACAGCACTTCGAACAAGGACAGAGTTTTACAGTGCCGCTATCTTTTGGCTGTTATTTATTGTCTTAGCGGAAGAAAAAAACTTGCTGATTTTGAATTGAATAAACTTTTAGACACTGGATATAAGCCGGCTTCAGTTTATGCTTCTCTTGCTTATGTTGCGTGGGAACAGGGAAAAATTGACTTAAGCCTTAGCTATTATGAAAAAGCCCTTGAAGATGACAGCGAAAATCCTACTGCGTTAAACGGAATGGGCTATGTTCTTGCTTGCGAAGGTGAAGATTTGGCAAAAGCGCTAAGTTGTTGCAAAAAAGCACTAGATATTTTGCCGGAAAGCGCAGCTTGCCTTGATAGCCTTGGCTGGGTTTATTATAAAATGGGACTTTATTCAGAGTCTAAAAAGTTTTTAAAGCGCGCTATGAAAGCCGACAGTTCAAACCCTATAATAATGGAGCACCTTCAGGAAGTTCAGAAGGCGGAAGAATAATGAAAAAAATATTTTTTGTTTTTATAGCTTTTATATTTTCAGCCTTTGCGCAGACAAATCTGCAAGATACGGCTAGCGCTGGGAATTTACGGTCTGCGAATTCTGGGTTTGCGGAAGAAGAATTCCGGCGTGGAGTTCAAAGCTATTACAGAGGCTCTTTTAATGAAAGCATTCTTGAATTTGAAAAGGCTCTTTCATATTTGCCTGGCGAGCCTTTGGTTCTTGACTGGCTTGGAAAAGCGTATTACCGTGCGGGAATAGAAGGAGCTGCGCTACAGCAATGGAATTATGCCAAGGAAGCTGGTTATGGCGGACTTCTTCTTCAGAATAGAATTGAAATTGTAAGCGACCGGCGTGTTACAGACTATGACTATGGATTTACCCAGCGTTTTACGGAATCAGGCTCTTATCCTAATGTGAATGGAAATAATCTCATTTACAGTCAGCCAGTTTCTTCTCTTTCAAATCACGATGGAAGCATTTGGGTTGTTTCCTACGGCACGAATGAGCTGCTTCAATTTGATGTGAACGGAACTGTGGTAAAAAGAAATAGAGGACCGATAAATGGATTTGACCGTCCAATGGATGTTATCCGCTTAAAAAATGGAAATTTGGCAGTTTCAGAGAGCGCAGGAGACAGAATTTCAATTCTTTCGGAAAATGGTTCATTTATAAAATACTTTGGTTCGCGAGGAAGAGGACAAGGACAGTTTGTGGGACCTCAGTATCTTGCAGAAGACGACTTTGGGAACGTTTATGCCACGGATTTTGGAAACGCACGAGTTGTTGTTTTTGATGCAGACGGAAACGGACTTTTGCATTTCGGTGAAAAAACAGAAGGCTTTGACGGTTTCAAGTCTCCAACTGGAATTGCGGTTTGTGGCGGAAGAATTTTTGTTGCAGACAGCGTGAAAGGCGGAATCTACGAATTTGACAAGGCTGGAAATTTCCTTGGAGTTCTTGTAAATGACGGAACTTTTTTGCGTCCTGAAAGTTTAAAGCAGTGGGGCAGCGATTATCTTTTGCTTACAGATAGAAACAAAGTTTATGCTGTTGAGCTTTCTTCCGGGGCTGTTTTTGAAAATGCCATTACAGGAAAAGGAAAAAGCCTGATTACAAGTGCGGTTTCGGATCGGAACGGAAATATAATTGTAACTGACTTTAAGGCAAATGAAATTTATGTAATGTCAAAAATGACAGAACTTGTGGGCGGTTTTTTTGTTCAGTTTGAGCGTGTGATTTCTGATAATTTCCCGGAAGTTATTGTTGAAGTCCGCGTGGAAAATAGAAAACGCCAGCCTGTTGTTGGATTAAAGCAGCAAAATTTCCTTATAACAGAAGGAAAAAGACCAGTTGAAAATTTTGTGCTTTTGGGCGAGGCGAATAACAATGACTTTGCTGACATTACAATTCTCATTGACCGTTCAATTTCAATGAAAAAATACGAAGAGCAGCTTTCTGGCGCGGTCAGGGAACTTGCAGCTTCAATGGACGCAAATGGACAAGTGTCGATTGTTTCAGCAGGAAAAGTTCCTGTTACAGAATTTTCAGGAAGTCCGTCTCAGCTTTCAGATTTTTCAGCAAAGGCTTTAAAAAACTCTTACACTGAAAATCCTGCGCTGGATCTTGCTGTGAGGCTTTCTGCAAACGGACTTGTCAATGCTGAAAAAAAACGCGGCATAATTTATCTTTCTGCTGGAGATTCAAAAAATACATTTACACAGTATGCTCTTTCAGATTTAACAGCTTATCTTAACAACAATGCAATTTCTTTTAGCACAGTTCTTTTGTCCCAAGCTTCGCCGTCAGAAGAAATTTCTTACATAACAGGAAACACAAATGGAACTTCTTACTATATATATCGTCCGGAAGGCTTGGAAACGGTGATAAAAGATATTGTTGATATTCCTTCTGGTTTGTATCAGTTTAAGTATACATCTTCTTTTGCGACTGAATATGGAAGAAAATATTTGCCTGTAGAAATTGAAACTTATCTTCTTAATCGTTCAGGCCGCGACGAAACAGGCTATTTTGCTCCGCTTCAGTAGATAAAAGACGCGCTTTTCTGACTTTAAGGGAAGGATTTTTTCTTTCCATTTCAAAAAGGGCTTTTTCTAGTTTTGCTTTTTTTGAGTTCCCAAAGTCGAATAGTTCTGCTTGCGTTGGTTTTTCGCTGTTTTCTATTCCGGAAAGTCCAACGCCCAAAAGCCTGATTCCTTTTCCTTTTTCATATTTTCTGTTGAAAATTCTTAAGCAGCGTTCAAGCAAATCATCTGCATTTAAAACTGGAATTTCTGAAGATTCTTGCGCAGTTATGGTTTTAAAGTCTTCGTATCTTATTCGGATATTTACGGTTTTTGCCTTGACATTTTCGGTGCGCATTCTCCAGATTAATTGCGCAGAAAGCTCCATAAATGCAGTTTCGATTGCATATTCGTTTGCCACATCGAATTCAAAAGTCCGCTCTACGCTTATTGAATGGCTCTTTGCTTCTTCGCCGAATGTGATTTCTTTTCCGCCGCGGACTGCATCATATAAAAATGTGCCCATTCCGTTTCCGAATACAGTAGTCAGCAAAGAAATTGACTTTCCATGAATATCTGCCGGTGAAAATATTCCCGCATTTTTTAGCCGTTCCCTTGTTTTTTTTCCTATGCCCCATATTTTTTCTATAGGAAGTGAAAGAATGAATTTTTCTTCTTCTCCTTTTTTTATGAATGTAATTCCGTCCGGCTTTTTATATCCAGATGCGATTTTTGCAACGTACATTGTGCTTGCAATTCCGACGCTTACTGTAAGCCCTGTTTGCTCTTTTACTTTTGCCTTTATTTTTTTTGCAATTTCCAGTGGCGGACCAAAAAGCTTTTCAGTTCCTGTAAGATCAATAAAAGCTTCGTCAATTGACATCTGGATTACTGACGGCGAAAATTCCTTGAAAATGCCCATTATTTTATGCGAAACTTCTGCATAACGTTTGTGGTTTCCGCGCAAAAAAATTGCGTTCGGGCAAAGTTCAACTGCTTTCGTTAAAGGAAGAGCAGAATGTACGCCGTATTTTCTAGCTTCATAAGATGCCGTTGAAACTACAGCCCTTCTGTCTCCTGGAATTCCGCCTACAATCACAGGCTTCCCCTTGTATTCAGGATGGTCGTGCTGTTCAACCGAAGCGAAAAAAGCATCAAGGTCAACATGAAGAAAAACTTTTTCAAATTCCATTTGCATTTTTTCCTTCATTTTTGATTTTTTCAGTAAAATGGATAATTTTTCCATTTAAGTCCATTATAAAAAGCTCAATTTGCGCTTCTAGCTGAAGTTCATTTTCTGACATAAATAAAATTTTCAGCTCATTTTCCGGGGCATCGGGAATTTCAATAGAAACTTTATTTTCTGAAATGAAATTGTAGTCAAAGTTGCATTCGTAAAACGGAAATCCTTCTTTTGATTCAAAAGTTGCAAAGCATCTTAGTATTTTGAATTCATTTTCTGGAACAATTTGCAGCTTGTTTTCAAAAATATCGAATTTTGCTTTTTTTGACCAAAGGAATTTTGCCGGATGAATTTCTGCATTTTCTATGATTTGCATCTGCTTTTTTTGTGGGGCTGAAAAATTTCCCTGCACAAATTTTGCGGCTGCAAAAAATACTGCGCATATAATTCCAGCTCCTGCAATCGAAACAAAAATTCCTTGTAAAAATAAAACTTTTTTGCTTGACTTGAATTCTTTTATGTGCGAAACCAAAATCAGTTTTATCCACTGAAAAATAAAAGGCAAAATGGCAAATGAAAAAATCAGGTTTTCAAAGAAAGTTGTGTCGGTAAGGTTTGAAATTTTTCTTTGGTCAATGTCAACAAAGACCGACGCTGCAATCCAAAGCAATGGAATTGTCATCAGAAAAATGCACGGAATGCTAAAAAAAAGAGACCGTCGCTTTCTAAAAAGAAAAACAATCAGATATTCAATGATAAATATGAACATTAAAGACAAATCCAACGCTGAAAAAATAAAGACATTCAGTGCGCTCAAAATAATTCCATGGAATCTGTTTGCAGAAAGTGAAATTCTAAAGTTGAACAAAATTTGCACAAAAACCAGCAAAAACATTGCAAGCACTGTAGGAAAAATTTTCAGTCCAAAGTAAAGAACTCCGTTTTCTGCTGTGAAAAAAAACACTTTCTGGAACAAAGTTAAAAATGCTGCTGTTATAATTATATATGCTGGAATTAAAAACCAGGTTCTTGACATATCTTTTAGAATCGCTTCGTTTTTTCCTGTGTATGTAAACGAGTAAAAGCATATAAAAAAAAGTACTGAAATTGTAAAAAAAAGATATATTGTAGTCAGCTGCGCTTCATTAAGCCAAAGTCCGTAAATTCCAAATGGAATAAAATTGTAATGCTTGTTCCAGGTTTGGCTTCTTGCGGAAATAAGATTGTCCTGAATATCAGAAAGTATGTTTGCGTCCTTTTGCGTGTGTCCTAGCGGAATTTCTGCGGCAGGAATATCGTTTTTTAGGAAAGCGGAAATCCGTCTGTTGTTTTTGTAGTACTGCGGCTTATATATGTACAGCATGGAAGTTTTTACTCCCATTGGCTTTTGGTTTTTAAGGCAAGACTTTTTGAGCGCCTGTACAATCCATTGCGGCGAAATTGTTCCTGCTCCTTCTGTAAAAATAAAAGGCGGCGCGTTTTTTTCATTTCGGATTAAAATTGCACAGGATGATTCTGACGAAAAAATGTTTTTTGCCAATTCTTCCGTTGCTGTTTTTGCAGCTTGAACTGAAGGCAATGGAAATGATTCATTGTCAGCAGTAAATGAAATTAAACAGTTATATGGAAGTTTTTTTTTGTAAGTTGAATTTATAAAGTCTGCAATAAACTCTTTTTTTTCTAAAAAGAATTCTTGGCTAAAGACAAAAAATACATCATAAATTCCGCTTTTGTTTGTATCATCTTCTTTGTTGCTTTTATCAGCAGGAATTTCTATGAGAATATTTTTTGGAAAATTTCCGGCGTTTGGCGGAGCAATGTCTTGGATTTCAAATGAAATTTTACTTTTTGTTAAAAAATCTTCTATTTCTTTTGTTGTGTAAATATTTAAGTTTGATTCAATGTTTTCTTGCGAAAAAAGATTCTGCGTAAAGATTGCTGCAAAAAAAAAGAGAAAACACATTGTTTTCAGCAGAAATTTTTTTCCCATAAACAAAGTTTACTTGAATTTTTCATTTTCTACAATATAATACATATAATATGTTTGCAAGTTAGGCGGCAATGTTGTATACTGTAAGCATTGTTAAAGTCATGTAAAGCAAAGGAGCTTTATCAAACGCATGTGTGCTGAAAAGAAAAAATTTATTTTGGATTTGCCTCTGAAAATTATTCTTACAGAAGAAGGCACATCTCATTTTTTAAGTCATAAAAAACAGCTTTTGAATCTGAAACTCGCAGATAACCGTTCGGCTCATGGCGTGAGCATGACATCTTTTTCACCTGGCTCTCTGCAGGACATGATTCTTTTGGGCTATATTTCCAAGATGGAAATTTCCATGCCGGAATTCGTTTCCCACCGCCAAGATGTTATGGATTTGTCCAAGCTGATTGTTTTTTCGATTTTGTATAAGCAGTTTGACAGCGAAATTTATGCGGCGATTATAAAATGTGAATGTATAAGACATCATAACAGGCAGAATCCTTCATCTCTTATTGATGAAAAAACTGTAATTCCGGAAAAACAACTTAGAATGACTCTTGCAATGAAAGATTCTACGATTCAGGCTGCAAAAAAGACAATTCTTGATCCAGTTTGGAAAAGCATAATGTCCAATTC
Organism: Treponema sp. UBA6852; assembly: GCA_002449305.1. GTDB lineage: Bacteria > Spirochaetota > Spirochaetia > Treponematales > Treponemataceae > Treponema_D. The sequence goes on from DKDI01000047.1 coordinate 11,069, forward strand.
TGAATACAGTCCGGAAGAAAAAAACGTCTATCTTCTTATGACTGAAAAGTTTTTGAACAGGCTCACTTTGATGAACTGGTACATAATTGTGAAATTTTATAAAACTGACGGTTTTAATGAAATTCTTTCAATTTTGCGCCAGCAGCTCGCTTCGTACATGACAAAATCAAAAGTTGCAGAATATATTTCGGTAATGGTCATGGAACTTGCCTTGAACAGCGAAAACAACAATGTAAAAAAGGCTGCAAAATATCTTTATCAGGGAATTGATAATTCGGATACGCTTATATTTGACCCGAAAATCCGCTCGGAAATTGTAAAAGAGCTTCAGCGTAAGCATGAGCTTGTTTTTCTTTCCTGGACTTTGGGCGGCGGTTCTATGTCAATTGGAAAGCAGGGACTTTTGCAAATCACATTGTACAATAAAGACGATGAATTTCAGGAAGTAAAAGAAAACATCGAAAGCAAAATGTCTGCGAATCTTAACAAAAAATCGCTGATTGACTTTTACCGCCAGATGCCGGATGGACAGGAAGGAACAGATTTGGGACTTTACTATTTGTCTTATCTGGAAGATGCCTGTAAAAAAGTCAATATTAAATTTGAATCAATTGTAAATCAGTCTTCATCCAGCGACCTTACCGTTATAAACTTGAAATTCAATTTTTAAGTTATGCGGAAAACTGCCCTGTTTGTTTTTATTTTTTCAGTTCTCTTTTTTTCGTGCTCACAAGACAGCGCGCAAGTTGCTTCTGCGGAATCTTCTGTGATTTTTGATTATAGTGAAAATCCACCTGATATGCGACTTTCTGTTTTTGTAAATTCTGAAAGCGATGTCAGGCTTGCTTCAAAAATTAAAATTGTGAATAAAGACTCAGGGCTTGAATGGAACTGCGATGAGCTTGTAAAATTTGAAGATAAAAACAAAAATTCCTGGGCTGGCTGTGCGAATATAGTTGCTGCTTTTGGAATGAAAATTCCTGCTGGAGAATATGTTTTAACCTACTTTGACATGGCGGGAGATGAAGAGAAAATTTCATTTTCAGTCGATTATCCTGAAAATATTTTAACTTTGACGAATAAAGATTTTCCAAACGGATTCGATAATTCAGAAAAAAAAATTGCCGTTTACACAAAAGACGGAGTTTTGCTTTATTATGGAAAGGAGAACAAAGAATGGGAAAACAGAAATTCCATTCTTGATGACTACAAAGATGCGGGATTTATCAGAACATGCTATACTTTAAAAAACGATTCTGTAATTTGCCTTATGCCTCCAGAAAGTTTGGAGCAGCAATATAACAATAACAGCGAGGAAACTGATGCCTAGTAACGACGCCGATGGGAATATTCCCACTGACAATTTAGAAGACCACAGTATTTTTAGACGCCCGGTTAGAACTTATGTGATTCGTGCTGGACGCATGACCGAAAATGAAAAGCGCAGCTATGAAGAGCTTCACCACGTTTGGTGTATTCCGTTTGAGCATAGAACGCTTAATTTTACAGATATTTTTAACAACACAAATCCAGTTACAATGGAAATCGGATTTGGAATGGGACACGCTACAGCTCAGATTGCGCAGGATAATCCGAACATGAATTATATAGGAAGTGAAGTTCATGTTCCTGGAGTTGGCCGTCTTCTTGGGGAAATAAAAAAACGGCAGCTGAAAAATCTTTATTTGATTGAATATGACGCGCTTGAAATCCTTGAAACTATGATTCCTGGCAATTCTCTTGCAGGCTTTCATATTTTCTTTCCAGACCCTTGGCCAAAGAAAAAACACCATAAACGCCGTTTGCTTCAACGTCCTCGCACGGATCTGCTTGTTTCAAAATTATCTCCCGGCGGATATATTTATTTTGCAACTGACTGGGAAGAATATGCTGTAAGCGCGCTTGAAGAGCTTTCATGTACAGAAGGCATTCATAATAAATACGAAAAATTTGCGCCTCATCAGGAATGGAGGCCAAGAACAAAATTTGAGCAGAAAGGGCTTGATGCCGGTCGTGAAATTTTCGAGCTTGTTTTTGTAAAAGATGAGGAATAGCCCGATGGAGCTTTTTGATGTTGAGGAATGTAAAAAGTCAAATGATGAAGCCTTAAAAAAATCCTCTGTAAAAAGAATTTCTGAGCTTGAAAAACTTATAGAAAAGTACCAGGCTTCGTATTATAACGGCGAGGCTGAAATCTCTGATGCGGAATTTGACAAGCTTTGGGACGAACTAAAATTGCTGGACAGCGCAAATCCTATTCTTCATAAAGTTGGCGCAGATTCCGGGAATTTTCAAAAAGCTCCTCACGTAATGCCAATGGGCAGCCAGGAAAAAGCCGCATCTCCAGAGGAATTTCTTGACTGGGCAAAAAAACACGACTATTCAGAATATCTTGTTGAATACAAGCTTGACGGCGCCTCCCTTGAGCTTCAGTATGCGGACGGAATTTTTTTGCGTGCCGTTACAAGAGGAGACGGAGCTGTAGGAGATGTGATTACAGCGAATGCAAAAAAAATGCAGGGCGTTGTTCAGACGTTAAAGGAAAAGTTTACAGGCGGAATCCGAGGAGAAGTCATAATGACTCATCAGGTTCACGAAAAATTTTTTTCTGACAAAGCTAACTGCCGCAATGCCGCGAATGGACTTATGAAACGCAAAGACGGCGAAGGCAGCGAAAATCTTACATTGATAACTTACGATGTCTGGGCTTCCGAAGGAAAGCAGCCGTTTACTGATGAAGAAGGAAAACTTGATTTTTTGCAAAGAAACGGATTCAATGTTGTTCCTCTTAAAATTTGCAAAAATGCTCAGGAAGTTATAGATTACCGTTCTTCTGTAATGGAGCTTAGAAAAAAACTTGACTATGACATTGACGGACTTGTTGTAAAAGAGCGGGCTGTGAATCACGAAGATGCCTTGCGCGACAGACCTGATCGCCAGATTGCTTTTAAATTTAGCCTTGAAGAAGCAGTTTCCGTTATAAGGAACATTGAATGGAATGAAACTGGCGCAACTTATACTCCAGTCGCAGTTTTTGATCCTGTTGACTTGAACGGAACGACTGTAAAAAGAGCTAGCCTTGTAAATCCGAACCTTATACGCGCATTGAATGTAAAAATCGGAAGCCATGTTGTTGTTGTAAAGCGCGGAGAAATAATTCCAAAAATTGTTAGCGTGCTTCCAGAGCAAGAAAATCTTCCTCCTGTAAAGATTCCTGAAAAATGCGCTTGCTGCGGAACTGCTCTAATTGATGAAGGCACAAGGCTTTTTTGTCCAAATAAAAACTGTGAAAAACGGATTCTCCATCAGCTTTTAAAATGGATAAATGTCATTGACATTCGCGACTTAGGCGAAACTTTAATCACCAGTCTTTTTAAAACAAAAAAGGTCCGCTCAATTTCGGATTTATATTCTTTGACTGCCAGTGATTTAGTTCCGTACTTTTTGAATTCGGAAAGCATGGAAAAAGAAAAAAGGTCTCTTGGCGCGGAAAAAGTTTTTGCTTCGATTCAGTCAAGAAGAAAAATTTCACTTGCAAAATTTATTGCGGGATTTGACATTGAAGGAATAGGCGAAACTGTTGTTGAAACTTTGATTGCAGGCGGCTTCAATACTTTGCAGAAAATTTTCGATGCGAAAGAAGAAGAAATTGCCGGCGTCTATCGTTTTGCAGAAACTTTGGCGCATACTCTTGTTGAAGGAATTCAAGAAAACCATGAAGAAATGCAAAGCCTTGTTTCAAGCGGAACTATTTCTGTTGTTGAAGGAACTGCGCAGGGAAAACTTGCAGGCAAGTCGTTCTGCTTTACAGGCGAGCTTTTTTCCATGAAGAGGCAAGATGCGCAGAATCTTGTAAAACAAAATGGCGGAGCAGTGAAGTCTTCTGTTGTAAAGGGCTTGAGCTTTCTTGTTACAAACGACACTTCTTCCGGCTCTTCAAAAAATAAAAAGGCAATGGAGCTTGGAATTCCTGTCATAGATGAAAAAGAATTCCTTGCCCTTATTGATATGTCGAATGTCGAGTTTTAATAAAACAGCTAATAAACAATTATTCCTATGCTGACAAGGCTGTCATTGCCGTGCTTGACACGGCAATCTTTTCAACAGATTATCGGGTCAAGCCCGATAATGACATTAAATCATAAAATTTGAAATTGAACCTGATAGATAATAGTTAAAAATTAGTTTTTCCCGGAAAATGCAAAGTCTCCAGTAAAGAAGTCAGGATTTACAGCTTCCATATTCAGCCGCATTTCCCAGTGAAGATGAGGACCTGTCGCAAGCCCTGTTGAGCCGCTAAATCCTATTACTTGCCCGGCCTTTACTGTGTCGCCTTCTTTTACTTTTAACTGGCTCATGTGATAGTAAAGGCTATAAAGTCCAGGCAAATGTTCTATCACAACGCTCAAGCCTGTTGTAACGCGGTTTTCTGCAAGAACAACTTTTCCTTCTGCGCAAGCTGAAACTTCCGAGCCTTCTGGAATTCCAAAGTCGATTCCGTAGTGAAGTCCTGTCGTTGATTTTCCGTTTGTGTATTTGTATTCCCTGCGGTCTGCAAAAAAAGATGTCCGTCTTGTTGAATTTGTCGGAAGCAAAAACGGTGTTGTCTGGTAAACTGCGGAAGGATTTGCAGTTTCAAGAATTCCATTGAGTTTTCTTATTTGCTCCATTCTTTTTAAGCTTGTGTCTGTTTTTATATTTGAATTCGTTTCATCAAGGTCAATCGCTTCTGAAATAAATTCTTTTTTCTCCAGAGTAAAAGGAAGCTCGAATTCCATTTTTTTTGCGCCGTCAGTGCTATAGATAATTTTCAAAAAGCATTTTGTATCTTCCGTCCACCAAGTTGAAAGCGGAATGCCTGCAAGAAACGTCCTAGTGGTTTTTGTATTTTTTGAAACTGTGAAAAAAGCACTTTCCCTGCTTAGCTTTCCTTCCGCAAAAAGCTGCAAGAACGCATTTGCATTTGAAAATTCAACCTTTGAAGACTTTCCCTTTTTTGCCGACTGTGAAAAAGTCATTTTCACAAAAACCGCATCGCCTGGAAATGCCTTATCATTGTATTCCGCAGAAATGCAATAATCATCTCCTGTATAAAAAGCTTCCCTCGCAAAAAGAAAAGCCGACATAAAAATCAACGCCGAAACTAAAATTTTCTTTTTCATTTTTTACTCCCAAAATATTTTTAATTTTTTTACTGAACTGATTTTTCTATTCCTAAAAGCATAAGCTGAAGCGTTTCTGTTCCATTAAAAACATTCCGCTCTATGTTGAAAATTATATCAACCTTGTCTCCCACATTAAAATCCTTGTGAAGCCGCTCGCCTTCGTTCCAAAAGATGCAAGGCCATTTGTTTTTTCCGCAGTCAACGGTAATTTTTAAGTGCTGCTTTTCTGCCTTTCCCATTACAAGCCCGGAAACAATAGGAAGATTTTTTGCTAAGAAAACAAGCTTGGGATTTTCGTTTCCAGTCGGCTCGAATCTGTCTATGATTTTTTTCAAATCTGGTGTCATGTAGGCCGGCGGAAGCTCTGCGTCAATTTGAATCTCGTCAGTTTTGTCAGAAAGATTTATTGTGCCTGAAAGTTCTTTTGTGCGTCTTTTGAATTCCTCGAACTTTTCTTTTTCAAAACTGAATCCGGCCGCAAAGTTGTGCCCGCCGTAACTTACAAACAAATCCTTCAGCTGGTCAAGAAAATCAGTTACGTCATATCCACGGCAGCTTCTCATTGAGCCTACAACAAGATTTCCCACGTAAGTCATCGCCATTGCAGGAACTCCAAGAGAAGAAACCAAACGTCCGGCAAGAATTCCTGAAACTCCTTTGTTTATCTTTTCGTCAATTACAAAGCTTAGTTTTCCGCTGAAGTCGTTCACAGAATTTTTTGCCTTAAGACCAGCAATCGCTTCCGCTTCTTGAGTAAGGGATTTTCTTTTTGTGTTAAGCTCAATTATTTTTTTTGCAAGCTGTTCACGGTACGAATCGTCTTTTGCTGTAAAAAGCTCAATTGCGATTCTAGCCTGACCGAGTCTGCCAGCCGCATTCAAATTTGGAATCAGCGTCCAGCAAATGTCAGTTGAAGTAATGCGCTTTCCCAAAAGCCCTATATTTGACATAAGTTCCTTTAGACCAGGACGGACTTTATTTTCATTTATTGAATTAATTCCGCTACGCACAAAAAGCCTGTTTTCATTTTTCATCGGCATTATATCTGCTAGGGCCGCCAAAGCCACAAGCTGCAAGTCATGCTTTTCTTTTTCTGAATCAGATGGAAAATTTTTCTTTAAATCCTGCTGAACATAAGTTACAAATATATTGTAGAATCCGCCGATTTCCGTGGGAGCGTGGTCGCCGTATTTTGCGATTTTTGACATTTCCTTTATTTTGGAAAGCGGAAGATTTTTTAGGGAAGGGTAAAGCTTTGCGACTTCTGTCCTTATATCTGCAATGTTAAACTGCGCGCTGTTTCCGAATGTTAGGTTTAGAAGCCGTTCAACATTGGCTTTGTCCCAGCAAAGAATTATCTGCCCAGACAAGTACTGCGGAATCTTTGTGTCGTAAATTGATTTTTCGCCCGGAAAAATATGTTCAACAAGCCTTGAAACTGGAACTAAATTTCTAAGCTTTATGCATTCAATTGCAATCTGCCCGTTTTCTTCTTCACGCGCATTGAGCAAAGCCGCATCTGCCTTGTACCATTTGCTCTTGCTGAATCTTAACGCTGAAACAACTTTATACACGACTGCGCAGCCTGAAATTTCTTCAAACGGATAGCCAGAATCTGAAAGTTTTGCATTTAAAATAATCGCAGGATACGGAATGTTTTCCTTTGGATTGTGATGATCCAAAACAATCACATCTATTCCAAGTTCCGCCGCGTATTCGATTTCCGCATTGTTTGAAATTCCGCAGTCAACCGTGATAATAAGCGAGCCGTTCTGCTTTGCAAAATCATCTACAGCCTGAATCGAAAGTCCGTATGCGTCGTCTCCTTCTGGAACTCTGTACTGAACATCAATTCCCAATGAGCAAAGCTCGTCGTAAAGAACAGTTGTCGCCGTTACTCCGTCAACATCCTTGTCGCCGAAAATTAAAACCTTTTCATGCTCTTCCTTTGGACTGTCTTTTTCTGGAACTGCTACAAGAATTCTGTCAACGGCATCTTCCATTGAATTGAATAAAAATGGATTATGCTGAAACCTTAAGTCATCTTCCATAAAATAGAGAATGTCTTTTCCGCTTGTGATTCCGCGCCGTGCAAAAATGCTTGCTGTAAGGCTGTCAAGTGAAAACTTATTTTTTAGCCTTTCAACTTCTTCCTTTGAAATTGTTTTTTTTACCCACTTTGATGATGACACTATTTTATTTCCTTTAAAATCAATTTCTTTTCTTCTGGCTTTTCTTCGCAAAAATCCAATGCCGCTTCAAGCTGCTGCTTTCCGCTTTCAAGGGCATCCGGGCTTTTTCCGTAGACTTCAAGAAGCTTTTCGCCTTTCTTTACAAAGTCGCCCTGCCGTCTGCAAAAAATTATTCCAGAGTCCGCATCCACTTTGTCTGACGACTTGTTTCTGCCCACTCCAAGGTTTATGCACGCAATTCCTGTTTTGTATGCGTCAACAGTTAAAAATCCGTCTTGCTTTGCAAAGAGCTCCGACTTAAAATTCGAGCGGCGTTTTCCCTGTTCGCTTAGAAGCTTGTCTGGATTTCCGCCTTGAGCCTTTACGTTTTCAAGGAACTTTTTTAGTGCCTCTCCGCTTTTTACAGCTTCCTTGCACTTGGACTTTCCTTCTTTTGTGTCCTTTGCTTTTCCGCCGAAGACCGCCATTCTTGAGGCAAGCTCATAAGTCAGCTCCATTACATCCTCAGGACCTTTTCCTTGCAGGCACTCAAGAGTTTCTTCTATTTCAAGATAGTTTCCCACTTTAAAGCCAAGAGGAGAGTCCATTCTGGTTAGAAGCGCGCAGGAGTTTTTCCCCATTGCCTGGGCTGTCTTTACTAGGAACGACGCAAGCTGTTCTGCATCCGCCTCGCTTTTCATAAACGCGCCTTTTCCGCACTTTACGTCAAAAACAAGTGCATCGCTTCCTTCTGCGACCTTTTTTGAAAGAATGCTTGCCGTAATAAGCGGAACACTTTCAACAGTTCCTGTAACGTCGCGCAGGGCGTACATTTTCTTGTCTGCCGGAACAATTTTTTCTGTCTGTCCCATCATGGCAAAGCCTGTTTTTTCTATAATCGAAGCGAACTGCTCCTCGTTAAGATTTACATTGTAACCTTCTATTGATTCAAGCTTGTCCAAAGTTCCGCCTGTATGCCCAAGCCCCCTGCCGCTCATCATGGGAATTTTTACGCCAAGGGACGCCACAATAGGCGCAAGCGGAAGGCTGATTTTGTCTCCCACGCCGCCTGTGGAATGCTTGTCTACAAAAGGTCCTTTAAGGCCCTTGAGCTTTTGAAGGTTGATTGTGTCGCCAGATCTAAGCATGCATTCTGTTAAAATTCCTGTTTCCTCGAATGTCATTCCGCTGAAATAAACAGCCATAAGAAAAGCCGACATTTGGTAGTCAGGAATAGAGCCGTCAACATAGCCGTTTACAAGAAATTCTATTTCATCTCGCGAAAGCTCCTGTCCTTTTTGATTTCCTGTTCCACGCTTTTTAATGATTATGTCCGCCGCACGCATTCTGACCTCCGCTGTTAAGTGTTGTTTTTAATGCCGTTGATATATCTAAACATTTTTGTCATTGGCATGTCTGCATCTTTTAGTCATTGCCGGACTTAATCTGGCAATTTTTTGCTTATAGGGATTCCCCCAATCAAGTTGGGGAATGACATTGAAAACAAGCACGGCAATGACAAAATATTCGAACTAAGAACACATATATTATTATATCCCAAAAAGAAAAAAAAGTCATTTGCTGCCTATTTTCTTTATAGCTTGCATCCCCCTTTATTGCAGTAGCTGAACATTCTTACAAGAGGCTTGCGGCATTCTGCACAACTGCTTGAGCATCTATAAAATTAACTTAAAAATAAAGTGAAATCAAGTTGATTTTAAAACAGAATCAAGTTAAATACAAGATGAAATTAAGTTAAAATCAAAATGAAATTAACTTGATTTCAGAATAAAATTAACTTGATTTTAGATTTCTTTTAACTTAATATTATATTATAATCAATTTAATTTCATAGACATACAAGCAGTGGAGCATGACAGTGCAGGCAGTATGTAAGAATGTGGAGGCACTATGATCAGCATAAAGACAGTAGCTAACAACACTGGGCACGGTAAAACTGGATTCTGCTTTTTAAGCACTTCGGACACTGACGCCGGGCTTGAAGAAATAATCAAGGAAATGGTCAGGTACAATTCCACTCTTACCGAGGCGGACACGCGGGCGGCTCTTTCTGTTTTGGACTGTGTTGTGGAGCGGCTTCTTCATGAAGGATGTAAGGTCAGGCTTCCCTGGGTGGACTTACAGCTTGCGGCTCACGGAACTGCCGAATCCATTTCAGCGAAGTTTCAGAACAATAGAGGCGACAACAGGTTTGTGCTCAAGGCTTTGGTCAACAAGAAATTCGAGGCGAAGGCGGCGGAGAAAGTGTTCTACAAGACAAAGCTTGCCATTGCGGAAATGGATCCTGTGATTTTCCAGGTCTTTTCAATCACTAAAGATGCATCTTATTCAAGTGAGCGCGTTGTAAAGGCTGGAATGTGCTTTAGAATCTACGGAAAGAATCTTGGCTTTGATTTTGAGGATGAAAAACAGGGCGTGTTCCTTGCATTGAAAGGAGACAGGAAAAAGTCTGTCAGAATCACAAGCTTTATAAGGCGCACTCAAAGGACAATCGATGCAATTCTTCCGCAGGAAATGGAAAAAGGTGTCTACACGGTTTCGTTTGTAAAGAAAAACGGCGAAGGCTCGTATCCAATTGCAAACACAACTTGTAATCTGGAAATACTTTGAGTAGACTGAATGACTTGTTGCTTTGTCATTGGTATGTCTGCATTTTTTTGTCGTTGCCGCGCTTGACACTGCGATGTTTGCACAGCAAACTCGGTTGGCAATCTCTACATATATGGATTCCCCGATCAAGTCGGGGAATGACAGCGAAGCTAAAGTATTCCTATTCCGCTTTTTAGGGTTTCCAGCTGCATTCCGCAGGCCTTTTCTATCATGCTGTACAAAAGCCGCTTCATGTTGTAAACGGATTCCGAGGGAACAAGCAGTTTTCTTACTTGTCCGGGCGGAAGCTCGTTTATTGCGGTAAGGTAGGTGAGCGAGTCAAGGTCGATTCTAAAGTTTCCTTGCGCTCTGTTTTCCGGGGCGAAAGAAATGCAGTCTGCGCAGACAAATCCGTTTTGCCTTTCGATGTAAGAGGCATTATGCTCATGGCTTAAAAGTGAAGAGCCGCAGCCGCAGCAGGTTCTTGTTTCAGGCTGAAGTCCTAAAAGTCCAAGGTATCTCCAGACAAAGCGCAGAATTCCAAGCCGGGCTTCGTTTTCGTCCACGCTGTCTATTCCGTCAAGAAAGGCGCACAGAAGCACAAAGGCTTTTTCCGTTTCTCCAGCGCATTTTGTCTTTAGCACAAGCTCGCAGGCAAATGATGCTGCCCAGGACTTTAAAAGGCTTGTCCTGAATGAAAGGTGGCAGTTTTGCGCATCAAAGTCGGTTATTTTTATTGAATTGCGGGATTCATCGCTATATATATAGAGAATTCCTGAATAAAAAGGCTGGACTAGGGATTTTAGGCGGCTTTTGGGACCTCCGTAGAGCATTGCGTTGAAAATTCCGTTTTCCGCAGAAATTACTTTTACAAGCCTGTTGTTTTCCCCGGATTCTTTTAGTGAAAGAATTACAGATTTCATTCTCTTGTTTCGCTCTGCCATGCGCCTATAATATCAGCGCGGAAAATGCTTTGCAATATCACTTGGATTGTGTTTATTTTCAATTTCGAGTTTTGTAAATTTACTGTCATTATCGGGCTTGACCCTGTGACGTTTCTGAAAGAAACTCGGTTGATAATCTATTGAAAATTTCCAACAGATTCCTGACCGAGTTTACTGG
>DKDI01000028.1 GCA_002449305.1 Treponema sp. UBA6852
ATATCTTGAGCCATGTTCTTTGCAATATCTTGAGCAATATCCTTAGCCATGTCTTTTGCAAGTTCCTTGGCTATTTCTTTTGCTTTTTCATTGGACTGAATGGCCATTTCCTGTTCCCATGTCATAAACCTGTGCCTCCACTGCGCGTTTGTTTTTACACGCTCGACCAGCGCGGAGAGCCTGTCTGTGAAACCGGAGCTAGGCTCTTTTCCGCAGAGATACTTGAAAAATGCTCTCAGCTCCTCGGATCTCATTGTATCATACTTTTTCGCGTTGAAAAAGACATTTACTGTTCCGTCGTCCATCAGAAAGTCCTTGTCCTCGTCGGCGCGGTATCGGAATGTGTACACTGGAAATCCTTTTCCGAACGCGTCTCCCAAGCACAGAAAAATAACGTAGCTCTCATTAAGCACGTCATAGCCGGAGCCGTGCTGCACATTGTCAACGTCCATCAGCCCCTGATAATACCGCGCCCGCTTTGCCAGGGAAGTGCTGCGCGTGGTCTGAATCTCTATGTCGAACGAGCGTCCGTTTCCGTCCTTGGCATAGACATCGAATCTTATTCCGCGCGAGATGAAGTCGGTTTTAAGTGATTTCTCCGCGGCAGGCTTTTCGATTCTGTCGATTTTTATGTTGAGGAGAATCTCAATGAGATGCCTGCAGACTTCCGGATTGTCCTCAAGGACTTTGCAGAAGATGAAGTTGTCGGCGAGTGTGAGTCGCTCCCATTTTTGGGCTGGTGTAAGTTCATGTCTTTGCATTTTTCCTTCCTGTTTTTGTTGAAGCTTTCTATGATAACTATTTATTGCCGAAAAAATGCAAAAACTGCACGGTTTTGAAGAGATGTTTTATTGTAAGAGAGAGTTGTGGGGCTTTTTATGTTTACTGATGAATAAAATCAATATTTTTCAAGAATTTCTTTTATGTCATTCTTTAAGTTTATGTAACGGCTTTGATAATACTCGTTTTCTCCGTTGCACAAGTATTCAACTGTTGTCCCTAACGCTGAGGCGATTTTAAATGCGTCCGATGCCCTTGGTTCTGTTCCTGTTTTTCTCATGCTGGAAACAGTTGTCTCTGAAACTCCCATTTTTTTTGCAATCCATCGGTAGGAAGTATTTTGCGCCAGCCGCAAGGTTTCAACATTGTCCCAAAATGCCATGCTTCAATTATAAGCAGAATTTTACTACTTGAATCCGTAGTTTTTGCTTGAAAACTATTTACTTTCGTAGTAATATGTTTTTTAACTACGAAAATAAGTAGTTTAGCTTTTTGTCTGCGTAATTTTTGAAAATTCTTAGGCAGGCTGTTTTTAAGGAAGTGGAATTTGACGCGCTGTGCAGTTCTTGTTGGAGTTTCAGAAAAATCGGGCTACATTCAAAAGTCGCTCGCTGATTTCTATAGGTTTCTCTTGAGCCAAAAAGGAGGCTCTTGGACGGAATCTGAAATAATGATTATTCCAGAAGGAATTGACCTTGCTTCCTTGAAATTTTTTTTGCGCCGTGCCTTAGACAGTAAGTTGAAAAGTCTTGTTTTTTATTTCTGCGGAAACAAAGATGACGTTCGCACTGAAAACGGATTTACTTTTTGTGGAACTGAAATAAGGTTGCAATATATAGAAGAAAATGCGCTTCATACGGCAGTTTTTTTTGATTCATGTGAAAGTTTTGTTTCGGAGGAATATAAAGACTCCGCGCGGGAAGATTTGTTTGTGAGGGATTCCGCCGGTGAAAACAATTTTGCCCGTCAGGTTGCAGCCAGCAGTTTTTTAAGTGAAAATACGCTTAAAAAAATAAATGGCACAGCATTTTTCTCTGGATGCAAAATCGGTGAGAAGCCCTTGCTTTTGGAGGACGGAAACGGTTTTTACACGGCTTCGTTTATCAAGTCGTTACAAAAAGGGGATGCGCCGTTTGGTGTTTTTGCGGCAGATAGATGCGCAAAGTTTGAATGTGAGCTTGCAAGACAGAATGCTTACGCGGAATTTTCTGTGCCATGAGCCTTTATTGCATATCGGTAAAGACCGGACTGGAAGAAAAATTTAAGGAAAGTATTCTTCCTCTGGTTTCCGGAGATGAATGTGCTTTTCAGGGATTGGTTCATATTCTGCGCAAGCGGATGAGGCTTAAAAACGGAAAGGAATATTTTGATGCTTTTTTTCCTGGATACGTTTTTCTTGAAACGGAAGAATGTGAAGCATCAAAGCTTTATGTTCTTTCTAGGGGAAAATATTTTTTACGTTTTTTACCCTCAAATAGTTCTGTCAGCCCTCTTGTAAAGGGCGACTTGGAAATTGTGAGCTCTATTCTGAGGTTTGGAAGCACTGTGGGAATTGTTCCTGTCAAGTTTGATGCTGGCGACAAGGTTATTATAACGGATGGTCCGTTCAAGGATTTTTCCGGAAATGTGATAGCCGTGAACCGCCGCAACAAGCGATTAAACATACAGATTGATTTTATGAACGGCGTGCGTGTTGTGGGGCTTTGCTACGAGGAAGTTCAAAAGCAGCCTTCAAAATAAATGCAGAAGCTTGTTCTGCATAGTTAAAGACAGCCTTTTTTAGAAGCGAATCTTGGTTCAAGAGCGCAGTTCGGATGGCGACCATGTTTTTTTTAGGCAATGGAAGTTTTTTTTCATTGCCAATGGAGAAGGTGTCTTTAAAATAAAAATTATTGATATTTGCAAAAAAAAAATCATCAAAAAATTTGTCTTTCTAAATAGTTTTTATTATCTTTTAAAGTATAAAGTGGATTTGTTTCCATAAATATAAAGTTTCTGGAGGAAAGCAAATTGATTTATTAATGTTCCCTGGGCGCCACAGGAAAAACGGCAACGGTCGTAGAGAAAAAAATGTAAGAATCTTTACATTAACTTTCTTTCCGTTAAGACATATAGAGCAAGGCGGCTATAAAACTTCATTTTATTTATAGTAAGATCTTGGATCACAAACCCTCAAACGGTTATATAAGTTTAACAGGCGTTTGAAAATGGGTTTTACAAACTAAGCATATTTTAGTAAATGCTAATACGAGGAGTAAGAAATGAATATTAATACTCTTTCAAAAATTGAAGCAGATTATAAGTCTGGGCATCTTCCTGTTGCTCTTTATTCAAACAACATGGTAAAAGACAAGAACAGCAAGTCAAAGTTCTATGCCATGACAATAACTCGCGGTGTATGCACTGATGAAGATATAGCGAATGACATTGTTGTCGCTGGATTGAATGCAGGCTTTTCAAAAGAACAGATTCTGTCAATTATGATGCTTATACGGAACGCAAAATTGTCGCGTCTTGCGGAAGGCTTTGTTGTTGATGATGGAATCAACAAGTTCCGTCTTAAACTGAACGGCTCTTTTGAGTCTGACACAGAGGATTTTTCACCAGAAAAACATTCAATTGGAATTTCTTCGCATCCAACTGCAGCTGCGATGAAAGTCTTTGAAGAAATCAAGCCTGTAATCAGAATAGGTAACTCAAAAAAGCCAGTGATCACAGAAGTATATGATGCAAAATCAAAGGCGGACTCTGTTCTTACAAGAGGCGGTTACCTTGAAATAAAGGGATCAACCATCCGTATTTTGGGAGATTGCGAGGAAGTTGGCCTTTACTTTGTGAATACTGAAGATAGCTCAAAGACTGTAAAACTTTCTGCCAGTGAGCTTGGAAGAAATACTTCGACTGCTATTGCGTGTGTTGTTCCTACTGATTTGGAAAGCGGAGAATACAGCATAAAAATAGTGACACAGTTTATGGGCGGCAAAGTTTGCAGAAAAGAGCCTCTTGAATTTACTTATGGAAACTTTATAGTTTCGTAATTTTTTTAATAGTTATTGCCGTGGGAAGTTAAAATTTTCCACGGTAATTTTTAGCTGCCCATACTGCAAATGTAAAATGCTTTTGCGGTATGGCTTTTCATTTTGTGTCTTTCGCTGGCTTTTTTTGCCAGATTTTTTTGGTTTTTAGACCGTTGTAAAACAAATTAGTGTCCAGTATTTGCTTTTGTATAATCCAGTATGAAACGTTGTAAAGGCTAGTATGAGGCTTTGTAACGTCCAGTGTGAAATGATGTAGTGGACGTTGTGAAAGGTTAAAATAGGCGTTGTTTTATAAAATAAAAGTTGCACATTATAATGCATTTTTCATTTGACAAAAGTTTTGAAAATTCATATATCTATTTCAAATGACAAAGGATTTGACAACAGGAAGCCCTATGCGGCTGATTTTAGGATTTTCGGTTCCAGTTTTCTTTGGATATTTGTTCCAGCAGTTCTACAATCTTGCGGACACGGTGATTGTAGGCAAATTCCTTGGTGTTTCCGCGCTGGCTTCGGTTGGCTCTACGGGGGCGGTCTGCTTTCTGATTATCGGAGGCTGCATGGGAATCTGCAACGGCTTTGCTATTCCAGTTTCGCAGAAATTCGGGGCAAAGGACTATGATTCCATGCGCAAGTTTATTGCAGGGGGAGTCAAGCTTACTGCTGCAATTGCCGTTCTTGTTACGACTGTTACGGTTGTTTTCTGCAAGCCTCTTCTTGTTCTTATGAAAACCCCAGCGGACATCTTTGACGGCTCTTACGGCTATCTTGTTATAATCCTTGCAGGAATTCCTGCTTCGCTCGCTTACAATCTTCTTGCGGCTGTAATCCGCTCCCTTGGGGACAGCAAGACTCCTCTTATTTTTCTTGTTGTTTCTTCTGTGCTGAACATTGCCCTGGACTTGTTTTTTATCCTTGCGATGAATTCCGGAGTGGAAGGAGCTGCTCTTGCGACTGTTATTTCCCAGGCGGTCTCAAGTGTTGCATGCTTTTTTTATATTCTTAAAAATTATCCGATTCTTCATCTTTCCAAGGAAGACTGGAAGATAAACGGCCATCACGTGTATGTTCTTCTTTCCATGGGGCTTCCTATGGGATTGCAGTATTCTATTACCGCAATTGGAAGTGTTGTCCTTCAGACCGCCGTAAACAGCCTTGGCTCTGTGGCGGTTGCTTCTGTAGCGGCGGCAAGCAAGATTGCGATGTTCTTTTGCTGTCCGTTCGATGCCATGGGAACAACTATGGCGACTTATGGCGGACAAAACACCGGCGCGCACAAGTTTTCTCGTCTTAATCCCGGAATATTCAGCTGCTCGTTTCTCGGGCTTGTCTATGCGCTTCTTGCATTTTGCGTTATGCTTGTTTTCGGGCGGAATTTGGGGCTTCTGTTCATTGATTCAGGCAATGAGGAAATCCTTGGCAATATCTACAAATTCCTTGTGATTAACAGCGCGTTTTACTTTCCTCTTGCCCTTGTGAATATTGTGCGCTTTATGATTCAGGGAATGGGATTCAGCCAGCTTGCGGTTTTCGCAGGTCTTTTTGAGCTTGCCGGGCGTGGTGTGTTCGGGCTTGTTTTTGTGCCTGTGTTTGGCTACACTGCCGCCTGCTTTGCTTCTCCTGCCGCTTGGATTCTTGCAGACAGTTTTCTTATTCCTGCCTACTTTATCTGCAAAAAACGCCTTGAACGCTAGTTTTTCCAAGAGGTTGCCGGACTGCATTCGGCAATGACAGTTGCTTTCTGGAAATTGAAATATTCCTGAAGAATATGACGAATTCTTCGGGAATATTTAATTTTCCTGTAATTTTATTCATTTTCTTTTGGAATATGTATAAATATTGAAGAATACTGTATATTCTTCTGGAATATCGATTTTTTCTGAGGAATATACAATATTCTTGATAAATTTGCATAAAAATTGAAGAATAAATGATATTCCTGGCGAATATGCAATATTCCAGAGTTTTTATTCATTTTCTTGCATAAAATTCTTTTTTTCTGCATAAAATCATCATTTTCTTTTATTTTTCCTTTCATTCTTTTGTATTTTAGTGTCATTATCGGGCTTGACCTGGTAATCTTGTGTCAAAAGAGATTGCCCGATCAAGTCAGGCAATGACAGGTAGCAAAGTACGACAATATCAAGTAGCAATGCCTCTTTCTTAAAAATACCTAAACTCAAGCCTAAAAAAGCCGATGAATAATTGAGAGTGCTGTTTGCGGCTTTTCAGTTAGAAAAAAGAGGTTTTCTTATGAGATTCAAGAGGCTGGCTCTGCTGTTCATCGTTGTTTGTGCGGCGTTCTGCGCGAATGCGGTATCTGTCGCTTTTCAGATTGTCCAGCACGGGGATTCGGAAATTAGAAGTTCTTCCTACGTTATTGAGGAAGGCTTGTTTGACTTTTTCTTTGGAAAGGGAATCATAATTTCAAATTCTCCAGCCATCGCTTCTGACAACGTGGAAAATGACGCTTCTTTTTTTGAAAAGTCCAGGCAGGAGGCTTGGGAAGGCGGCGTTGATTATTTTGTGGAGCTTACAGCTGATTTCAGCTCTTCATCTTCAACGAATCCCGACGCTGACCTTCTTGCGAATCTCTCAAGCCTATCGTACAAAGTTCTGAATGTTGGCTCGGGAGCGGTTCTTGGAGGCGGAAAGAAAATTCCTCCTGCTTCAAGCCAGTTCAAGGACAAGCGCAAGGGACTTTCTGATTTTGCTTTTGGAATAGCAGACGATATATATAAAATCATCCGTAGGTAGGGGACGTATGAAAAAGTTTTTATCTGGAATTTTATTTTTGTTGATTTCCGTTTTCATTTTTGCTGAATCAAGCGCGTCGATTGAAGGCGTTATTGAAGTTGCCGGCAAGGATGATCTTCCGGCCGGATATTTCGGAAAAGCTGCCGGTTATCTTCCGGGAGACAGTGTTTCAATTACAAATCCGAACACTGGAATTACTTTGCAGATTCTGAACCTTGGCACTTTGGACGCTTCAGGCGGAATTGCCATCCTTATTTCGGAAGAGTCTGCGAAAAGCCTTGGAATAGAGAGGAATTCAGGCGTAAAGGTAAAGCTTGCCCCACGCTCAGGATATTTTGACGAGACAGTTTCAGGAAGCGCGGTTCTTGATGAAAAAACTTTACCTGCTGAAAAAGAAGAAACTGCGGAAACTCCATCGGAGCCTGCTGTTCAAGCCGAATCGGAAGTTGCTAATCAGCCTGCTGAAAATGCTGCTGTTGCCGCGGAACTTGCTCCTGTTGCGGTTGCCGGTGTTCCTTTGATTGCGGATGCGGAAGACAACGTTGAAGAAGAAAAGGCTGAGGTTTCGGCTGTAGAAGATGAACTTCCTGCGGATGAGGCTGAAACTCCGTCTGAAGAAACTGATTCTGAAAATGAAGCTGATTTTTCAGATGTGGAAAAACTTGCTGCAGAGCCAGTTGAAGAAGCCGCCGCGGACGAAGAGCCTTCAGTTGAGTCAGTTGAAGAAGAAACAGAGCCTGTAGTTGTTGAAGCTCCGGCTCCAATAGAAGAATGCGAAGTTCCAGAAGAAGCTCCTGCTGATGAAGTGCCGGAAGAGCCTTACGAAGACTATGAAAGCGTGGAAGACGGATTCCTTGAGTCAAAAGAAGCTGTTGAGCAGCCGTCCCCAGCGGAAGAAAGCGAGGAAGAAGCTGTAACAGTTGAAGAGCCTTCCCCAATCGAAGAAGAAGCAGAAGATTCGCCAGAAGAAGAAAATGCAGAGCCTGTGATTGTTGAAGAGCCTCAGCCAGAGGAAGAGGCGGAAGCTCCTGCGGAAGATGAAATTGAAGAAGAAGCCATAACTGTAGAAGAGCCTTCTCCAATTGAAGATGATTCTGCTACGGAAGAAAAACAAGCGGAAGAAGTTTCAGAGCCAGATGAGGTTGTGGAAGAACCTGCTGCAGAGCCTGAAGCTCAAGGCGAACCAGAGATTCACTCTAGCGATGAAGATGAAAGCAGTGATTATGCTCCGATTATTCTTGTTCCTTCCGAGCCGGAATCTCCAGAGCCATCTGCAACTGCTTCTGCAGAAGATGAGCCGATTGAAATTGTTCCGGTTGAATCTGTTCCAGAGGAAAAAAAGAGTGAGCCAGAACCTTTGCATTCTGAATATCCTGTAAATATCCAGAATCACGTGGTTTCTTCTGAAAGCGCTCTTGCAAGCAACTGCTACTATGTCCAGATTGCGACAATGGGAAATATTAAGAATATTGAGAATCTTCTTGTTAAGTATTCAAAATATCCTATTTCACTTATTCCTGCCGGAAAAAATTACCGTGTTCTTGTCGGACCTCTTTCTGTAGATGAATACGGCGCGGTTCTTGCAAAGTTCAAGGATGCAGGATTTAAGGATGCATTTGTAAGAAAAAGATAATTTGTTTTGCAAATAAAATGAAGGCGGAAGTCCCGTTTGTGGATTTTCCGCTTTTTTTTGTTTAAATAAAAAAAAATGTTTGCTTTCTGTAAAAAGGTGGTATATAATTAAATCAACTCGTGTTGATAACTTGTATAAAACTGGAGGATGTATGAAGATTTTTAGAAAATGCGTTGGAACGGCTATTGCTTGTGTTTCAGTTCTTTCGCTTGCGGCTTGTGGAATTTCTACAAAAAAACTAGGTTCGGCAAATATAACAGTTCTTCCTGTTGAAAATATTGCTGATGATTTTATTATGGGAGTTGATGTTTCGTCCATGATTTCCGTGGAAAATGCCGGCGGTGTTTTTTATGATGCGAACGGAAAGAAGGCTGATTTGCTTGAGCTTTTGAAAATGGGCGGCGCGAATTGCGTTAGAATCCGTGTGTGGAATGATCCTTTTGATGCGAACGGAAACGGCTACGGCGGCGGAAACAACGATATTGAAACTGCTGTAAAAATCGGAAAAAGAGCCACTGATGCGGGGCTTGGTGTTTTGATTGATTTTCATTACTCGGATTTCTGGGCTGACCCGAACAAGCAGTCTGTTCCAAAAGCATGGAAAAACATGGCATTCGATGAAAAGGAAGAAGCATTGTCAAAATATACAACTGAAAGCTTGGAAAAACTTAAATCTGCCGGCGTAAAAGTAACAATGGTTCAAGTTGGAAACGAAATCAACAATGGAATGTGCGGCGAAATGTATGATGACAAAGTTTTGGGCTTGGTCGGAGCTGGATGCAAGGCTGTAAGAAACTTTGACAAAAACATTCAGATTGTCGTTCATTACACGGATCCGCTTTCTGAAGGATATTTGGAAAAAAGGGCAGGGCTTCTTGAAAAGTTCAATGTTGACTACGATATTTTTGCAACTTCATATTATCCTTTTTGGCACGGAGAAGCCGGAAAACTTTCTGTCACTTTGAAAAAACTTTCGAATATTTATAACAAGAAAGTCATGGTTGCAGAAACTTCATATCCGTTTACAAATGATGACGGAGACGGATTCGGAAATGTTGTGTCTGGAATGTCTTCTGAGCAGGAATTTGACTATCCATTCTCTGTTGAAGGCCAGGCGGTCGCAGTCAGGGATGTAATTGCGGCTGTTGCTTCTGTAAAAAAAGGCGTTGGCGTTTTCTATTGGGAGCCTGCATGGATTCCTGTTTGCCATTATAAGCCGGAATCTTCAGATGCCCAGTCTGTTCTTGAAGGAAATTTTAAGGCATGGGAAAAATACGGCTGCGGCTGGGCTTCTTCTTATGCTGCTGAATACGACAAGGAAGTTCGCTCTGCAAGAAACGGCGGAACTTGGGATAATCAGGCTTTCTTTGACTTTGACGGAAAATGCCTTGATTCAATCAATGTGTTCAAATATGCGCGCACAGGTTCAAAAGGCAAGCTAAATGTAATCCGCGTGGAAAATCCTCGTGTTGAATTCGCCTACGGAAAGCAGGAAGCATTGCCGCAGACTGTAAAAGTTGTTTACAATGACGGTTCTGTAAAAGACGAGCCTGTTGAATGGGATTCAGCTGCCGCAAAAGCAGTAACTGGAAAACCTGACTTTGGAGAATATAAAATTCCTGGCAAACTTAAAAAAGGCGGAAATGCTGAATGCACTGTAAATGTTACTGCAAGCAATTTCCTTGTAAACGGCAGCTTTGAAAGCGGCGACCTTACTGGCTGGACTGTTGAAAATCCTCTCGGAAAAGGAACTCCAAAAGTTGACAAAAACAACCAGAATGCAAAAGAGGGCGTCTGCTACTTTACCGCATGGGAAAAAGACAATTTTGAATTCACAGTTTCCCAGACTGTAAAAGAATTTTCAACTGGAAAATACAAGTGCTTTGCGCATTTTGAAGGAACTGGAATAAAAAATCCTAGCGGAACAGTTTTCAAGGCTGTTGTCCAGAAAAAAGACGGAAGCAAAACTGAATTTACTTGCGATGTTACAATTCCAAATACTTGGAAAAAATTCTTTAAGGCTGAACTTCCTGTAATTGAACTTGACGATTCAACAGAATCAATAACTGTAAGCGCGCTAATAAAATCTGAATTTGATGCTGCATCAGGTGCTAACGGAGCTTGGCTTGTAATGGACGACGTTAACTTGCTCCTTGTTGAATAATAAAAAAAGCCTTGCTATAATCAGACCATGCTTGGATTTATTACACTTTTGATTTGCCTTGGAGAAGTTGTTTTTCCTACGTTTATGCTTTGTCTTGTTTATCCTTTCAGTAGGAAAGCAGCTCTCTTTTGGTCTGATTACATAACTTGCCGGTGCGCAAGAGTTGTTTTTGCAATTTTAAAATTGTATAGAAAATTTCAATTTCTTGGCGACAAGGAAAATTTAAAGCTGCTTCCAGAGCAGTTTGTTGTGATTTCCAACCACCAAAGCCTTTTTGACATTGTTGTTTATCTAAAGTACTTCGGCGGAAAAAAAGCGCGGTTTGTCGCAAAAGACACTCTTGGCTCTGTTCCAATGGTGGGAAAAATGCTGAAGACACAAGGACACTGCATGATTCCTCGCCATGGAAGTCCTTCTGTCGCAATGTCTTCTATAGATAGCTTTGCTTCCCGGGTATTGCAAAAAAAACAAATTCCTGTAATTTTTCCAGAAGGAACAAGAACCCGCGACGGAAATATAGGGCAGTTTTATGCTGCCGGTTTCAGGCGGCTGGTTGAAAGTACAAAACTTCCTGTTGCAGTTTGCGCTCTTGATGGAGGATGGCAAATTTCAAGGCTTAATTCTCTTTTTAGGAATCTTCACAAAGGCACTTACCGTGTAAAAGTTCTAAAAGTTTATCCTTTTCCTGAAACAAAGGAAGATGAAAAGCGAATTCTTGAAGAATCCCGGGAGCTTATAAAAAATCAGCTTGAAGAGTGGCGTAAGCTTCCTGTGGCATCTTCAGTTGTGTAATTTTGAGTTTTTTCAGTGATTTTATACTGAAAATTTGGATATTTGTAGTTTTATTTTGCTTAGAATTGCTGTTCTGTTCTTGACACACAAATGTTAAATTGTGTATATTTCTAGAACATATAAAGAAATCTGTGGTTGTTTCTAAGGTTTGTCCATTCTGAATCGCCGCTGTTTCTTTCAAATAAAAAGGCTTTCGATTTTTATGGGAAGCTGCAAATCTACTATGGAGGAAGACGATGGCCGGAGCCAGTAAGAACTCTCGTACAACTGTTGCAACACAGAAATTTATTTGCCCAGATTGCGGCGGTGAAATTGTAATGAAGACTTTTTTTGAGAACGGAAAACTCAAGAATCTTGCAGAATGCCAGAAATGCAAACGCATTGAGCGCAGACCTAAAGATTTTAAATAAAAATCAAAGCCGTAAACGGTATTTTCATAGGAATTTATTCGGAGGTATCCTGTGTCAGTAAAGAAAACATCTGCAGAAAAAAGACATGCACAGAGCGAAGTTCGCAGAATGCGCAACAAGGCTGTTAAGTCTAGAATACATACAAGCTTGAAGAAATACATGGAAGCTATCCTTAAAAAGGATCAGCCCCTTGCTCAGGAAAAACTCAAAGTTCTTCATTCAGAGCTTGACAATGCATACCGCAAGGGTGTAATAAAACTCAATGCTTGCGCACGCAAAAAGAGCCGCATGGCTATTCTTTACAATGTAACTTTTGCAGCTGCAAAATAAACTTTTAAGGATGTTGTTAAAAAAACAGCATCCTTTTGTTTGTGGTATTGAAATGTCTTCAAAAAAAGTTACAAAAAACGATTTGTTGGAAGCTGTTTATCAAAATACGAAATACGAAAAGCTTGCAGTTCAGACTATTATGGAAAATCTTTTCGATCAGATGAAAGAAGTTCTAAAAAATGGTAATACAATTGAATTGCGTGGCTTTGGAACGTTTGAGGCACGGCTTCGCAAAGGAAGACAAAATGCCCGCAACCCAAAAACAGGACAGCAGCTTTCTGTTGCTCCTCATTATGTCGTTGCTTTCCGCTCTGGTCAGGAATTGAAAAAGGCTTTATGGGATTTGCCCGTGAGCAAAGTTTCCAATGAGCAGAATTAAAAACTTTTTTTTGTTTTTAAGATTCAAGAGGTGTGCTGATGTCAGGATTTTCCGCTGGAAATTTAACAGTATTTGGACAAGAGACTGAATTCGACGGTGTGTTGGAATTTTCAGACAATCTTGTTATTACTGGCAAATTTCATGGAACAATAAACGCATCTGGCAATCTTGAAATTGAAAAAACTGCGGTTTGCGATGTTGACAAAATGAGCGCAAATTCAATTGTTGTTTCAGGAAAAATAACTGGAGATATAGAAGCAAAAGACCGTATAGAACTTTGTGATGGAAGCAAGGTTCACGGAGATTTAAAAGCTGCAAGGCTTCGTATTTCTGACGGAGTGGAATTTGAAGGAAAAATTTCCATGATTGATGAAATTCCTGCCTCTGATATTTTTTCTGTTGCTTCGGAAGAATATAAAAATTCTCTTATTATGCAGTCAAATGAAGCTAGGTAATTTTCAAAGTTAATTTTTATTGACAAAAATGCAGTATTGAGATTAGAATAAAACTGTTTTATTAGTAATTTTATTTCTTTTATTTTTCCGAAAATATTTATTTATCAAAAATTCCCTTTTGCTGGGTTTTTTATAAAATATGCTAGAAACTTTTATTCTGGCTTTTTTGAAATTAAAAATCATAAAAATTATTGCAGTTCTTGCATATAAAAACGACATGCCATATCTTTTGGGATGCCTATTTTGGAGTAATCTATGGCAATTATAAAACGCCGTAATTCAGATGAAGCAGCGGAAATTCAGACCGAAGAAGCCGCAAGCCAGTTGGAAGGAAATGAAAATCCTGAATCTACAGAATCAGATGAGGCGAAAAATCCTCCTAAAGTAAGAAGACGGCGGATAGTAAAAAAATCAGCTGAACAAGAAAGCGTAGAGCCAGAGGCTTCAGATGAATCTTCTTCTGAGTCACAAGAAAATGGTTCTGCGACTTCTGAATCTTTATCTGAGCCACAAACTCAGTCCCACCATGAATCTTCAGAATCAAATTCTGATTCAAGCCATGAAGAGCATTATGTGCCTCGCCAGCGTTATGACAATAACAGAAGATGGAACGGCAACAATCGCTATGGAAACCGGCGTTACAACAACAACCGTTACAACAACACAAATTATGAAAGAAATCTTCAGGCTAGGCTAGAGGCTGTTCAGGCTGCCCAGAAAATTGAAAATCCAGAGGAATATGAGTCAAAGCCACGTCTTTTGATTAATGACCTTACAAAGAAAAGCATGCCGGAACTTAGAGAGCTTGGCGTTCAGTATGGAATTTCTGCTGATGAAATGGCTCCTATGAAAAAGCAGGATTTGATTTTTTCAATTTTACGTGCGCATACGGAACACGGCGGAATTATTTTTGCTTCTGGTGCATTGGAAATTCTTCCTGATGGCTATGGCTTTCTTAGAAGTCCGCAGAACTCTTATCTTCCTGGTCCTGATGACATTTATATTTCACCAAGTCAAATCCGCTTGTTCAACTTAAAAACTGGCGACACAATTTATGGTCAGACAAGAAGCCCTAAGGAAGGTGAAAAATTCTTTGCACTTTTGCGCATTGAAACTGTGAATTTTGAAGATCCTTATGTTGCGCAGACTCGTGTTCCTTTTGAAAATCTTACGCCGCTTTATCCTAATGAAAAACTTAGACTTGAAACAGTTTCAACAGAACTTAGCACACGCATTGTTGATCTTTTTGTTCCGATTGGAAAAGGTCAGCGTCTTTTGATTGTTGCTCCTCCAAAAGCTGGAAAAACGACATTGATGCAGAAAATTGCAAATGCCATAACTGTAAATAATCCAGAAGTTTATTTGATTGTACTTCTTATTGACGAGCGTCCGGAAGAAGTTACAGAAATGGAGCGTTCTATTCATGCGGAAGTTATTTCTTCAACTTTTGATGAGCAGGCGACTCGCCATGTTCAGGTTGCTGAAATGGTTTTGGAAAAAGCAAAACGCCTTGTTGAGCATAAGCGCGATGTTGTTATTTTCCTTGATTCTATAACTCGTCTTGCACGTGCGTACAACCAGACTGTTCCGACTTCTGGAAAAGTCCTTTCCGGCGGGGTTGATTCAAACGCGCTTCACAAGCCAAAGAGATTTTTTGGCGCGGCTAGAAATGTGGAAGAGGGCGGTTCTCTTACAATAATTTCAACTTCGCTTATTGAAACTGGAAGCCGCATGGATGAAGTTATTTTTGAAGAGTTCAAGGGAACTGGCAACAGCGAAATCGATCTTGACAGAAAACTTGCTGAGCGCAGATTGTTCCCGGCAATTAATATTAAAAAATCCGGCACAAGAAAAGAAGAGCTTTTGCTTTCTGAAGCTGAACTTCAGCGTATGTGGATTCTTCGCAAAGTTCTTAATCCTATGGATGACGCCGATATGCTTGAACTTATCCGTGACAAAATGCGAAAGACAAAGGACAACGAGGCTTTCCTTGCGTCAATGAATCCTGGCGGTTTGTCTGAAGAATAAAAAAAAGCACGGTTTTATAAAGATGTTTTTGTGCATTTTTGGCACTTTCTTTATAAAAACCCGTGCAATATAAAGTGGGGCTGTCTAATGACAGCCTTCTTTTTTTTAAATTACTGTTCCGTCTGGAATAACTGCGCCTTTTCTGATAACGATGATTCCGTCTGAACTATAGAACAAACCGTGATCTCCGTCTTCATAAGTTTTTCCATTGATGTTTATGCAACAGTTGTTTCCGATGTGTGCATTTTTATCAATGATTGCTTTGTTTATTTTGCAGTTCTTTCCGATTCCAAGATCTGGAATTTTCTTCTTTTTGTTTTCAGCTTTGTCTTCTTCGCTTTCGTAGAAGTCAGCGCCCATCATTACAACGCCGTTCAAATCGCAGCCTTCGTTTATTATAGAGCGGATGCCTATTACGGATTTTTGCACGCGTGAATATTCAATTACACATCCTTCGCTTGCAAGTGTCGCAGTCATGTTTGCGTTGTTGATTTTGCTCGGCGGAAGATTGCGCATCTGTGTGTAAATAGGCTTGTCTTCTTCGTAAAGATTGAAATTTGGAACAGGATTTGTAAGATCCAATGTGGCTTCGTAGAATGAACGAATTGTTCCAATGTCTTCCCAGTAGTCGTTGAAAATGTAGCTGTTGACTTGCTTTGACTTTATTGCCATTGGAATAATTTCTTTTCCAAAGTCAGTCTTGTCATTGCTTAAAAGCTCTTCCATTGTTGAAGCGTTGAAAATGTAAATTCCCATTGAAGCAAGATATTCAAGGCTTGCAGGAAGATCGCCTCTTGATTTTTCTGGAATTTTCCAGGCGTCAATGTTCATGTCAGCAGCCGGCTTTTCCATGAAAGCTGTAATGCGGTTTGTGTCGTCAACCTGCATGATTCCGAATCCAGAAGCATCACGGCGGTTTACAGCTTTTGCTGCGATTGTGATTTCAGCGCCGCTTTCAATATGCTTGTTCATAAAATCCTTGAGATTCATCTTGTAAAGCTGATCGCCTGAAAGGATTATGTAATGTGTTGGACGCTGAACTCTAAAATGTCCGAAGTTTTTGCGGACTGCATCTGCTGTTCCTTCATACCAGCCTGAATGTTCAAGAGTCTGCTCTGCTGCAAGAATTTCTACAAATCCGTCTGAAAAGCGGTCAAAGTTGTAGGAATTATTTATGTGCAGGTGGAGCGACGCAGAGTTAAACTGTGTTAAAAGATAAATTTTTTTGTAGCCAGAGTTGATGCAGTTTGAAATAGGAATATCTACAATTCTATATTTTCCGCCGAAAGGAACCGCTGGTTTGGATCTTTCTTTTGTAAGAGGGTAGAGTCTTGTTCCTTTTCCTCCGCCCAAAATGATTGCAAGAACTCTTGGTTCTTCTGTGTTTTTCAAAGCCATATTATTAAATTCCTCCGCTTGGTAAAACTTGAGATTTATACCCAAATTTTTTGAAATGTTCTTTCAATATTATAAAACACTTTCTGAATTTTGCAACAAAATATCTTGATTTTATTATACGAAACTTCCAAAAAAAATTATTTTTTAAGCTGTTTCTGAAAAAAGTTAAACACTCTGCTTTTCTTTCATTCCGAGGAATTCCTTGAACAGTTTTTCCTGCATTGGCTTGGCGTAATAGAATCCCTGGGCAATGTCGCAGCCGCTTGTTTTTAGCATTTCGCACTGGTCTTTTGTTTCGACTCCTTCGGCGACTGTTGTTATGTTGAGTTTTTTTGCCATTTCGATTACAGAAGTTATGATAATTCGTTCCTTTTGATTTTTGTTTTCTTCTTGGGACGAAAGAAATTCCTTGTCTAGCTTTATTACATCAGCCGGCATATTCTTTAAAAGGTTCAGTGAAGAATATCCAGCTCCAAAATCATCTACGGAAACAGAAAATCCTGCTTTTTTAATTTCGCTCATTATTTTTATAAGTCGGTTTGGATTATCAATCATGATTCTTTCTGTAAGCTCGACTTCTATTTTGTTGTCGCCAATGTCGTAGCTGCGTGAAATTTGCTTTAGGTCGCTGATTAAATTCGGGTTGTAAAGGTTGTAGCGGCTTAGATTGAATGAAATTGTAAGCGGCTGGCTTTTGCTTTCGGGAGTCTTGTTCCATTCTTCAAGAAAAAGGCAGACTCTGTTCAGCACAAACTTATCGATTTTTTCTATAAAACCGTTGTCTTCAAAAAGCGGTATGAATCTTGCAGGCGAAAGAAAACCTTTGCGCGGATTGTTCCATCTTATAAGAGCTTCTGCTCCGATTACAGTTTCGTCTTCAAACTTGAACTTTGGCTGGTAAAAAACTTCAAACTCTTTATTTTCAAAAGCTTCTTCCATAGAAAGCGTTATTTCCCTGTTCCAATTGTGGGAATCTTTCAGCTCGCTTGTATATTCGATTACTCTGTGGGTCGCAAAATGATTTTTGTATAGTTTTTGAGCTAGGTTCGCCTTGTCTATCATGGATTCTATGTCGTCCAGCGGATTTTCTATGCGGTAAATGCTCGCGCTGAATGTAAACTGATATTTTGGAGGAAGATATTTTTTTACGATATTGTCTACATTTGTCATGTTGTATACGCGCTCTTCTATGTCCCAGAAAAATTCCATGTTTTTCATAAGGAAGACAAAGTTGTCTGCGTAAAACCTGCACACAAACTCATTTTTTCCGCATTGGGATTTAAAGTGATGCCCTAAAAGCTTTAAAATTTCATTTCCGCAGAGAATTCCGTAAGTGTCGTTTATGATTCTAAAATTGTCTGCATTAAGAGAAAGAATCATGTATTCGTTTGGAAGCGCGTTTTTTAGAAGCTTTTTTGCATCGGTTTCAAAGTGCCTGTATGCAGGAAGCCCGGTTATGTTGTCGTGTTCAATCATGTAGCTTTTTTTATGTAGAATCAGTAGAAGAAGAGCTATTACAAAGCAAATCAGTGTAGCAAAAAAAATTAAAATCATTGCGGCAAAACGTGGACTGTACATTTTTATAATCTCGTAAAAAAATTAAGTAGAATGAATAAAGTATAAACTGCAATTCTTCAAAAAACAAGGAAAATTTTGTTTAAAATACATGATATTTGCTTTGATCTGATTTAGCTTAACTTTTTTACTCGGATTCCGATAAACTAATTGAGGTTATGTTATGATTAGAGGCTGGTATATCGGAGCAAGCGGAATGAACGCTCAGCAAAGCAGGCTGGACACAATTTCGAATAATCTTGCGAATGTAGACACAACAGGCTTTAAAAAGGAAATTCCTGTAAACAAGGAATTCAGCGAGCTTTTGCTTAGAAGGACTGCGGCAGACGGCGTGTACAAAACACCTTTTGGTTCTGCGGATGCGGCTCCAATAATCGGTTCAATAGGGCTTGGCGTTGAAACGAATGAGCTTTATACAGATTTTACTCAAGGCTCTTTTAAATCAACAGATACAAAAACAGACATGGCTTTAGGCGGAGAAGGATTTTTTGCAGTTCAGACTCCGGCTGGCGAACGCTATACTCGCAACGGAAATTTTCACCTTGGAAAAGAAGGAATTCTTTTGACAAAGGAAGGCTATCCTGTTCTTGGTGAAAACGGAGCGATTCATGTTCCTAATGACAAGTTTTTTGTAAATCAGGACGGAATGATTTATACAAATGAAGACAACGAGCTTGTGGACAGAATAAAAGTTGTCCGCTTTGAAAACGAGCGTTTCCTAAAAAAGCAAGGCTCTTCGCTTTGGAATTCAAATGAAATTTCTGGAGATGCGTATGTTGCAGAAGGTGATGAGCGTCCGCGTCTTTTGCAAGGATATACGGAAGCAAGCAATGTGAATGTTGTAAATGAAATGGTTCAGATGATAGAAGTAAACCGGGCTTACGAGGCGAACCAGAAGTCAGTTCAGACAGAAGACAGCATGATGGACACACTTTGGTCTAAAGTTGTTACTGTAAACCGCTAATAAGAGGGAATAGAAAATGGTAAGAAGTTTATGGAATGCCGCTACAGGAATGAACGGCCAGCAGATGAATATAGACACAATCTCAAACAATCTCTCTAACGTAAACACAACTGGGTTTAAGCAGCATCGCGCTGAATTTGAAGATCTTCTTTATCAGAATGTAAAGCTTGCAGGAACTCCGGCTACGGAAGACACTGTAACTCCTGTTGGGCATCAGATGGGAAGCGGTGTTAAAGTTGGAGCCACACAGCGTATTATGACCCAAGGTTCTTTGCAGGCGACAGGAGTTGACACAGATGTTGCTGTTGTCGGAGACGGATTCTTTAGAGTTCAACAGTACGATGGAAGCTGGGCATACACAAGAGACGGTTCATTCAAGGTTGATTCAACCGGGCAGCTTGTAACGGCAAACGGACTGCGCGTAATGCCTGAGATAATCATGCCGGAAGGATTTCAGCTTGAAACTCTTTCTATTTCTGATGGCGGAAGAGTAAACGTAAAAGTAAACGGTGAGCTTGAGCCTATTGAAGTCGGCCAGCTTGAACTTTACAGATTTCCGAATGCAGTCGGACTTGAAAACACAGGCGACAATCTTTACAAAGTTACAAACGCTTCTGGAGACCCAATTGCCGGACGTCCTGGAATTGACGGAATGGGAATTACAAAGCATAAGTTCCTTGAAATGAGCAACGTTTCTGTTGTAAATGAAATGGTTCAGATGATTGTTGCCCAGCGCGCTTATGAGTTCAACTCAAAGGCAATTCAAACTAGCGACAATATGCTTCAGACAGCCGCCGGACTTAAGCGTTAAAAATTGAATAGCTAGCGACCAGGCTCTGCTCAAGGCTCTTTATCTTGCGACTTTTGAGGCGACAAAAAAATGGACTCAGCCGGTTCACAGCTGGGGCCAGGTCTACGGTGAGATGTGCATAATGTATGAAGGCCGTCTGCCTGACTAGTCTCAAAAAAAAAGACAGCTTCCCGTCGGGGGAAGCTGTCTTAAAAAAATAACTCTTGATAAAAAATCAACTGTATTTTATATTCGAATCAATAACAGTGGCTGTCAGCTGCTTGCGGGATTTATCCGCATTAAAACTTTTTACCGCAGCCTGCTGAATTTACAGAAAGGACTTCACACTCTCTTCATAGTCATAGTTCGACAATATTTTATCAGTAAAATATTCTTTTACAGATTTTTCCAATTGATTAAGTTTACTGCCAACAGTAACTAAAGTGCTGCTTAAAGATGTTGCTTTTGTTCGAGTTGAATTGTATCTGACATGTCCTTCTCCTGCGGTTTTCATCTTGGAAAGGAAGTTTTTTTATGAACAAAAAAAACTCCCGACGGTTCTTTCTTTTACGGAAGACTGTTCCTCAGGGGGGGGGAACTCATTGTTCGGGAGCCTGCGGCAGCGACTTTCAAGTTTCTTTTAAAGAAACTTGAAAGTTTAAGGAAAAAACTAATTAAGATACATTGAAAATATTGTACTGATACATGTATCTTTATATTTTTTTCCAAGATATACATCCTTGATTACAATTTCTATTTCTTCATTGTATAATCCATCCAAGTTAATAATCTGAGGGTTAGGAGAATCTTTTAATTCAAATTCTTTTTGTATTTTTGACTTCAAAAAAGATATAGTAATTATCTTTGGTCTTGAATTATTCTCAAACAGGTAAGATTTCTTCGCGGAAACATATCCTGATATAATTATAAGATTTCTTGCATTTATACTTAATCTGATTTTTTCTCCAATTCCATAATCTTCAGACGCTTCACACCACGGAGAATCTAACTTAAAATTTGATAAATTCTGTACTGTGTAAACCTTACTACCTTCTCTCAACTCAGAAGTCGCTGAAATGAATGAGGGGAAAAACAGTCCTTCAGTTTGATTAAATGATATAGAAGCCCCTGTGAATATACATTCATTCGTTTCACAATCATATAAAATTAAGCAAAAATCTGATTTTAAAGCATAAAATCTTTTATTACAATTTTCATTACTTATGGTTAAAATATATGCCTTTTCATAATCTGTTAACGAATAAACAAAATCATTATTCCATAATAAATCTGGATTATCATCAGCATCATTATAAAAGGAAACCTTATTCGAAGGCTTAAAAACTATTGACTTAAATGAACTGTTATCAAAACCATTGTAAAATTCATTTGCATATGAAACGAATGCAATTAATATATATATAATTAAAAAACTTATCTTCTTCATTTTAATCTTCCTTTGGTGCCGCAATATTAATCTTTATTGTATCACCTTTAGCCCATGCATCTTTTCCAACACCATATTCAAATCCTACATCTTTTAAGATATTAGTAACTTCATTAAAATCCTCAAGATGAGAAATTTGGCATCCAAGACTTAAAGGTCTACCTTTTGCACTACCACTTCCATATTCTTCAGTTTCGCCTAGAGCCGTTTTGACATTTGGATGACATAAGACAGCATCAGATTCTTTTACATTATTGCCGGTAATACTAATTGCGTTTTCATAACTTCCTGATTTATTCAATAATGTTCCTGTGTAAGTTCCGACATCGATGGTTCCACCTTTACCAGCATCTACTTGACTTTTCCAGTCTGCTGTAGATTGAACATCAATTGTGTTTAATGGAATTCCACAAAAAGAAATACTTCCTTTAGATTGAAAATATTTTCCGTTTTGACCGTTATCATCAACACTTCGTTGAATCTGAATAGACGTATGTTCTTTTATAAAAGTTCGAGCAGTCTTAGAATGATTAGAAATAAATTTTAGCGCTGACGTTGCAATTTTTTGAGCTACGTTTTGTGCCCTTCCATCCGGATCCGTAAATCTGATTGGATTATTCCCAGCGTAGTGGTACAGCTGCAAATTCACTGTGTTGAAAACTCCTCCCATGCCCGGCAGGCTGCCTGCATCGCTGGCAGTCGCCTTTCCAGCACTTGGAATATACTCACCCAGCGCCGGGTCTGTGCTTATCCACTGGCTTGTTCTTGGATTTAAATAGCGCGCGCCATAATAATAAAGCCCTGTTTCTTCATCGAGTTCCTTGCCTGTGAACTTGTACGACAGATACTCCAATCCATTGTTGATTGTCTTCTCAACCCAGGTCTCACCATAAGGCGTGTACTCAATGTGCTGGTACTCGTCGCCCTTATAGTTCGTGATGAGGCTTGCGCTTCCCAAGTGGTCTGAGTGATAATAATACTGCTTGTAATACTCCTCATGGTAAGTCGGATTCTCACCGCTGTTCAGCTTTGTGACAATCCTTGTTTCACCTAAATAAATATTTTTAGCAGTCTGTCCGCCGTAGACATTATTACCACTGTCGGTGTGCAGAGTCCACATTTTGTTGAAGTAAAGCGTTTCGGAATTCTGCGTGTATTTATTAGAACGCTGTCCGTCCTGTCCGTAGACGTAGGCTGTGCTGTAGTTGTCATCAACAGAGCTTACAAGCTGGTTGCGCTCGTTCCATTTGTAGGTTCTCTTGTATTTAGCGGAGCTTGCTTTTCCGCTGTTTTTATCTTCCTCTTTAAATAATCCCCATCCATAATCCGTAGAGTAGACGTTTTCTGATTCCTGCGTAATCTTGTGGTAAACGGTTTCTTCGCTGCCGCTCTCAAAGCTGCCGTCCTGCTCGCAGACGATGTTTCCGTTAGCGTCGTACTTGTAATAGCGGCCGCCCGCGCTTGTCAGGCGGTGGGCGTAGCTGTCATCGTAGACATAGTTAAAGCTGTAGTTCAGGCTGTCTCCGATTGCCTTATTTGGCGATACAGTTTCTGTTGAGATTTTGGATGTCATGTTTCCAAGCCCGTCAGAATCAAACGCGATCTTTTGTTAGTGATAAAAAATTTTGTATACTGTATAAAATATTATAAATGAGATTAAGCCTCCAAATATTGCTACGAATCTTACAAAATGATAAAGCCATATAGGATCTTCTTTGTTAGAACATTTCCATTTATTAATTATACCTACTCCCCCCCCCATGATATTCCATCTAGCAATAATACTATTAATAAAAAATTAACCTTTGTTTGTTTATATGCTATATAGCAAATTAATCCCAAAATAAATAGTAAAATTTCACATGAATTAAAGTTTGTTTTCATTTATCATCCTCATTTTTCATATAGTTTTGTAAAATTTTATCAGTAAATGCAGCAGTTGCATCAGCATTGAATGTTGATACAGAATCTTTGAAACCATATTGAATTCCCTTTGAAATTCCATAATTAGTTCCTATAGATAGTGCAAATGATTCTGTTGTTAACTTAAATTTTTCCATATCTTTTTTATTTCCAGTACATAAAGCTTTTAATCCTAGTAGAGGAATTTCTGCACCTCCAGCTATTGTAGATATACTGCCCATGGAAAATGCTATTTCAGGTTGACCAGTAGCAAATCCAGCTAATGCAATATCTCCTGTTACTTCTGAGATTATTCCTGCAGTTTTAGAGGAGGCTTCAAAGAAAATCTCTCCAGAACTTTTTATATTTTCACCTGTATTTTTGATAATCTCATTGACTGCATTTTTTGTAATTGTGTTGGCTAAAATTTGTGCAGAAGCATCGCCAGATAATGAGTCTCCATAAGTTTTTATAGTTTTGAAATTTGCATCCTTGGTAAACAAAAAAGAAACAAAACTAGAAAAAGATGTAAATGGAATGAAATCTTCCCTTCCATCTGGGTCAGTGTATCTGATTGGATTATTCCCTGCGTAGTGGTACAAATTAGCATTGATGTGATTAAACACACCTCCCATACCCGGCAGATTCTGGTTGTTTTTCTTTGCCTCGTCATTCACTGGAGCTGCAGGTATATATTCACCCAGCGCCGGGTCTGTGCTTATCCACTGGCTTGTTCTTGGATTTAAATAGCGCGCGCCATAATAATAAAGCCCTGTTTCTTCATCGAGTTCCTTAGCGGTAAATCTATACGGCAGGTACTCAAGCCCAGTGTTGCTTGTATTCTCAACCCAGGTCTCGCCGTAAGGCGTGTACTCAATTCTCTGGTACTCATCGCCCTTGTAGTCTGTGATGAGCGAGGCAGAGCCGAGATGGTCAGAGTGGTAGTAGTACTGCTTGTAGTACTCCTCGTTGTAGGTCGGCTCGTCGCCGCTGTTGAGCTTGGTTACAATGCGCGTGTCTCCAAGATATATGTTTTTTGCGGTCTGTCC
The DNA here is from genome assembly GCA_002449305.1 of Treponema sp. UBA6852. Lineage (GTDB taxonomy): Bacteria > Spirochaetota > Spirochaetia > Treponematales > Treponemataceae > Treponema_D. The sequence goes on from DKDI01000028.1 coordinate 23,892, forward strand.
GCCGTAGACATTGTTTCCGCTGTCTGTGTGGAGCGTCCACATCTTATTAAAATATAATGTCTCGGAATTCTGCGTGTATTTGTTGCTCCGCTGTCCGTCCTGTCCGTAGACGTAGGCGGTGCTGTAGCTGTCATCCACGCTTGAAACTAATTGGTTACGCTCGTTCCATTTATAGGTGCGCTTGTACTTAGTGCCGTTTATTTTTCCGTTTCCGCCACCGCTTTTATCTTCCTCTTTAAATAATCCCCAGCCGTAATCTGTTGAATAAACATCGTCAGCTTCCTGTGTTATTTTATGATAAGTAACGGTTTCATCAGAGCCGTCAAACGCTCCGTCCTGCTCGCAGACGATGTTTCCGTTTGCGTCGTACTTATAATAACGTTCGCCTGCATGAACAAGCCTATGGGCAAAGTTTTCGTCATATACATACTTGAAACTGTAGTTCAGATTATCACCGATAGTCTTCTGAGGCGTTATGCTTTCTAACGAAACTTTGCTTGTCATGTTTCCAAGTCCAATACTATCAAAAGTAAAGGTTTGTGTATAGTTAGACTTGAACTCCGGCACGCTGGACTGGTACGGATTGTAGGTCGTCTCGCCGTCCGCTTTTATCAATTGATACAAACTGTCATAAGAGTATGCCTGCCTTGTTGTGTAGCTTCCGCTTGCGTCGCCAAGGCAATCATTCTCGTAACCAAGGACATTGCCGACCGCATCAAAACTATAGGCTATATTCTGGTAACTTTGCCCCCACTTGTTTTCAGTTTTAATTGAATCAAGCCATCTGCGCGCAGGGTCATAATTATATTCTGTGAATGTTCCGTTTCCGTAGTCTATGCGCGTTCTTTGTCCGTACTGGTCGTAGAGGATGTTTGTCACATAGTTGAATTCGTTTCCATAATTAGAGCCTGTTACAGAAATTACCTGACCGCCGTTGTCGTAGTCGTAGGTTACTTTCTCTCCGTCGGGGTAGGCTATCCACTGCATTCTGCCGAGGTAGTCGCTTCTGTATTCCATGACGGCGGTCTCTGTCGGATTGCTGCCGTTCAGGTGTGTTGCCAGTGTTCTGGTTTCTTTTATAACTTCGCCAAGCTTTCCATACTCGTACTCAAGTGAGCCGCTTGCGTCTGTTACAGACAGAATCCTGTTTGCCGCTCCATGCGTGCTGTTTGCGCCTCCGTAGGTATAAACAGTATCTTCCGTGTCGGGATAATCAATTCTTATAAGGCGGTTCAGCCCGTCATACTCGTAAAGAATTTGTTTGTTGCTTTCGCGCAGAACGCTGCTGCTTTCGCGCACGAGGCTGGAGCACTCGTCATAGAAAAATTCCTGCCGTCCTGAGTCCTTGCTTTCAAGGGCGGTTCTGCGACCAAGAAGGTCGTATTCCGCCGTTATCGGGTGTCCTTTCGCGTCAAAGGCCTTTAGCATTTCGCCCATAGCATTATAGCGGTAAGTTGCCTGCGTGAGCAGTTTTCCATGTGCGTCCTTTTTCGCTATTCGGACAATGTTTCCGCGGCTGTCTGTCTCCTGCGCAGACACATTTCCGAGCGGGTCGGCTGTCTCTGTTATTAGCCTGTTTTCTTCTATATAAAAGGCACTTGACTGCATAGAGCTGTCGGGCAGGGTAGTCTTAATTTGCCTGTCCTTCTCGTCGTATTCATAAGCGGTATATAAAGCTGTCATTTTTGGCACGGATTCAAGAAGCGTCTGAATGTCTCCCTGTATGAATTCCGTCATGCCTTCCTTTGTGGCTCTTCCCTTGCTGTCGTACTCGACCGCGCCGCTCGCGTTCCAGCCGTCCCTGCCGTTGACAAAGCCGGACTTTGCAGTTCTGACCGCACGGCCAAGTCCGTCGATTTGAAGCACAGTCTGGATAACGGAGTCATCGCCAGCGTCAAAAGTTACCTTGTTGCTGGTAACGGCATGCCATAATTCATGATGCCCAGAAGAATCATTGTTTGGCGTTTTGTATT
>DKDI01000003.1:0-15338 GCA_002449305.1 Treponema sp. UBA6852
AACTCGAAATTCGACCTATTAGCTTTGCTTGAACTTCAGGTCAAACGCATTATAAATGCATTCAGCATAAAACTGGCTTTCAGTTACAGTTTCGTGGTTCAAAATCGCGCAATAATGCGCTACACGCTGATTGTTGCAAAGTAACTATAGAATTGCCCGCTCATGCGGCCGCAACAATCAGAGTGTTTTTGCCCCAGGAACCGTTCCTTTGAGCAAACTTTACTTAGCACAAATGTCGAGTTTTATAATTTAATGTCATTGCCGTGCTTGATCTATTCTGCCATCCTCCGGCTTGACCGGAGGATCTGACGTGCGGAGATTGCCGTGTCAAGCACGGCAATGACAAGATTGTTAGCACTAGAATGACAGTTAAGAAAATGTTTTGTCAAAACTCGAAATTAAGGGTACTTAAATTATTTATAATGCGTTTGCCCTGGCTTGAACTTATGCAGGCATTTTCATTTGTCTGCTTTTCTTCTATAATAAAAGACTATGAACGCATTCAACGATGAGAAAATTGTAATTCAAGGTGCGCGCGAGCATAACTTAAAGAATATCAGTGTTGAAATTCCGCGCAATAAGCTAGTTGCCATAAGCGGACTTTCTGGCAGCGGAAAATCATCACTTGCATTTGATACTCTTTTTGCTGAAGGCCAGCGCAGATATATGGAAAGCCTTTCTTCTTATGCAAGGCAGTTTCTTGGAAGAATGGACAAGCCGGATGTAGATTTGATTACGGGGCTTTCTCCTGCGATTTCAATTGAACAGAAGACAACCCATAAAAATCCGCGTTCAACTGTTGGAACTGTAACAGAAATCTATGACTATTACCGTCTTTTGTATGCAAGAATCGGAAAAGCCCACTGTCCGAATTGCGGCCGGGAAATCAAGGAGCAGTCAGTTGACCAGATTATAGAAACAATTCTTTCCTGGTCGCAGGGAACTAAGCTTACAATTCTTTCTCCTGTTATCCGCGGAAAAAAAGGCGAGCATCAAAAAGTTATTGACGATGCAAAAAAATCAGGCTTTGTGCGCGCTAGAATTGACGGCCTTATGGTGGAGCTTGAGGATTCCATAAAACTGGATAAGCAAAAAAAGCACACAATTGAAATTGTTGTTGACCGCATAGTTTTAAAGCCTGAAATTAGAAAACGTCTTGCCGATTCTGTTGAAACTGCGCTTCAAAGTTCAAACGGAGTTATAATAGTTTTGCGCCGCGTAAATAAGACAGACGAGGCTTATGAAAATGTTGTGCATGAGCTTTCTGCAAAAGGAAAGTCAGTTGATTCTGCCGCAGATTTTATAGAAGAGGAAGTTTTCTTTTCACAGAAGAATGCCTGCCCTGACTGCGGAATTTCTATTCCAGAACTTCAGCCTAGAATGTTCTCTTTTAACAATCCGTTTGGAGCCTGCCCCGACTGCACTGGTCTTGGCGAAAAAATGGAATACGACAAAAATTTAATTGCGCCGGATTCTTCCCTTTCGTTCAATGAGTACGGAATTCAGGCTTACAATCCGGAAAGTTCCTGGAACCATGCGATGTTTGAAGCTGTTGCAAATGAAGCGGGTTTTACTCTTGAAACTCCTCTCAAAGATCTTACAAAGAAGCAAAGCGATTTTTTGTGGAACGGAGATGCACAGAAAAACATAAAGTGGATTTACAAAAAACAAAGCGGCGAAGGAACAAGTTCTTACAACCGTCCGTGGCTTGGAATTTTCGGTGACTTACGCCGCCGCTACAATGAAGCTTGGGGAGAAAACGCAAGGGAATCTCTTGAAAAATTTATGTCGCATAAAGAGTGCGCGTCCTGCCACGGAAAACGTCTTCGCCCGGAATCGCTTGGCGTTACTGTTGGCGGAAAAAACATCTGGGACTTGACCGAGTTTTCTGTTACAGAAACTATAGACTTCTTTGAAAAATTAAATCTTTCAGAAACAGAAGAAAAGATTTCCGCGCAAATCTTAAAGGAAATAAAATCGCGTCTTTCGTTCTTGAAAAATGTTGGACTTGAATATCTTACGCTTCAGCGTTCGGCTGCAACTTTAAGCGGAGGCGAGGCGCAGCGCATAAGGCTTTCAACACAGATTGGCTCAGGACTTACCGGGGTTATGTATATTTTGGACGAACCTTCAATCGGTTTGCATCAGCGGGACAATCAGCGGCTCATTGATTCTCTTTTGTATCTTAGAAATCTTGGCAATACGGTGATTGTTGTTGAGCATGACGAGCAGACTTTGCTTACGGCGGATTATCTTGTTGACATTGGTCCTGGAGCTGGCGTTCACGGCGGAAAAATCATGGCATCAGGAACGCCTCAGGAAGTTATGAAAATTCCAGAAAGTCTTACTGGCCAGTACCTTGCCGGAAAAATCAGAATGGAAATTCCAAAGCTAAGAAGAACTGGAAACGGAAACTTTATAAAAATTCAAAATGTTACAGAGCACAACTTGAAAAATGTGAGCGTTGAAATTCCTCTTGGAACTTTTACTTGCATAACTGGAGTTTCTGGCAGCGGAAAATCAACTTTGCTGAATGACGTTTTGTTTCCTGCAATAAGCAATAAAATTATGAAGAGCGAGCTTCCTGTTGGTTCTTACAAAAAAATTTCAGGCTTGGAAAATATTGACAAAGTAATCAGCATAGACCAAAGCCCTATTGGAAGAACTCCACGGAGCAATCCTGTAACTTACATTGGTGTATTCGATAAAATCCGCGAGCTTTACGCAAGCATTCCGGAAGCAAAGGCAAAAGGCTACAAGAGCGGACGTTTTTCTTTCAATGTAAAAGGCGGAAGATGCGAGGCTTGCCAGGGTGCTGGAACTTTGACGATTGAAATGAATTTTCTTCCTGATGTTTTTATTCCATGCGATGTCTGTCACGGAAAGAGATTCAATCAGGAAACTTTGGACATTCTTTACAAAGGAAAATCCATAAGCGATGTTCTTGACATGACAATTGAAGAGGCATCCGATTTCTTTTCTGGAATTCCGCATATCGCAAGAAAACTTGAAACTTTAAAAAGCGTTGGTCTTGGTTATATTCAGCTTGGGCAGAATGCGCTTACTTTGAGCGGAGGAGAAGCTCAGCGTGTAAAACTTGCGTCTGAACTTTCGCGTCCTTCAACTGGAAAAACTTTATATATTTTAGATGAGCCTACGACCGGACTTCACTTTGTTGACATAAAGCAGCTTATGAGCGTTATTCAAAAACTTGTTGACAAAGGAAATTCTGTTGTGATGATTGAGCATAACCTTGACGTTATTTGCCAGGCGGACTATTTAATTGACCTTGGTCCTGAAGGCGGAAGCGGCGGCGGTTCTGTTATTGCGACAGGAACTCCAGAAGAAGTTGCAAAGTCAAAAGAAAGCTATACAGGAAAATATGTTTCCCAGCTTCTTGAACGCGAAAAAGAAAGAGACAGGCTTTTGTAAAAAATGTTTTTTTTGCTTTCATCATTCGGAAAAAAAACTGCTCTTTTTTTACTTTTTTTGTTTTTTTTATTTAAGCCTGCGTTTTCTCAAAGCGAAGTTACAGTTGTAACAATCATAAGCGCAAACTATTCAGAATACAAAAAAAATGAAAATACAAGCGAAGATGAAATTCACCTTTCTGGAAACGTAAAGCTTTCTGTTGAAAAAGAAAAATCAAAGACAGAAATAAAAGCTGACGATGTAACTTTTAATCGTTCAACACAAATGCTTTATGCAAAAGGAAACGTGCGCATTTTAAAATCTAGCACAAGTGGCGACGAACAGGACATTTCTGCTTCAACAGTTTTGCTTAACACAAGCACTTTGGAAGGCGTGTTTGACAATGGAAGAATTTTCAATGCAGGAAGCGGAGCTTTGAAGCTTCCGTCCGGCTCAACGATGATTGTCGCTTCTGAAATTTTTGGCAGAGATTCTTCTGGCTCTGTTGCATTTAAAAATGCCGCGCTTACTTTTTGCGATGATGAAGATCCTCATTGGAAAGTAAAGGCTTCAAGAATTTGGCTTCTTCCCGGAGGCGAGTTTGCGTTTTTGAATGCGGTTGTCTACGTTGGAAAAATTCCAGTTTTATATCTTCCGGCTTTTTATTATCCAAAGGATGAGCTTTTGTTTAACCCAGCGTTTGGATATGACGAGAGGTTTGGATATTATTTTCAGACTACAACTTATTTGATTGGAAGAAAACCTTTGCAAGATTCTGACACTTCTTCTGATGACGATCTTGCGGCTGGAATCTTCAACTTTATGCGCCCTTCAACTTTAAAAGAGCAAAAGAGGGAAGGCCTTGTTTTGCACAATCTGGACGAGAATTTTAAAGGAGACGCTTCAAGCTATTTAAAGTTTATGGCTGACTACTATGCGAACCTTGGATTTTCAACTGGACTTTCTGGCGTTTATAAGCCGACTTCTTCGGACTACATTTCTTCGATTGAAGCCGGAGCTCAGCTTGCGTTTACAAATACAGTTTTTTATTCAGGTGGAAAATATACTCCTTATTCTTCAGACGGAAAAATTGAAAAAGACAAGTCTAATTTTCTTGGAGTTGAAGCTCCGTTTCGTTATAGCGGCAAGTTAAGCGCTTCCATAAAAAAGCCGTTTTCATTGAGCCTTTCCATGCCTGTTTACAGCGATCCGTTTTTTACGGAAGATTTTGAAAAGAGGTCTGAATATCTTGACTGGATAAATTTTCTTTTGGGCCAGACAAAAACTGATGATAGCGACACAGAAGATACTTCTTCGCAGACATCTTCATTTGAATGGACTGCAAACGCTTCTTATTCTGTTCCGCTTCCGAATTTTGTAAAGCCGTTTATTTCAACTTTGTCCATTACAAATTTGTCGGCGGATATTTCATTTAATTCTAAGTCCAGAACTGATTCTGATTTTTCTTCTGCCGCAATTGACTGGCGCACTTACAGCCCTGAGCGTTCGTTTTTTTATCCATCGCAAGTTGTTCCATTTAAAATCGCAGCAAAAATTGAAGGGACGATTTTTAAATATCCATTTGAAAAAGTTTATGAGAAATTTGATCCGCCTTCGTTTCCAATAGAACTTGAAATTCCAGAAGACTTAAAAAGTCAAAAGCAAAAAGAAGCCAATTCACAAAATTCAGAAACAAAAGATGGGACGCAAAAAAAATCAGAGAAAGAAAAAGATGATGCGCTTGCTTTTTCTATACAGGAACTTGCGCCAAAGCCAAAAGAAAATATTATTGATGTAAAGGGAATTGAATACAAACTTGGCTACTCGATAGTTCCGCAGTTTACATCTCAAATCAACTATAATTCTTCTGACTTGCTTGAGCCTTCTGATTTTGAATGGGGAAATTTTTATTCAACTTATTATCAGATAAAAATTCCTACTACAATTTCAAGCGAGCTGGGGTTTAGAAATCCTTTTGTTTATTCAAAAAATGATTTTACATTTAATCCTATTTATCAGACCCATCCAAATCTTGATGGCTATACTTCCGAGTCTTCAAAAAATTCGGTAAAGCTTTCTGATTACAAAGCTAAAAAAATGGATTTGGTAAATGACAATACTTTTTCTATAAATCCATTTGCTTATTCTGACGTGTTCAAGGATTCAAGTATTGCTTGGAACTCTTCTATAAAAATTATAAAGACAGAATTTATTGGAGACGCTGAAAAGCCTGAATGGGAATATGCGGTTATGAAACTCACTGACGAAGAAACTGTAACTTCTCATACAGTGAGCGCAAAACTTGTCGCAAAAGAATCAGATGGTTTTTCGCAGTCGCTCACATTGACTTCAAATCTTCCGCCGCAGCTTGACGAGTACACTTTAAACGCATCTTTTTCTTTTCCTTATGCAAGCCTTTCTGCGGAAGTCGGGATAAAGCAGGAAAATGAAGATACAGACAATTTCATTTGGAATCCTTTTAAGCAGTCTGCCACACTGAAATTTTTTAGCGGAAAACTTTTATTTTCAGAATCCTTTAATTACGAAATGGAAGAAAAACGTTCGGATTCAATGAAACTTTCTTTTTCTTGGAATGATTTTCAGCTGTCGTACATAATGCAGTATACGACTTGCTACGATTTTGATTCAAGCGAAGGCTGGATTGCAAAAGAAGACAAGAAGTTTGTTCCTTACACTTTGAGCCTTGCGTATTCAACTTCCGGAAAAAATTTCAAGTATTGGAAAAAACGAATTACTTGGGCGCCATCTCTTACGGCTGGGATTGTCTATGACTGCGTTCGTCCAACAAACAGCTATTTTAGATTTGTTCCGTCTTTGACTTTTAAAATCCACGAAGCGTTTGAACTTTCGTTCAGTGCGGAAACTCAAAACAATGTTATTTTCCGATATTTCCAAAGATTCACAAAATACGACAATGTTATTTCCGGCGAAGAAAATATGTTTGTTGACTTGTGGAATTCTTTTGCTTTCTGGGGCGACGGTCAGTTTTATGACTCAGACCAGCTTAACAGACGTTCTTCTGGGTTCAAGCTAAAGACTTTAAAGGTCAGCATTACAAGAAATTTGCACGACTGGGATATGACAGGCTCAATTTCCTTTAAGCCTCGTCTTGTTACAAATGGAAGCGGCGCAAAAACTTATGACTATCATCCGTATATAACTTTTGCAATTTCGTGGCATCCAATGCCTAGTTTTAAGACTGAACTTATTGACGAATATGGAGAATGGCAATTACAATAGAATATATTGAAATAAACCGGAGGCGAAAAATGTCAGAAGAAATCAATGAAGAAAAAAAAGAAGAAACTGCTGCTGGCAAAAAGATATTTGCAAAAACTTTAAAGCAGTATCTTGACAAAGGTGTTGAAGCTTCTAAAAAAGGCTTGAAAACAGCTGGCTCTGCAATAAGTGAATTTGGCGACAAGTCCGTTAACAAAATTGATATTGTTCAGCTTAAAAACCGCCTTGAAAAAAAATATCAGGAGCTTGGACAGGCTGTTGCGGATCAGCTTGCGGAAGACGGAATTTCAATTTCAAAAGATTCTCTCGTTGTTTCTGAAAAACTTTCTTCAATAAATGAGCTTAAAGAAAAAATCCACGAAAAAGAAGAGGCCTTGAAAAAGTACGAAAAATAAAAGGAATGCCATTATTAATCCCATGCTGTCATTATCGGGCTTGACCCGGTAATCCCTATGAAACAAGACAATGAATTTGCAGGGGAATGGCGATGAAAATTTTTCATGCAGTAAATTTGTGGCAACGGATTTTGTTTTGTGATAGAATATCTGCATGAAAAATTTTTCGTTGATTATAAAACTGAATTTAATTTGTGCGGCAATTTTTTCTGTTCTATGTCTTTATATGCATTTGGACATTTCCGCCGTGGCTTTTCCTATTTCCGCAGGATTTACTGTTCTTCTTTATTTTGCTTCATACGTTGAGCTTGTAAAAAATAAATCAGTGCGCCACTTGAATTCTGTGCGCCGTGTTTTTCAGTACGAGCCTTTTGTTTTTATAACAGCTTTTGTTATTCAGCGTTCTGGAAAATTTGGATTTCCTGCTGCCTTTGATTTTTTGTGTGCTTTTGCTTGGATTGTGATTCTTGTTCTTGCAGTTTTGGCGCAGTATTTTCTTGCTGAAAAACGGATTGCGTCTCTTGATTCCGGCTGGGCTGAATTTTTAAAGACGAATCCTTACAAAAAGCCAAAGGGAATAAAGCGTGTTGCTGTTGAAATTCTTGAATGGATTGACGCGCTTTTCCAGGCTGTCTTTACAATCATGCTTTTGAATATTTTTATTTTTCAGCTTTACGAAATTCCGTCAGAAAGCATGGTTCCGACTTTCCTTGTAAAAGACAGGGTTGTTGTTTTTAAATCTCTTGCCGGTCCGAAGTTTCCGCTTAGCAACGCAGGTTTCCCTTATATTCAAAAATATAAAAGAGGCGACATTGTTGTTTTTAGAAATCCGCATTACGGAAGCGACCGCGAAAATGAAGTGAAAACTTTTTTCAGCCAGTTTATTTATATGTGCAGCCTTACACTTTTAAAGACAAACACTGACGAGCATGGCGAAATAAAAGCCGACCCTCTTGTAAAGCGTGTAACCGCAGTTCCGGGCGAGCAAATTTATATGCTTGATGGAACTCTTTATTCGCGTACAAAAGGCAGCAAGGAATTTAAGCCTGTAGTGCAGGATTCTTCTTGGGCTGCTTGGAATTTGAATCCGCTTTCTTCAAAGATAAAATCAAAAATTCAGGCAATTCCTCTCTCCGAAGCTCAGGCTGAATCGACTTTGAAGATTGAAGAGCAGCGCAGAACTCTTGACTTGAACAGCGCAAAAGCTGAATGCGAAAAACTTTCCAAGGAATTTGCTCGTTATGCGCGTCCAAAAGAAAATTCGGGCAAATCTATTGAAGAGATTTTTTCCGCGCGCGATTTGTTTGTCTACAATTTGTTTTCAAATATAAATAACGAAACGATTTCGCTTTTGACTGTAAAAGGCGGCTCCGATTGGGTTGACTCGTTCTTGAATAGCTGGCACCGTGAAAATAATATTTCTTTGCAAATGGTTGGAAGCGATGCGTATGCGGAATCAAGTTTCAGACTCAATGTAATGGCAAAGCTTTTATTCGGCAGGATTCTTGTAAGAAATGCAAGTCTCTTGGCTTCTGAAATTCCAGTTTCAAAATGGCAGTCTGATTCTGTGCGAATGGAATATCTTAAGGCGGCTCAAGAACTTTGTCTTTACATTCTTGAAATGGATTTAAGAAATCTTCCTGTTTTCCCTGCAAATGATGCGAATGGAAACGCTCAGTACATTCCTGAAAACTGCTATTTTATGATGGGAGACAACCGTTACAATTCTCTTGATATGCGCCATAGCTACGAGCAGACTTTAGTTTCAGTTTCGAAAATGGATTCAATGTCTGTAACTTACTATACAAGCCTCTCTCCTCAATATGTAAACAGAAGCCGTATGCTTGGAAAAGCCTGCTTTAGATTCTGGCCGTTGAACCGTGTTGGAATTCCCAAAAGCGGTTTGACTGACTAAAAGTGAATTGTTGTTGATTTTTGAAATAATAAATAATAGAATAGATTTATGACTGAACAGTACGAAAATAATAATGAAGATGAAATTTCTTTGATTGATTTGTTTGCGGTTCTTATCCGCTATAGAAAACTTATTGTTATAGGAACACTTTCTGTTGCGCTTGCCGCTTTTGCATGGCTTTTTGTCCTGCCGAAATTTGTTCCTTCGCTGAATAAAAAAACGCTTACAGTTTCTTACGCGCTAAAAACGGAACGATTGCCTGCCAGCGTTTTTAATGCAACAGGATATGATGTTCTTAAATCTGCCGTTGATTATATGCAAGATCCTGCTGTAATTTCTGAGTGCCAAAAAGATTTTCATATTTTTGAAAACGTAGAGCAAGCAGTAAATGGAGGAAATTTTTCTGTCCAGTCGTCTAATGCTTCTGACCGAATTACATTGCTTTGCAAAATTCCTGCTGAAAAAGAAAATGAATTGAATGATTTTATTTTGGAACTCTTAAAAAGCACTAACTCTTACATAGAAGATTCTGCTATGCAAAGAATTAATTCGTTGGAAGAAAATGCTGATAAAATTATTGAACAATATGGAAATTTGAGTCTGCCAGTTGTTTGGAGAGAAAAAAATGAAAAGTCGGAAATAAAAACTATTTCTGTGTCTGTAAATTGTCTTGAAATTTCATCAGATATAAAAACATTTAAAGCCAGCCATGAAAAATTTGTTTCAGAACCTATTCTTCTTTCTTCTATAGTAGATTCAGGAAGAAGGGCAATTAAATTTATAGTTGCAACTTTTGCCGCGTTCTTTATTTTTGTCTTTACTGCATTCCTTTTGAATGCAATTGAAAATATTAAAAATGATGAAAGCGCAGTTTCCTTAATAAAAAAAGCATGGGACGAAGGAAAATAAATTTTACAGGTGTTTCTTTTGGATTTTAAAAGCAACATAAAAAACAAGGATTGAGAAATGAAAGGTATTATTTTAGCAGGCGGTTCTGGAACTAGACTTTATCCAATCACAAAAGCAGTTTCAAAGCAGATTCTTCCGTTGTATGATAAGCCGATGGTTTATTATCCGTTAAGCTGTCTTATGCTTGCGGGAATAAAAGAAGTTCTTGTAATTTCAACTCCAAGGGATTTGCCTTTGTTCAAGGAGCTTTTTGGAGACGGAAATTGGCTTGGAATGAAATTTGAATATAAAGTTCAGGAAAAACCGCGCGGACTTGCTGACGCTTTTATTATTGGAAAAGATTTTATTGCGGATGACAGCGTTGCATTGGTTCTTGGCGACAACATTTTTTACGGTCAGTCTTTCACTTCAACTTTAAAGCGCGCAAAAGAAACTGTTGAGTCTGGAAAGGGCAGTGTGATTTTCGGCTATTATGTAAAAGAACCTTCAGCTTATGGAGTTGTTGAATTTGATAAATCTGGAAAAGTTTTAGGAATTGAAGAAAAACCTTCAGCTCCAAAATCAAACTATGCAGTTCCGGGACTTTACTTTTATTCAAATGATGTTGTAAAAATTGCCGCTGATGTAAAGCCTTCTGCCCGCGGAGAAATTGAAATAACTTCTGTGAATAACGAATTCCTTTCAAGAGGACAGCTTTCTGTTGAGCTTCTTGGCCGCGGAATGGCTTGGCTTGATACAGGAACTTACGACGGGCTTTTGGAAGCAAGTAATTTTATTGCAACAATTCAAAAACGCCAGGGAATGTATGTAAGCTGCATTGAAGAAATTGCATTCCGCAATGGCTGGATTTCAAAAGAAGAACTCTTGTCTCTTGCTTCGGGCTACAAAACTGAATACGGCCGTTATCTTGAATATATTGCAGGAGCAAACTGATGTTCGATTTTAAAAAATGCTTTGCTTCTGATGGAACAGAATTTTCAGGACTTTATGAAATTCAGCCGAAAGTTTTTGGTGACAGCCGCGGATATTTCTTGGAAACTTACAGTGAAAAAGATTTTTTCGAAGCCGGACTAAAAATGAAATTTGTTCAGGACAATCAGTCATCTTCTTCAAAAGGCGTTTTGCGCGGACTGCATTTTCAGACAAAGCATCCTCAGGGAAAACTTGTGCGTTCTTTGCATGGAAAAGTTTTTGATGTTGCCGTGGATTTGCGCAAAGGTTCTGCTGCATTTGGAAAATACTACGGAGTTGTTCTTGACAGTGAAAAACAGAATCAGTTTTACATTCCAGAAGGCTTTGCCCACGGATTTTATGTAATTTCTGATTCGGCGGTTTTTGCTTATAAATGCACGGACTTTTATCATCCAGAAGATGAAGGCGGCTTGATGTGGAATGATTCTTCAATTGGAATCGACTGGAAATCTGTTGGAGCTGAACAGATTCCGCTTTTAAGTGAAAAAGACAAGAAGCATCCGTCATTCTCTTTTGATGCGGATTATTTTGATTTAAATGGAAAATGGCAGGGAAAATAAAATGCGCAAACTAAAAAATATTCTTGTAACTGGCGGAGCTGGCTTTATTGGCTCGAATTTTATTCACTATTTATTTGGACTTTCTTCAGCGAATGGAAATCTTTTTAACGATGCAGATTTTAGCGGAAACGTTGTAAATGTTGACTGCCTTACTTATGCCGGAAATCTTGAGTCTTTAAAGGATGTTGAGGAAAAATTTGGCGGAAAGCGTTACTTCTTTGAAAAAGTGGATATTTGCAATCGCCCGGAAATTGAGCGGATTTTAAAGCAGTACGACATAGACACAATTATTCATTTTGCCGCGGAAAGCCACGTTGATCGTTCTATCTTGGGACCTGAAACTTTTATAAAAACAAATGTGATGGGAACTTTTACGCTTTTGGATGCTGCCCGCAATTTTTGGAAAAAGCCGGATGGAACATTCAGAGACGATGTTCTTTTTCATCATATTTCAACTGATGAAGTTTACGGTTCACTTGGTGAAACTGGATATTTTACAGAAACGACTCCTTATGATCCTCGCTCTCCGTATTCTTCTAGCAAGGCAAGTTCTGACCATATTGCAATGGCGTATTTCCATACTTATGGATTGCCGCTTACTTTAAGCAACTGCACAAACAATTATGGTCCATATCAGTTTCCGGAAAAACTTCTGCCTCTTATGATTAGCAATATCCGTGATGGAAAATCTCTTCCTGTTTATGGCAAGGGAGACAATATCCGCGACTGGATTTATGTTGAAGATCACAACCGCGCGGTTTGGCTTATTGTAAACAAAGGGCGGATTGGGCAGAAATATAATATTGGCGGAGAAAATGAATGGCAGAATATAAAGCTTCTTCATAAAGTGATTGAGCTTGCCGCTAAAAAACTTGGAAAGCCAGTTTCTGAAATTGAAAAAACAATCACTTATGTAAAAGACCGCCCGGGACATGACAAGCGTTACGCTATTGACTGCACTAAAATAAAAACTGAGCTTGGCTGGCAACGCAAAATGACATTTGAGGAAGGCTTGAATGCGACTGTTGACTGGTATCTAAAAAATATAGAGTGGGTTGACCATATTCTTAGCGGAGAATATACAAAATGGATAGACGCTAACTATAAGTCAAGATAAAGTGAAAAGAAAAAGCCTCGTGAAGACGAGGCTTTTTTTATACTTAAAAATATTGTTTATTGTCTTTTTACAAACTGTATAAAGTCCAAGTTCATTCCGACATCTCCGGTTTTTTGCTCTGAATTTGCCTGAATTGTAATTAGAATTGTGCGCGGTTCGTCAATTGTAAAATAAATTGGCGCTCTAGTTGTAAGTTCCCATGTTCCTAGCGGTGGATTGCTTGGATAAACACGGAAAGGAGTGTTGTCAATATAAACATAAAATGCGCTGTGGTCGGAGTCTGTGGCCTTTTCTTTTATAAGGCATTCGTATGTTCCGGCAGGAAATTTTACCTTTAGCTTAGCTGTTGCCGCCTCATCAAGAAGCCGTGCCGCGAATTGTCCGCTTGCATCTTTGTCCTGGACAACAAGAAAGTGATGAAGCAACATTGATTCAACTTCATATTTTATTCCGATTCCAGAATATTCAATAACAGGAAGTTCTGTTAACATTGGCGGCGGAGTCTGTTTGTCTTCAACTTTCAGGAATTCCGAATTCTTAGGAGAAGTTGCGCAAGAAAAAAATGCCAGCGTGCATACTGCCGTTAAAATAGTAAAAACTGTTTTCGATAAAATTGTTCTCATTTTTTTATTATAACATAAGAACTTTGCATTTGCAAATATCAATCTTGATTGGAACTTTTAAATCTTTGGGACTCTTGGTTTTGCCATGTTTTTCAGCATGTTTTGCAAAAGCTCGTGTGCTGTTTCTGCATCCACTTCTTTTGAAGGCTCGTGGTATTCAACAAGATTTGTAGGAATTTCGTCAAGAAAACGGCTTGGCTCGCATTCAACGGTGGATGTCATTTTTCTTCTGTGGGAGCAAGATGAAATTAAAAGCCTGTCTCTTGCTCTTGTAACTGCAACATAAAAAAGCCGCCTCTCTTCTTCGACTGCCACATCTCCGCCTTCTTCTACAGCGTGTGCATGAGGCATAAGTCCTTCTTCCGCTCCTGCAATAAACACAACTGGAAATTCCAAGCCTTTGCTTGCGTGGATTGTCATTAAATTCACTTTTCCTTTGTCCTGCTCATCGTCCATGTCGTCCCGCGAAATCAAAGTGATTCTATTTAAATATGCGTAAAGGCTTGTGTCGTCATAATTTGGATTGTTTTCCCATTGCTCCATGCTTTTTATTAAACTTTCGATGTTCATGTATTTAAATCTTGCGGATTTTTCACTCTTGGGATTTTCTGAAATCAAGTAGTCAAAATAATTTATTTCATCTACTAAAGCGCGCACTTTTTTTGCAAGCCCTTTTCCGGAAAGCATGCTTTTAGAATTTTCTATTATATTTGAAAAGGCTTCAAAATCAGCTTTTGTTTTTTCACTTACAGGACATTCCTCTTCCGAAGATGACAAGATTGCCTGAATGGATTCCCATAAAGAAAAATTCATTGTTGAAGCGACTTTGTTTATTGATTCAATTGCAGCTTTTCCGATTCCACGCCGCGGTGTGTTTATTATGCGCAAAAGATTTATGTCGTCATCATGGTTTGCAATTACACGCAAATAGCTGATTACATCTTTTATTTCCTTTCGCTCAAAAAAACTTGTGCCTCCGCTCATTGTGTATGGAATGTTATTTTCAAGAAATGCTTCTTCGATTGCGCGGCTCTGTGTGTTTGCCCTGATTAAAACTCCAAAGTCGTCATAGTTGCGTTTTTCGTCTACGCTGATTCCAAGAATTCCTTCTGCAATAAAATCAGCTTCTGCAGCTTCGTTTTCTGGTGAGTAAAGCTCGATTGGTTTTCCGTTTCCGTTTCCGCTCCAAAGTTCCTTGTCTTTTCGGTTTGTGTTGTGCTTTATGACTCCGTTTGCGGCTGCTAAAATTGTGCCGGTTGAGCGGTAGTTTTGCTCAAGCCGTATTTCAGTAACATCAGGAAAATCTTTTTCAAAGTTGACTATATTTTGAAAATCTGCGCCTCGCCAGCTGTAAATGCTTTGGTCATCATCTCCAACGACAGCGATATTTTTGTTTGCAAGAAGATGCATCATTTCGTACTGCTGATGGCTTGTGTCCTGAAATTCGTCAACCATTATGTAGCGGAATCTGTTTCTGTATGATTCCAAGACTTCCGGGTTTTCCTTAAAAAGTTTTATCGGAAGCACAATCAAGTCGTCAAAATCAACTGAATTAAAAAGCTTAAGACCGGACTGGTATTCTTCGTAAAGGCTTCTGTACATATCGCTTTCGGAATTCCAGTTTTTACGTCCGGTTTTTATATCGCTGAACAATGTGCTTATTTTGTAAAGATCCATTGCATCCGCTGAAAATTTCAGTTCACGCCCGCTTTCTTTTATTAGTGCTTTCTTGTCTGTTTCGTCATAGATTGAAAAATTTTCCCGGTAACCAAGTTTTGTTATTTCCTGCCTTAAAATGCGAACTCCGAATGCATGAAAAGTGCTGACTGTAAGATTGTTTAGTTTTTTTCCGGTAAGCTCTTTTATGCGTTCTTCCATTTCCTTTGCGGCTTTGTTTGTAAAAGTGAGCGCGAGAATCTGGCTTTGTGGAATTCCTTTTTCAAGCATATTGGCGATTCTGTAAGTGATTACGCGTGTCTTTCCAGAGCCTGCGCCTGCAATTATTAAAATCGGTCCTTCAATTGTAGACACAGCTTTGTATTGCTCCGGATTGAGCTTGTCCTTTAAATCGTTTTCAAGAGACATTTTTATTCCTTTTTTTAACTAGCCTTAATTTTGAGTTTTGATAAGAACAGCAATTTAACTGTCATTCTCGTGCTACGACACTGCGATGTT
>DKDI01000003.1:15422-44218 GCA_002449305.1 Treponema sp. UBA6852
CGAGTTTCTTTCAGAAACATCGCAGGGGCAAGCCCGATAATGACATTAAATCATAAAACTCGAAGTTTGGGCTAACTAGCTTTTTTTTATTCAGTTTTATAGCTGTCAACAATTTTCTTTACAGATTCAGAAAGCTCAAGATTTTCTTCTGAATGCGAATTTACTTTGCCGGCAAAATTTTTCATCTTGTCAAGATTTTCAGAAGCGGTGCTTGAACCATCAAGAATTTCTGAAGCTTTTTCCTGAAGAATTGAAACCTGCTCTTCAAGAAGCGAATTTTTTATTTTGAGCTGCCCGGACGAAACAGAAATTGCATCGGAATCTTCATGAAGAATTTGCATCATGCTTTGGATTTTGCTTGACTCTGAATTCTGCTCATTCATTTTTTCGCATACGCTTTGAATTGAACTGTTCATGCTTTTTATGCTTGATTCCAGCGCGTCAAATGATTTTGTAGAATTTGTAGAAGCTGAAACCATTTGCTCCACAGCTGACTCAATATTTTCAACAAGCTCTTTTATTGATTTTGTCTGGGAGGCAGAATTTGTTGCAAGCGTTCTGATTTCGTTTGCAACTACGCTGAATCCTTTTCCTGCTTCTCCTGCGTGCGCCGCTTCAATTGCAGCGTTCATGGCAAGTAAATTTGTCTGCGCTGAAATTTCAGAAATCACTTTGTTCGCTTCAAAAAGCTTAGTTGCAAGCCCCTGAATCGCTTCAATTTTCTTTGCGACTTCAGACTGGCATTGTTTTCCATCGTTTGATTTTTTGACGATATTTTCGTATTCGCTGTTGATTCCAGAAATTTTTTCGTTGATTTCCTCGATGTTTTTTGTAATTTGGCTAACGGCGTCTGTTGAATTCTGAATTGCCACATGCTGGTTTCTTGCTTTTTCGTCAAGTTCAATCACGGAATTTACAACGTCATCAATTGTTCCGTTTGCTTCCTGAGTTTTTTCAGTCTGCTCCTTTGCCTTTGAGTAAATATCTTCTATTAATTTGCCTTCTGTTTCAATTAGGCTTGTTGTTTCATGCGTCTGGCTTAAAAGCACATTTGAATTTTCACTTAATTTTGAAACTGCTGTTTTTTCAGAAATAATCATTTTTTGGAGCTTTTCAATTATTTTGTTGCAAGCCTTGGAAATTTCAGCAATTTCCTTTTCTTTGTATTCCAAAACACGCGCTGTAAGATCGCTTTCCCCGCTGGCGATTTCGTCCATTCTATATGAAATTGTAGAAAGCTTTATAAAAAATGAAGAAATCCACATATACGAAAAAACAATGCAGATGACCAAAAGTACCAGGCAGGTAACAGTCATTGTCGTCTGGCTTTGTTTTATAGATTTTATTATTGAAGCAGCTTCAAAATCACAGGCAACAAATCCAATTGCTTTATTATCCTTTACAATTGGCGCATAAGCCGTTATCATCCAGCCCCATTCATCTTGCTCTCTAAAATCTGAAATTATGATTTCTTTTTCATGCAGAACAATGTGCGGATAGTCGCCGTAACTTGTCAGGTCTTCAACAGTTCCGATTGGAGAAAAATTTTCATCGTCAAAAGGAGTTGTGCTTCCATCTACAACATAAGTAAAATTGTTTCCGCCGCTTGGAATCATTGTATATAAGAATTTGCATTGGGTTTGTGATTTTATTAATCTAAGTTCCTTGTACAGCTCGTCATAATATGGAAGGGATTCGTCAAGTTTTTCTGCAAGCTCTGAAAAACGGTCTGCATCTATTTTGTATAGTGCGCGCTTTACTAAGGATTCTCCTTGTGATGAAAAAACATTGAATGCTGTTGATTTTATATTTATCATCGCTATTATCGTGGTAATAACTGAAATAAGAACTATAAAAAAAGATATAAACAATAAAAACTTAAATTTGTATGAATTTGCAAATTTCATAAATACCTCTCTGATATTTTCTTATTCTTTTATAGATTATATACGATAATTTCCATTTTGAACATATAAATCAGATTGATAATTCTTAGTTTTATATTTATAATAGTAGCAATCTTTTTAATTTCAAGTTTATAAGGAGTTCGTTTATGAACCGAAAAGTTGCAGCCTTTTTGGGCAGACATAATTTCAGCATCCATCAGGACATTAATTCAGTTGTTGAAGCCATGCTTTTTGATATGAATGAAGGATTGAGCGGCCGTCCTTCTGGCGAGGATATGATTAGAACTTATGCGAATCCTCCGTCTCAGGCTACAGCTGGAAAAAGTGTCATTGTAATTGATGCCGGCGGAACAAATTTCCGCTCTTGCCTTGTAACTTTTGATTCAAATGGAAATCCTTCGATTGATTTTATGGAAAAAACAAGAATGCCTGGCGTTGACAGAGAACTTTCTAAAAAAGAATTCTTTGACCAGATTGCAGCAAATCTTGAGCATTTAAAAGACAAGTCGTCTAGCATTGGCTTCTGTTTTTCTTATCCGGTTGATATTCAGGAAGATGGAGATGGCGTTCTAATTAACTTTACAAAGGAAGTAAAAGCTCCAGAAGTTGAAGGCTCCCATATTGGAAAAGAACTTGAAAAAGCGTTAAAAGAACACGGCTGGAAAAACAAGCTGCATGTTTCAATGCTGAACGACACAGTTTCCGCTTTGCTTGCCGGAGCTGCCGACCCTGATGAAGGAATGAAATATTCTTCTTACGTTGGATTTATTCTTGGAACTGGAATGAATTCCGCATACATTCAGACTGCAAACCCTAAATACAAAAACTTAAAGACACAGATTATAAACTGCGAGTCTGGAAAATTCGACAAGGTTGCAAGAAGCGACTTTGATATTTCATTTGACAAAAAAAGCGAAAAGCCTGGAATCGGCATTATGGAAAAGCTTTGCTCAGGAGCATACATGGGCCCTATTGCTTTTGAAGCTGTAACAACTGCTGGCAAGGAAAATCTTTTTACAGAAAAGCTTTCAGAAAAACTTTCCAAGCTAGATTCTCTTACTCAAATTGAAATGGATTCATTCCTTCATGCTCCATATTCAACAAATTCAAAGCTAGGTTCAATTATGGCTGAATGCGCCAAAGACGATGACTACGATGTTTTGTTCCAGCTTCTTGATGCGCTTGTAGAACGCTGCGCTAGAATGGCCGCCGCAATTTTGTCTGCCTGCGTAATAAAGAGCGGGGAGGGCAAAACTGCTGATAAGCCTGTATGCATTCTTTGCAACGGAACTTCATTCTTTAAAACTTATAAAGTTCGCCAGCGTGTTCTTGGTTATCTTGAAGAGCTTCTTGTAAAAGAACGCGGACTTTACTTTGATGTAATCAGCCGTGAAAACGACATTACTCTTGGTACTGCAATTGGTGGTCTTCTTTAATAGAATTCATGGGGGCTGTCTAATAAGTTCAAAATGTCATTGTCGTACTTGATACTGCGATGTTTCTGGAAGAAACTCGGTTAACAATCTCTAAATATTTTTAATATTGCAGTAGATTTTCGGGTCAAGCCCGAAAATGACATAAAAATATTTTTAAGACATCCCTCAGTTTCTTTTTGGCATGGTTTTTCTTAGGTTTTTATAAAAAAGTCCGATAATCAACTGGAGCAATATATGTCAAACGCTAAAGTTTTAGGAAAATCAATTCTCCTCATCATTCTTATTGTAGTTCTTGTTTTATTCGGGCTTCTTTGGTTTGACTATCTGGGAATAATTCATGCTAAGAGGGCTTTTGCGCCTTTATTTAAATTAGCCGGGCTTTCTCCGCAGACTTCTGTTTCTGCTTCATCTTCAAAAGAGCTTGTTGAGGCTGATCTTGACAATGACCGGTTTGCAAAAAGACTTGAGGCTCTTGATATTCGTTCTCAGGAACTTGCAAAAAGAGAAGCGGAAGTAAAAGAGCGCGAGGATGCAAACGCCCAAGTTGCTCAGGAGCTTGAAGACAAAGAAAAAACTCAGGCTGAACGTGAAAAAACATTTAATAATTTAGTAAAAAAGTACGATGATAGAAGTGTAAACATCGAGCAAATTGTTGCAAATTTGAACGGTATGCCGCCAAAAAGCGCAGTTGGAATTCTTGTTGAAATGGACGATCAGGACGTAATTGATGTTCTGCGCCGCGCCGATGAGATTGCCGCCGCTTCTGGTGAATCTTCTACAGTCGCATATTGGCTTTCCTTAATGCCTAGTGATCGTGCTGCTGAAATTTCACGCAAGATGGCAAACAAACCGCTTTCAATAAATTAGCAAAATTGCCTGTTAATGCAGCGCGCCGGTGTTTATAGAATCCGGAGGTTGCCCATGCAGGCATTAAGTTTACAGATTGTAAATTCACAGCAGGAACACGATGTTTCTGTAAAGAAAATTCCGACTGCAAAATCTGAAGAAAGAGATTCGTCATTTAAAGAAATGGTGGAATCAGCTTCAAAAAAAGAACGGGCAGACAATTCTCCTTCCAAAGAAAAAGTTCAAAAAGTTTCAAAGACGTCTGATGAGCCAGCTGTAAATTCAGTAGAAGAAAAAGTTAATGAAGAATTTCAAACTTCTTCCGCTGTTTTTGCTTCGTTTGCGGTTTCTAAAACAGAGCCGTCTGCTCAGACAGAATCTTTTGTTAATTTAGATTTCCAAAGTGAACTTTCTTCTGATTCTGAAATTCTGTTTTCTAGCGAACAGCTTGCATTTTTGCGTTCTGAAGATTTTTCTTTGGAAAACAAAACTGATGATTTTTTAGCTGAAGGTAATTTTTTCCTTCCGTTGAACGAAATGCACAATTTGCAGGCGGCGCAGAATCTTTCTGTTGATGAGCCTGAAAAATTTTTAGAAAATGCAAAATTCGCCGAGCATTTTTCTTCTACGGATGAAGGCTTGTCCCTTGTGCCATTGCAATCTGTTCCAGATGAAATTGCAGCTTTGCAGAATTCTACAGAGCTTTCCCAGCTTGGAATTTCTTCAGAATCCAGCGAAAAGAAACCGGACTTTTTTAAACTTGAGCTTTCTTCTTCCGATGACAAAGGAGCAAAAGAAGTTCCGTCGCTTTTTGAAAATATTTTTACAGTTACAGACGAGCGTTCCATTGAACAGAAAATTGCCGACTTTAAATCCGAGATGAAGTCTGACTATTCACAGCAGGACAACAGCCTGAATCTTTCACTTTCTCTTTCTGAAAATGCAAAGCAGAATATTCTTTCTTCAAACAACCAGAGTGCAGGAGCTTCAGGCTCTACATTCCAGCAGCTTCTTTCTCAGCAGATTCAGTTTAACGCGCCTGATTTCGCTCGCGCTGGAAACATTGTCTTGCAGGACAACAATTCCGGCTCAATAAACATGATTTTAAAGCCAGAAAATTTAGGAAATGTTAAAATAAATCTTCATCTTTCCGATAATGTGATTACAGGGCAGATTACTGTAAACAGCAAAGAAGCTTTCGAGGCTTTTAAACAAAACATGGAGACTTTAAAGCAGGCTTTTCAAAACAGCGGATTTGAAAATGCAAATTTAAGTCTTAGCTATGCCGACACTTCTTCCGGCTCATTTGCGCAGGGTGAACGGCAGCAGAGCAGCGAACAGTTCTTTTCTAACAAAGTTTACGGTGATTATGCGTCTTCCGCTGAAATTTCAGGAGCGGCTTCTTCACAGGCTGTATATATCGCGGATTCTGACAGAAAAATCAGTGTTGTTGCGTAGAAATAGGAGAAATACATGGACGGAATTCAGTTGAATACAAGGCTTAGCGATCAGGAAATGGCAAAGCTGAATATGCAGGTAGATTCTTTCAACAAGTCGATTACGATTGAAGGAAGAAAAGTTCAGCGTGACTTGGGAAAAGATGATTTCCTTAAGCTTTTGATTACTCAGCTTTCAAATCAGGATCCTACTTCTCCTATGGAAAATACAGAGTTCATTGCGCAGATGGCTCAGTTCAGCTCTCTTGAGCAGATGACAAACATGAATCAGGAATTTGCAAAGATGAATTCAATGCTTGTTTCTTCACAGGCTGTAGGAACAATCGGAAAAACTGTTGACATTACGTTTGGCGACACAAAGACAACTGGAGTTGTTGAAGCTGTAACTTACGGAGCAAATCCGCAGGTGCGCGTAAACAATATGTATTATGACATGAAACAAA
Source organism: Treponema sp. UBA6852 (assembly GCA_002449305.1). Lineage (GTDB taxonomy): Bacteria > Spirochaetota > Spirochaetia > Treponematales > Treponemataceae > Treponema_D. The sequence goes on from DKDI01000003.1 coordinate 21,512, forward strand.
TCTCCGCAGTTTACGGAGAATGAGTTCAGGTTGGGGAACTCGTATAAAAAATCATAAGAGGGTAAATTTATGATGAGATCACTTTATGCAGGCGTTTCGGGCTTGCAGAATCACCAGACAAGAATGGATGTAATTGGAAACAACATTTCCAATGTAAACACTTACGGATTTAAAAAAGGCCGCGCTACTTTTCAGGACATGATAAGCCAGCAGATTAATGGGGCTGCCCGTCCTACAGAAGAAGTTGGCGGTGTAAATCCTAAGGAAGTTGGACTTGGAATGAGTGTTGCTACAATCGACACAATCTTTACACAGGGAAACCTTCAGACAACAGGAAACACAACAGACCTTGCGATTCAGGGAAACGGATTCTTTGTTCTTAAAAACGGAGACGAAACTTTCTATTCACGCGCAGGTGTTTTTGGAACAGACTCAAACGGAACTCTTGTGAATCCTGCTAACGGGCTTCGTGTTCAGGGCTGGATGGCAGAAGATGTAAACGGACGTCAGGTTGTGCGCACTTCTGCAACTCCTACAGACTTGGTGATTCCAGTTGGCCAGAAAGACCCGCCTAAAGCAACAGAAAATGTAAGATATTTCTGCAACCTTAACAAGAACACACCTGAAATCCCGGAAAATCCGACTGCGGATCAGGTTATTGAAGGAACTTGGCAGACAGAAATTGACATTTATGATACTTACGGAAACGCTCATCAGGTTCAGATGAATTTTGCAAAAGTTCCTGGAAATCCTAACCAGTGGACAGTTACTGTAAATGTTGATCCAGACAACGCTGACTTTACTCAGACAAGAATCGGATTTGGAACAACAGACGGTGTGCAGAATACTTATACTTTGAATTTTGACAACACTGGAAAACTCCAGTCGGTAGTTGACAGCGCAGGAAATCAGTCTAATCCTCAGGGTGAAATTGTTCTTCAGGCTTCTTATGCTGTGGCTGATTCAAACGCTGATGCAGACGGAAATCCATATCGCCAGACTTTCAACTTGAACCTTGGAACAATCGGCTCAATGGAAAATACAATTACACAGGCTGCTTCAAAGTCTACAACAAAAGCAAACTATCAAGATGGCTACAAGCTCGGTTATCTTGACAACTTTAAAATTGACCAGTCTGGAATAATCACAGGCGTTTATTCAAATGGTTCTGTCCGCACAATTGGACAAGTTGCAATGGCAAGCTTTACAAACCAAGGCGGTCTTGAAAAGAAAGGCGACAACACTTACGCAGAATCAATCAACTCTGGAATGGCAAACATCGGCGAAAGCGGAACACAGGGAAAAGGAAGCATGCTTTCTGGAACTTTGGAAATGTCGAACGTTGATCTTACTGAGCAGCTTACTGACATGATTGTAACTCAGCGCGGATTTGAATCTAACGCAAAGACAATTCAAACCGGAGATTCAATGCTTGAAACTGTTTTAGGCTTGAAACGCTAATTAAGTTGAACTAGGAATCTTTAGAAAGCAATTTCTTTAGAACCTCTAATTCATAACCCAACCTTAGCTGGACAGATGAACCCTCGTCTGTCCGGCTTTTTTTTATATAATTGCTGCTATAAAACAAATGTTGAAAATACTGAAATTATTTTAAAAGCTGTATTTGTTTGACTACACTTGCATTTTTTGATATAATTATTTCACTTTTTGTGAGGGGTAAACTATGATTTTTCCACTTGAAGAACTTGCTAAATTCAAAGGCGGAATGTACGCCATTACAGTTGCTGCCAGCCGTCGCGCATATCAGCTTGCAAAACTTGCTATGATAGAAGATCCTGCTGTTTCTGAGCTTGTAGAGGACAATGACGGAAAAGTTGTAAGTCTTGCAGCTCGTCAGCTTTTTTCTGGTGAAGTTAAATACGCTATTGAAGCTCCTGCGCGCTAGTTTTGCTTTTTGCATTGATTGAAAATTGATTCCAGTAATTGTTGTTTTTGCACCAACTGCTTGCGGAAAAACTGCTTTGGCTGAAGATTTGTTCGGCAAAAGCAGTTCTTTTGTTTTTAAAGGAAAAGCCGAAGTTGTAAGCGCGGACAGCCAGGCAGTTTACAAAGGTCTTGATATTGGAACTGCCAAGCCTACAAAGGAAGAGCAGCAGGAAGTCCCTTTTCATCTTATTGATGTTGCAAGTCCGCAGGAACAGTTCGGGCTTGGAAATTTTCTTGAGTCCGCAGATTCTTTGTGTGCGCAAATTTGGAGTAGAAAAAAAATTCCTTTGGTGATTGGCGGAACTGGTTTTTATATAAGAAATTTTTTGCTAGGCTCGCCGTCAACTCCAGAAAGCCGTCCGGAAATCAGAGAGCTGATAAAACAAAAACTTTCCAATTTAGGAAAGGAAAGCCTTTATGCCGAACTGAAAATCGTAGATCCCTTGAGCGCAAAAAAAATAAATATAAATGACGAGTATAGAATTTGCCGTGCCCTTGAGATTTTTTATTCATGCGGAAAACCTTTAAGTTCATTCAGCCTTCCTTGTGAACTTAGAAAACAGTATAATTTTTGCACATTGATTCTAAATCGAAACAGGGAAGAACTTTACAAGCGCATTGATTTGCGTGTGGAAAAAATGTTTGAAGAAGGACTTGTGCATGAAGTTGAGGCGTTAAAAGAATCAGGGCTCACAAAAGATTCTCCTGCAATGAAAGCTATTGGATATAGTGAGTTTTTTATTGAAGGGTTTTCCTTGGAACAGATAAAAGAAAAAATAAAATTCAACAGCCACCGTTACGCAAAAAAACAGTATACCTTTATGCGCGGAATTCCTGGAGCGTGCATTGTGGATGCTGATGACAAAGAAAAAATAAAGCAGATAATTTCAAATTTTCTTAGTTCAGTGTTATTGTAAATGTTGTTCCCTTGTTCGGTTTGGATTTTACATTTATGCTCCAGCCGTGGCTGTCTATAATTGACTTGACTACAGAAAGCCCTATTCCCATTCCGTTTTCACGCCGGGAATTTGAAGCGCGGAAAAACAGTTCAAAAACTTTTTCCAAGTCTTCTTCTGGAATTCCAACGCCTGTATCGCTTATTGAAATTTCTGTTTTTCCAAATGAATTCTTTTTTGCCTCAAGTGAAATTGAGTCTCCGTCATTTGTGTATCGCAGGGCGTTTCCATAGATGTTTTCCAAAGCCCGGGTAAAAAGATTTTTGTCCATAAGAATTTGCTGTTCTTCAATTTCTATTGAACTTGAAATTTTCCGCTTGTATAATTCTGCGGCGCATTCCATGTTTGCGGCAAAGTCCTTTAAAAATGCTTTTAATTCAACTGGCCTTAAAGTTTTTTTCCATTCTATGTTGTCCATTTTTACATAGTTGATTAAATCATTTATCATTGACTCAAGCTGGCCGGCTTTTGTGTTTATTATTGAAACTGATTTTTTTATGTCGTCAATGCTGTTTACAATTCCGTCTGAAACTGCCTCTGAATATCCTTTTATCAGCGCGACAGGCGTTCTTAAGTCATGGCTTATTCCCATTATAAAGCGAGAGCGGCGTTCAAGATTTTCCTTTAATGCTTTTCTCATGCGCTCCAAGTCTTCTGTGAGCTGCAAAATTTCGTTTGAATTTCTTCTGCCTGAAATTTCAAGTTTTGTGTCAAGTTCTCCATTTGCAATTTTTTGAGTTGCCTTTTGAATTATTTCTATTGAATTTGAAACTGACTTTGCAATTAAAATAATCACCGTGATTGACAGTGCTTCAAAAACAAGCACAACAAAAAATATGTGCATCATGAATTTGGGAATTCTTTTCAGTGAGTTTTTTTCTTTTGCATCAAATCTGCTTATAATAAGACCTTTGTTTTTGTGGCTTGCGTCGCGAGCTTCTTTTTTAGTCTGCTCTTCAAGAAAGAAAGACTGGAATTGATAGTCGTAAGAAGAATTTGTTGTCTGCACAAAATCAAAAAGTTCCTTGGGATTATGCGTGCTTCCTGTTTTTATTTCTGGAATTGTAGAAAGAATAATCTTTGAGTTGAAGAAAATCATAATCTGAACTTCCGGCGGAATTTTTTCAATGTAGTTTTGAATCTGGTTCCAGTCGCTTTCTGAAAGATTCGCTTCGTTTATTTTTCTGATTTCCCTGTAGCCTTTCATCAAAAATCTTCGCGGGGAATTGTAATACGTGTAAATTGGAAAAAGAACCATGCACAAAGTTGGAAGTATTAAAATCCCCGTGATTAAAAGCGAAATTTGATTTTTAATTTTCATTCATTGCTTTCCATGCTGAACTGGTAGCCCATTCCAAAAACTGTCTTTATATATTTTGGGTTTGCAGGATCTTTTTCAATTTTTCTTCTTAGCCTTTGAACATAAACTCCAACCGCTGTCATGTCTCCAAATGGAGTTTTCCATACCGCGTTGAAGACTTGTTCTGGAGTTGCAGGCTTGCTGCTGTTTTTTACAAGATATTCAAGGACTTCATATTCTTTTGTGGAAAGCGGAATTTTTTCAGCTCCTTTTTTTAGAATGCAGCTGTTGCAGTAAAGAGTGTAGGGACCGAAATTTATTGTTTCTTCCACAGAAGCTTCTGTTGCACAAAGACGTGCGAGCTTGGACTGAACTCTTGCAACTAGAACTTTAGGACTGAATGGCTTTGTTACAAATTCGTCCGCGCCAAATCCAAGTCCTTCTATTATATCATCGTCAGCGTCCCTTGCGGAAACTATAATAACAGGAATTGTAGCTTTGTAGTTTTTTCTGAAAGTCTTTAAAAAGTCAAATCCGCTCATTCCAGGAAGATTTAAATCCAAAATTACCAAGGCAGGCGAATATCCTGAGCTTAATTTTTCAAGAGCCTTTTCTGCTGTGTCAAATGCCAGCGAGTCAAAATCCGCGTTGTTCAAATACATGCAAATCAGTTCCGCCATTTCTGGAACATCTTCAATTACAAGGATTTTTGTTTTCATGGCTGAAATTTACAATTATTCAACAGGAAGTTCAAGAATTTTTGTGCGTCTCTAACAGATTATTATTTGCTTTTTTTTGAAGGAATACTTCCTAAGAGACTAAGTGAGTATTCCTAAGACCTGAAGTAAGTATTCCTAAGAGCCTTAGGAAGTATTCCTCAACCTCTTAGGAAGTATTCCTCTGCCTCTTAGGAAGTATTCCTCAGCCTCTTAGGAAGTATTCCTCAGCTTCTTAGGAAGTATCGCTACGGGTCTTAGGAAGTATTCCTTTAGTTTTACAACATTAATCTTGTTTTTTTTTTAAATTTAATGCTTTTTTAACAAATGTTTTCTATAATATATATAATATGACTGTTGAAGAAATAAAAAAGAACACAGAGATAAATGAGTTTTTGAACAAAGGAAATGAAATCTTAGGAAATCTTGGTTTTACAGATCATGGTCCAGGACACTGTGGATTAGTTTCTGAACGTGCTGGCTTTATTTTGCAGGAATTTGGAGAAGCAAAAGAAAATATTGAGCTTGCAAAAATTGCAGGATATATGCACGACATTGGAAATGCCCTTAACAGAAATCATCATGCTGAATACGGCGGACTTCTTGCAAATGAAATACTTGGCAGGCTTGATTTTTCGTGCGAAGACAGAATTGAAATTGTTTCGTGCATTGCGAACCATGACGAGTCAACTGGCGGCGCGTTCGACAAAGTTTCTGCAGCCCTCATAATTGCAGACAAAACAGATGTAAGGCGAAACCGCGTAAGAACAAAGGAAAAGTCCGCGTTTGATATACATGACCGCGTTAATTTTGCAGTTGAAAATTCGACTTTAAAGATAAACCATGAAAAAAAGCAGATTTCCCTGAATCTCCAAATTGACGAGAATATTTGCACAATGTGTGACTACTTTGATATTTTTTTAGGCCGAATGCTCATGTGCAGAAAAGCCGCGGAATTCTTTGACTGTCGTTTTAAGCTTATGGCGAACGGAAGCAAAGTTCTCTAGCAGCTTTTACAATTTTGGTAGTTTAAAAAGTTTGCTTTCTCTTGTTTTTACGGCAAAAATAGTCTAAAATACTTGACGATTCACATTTTACAGTTCATTATAGTATATTATGATTGAAGTAACGCGTCTGAACGGAAAAAAATACTGGGTCAATCCGCACCAGATTGAGTCTATGGAACAAAATCCTGATGTTACGCTTGCTCTTCTTTCAGGCAAAAAAATTGTTGTAAAAGAATCTCCAGAAGAAATCATAGAACGAATTGTTATATATAGAAAAAAAATAGGAATGCAGGAACTTTGATTCTTGCGCGAGCGGGAGGAAAAAATGGATTTAGCTACTCTGATAGGATTCTTTGGCGGACTTGCAATGATGGCAGTTGGTGTTTTTACGTCCGGTGGATCCATTATGGGTATTATAGATATTCCATCAATTTTCGTAACTATTGGCGGATCCTACTTTTCTTTGTGGATTTGCGCCCCTATGAATCAGGTTATTGGTCTTTTTGGTATTATGGGAAGGGCTTTTAAAACTTATGACTATGGAGAAAAAACAACTGTTCAGAACATGGTTGCCCTTAGTGAAAAAGCCCGCCGTGAAGGAATTCTTGCTCTTGAAGAAGGTCTTGACGACCTTGATGATCCGTTCCTAAAAGAAGGCTTGCGTCTTATGGTAGACGGAAACGACGGAAGTGCAATTCGCTCTATTCTTGAAAATGAAATGGCTCAGGCAGAAAGCCGCCACATGGCTTGGATTAACGTTGTTATCCAGTGGGCAGGATTTGCTCCTGGTTACGGAATGATGGGTACTGTTATTGGTCTTATTGGTATGTTAAGAAACCTTGAAGACAAAAGTGCGCTTGGTCCTAACATGGCGGTTGCTCTTATTACAACTTTGTATGGTTCCATGCTCGCAAACTGGCTTTTCGGACCTTTGGCTCAGAAACTCATTATGCAGAATGGAAACGAAATGAACGTAAAGGAAATGGTTCTGGAAGGAATTCTTTCAATTCAGGCAGGAGACAACCCGCGTATTCTTGGACAGAAACTTCTTACATATTTGGATCCAAAATCCCGCAAGGCAATTGAGTCCGACATCTTGAAAGACTAGGCTTGGGGAGTTTTTCAATGGCAAAAAGAGAAAAAAAAGAACCAGAAAAACCGTCAACCGCTTGGATGGGCACTTACGGAGACATGATTACACTCATGCTCTGCTTTTTCGTTATGCTTTATGACCCTTCCGAATCAGATGCAGTTCAAATGGCGGCTTTGCAGGCTTCGCTTTCAAATAATAATCCGGGCGGCGGAATTTCAGTAAGTCCTGGCAGTCTTGCTAATTTAGGAAACGTTGTAAGTTCTCTTCCTTCTATAGAAAAAGGGCGGGCTTTAGGTCCTGCTATGAAAAAGGCTATTTCAAGTTTTGCGCCTGAAGTAAAATCAAACAAAATAACAATAACAAGCGATGAACGCGGACTTGTAATTTCACTTGCATCCGATGCTTTTTTTGAAGAAGGCAGTGCGGAACTTAATATAGAAGAAGCTAGGGGAACTTTGCTTAATCTTGCAAAATTTTTTGCTTCCCCGGAAGTTGCTGGCAGAAGATGGCGCATTGAAGGGCACACTGACAATCGGCCTGTTTCTGCTTCAAGCATTTATCCAAGCAACTGGGAACTTTCGGCTGCGCGGGCGGCAAATGTTCTGCATTATCTTGCTGATTTTGGTGTAGATGAAAAGCAGTTTTCTATTGCAGGATATGCGGACACTCGTCCTAAGCTTAGCAATGATACTGCGGAAGGCCGTGCTTACAACCGCCGTGTAGATGTAATTGTTCTTGATGACGGACATTTTTAGCGGAAATGCTTATTTTTCAATTTCTTCTAAGATAAAATTTAAAAATTCCGATATAAATAACGAGAAGATTTTAAAATCCGGGAGGACTTTATGGCAGACGAAAGCAATGCAGACGACTTGGGCGATGACATCGGAGCTGAAGTTTCAACAGGAAAAAAGAGCGGAATAAAAGGCGCGTTTCCTCAGCTTTTGAAATTTATTTTGATTGGTGTTGCTGCTGTAATTTTCATTGTTACTATTGTAGTTGTTACAACTGCTATTTTAAATAAGGGCGGAAAAACACCTTCACAGTCAATTCCAATCAGTGAGGAATATACTGTAAAAAGAGAATCCTATGACTGGTACACTTCTTTGGATCAGATTCGCACATCAACAAGTGACCCTGTTCCGGCAAGTGTAAGTGTTACAATTGCTCTTGGCTACAAAAAGGAGGACAAGGCGGCTTCGACTGAAATCACAGAACGCCGTATTGAAATCATTGACTTTTTGAGAAGGTTTTTTTCAGAGCAGACTGTTGAAGATTTGCGTCCGCAGAATGAGGAAGTTTTAAGGCAGCAGATCCGCGACCAGATAAACGATGATATTTTAAGCAACTCCAGAATACGCGATGTTCGTTTTACAGGAAAGGATGTTGTTCAGCAGTAAGCTGAAAAAAGGTGGAATGAGACATGAATGAAGTTCTGTCACAGGATGAAATTGACCAGCTCCTTCAGGCTATAAGCACTGGCGAAAGCGAAGCAGATGAATTTAAGCCGGTTACCGATACTAGGCGTATAAAAATCTATGACTTCCGCCGTCCTGATAAATTCTCAAAGGAGCAGATTCGCACGGTTTCCAATATGCACGAAACTTTTGCGCGTCTTACAACAACAAGCCTTTCTGCCCAGCTGCGTACTTTGGTTCATGTCCATGTTGCTTCGGTAGACCAGTTGACCTACGAGGAATTCATTCGTTCTATTCCGACTCCTACAACTTTGGCTGTAATAAACATGGATCCTTTAAAAGGAAACGCAGTTCTTGAAATTGCTCCTGAAATTACATTTATAATAATTGACCGTCTTTTTGGCGGCTCTGGAGATACAGGCGGAAAAGTAAACCGAGATCTTACAGATATTGAGCAGTCTGTTATGGAAGGAATCATTGTCCGCATTTTGGCAAACATGAGGGAAGCTTGGACTCAGGTTATAGACTTACGCCCGCGTCTTCAGCAGATTGAAACAAATCCGCAGTTTGCCCAGATTGTTCCTCCGAGCGAAATGGTCATTCTTGTTACTTTGGAAATAAAAATCGGAGAGGAAGCGGGTATGATGAATATCTGTATTCCTTATATAACGATTGAACCGATTGTTTCAAAACTTTCGTCTTCTTTCTGGTTCAGTTCAGTTAGAAGAAGTTCTACAACGCAGTACCTTGGAACTCTCAAGGAAAAACTTGCGGATGTTGAAATGGAACTTGTTGCGGACATCGGTTCAATAAATGTTCCTATTAGAGATGTTCTAAGCCTTAGAACAGGCGATGTTATAAGGCTTAACACTATAAAGGTTGGAGAGCCGCTTACATTAAGTGTGGGCAGCAAGAAGAAATTCTACTGTCAGCCTGGCGTTGTCGGGAAAAAGGTTGCCGTTCAGATTATTGAAAAAATCGACGAGCAGGAAACTGAAAATTTTGAAGAATTAACACCAGAAGGAGACGATAACCTATGAGTGAAGGATCTATATCACAGGAAGAAATCGATGCATTGCTGTCCGGCGTAGATGTCGGCGGACTTGGTTCAGGCGGTTCGTTTAATTCTGCTCCAGAGGTTGACATTGATGTTCCAACATTGCAGAATTTTGCTGGAACCATAAAAGACAAGCTTGCTGAAGTCATTAAAAATATGACTGAAAAGGACACTGTCCCGGGTTCTCCTACTGTCGAGGCGATTGGACGTGATCAGTTGCTTGCAAAACTCCCGGAAGAAGCTGTAGCTGTAATGGCAGACTTCTCTTCTGGACTAAGCGGAGACCATCTTTTCCTTATGTCCCCGGAATTTGCAACAAAGCTTGTCGGCTATATAAACAAAGAGGAAAATCCTGCTCTTGATGACATGGGGCTTTCTGTAATTTCAGAAGTAGTTTCGTCTCATTCAGGCGCGGAAATAACAGAGCTTAGCAAAGGCGGAAAACTTCCGGGACTTGCTACAAATCCTCCAGAAGCTGTAAAAGAGCCAAAGGCAATGATTCGTATGCCGCAGGGAACTTTTGCTTGCTTTACATATCCAGTTACTGTTGGCGGCGAGCAGTTTACCTTGTGGGAAGCTGTAAGCGGTTCTGTTGCTGACGGAATGGCGCGTGCTCTTGGTGGCGGTTCAAAGCCTGCTTCCAAGCCAGCTGCATCTGTAAATTCTGGAATGGAAAGTGCTTCTGCTATGGGCGGCGCTGCTCAGATGTCTTCTCCTTCCGCAGGATTTACCCAGCAGCCAATGATGGGCGGAATGCAGATGGGAATGCAGCAGATGCAGCCTAATCCAGCGATGATGGGAGGTATGCAAATGGGCGGCAATATGATGGGAATGCAGCAAATGCAGCCGAACGCTTCAATGATGGGCGGAATGCAGATGCAGACCCCTCCGAATGTTCAGTCATTGCAGTTCCCGAATTTTGCGCAGTCTGTAGGAGGCGGCGAGCAGGGAAATATCAACTTGATTATGGATGTTTTCATGGAAATGACGGTCGAACTTGGCCGTACCAAGAAAACTATCAAGGATATTTTGGGACTTGGCGAAGGAACAATTATCGAGCTTGATAAGCTTGCTGGTGAGCCTGTTGATATTCTGGTAAACCACAAGCCTATTGCCAAGGGCGAAGTTGTAGTTATTGATGAAAACTTCGGTGTTCGTGTTACAGAAATTCTTCCGTCTCTTGAACACGTGGCTTCATCTATGTAAGAATAAATTTGTAAAGGGCTTTTGAATTTCATTGAAGTTTAAAAGCTCCATTAAATATAAAAGCGGCAGGCTTGAAATGCGGTGGGGATAACGCAAATGTCTGTTGCTTTGGGTGGGAAAATGTATTATTCAAAAGTAAAAATTTTAGCGGCATTGCTGGCTTTATGCGCCGGACTTTCTTTTGCCCAGCAGTCTTCTGCGACTTCAGAAAATCTTACTTCCGCACAAATTGAAAATTCTCAGATTTCATTAGACTTTTCAGAAAACTCTGATTCTGGAGTTTCAGATGAAAATGCTTTTAGTTCTTCTAGCTCTTTCGGCGGAATTGGAATTTTTGTGCGCATGATTCTTGTTTTGGGAATCATAATTGCGGCGATTTACTTTTTGTTCAAATTTATGCGCAAGTCTATGGGCGTTGAACCAGCTATGGAAGACGATGTTTTTTTGCGTAAAGTTTCGTTTATAAGCCTTGGCGAAGGAAAATCTGTTCAAATTGTAAGCCTTTGGAATAAGGCATTTATTCTTGGTGTTTCTGATAATTCCGTTTCACTTATAAAAGAAATTGATGACAAAAATCTCATTGATGCGATGAACCGCTATGCCGACATGAACAGCAATGCAAAAAAACCGCGTTCATTTGAAGAAATCCTTCAGCTTTTTATGCCCGGAAAAAAAGAGGATGCCAAAGAAAATATTCCGGCCGCAAAAAAATCAGCTTATGACAAAGGCACGATGGATCTTATAAATTCTTTGAAGAACAAAATGATTGGCGGAGAGGAAAAATGAAGGGCCTTTTCTTGCTGAAAAAACGTTTTTTTAAATTCGCAGTTGCGTTTTTACTTTGCGCTTGCTGTTTTTTTCCATTGTCATCTCAAAGCCAGAATAATTTTCCAGAAGGCTCTTCAAGCGGAACTACGGAAATGAGTCGCCGCATAACGGGCTTGGATTTTCCGAATTTGAGTTTTTCCGCAACTGCTCCTCGCTCTGGAAATGAAGTTGCGTTCAGTGTGCAGCTTTTGCTTCTTCTTACGCTTTTAACTCTTGCGCCAAGCATTTTTGTTTTGATGACTTGCTTTTTGCGTTTTTCAATTGTTCTTGACTTTATAAAAAGGGCGCTTTCTTTGCAGCAAGTTCCGCCGACAGCAGTTCTAAATGGAATTGCAATTTTTATGACACTTTTTTGCATGTGGCCTACATTCAGACAGATTTACACGGATTCTTTTCAGCCGCTTTCAAATAATGAAATTACTTTGACAGAAGCCATTGAAAAGGCAGAATCTCCTATAAGGATTTTTATGTTCCGCCAAATGGGAAACGACAAAAACAGCATCAGAACTTTTATGACAATGGCAGGACTTAGCCGCCCTGCTAATGCTTCCGATGTTCCAACTTATGTCTTGATTCCGGCCTATATTCTGCACGAGCTTACTGTTGCATTTAAAATAGGAATTCTCTTATATATTCCGTTTATTGTAATTGATATGGTTGTTGCAAGTATTCTTATGAGCATGGGAATGATGATGCTTCCGCCTGTGCAAATTTCCATGCCGTTCAAGCTGATGCTTTTTGTTCTTGTTGACGGCTGGCATCTTTTGACTCAGCAGCTTTTTGTGAGTGTTTTGCGTTAGGAAAAATTTTGACATTCGGCTTTTGAATGGGAGGAAATTATGTCATTGAATCTTATTAATAATTTAGTTCGCGGTGGAATTTTGCAGGTTTTTCTTATGTGTGCTCCTATTCTTGGCGCGGCTCTTTTGGTGGGACTTATTGTTGCAATTTTTCAAGCTACAACTTCAATTCAAGAGCAGACACTTACTTTCTTGCCAAAGTTTCTTACGATTCTTTTTGTAATTGCTTTGCTTGGCGGATTTATGTTTAATTCTTTGGCTCAATATTTCCGCGGAATTCTCGATTTGATTCCGGCTATGGCAAGATAGAATGCTTGAGCGGATTGTTTCTGATGCGCCTGTTTTTCTCTTTGTTGCAGTAAGATGCTTTGCCACTATAATGACGCTTCCGCTTTTTTCTTCAAGAACTGTTCCAAGAAGTGCAAAAATCGCTTTGGCAGGCTACATGGCGTTTTTTATTTTTCCGCAGATTTCTTTGGCAGACGGAATTTTTTCTTCATATAAAAATTATATTTCACCTGAAGGAAACTTTACGCTTGAATATATTTTCCTGCTTGCCGGAGAAGCGATGATTGGAATAATCCTTGGTTTTTTTGTACAGATTATTTTTGCTTCGTTCAGCACAGCCGGGCAGTTTTTTGCGTTTCAGATGGGGCTTAGCGCGAGCGAAGTTTACGATTCACTTAGCCAGGTTGAAAATCCTCTTATGGGACAGTTTTTTAATTTTATGGCGATGCTTGTCTTTTTACAGAACAACTGGCTTCAAATGCTGCTGTTAAAGGGAATGTCTGAAAGCTTTAAGATTATAAGCGCAATTTCCATAGTAGACAATTCACGTTTTCTTGCGGAATTTATGATGAAGTCTCTTACATTGCTTTTTAAGGATGCGCTGATTATTGCGCTGCCGGTTATGGCATCTCTTTTTTTAATAAATGTTACAGTCGGAATTCTTTCAAAGGCGGCTCCTCAGATGAATTTGCTTTCGGAAGGATTTCCTGTTCTTATGCTGACTGCATATTTTTTAATTTTTGTTCTTGTTCCTCAGTTCATTGAGTTTTTTGAAGGCTGCTTTAAAGGCGGAATTTTTGAAATTGAAAAGCTTTTTATCGGGCTTAAAGGAGGCGGGCAATAATGGACTTGCAGTGGTTCGCCGCGGAAGATGAAGGCAAAACAGAAGAAGCCTCGGAACAGAAACTCCGCAAAGCAAGAAAAGAAGGCCGCGTTGCAAAAAGCCAGGAGCTGAACGGAACTGTTGTTTTTCTTTTTGTTGTCGCAGTTCTTATTTTGCTGGCTCCTTGGTTCTATGACAAAATCTGCGAAATGATGATTTTTTACTTTAACAATGTGACTGCCCAAAAAATTGACGATGCAAGATTTTACTATATTTTTTTGCGGAATCTTCTTCCGATTGTGCTTCCTTTGTCGCTTGCAGGAATTCTTGCTGGCGTCATAATAAATTTGGTTCAGAATAGAGGATTCATTTTTACAACAAAAACAATAGAGCCAAAATTTTCTAAAATTGTTCCTAAATTCGGCGAGTATTTTAAAAAGACTTTATTTTCGATGATGGGACTTTTTAACATTGCAAAGTCGCTTTTAAAAGTTGCCGTTATCGTTGCAATTGCGGTTCTTCTTATCCGCATGGATTTGGCCAAGACTCTTGGATTTTTAAAGGCTGGCGGAGTTGATTTAGCGTTGCGTTCTGTTTCTGGAATGGTTGCTCAGCTGCTTGTTGTTTCCGCTGTTATTTTGATTGTAATCGGCGTGTTCGATTATGTAATGCAGCGCAGGGAATTTAAAGAGCAGATGAAAATGACCAAGCAGGAAGTAAAAGAGGAATTTAAGGAAAGCGAAGGAGACCCGGAAGTAAAAGGCAGGCTTGAATCCGCGCAAAAAGAAATGCTTTCACAAAATATGCCAAAGGCTGTCCGCGAGTCGGATGTTGTAATAACAAACCCTACGCATTATGCGGTTTCTCTTCAGTGGAAGCAGGAGCAACAGGACGCGCCGATGATTACTGCAAAGGGAACTGACAATACTGCTCAGACAATGAAAAAAATCGCCGCTGAAAATAATGTTCCGATAATTGAAAATCGCCCTCTTGCCCGCGGACTTTATGCAGATACCGAAGTTGGCGACATAATTCCTACATCTTATTTGCGGGCTATTGCTGCTGTTTACGCCCAGGTTGGCTTTATGAATAAGGAAAGAAACAAAAAATCCATTTAAAAGTTACTTTTTGCCGTTTTCAAAATTCTTTTTTTGTAGTACAATAGAAAGACATTATATTTCTAAATTGAAGCTTTTTAGTTAGGGTGGGGACTCGATGGCGGAAAAGCGCGGCTCAAGCGGTAGTATTTTAAATTTTATTTTACGCAATTCACTGGCGGTAGGCATTATCGTTGTTGTTTTGTTTATGTTTATTCCGCTTCCAACAGCTTTTATTGATCTTGCAATGGTTATAAACCTTGCGCTTTCTTTTATAATTCTTTTGACCGTTATCTATATGAAGCGTGCTGCGGATTTTACATCGTTTCCGCGAGTCGTCCTTATAACAACTATTTTTGGTCTTGCAATAAATATTTCTTCCACTAGAAATATTCTTGTTCATCCGGTAAAAACTTCTGGGCATATGGCTGGGCAGAGCGAAATGGTTCAGGCGTTTGCAAATATTGTTGCAGGCGATAAAGTTTTAATAGGATTTATAATTTTTATTATTCTGATTGTTGTTCAGGTTCTTGTAATTACAAAAGGCGCAGACCGTGTTTCCGAAGTTACTGCGCGTTTTACATTGGATGCCATGAACAATAAAATGTTTACAATTCAAAATCAGATTAACAACGGTTCTATTACAGAAGAAGAAGGCGAACTGAAAATCAATCAGCTTAGGCAAGAAATCGACTTTTATTCTGCAATGGACGGTTCTTCTAAATTTGTAAGCGGAAACGTAAAGGCTGGGATTTTCATTACAGTTGTAAACCTTATTGGCGGAATTATAAGTGGAACTTTTGCCGGAGCTTCTATAACTGATGCTCTTGACAGCTACGCAAAGCTTACGATTGGCGACGGTCTTATGTCTCAGCTTCCGTCTTTGCTGCTTTCTTTTTCAACAGGTCTTTTGATTACAGGAAGCAACGACGGCGACTTGCTTTCAGATCAGCTCAAAGAGCAGTTTTCTGCAAATGGAACAATTTATGTTATTGTTGGAGCTACATTGGCGGCTCTTGGAATTGCGTTCCATAATGGAGCAACTGCGACTCTTGTTCCGATTGGAATTTTGTTTGTTTTTGTTGGCACTCGGCTTTCGCGCTTAAAGACAAAAGAAGAAGAGCAAAAGGCGGTGGAAGCAGAAAAAGCAAAAAATTCTCCGCAAAAAGGAAATGGCGGTCCTGAAGAAATTTCTCCTGTTGTAAAACTAGACGACCTTTCACTTGAAATTGGATATGCGCTCATTCCTCTTGTTGATGATGAAAAAGGCGCAGAACTTATGTCGCGTGTAAAAAGAATCCGCCGTGAAGCTGCTCTTGACCTTGGACTTGTTATTCCGCCGATTCATATTATGGATCAAATGGAACTTTCGCCGGAAGAATATTCGTTTAAAATCCGCGGAATTGAAGCTGGAAGAGGACGGCTTAAGCTTGGGCATTTTATGTGCCTGAACACTGGAAATGTTCCTAAAGACAGAGAAATTGTCGGGGAAAAAACAAAAGACCCGGCGTTTGGAATGGATGCAATTTGGCTTCCTGATTCAAAGCGCCTTGAAGCAGAAAAAGCCGGCTATGCGGTGATTGACGCTCCTACTATAATTGCAACTCATCTTACGGAACTTATAAGACGAAACGCTTCTAAAATTCTTAGCCGTCAGAGTGTCAGCGCGATTATTGAAGAAATCAAAAAGACGAATCCTGTTGTTGTTGATGAAGTTACAAGCGGAGATCACAGATTCTCTTACGGTGAAATTGAAGCTGTTCTTAAAAATCTTCTTGAAGAGCAGGTCAGCATCCGCAATATGGTTGTTATACTTGAAACTTTGGGAGACTACGGAAAACTTACACGCGATTCTTGGACTCTTACGGAAAAAGTGCGAGAGGCTCTTGGCGCACAGATTTGCCAGCAGTATGCGGATGAAAATAAAGTTCTTCATGTGCTTAACCTTTCTCAGAGCCTTGCGCAGAAACTTCTTGACCATAGAGCAGATATGCCGGGAAAAGGTCCTATTGTTGCATTTGATCCTGTTGACGCAAGAAATTATATTTCTACAATGAGCAATGCTGTTGCCGCTGTCCGTGAAAGAAATTATCTTCCTATTATTTTGTGTCCGTCTGAAGTGCGCCGGCTTGTAAAATCTTCTACTGAGCTTGAAATGCCTGGAATAATTGTTTTGTCTATAAACGAAGTGATGGCTGCTTCGCCAAATATAAAAGTTGAATCTCTTGGAGAAATAAATGGCTGATAATGAGCTTAACACAAATGTCCAAAGCATTACAGGTCGTTCCCGTGATGAATGCATGGATAAACTTTACGACAAATATGGAACAAACTTTCAAGTGCTCGGCTGCAAAACTAGGCTTTCTGCAGGATTCCTTGGATTTTTTCAGCGTGAGCAAATTGTTTTAAGATACCAGGTTACAAATTCTTCATTGGATCAGGTTGCTTTTTCAAAGAAAGTTAATTATCCTGCAAGCTCTAGCTACACAAGAGTTTCTTCAACAGGCGGACTTCCTCTTCAAAATTCTTCTCCTATAATGCATTCTCATCAGGATTCCTTCTTGCAAAAACGCGATGAGTTTTTAACAAAAGTAAACCCAACAGTTACAAATAATCTTCAGATCGGGCAGCTCACCAAGCAGTTCGATCAGTTTAAAAACGAAATGCAGGAGCAGATGAAAACAATTGTTCAGGCTACTTCTGCAGAAAAGGAACATCCTTCTATTCTAAAGATTCAGGATCTTCTTGAAGAAAACGAATTTACAAAGTCTTACATAAAAAAAATGTGTTCCAGAATGAAAAACGAATTCAGCCTTGAAGAACTTGATGATTTTGATTATGTTCAGACTTGTGTGGCGGACTGGATCGGGGAGAGTATTCCGATTGCTTTTGAAGAAAAAAAATCCGCGCCGCAAGTTATTATAATTGTTGGACCTACAGGCGTTGGAAAAACAACTACAGTTGCAAAGATGAGTTCCCGCATTTCAATCGACTATAAAAAGAACCGCGAAAAATATAAGTATCCGCCTAGAATCCGCATGATTACAACAGACACGATGCGTGTTGCCGCTATTGAGCAGCTTAAACGCTGGGCGGAAATTATAAACGTGAATGTTGACAAGGCTGAAAGTTCTGAAGATTTGAAAATTCTTTGCGACAACTATGTTTCTAATTCTGATTATATTTTTATTGATACAAGCGGCTATAGTCCGAATGATTATGAAAACATTGCAAAGATGCGCACCATTCTAAATGTTAAGAATTTAAACGAAAATGTTTACCTTGCTATTACAGCTGGAGTGAGCGCGAAAGACTTGGAAAATATAATCCGCAATTACGAAGGATTTGATTTTAAAAGCATAATCGTTACAAAATGCGATGAAACCACATCTTTTGGCCGTGTCATAAGCGTTTTATCAGAAAAAAACAAGCCCGTGTCATGGATTACGACAGGCCAGGATGTTTTGAATACAATTCAGCGTGCGGATCCAAAATGGTTCTTAAAAAATCTTTCGGGATTTAAAATCAACGCAGAACATATTGAAAAAAAGTTCGGAACTGCCGATAAAGAAGCAGAGTAATCTAAAAATTGAATCAGGGCAATAGGAGAATATAAATGGAAGAACAGGCAAAAGAATTGCGCGCTCTTATGAATGAAGATAATTTCGCTAGACCGGCGGCTCCACATAAAACAAGAATAATTGCCATAACAAGCGGAAAAGGCGGAGTTGGAAAAACTAATATAGCTGTAAACATGGCGATTGCATATTCCCAGCTTGGAAAAAAAGTCATACTTATTGACGGCGACTTGGGAATGGCAAACGTAAATGTTCTTTTGAGCGTTGTTCCGCAGTACAATCTTATGCACGTAATAAACCGTAAGAAAACAATGAATGAAATAATTTTGGATACGGAATTTGGCTTTAAATTTATTGCGGGCGCAAACGGGTTTTCTAAAATTGCAAATCTTTCAAATGACGAGCTTGACTACTTTGCAAAGGAATTTGCTTCTCTTTCAAATGCCGACATTATCATAATAGATACTGGAGCTGGAATTTCAAACAATGTTCTTCAGTTTCTTGCTGCCGCTGATGAAGTCTATGTAATTACAACTCCTGAGCCAACCGCAATTACCGATGCCTATGGAATTATAAAAATAATCACAACAGAGCTTCTTCACAGGCAGATAAATTTAAAGCTTCTTGTAAACAGAGTTCATTCTTCTGATGAAGGAAAGCGCATTTCAGATTTGATTATAAATATTGTAGCGCAGTTCTTGAATTATAAAGTTGAATATATAGGATTTGTTTACGATGATCCTGTTGTTCAGGCTTCAGTTATACGCCAAAAGCCTTTTATGATTATAAATCCGACTTCCAAGCCTGCTGTTTGCCTAAAGCATATTGTGGGCAGAATAGAAAAAACTGATATTCCCTCGGATGCAGGGGTTTCAAACTTTCTTAAGAAGTTCCTTGGGGGCAAGAAAAAATAAATCTTGACCTTAGAGGTGTTTTGCCTTAATCTATAAGAATATAATAAACGGGAGGAAAGAACATGTTCAATTTAAAAAATGTAGCTGCTTCTGCTGGTGTTGGATTTGTTCTGTCTTTCCTTATAAGCATTATTTCTACTCATCGTTTTTTTGTTGCTTCTTTCCGCGGAATTATTTTTGCCGTGGTTTTTGCGCTTTTGGCATTTGCGGCAGGATTTTTGAATAAAAAGTTTCTTTCTGTTGAAACTTTATCCGATTCAAAAGACGAGGCTGGAAAAAAGCCTGTTTCAAAGCCTGGTTCTGTTGTGAATATTACAATAGACGATGAAAATCTTACAGAAGATGAGGCTGCTCCAAGTTTTGATGTGAGCGCAAATAAAAATTTCTTTAATGGCGGCGGATCTGTAGGAACGGCTTCAAAAACAGAAGAAAAAACGGAAGATGCTTCTGCAGCTGATTCTATGCAAAAAGAGGATTCTTCTGTTGATGAGCCTGTAGAAAATGCAGTTCCTGTTGTGGACTCTAGCGGGATAGAAAAAACTGAGCCTGAAACTAAGCCCGTGGCTGCGTCTTCTGAAAAAACTGTCCAGTCGCAGGAAATAGATGCTTTGCCTGATATTGGTGTTTTTTCTGGGGAATCAGATGATGATGAAGGCGTTATAAATGACTCTGATTTTGCTCAAACTGAATCTTCGGAAAAGCTTCCTTCTGCGCCTACAGATGGAAAAGTTTCTGTAGAACAGGATACAAAGACAATTGCAAGCGCAATAAGGACATTGCTAAAAAAAGATGAAATGTAATATGGGGATATTAACGAAAATCTTTGGGAGTGAAACTTCTAAAGGTCTTCTAGCAAGGGTGTGGGATACATGGTAAATCAAATTTTAGATGAAAACGAAGAAGCTGAACTTTGGCATGAGTATAAAAAAAGCAAATCTGTCGCAATAAGAGACCGTTTGATTCGTCAGTATATGCCCCTTGTAAAATGGGTTGCAGGACGAGTTTCCACAGGAATGCCTGACAGTGTGGAATTTGATGATCTTGTTGGATTCGGGCAGTTTGGACTTTTGGATGCCATAAATAAATTTGATATTGATAAAGGTGTAAAATTCAAGACTTATGCAACAACACGCATAAGAGGCGCGATTTTTGATGAGCTTAGAGAATTAGACTGGGTTCCACGTTCTGTGCGACAAAAGTCCCGTGAAATAGAAGACACAATTGTTGAGCTTGAATCTAAGCTTGGACGTACTGCTTCTGACGCTGAAATTGCAAAAGCCATGAACATGACGGAAGCTGAATATCAGTCGGCTGTTATGAAAGTAAGCGGAACAAGTGTTCTTTCTCTGAACGATGTTTGGTATTCAGGAGATGAAAGCGAGCATGTTTCAATCGGGGACAGTATTGAAGCTCCAAACAGCCTTAATCCTGATGTTATCGTTGAGCGTGAAGAAATTCGCAGAGTTATAATTCAGGCTATAAATGAACTTCCTAAAAATGAAAAAATGGTGATTGTTCTTTACTACCACGAAGATTTGTCTTTTAAGGAAATCGGTCAGGTTCTTAATGTAAGTGAAAGCCGTATAAGTCAGCTTCATTCAAAGGCAAATTTACGTTTGCGCGCAAAACTTACAAGTGTCCGCAAAGGAATTTTTTAAGAGGTCTTATGGTAACTCTTGACAAGCTTAGAATAGACATGGAAAAGCAGCTTGCTTTTGACAAGGACATTCATACTGTTGAAGTCCGAGCAGACACATTGGATGAATGTCTTGATGATGCGGCTGTTCAGCTTGATTCAAAAAAAAACAACCTTGAATATGAAGTTATAGAAAGGGGAAGCCAAGGCATTATTGGCCTTATGAAAAAGCCTTGGAGAATCCGTGTATATGAAAATCCTACTGTAATTCGTCAGAAAAAAGAAAAAGAAGCTGCGTCTCTTGCAGGTGATCAGGCTAGCTCAGGCAATGCCGAAAATGAAAGAGTTGACGGAATGTTCTATGTGCATAGATTTGGCTCGCGCATATTTGTTAAAGTTACGTTGCCAAAAGGTTCTGGAACTCCAGTTTCAGCATCGGATCTTATAAATGAAGCCCGGCGGCCTGACAATACTTCGCTTGATGAAAAGCTTTTAAAGAAACTTGCGGAAGACGGCACAGACAACAGCTATATGGAAGTTGGAACTTTTACCCATGTTGCGGCAGGAGACGCTGTTATGGCTGTAGATATTTCCAAGGATGAAATGCAGGCAACCATTACTGTTTCACCTCCGTCTCAAGGCGGTTCTGAAATTTCTGCAGAGAATATAAAGAATGCTTTAAAAACGCAAGGTGTTGTCGCTGGAATTGAAGAAGATAAAATAATTTCGTTTGTTGATAATCCGATTTACAATATGCCTTATGAAGTTGCGGCGGCGATTCTTCCTGTTAATGGAACTGACGCATATATTGATTACAAATTCGAAACTGACAAGACAAAACTTAGGCTAAAGGAAACTGCGAATGGCCAGGTTGACTTTAAAGAGCTTAACCTTATTCAAAACGTTGTTGTTGGACAGCCTTTGGCAGTAAAAGTTCTTCCTCTACGCGGAAAAGGCGGAAAAACTATTCTTGGCCGTTATCTTGAAGCAAAAAATGGAAAAGACATTCCGATTCCGCTTGGACAAAACACAAAGCTTGATTCAGATGGACGCACTGTTATTGCAGAAAAAAACGGAAACGTAACTTTGGTTGGCGACAAAATTACAGTTGAAGAAGTTTACGAAGTTCCAGGCGTTAACATTAAATCTGGAAACATAACTTACATGGGGACTGTTGTTTGCCGCGGAAACGTTGAAGATGGATTCAGCATAAAGGCAGACGGAAACATAGAAATTTATGGTTCTGTTGGAAACTGCCATATTGAAGCTGGCGGCGATATTGTTATTTCTCAAGGTGTGATGGGTCGTGATGAGGGCGAAATAATTACAAGCAAATCTGTCTGGGCAAGATTCCTTCAGAATGTAAAAGTTACAGCGGAAGAATATGTTGTTGTAAACGACAATATCATGAACAGCAATGTTACTGCGATGAAAAAAATTCTCTTGAAGGGAAAGAGAGCTTCTATTATTGGCGGACATCTTTTTGCGACAGAGGAAATTACTGCGAAAAACATTGGCTCTTCTGGCGGCGGAATAGAAACGATTCTCGAAGTTGGTTTTGATCCAAAGGCAAAACTTAGGTTGCAGGAACTTCAGGAAATGCAGTCAAATGTTGTTAAGCAGCTTGAAGAAGTTGACTTGAATATTTCAACGCTGGAAAACCAGAAAAAAGTGCGCCGTTCACTTCCAAAGGAAAAAGAGGAAACTCTTGCGAACTTAAGAAATCAGCGTGTTGATTTGATGGATTCAAGTGAAAAAATGACAACTGAAATTAATGAAATCAACGCTCATAATAGGGAACTAAAAGTTGTTGGGTGTGTTAATGCAAGCGGAACTGTTTATCCTGGCGCAAAAATTCTTGTGCGAGATGAAATTGATGAAGTCCGCTCTGAATGCAAAGCTGTAACTTTCTATTTTGACAGCGGATTTGTAAAACGCAAAAAATATGAACCTGCCCAAGATTCTGATGAAATGGAAAAGCCAGACGGATACAAATAAAAATCTGGCTTGAAGATTCGTTAATAGCCCGAATGTCGAGTTTTG
>DKDI01000003.1:44281-60044 GCA_002449305.1 Treponema sp. UBA6852
GATTATCAACCGAGTTTCTTTCAGAAACATCGCAGGGTCAAGCCCGATAATGACATTAAATCATAAAACTCGAATTTCAGGCTAAATATGAAAGAACAATCAAATACTTTAAAATAAAAAAGGCATTCCGAAAACGGAATGCCTTTTGTGTTTATTCCTTAATCAAACTTAGCAGTTTTCTGCGAAGTATTTGATTGTGCGTACCATCTGTGAAGTGTAGCTGTTTTCGTTGTCGTACCAAGAAACAACCTGTACTTCATAGAGGTCATCTGCAATCTTAGAAACCATTGTCTGTGTTGCATCGAACAAAGAACCGAATCTCATTCCAATTACATCAGAAGAAACGATTTCGTCTTCGTTGTATCCAAAAGATTCTGTTGCAGCAGCTTTCATTGCAGCATTGATTTCTTCTTTTGTAACTCCAGCTTTCTTTACAACAGCTGTAAGGATTGTTGTAGATCCTGTTGGAACTGGAACACGCTGTGCTGAACCAATCAATTTTCCGTTCAATTCAGGAATTACAAGACCGATAGCCTTTGCAGCGCCTGTTGAGTTTGGAACGATGTTCTGAGCACCTGCACGTGAGCGGCGGAGATCGCCTTTGCGCTGTGGACCGTCAAGAATCATCTGGTCTCCAGTGTAAGCATGGATTGTAGACATAATTCCGCTCTGGATTGGAGCATAGTCGTTAAGAGCTTTAGCCATTGGAGCCAAGCAGTTTGTTGTACAAGAAGCAGCAGAAATGATGTTGTCGTTCTTTGTAAGAGTTTTGTGGTTTACATTGTAAACGATTGTTGGAAGATCGTTTCCGGCAGGAGCTGAAATTACAACTTTCTTAGCACCAGCATCAATGTGAGCCTGTGATTTAGCTTTTGATACATAGAATCCTGTGCATTCAAGAACTACATCAACACCGATTTTTCCCCAAGGGAGATTTGCAGCGTTAGCTTCCTTGTAGATTGTGATTTTCTTTCCATCTACAACGATAGCACCTGGTTCTTTTACAGTTTTTCCGTCTTCAGCAAGAACGTCATCAATGTGAGAAACTGTGTGTTTTCCTTCACCAATTTTTCCCATGAATCCACCCTGTGCTGTATCATATTTAAGAAGGTGAGCAAGCATTTTTGGGCTTGTAAGATCGTTGATAGCAACTACTTCATATCCGTCAGCTTCAAACATCTGGCGGAATGCAAGGCGACCAATGCGGCCGAAACCGTTAATAGCAACTTTAACCATGGTAAGTTAACTCCTTGAATAAATTATTCTATAGCAACTATTTTATTCTTATTGCAGTTTATTGTCAATAAAGTGTTCTATGTTCTTTTTCAATGTATTTAAAACATTTTTTTTATCCGCGGACCAAAGCGGAGCAATTAGAATTTTTTTTGGACCATCTCCTGTTATTCTGTGGACTACAATTTCAGGCGGAAGAATTTTTAAGCACTCGCAGACAAATTCGCAGTATTCCTCAAGTTCAAAAAGCTTAAAAGGATTCTCTTTGTATTCCTGCGCCATTTTTGTTCCCTCAATAATATGCAGAAGCTGAATTTTTATTCCGTTAAGTCTAGGAGTTAATTCGGAAAGATATTTAACAGTCTGAATCATAAGCTCTTTTGATTCACCTGGAAGCCCGAGAATTATATGCGCAATAACTTCGATTCCTGCTGACTTTAATTTGTAAAAGCAGTTTTCGAATTCTTTTAAAGTGTAGCCTCTGTTTATTTTTTTTGCTGTTTGCTCGTGAATTGTCTGAAGTCCAAGTTCAATCCAGACAGGTTTTATTTTATTCAGTTCACAGAGAAGGTTAAGAATTTCATCTGGAATACAATCCGGGCGGGTTGCAATTGAAAGCGCGACAATTTCTGGGCGTCTGATTGCGCCAAAGAAAATTTCTTTGAGTTTTGCTATTGTAATATTTTTGTTTGTGTAAGTATTTGTGTACGACTGAAAATACGCGATGTATTTTCTTTTTTCAGGCGGAATGTTTTTTGGAAATTTTGAGTCAACTCTTTTTTTTGCTTCTTCAATTTGAATTTCTATTGGCGCTGGCTTTGTCGCAAAATCTCCAGAGCCTCCTTGAGAGCAAAATGTGCAGCCTCCGCTTCCTTTTGTTCCGTCGCGATTTGGGCAGGTGCAGCCAGTTGAAAGAGAAAGCTTGTAAACTTTGCAGCCGAATTTTTCTTTTAAATATGAATTGAGTGTTTTATAGCTCATTTTAACTTTTAGTTGCGTCCGTAAATTTTTTCAATTTGATTTGTGTATTTTCCGTCGTCGCCATAAATTGTTATTGGACTTTCTATTTTTAAATAAGGCTTTGCGCATTTTTCAGATTCAAGCAGAACCATTGAAGCTTCTTTTTCTTTATTTGGAAAAACAAGTTTCATTCTTTTTGGTGCAAGTTTATATTTTTCAAGCAAAGAAAAAATTTGCGGCAGGCGGAAAGATTTGTGAATCAGAAAAAATTTTCCATGGGATTTTAAAAGAGCGGAGGCAGTTTTTATTACGTCCTCGAGCGTGCAGAAAATTTCATGGCGTGCAATGGAAAGGGGGTCGTCCTTGTTTGTGTTTCCATTTGAAACTTCTATGTAAGGCGGATTAGAAACAACTGCGTCAAAAGAATTTTTTTGCAATACTTCAAACGGCTCTTTTATGTCTGTGCAGAATACTTTGATTTTTTCTTGCAGGTTGTTCATCTCTACGCTTCGGCTTGCCATGTCTGCTGATTCTTTTTGAATTTCTATGCATTCAAAATTTGCCTTTGGATTTTTTTCTGACATTAAAAGCGGAATTATTCCTGTTCCTGTTCCCAAATCGCAAACTTTGCATTTTCCTTTTGTATGCGCAAAGTCAGATAAAAGAACTGCGTCAATTCCAAAGCGGAATTCTTTTTTTCCTTGAATAAGCTTAAGAGGTTTTGCATGAAGATTTTCAATTGTTTCGCCAGCTTTAAGATTCATCTTTTTTGATTTGCAGAAATTATGAAAATTGTATTTTTTGTTTTCCAGTTGAAAATATTTTTTTCCGCAGCCTGAATAAAAAGCTCTTTGAGTTTTTCGAATTTTTCATTGCCGAGTTTTCCTTTTATAAATTTGCCGTAGGAAGAATTTTCTGCGTTAAACCAACGTTCGGTTTCTTGCGCGCTGATTTTTCGCTTTTCCAAAATAAATGCAGACTTGTAAAGACAAGAAAAATTATTTTGCTCAAAAATATTTTTTACAGTTTCTTCGTCCCATGAAAAAATCGGATTCATAGTGTTTTCAAAAAACTCTTTTTCCGCCTGCTCTGATTCTTGAAAAAGTTTTTTTATTTCTTTAGGTGCGACTTTTTCTTTAAAAAGTGTTTCTTCAATTAGCTTTGTTAAATGCTGGCCTGAACAAGGAATTCTTTGCGAAATTACAGCTTGTGCATTTTTTTCAAAGAAAGGAAAAAGTTCTTTTGTTCCGTTTTGAACTTCTTCTGTGCTGAAGGAAATGTCTCGTTTTATTTTTTCTATTCCAAAAAATCCGTCGCTTAAAGAGACACAAAGCTCTTCGATGTCTTCTTTTGTAGAAAAAATATCGCGGGCAAAAAATCTGTCAAATTCTACATCTCCAAAAACTGCAATCGAATCTCTTAGCGTGTCTTTTTTTGTGCAGAGTTTTGGCTTGTCTAGTTCTTCAAGTGTTGAAGCGTAGCGTGCCAAAGATTGCATTCCTGCTTGAGTTCTGCATATTCCGCATACTAAGCCTTCTGGAGTTTTTCGTATAAGGTCAAATAAAAGAAGCGCGTCGTCTGCATTTGCAACAAGACATCTATGGAATCTTAAAATATTTACGGCTTCTGTCATTGCATTTCGTATTCCAAGCAAAGTCTGTGCCTTGTTTGTTTCAAGTCTTGCCCGCCAAAGTGATTCACCTTTTTCAAGAACTGAATTTTTTCTTGGACTTTCCGCGGTATATGTAAGATTTTCTCCAGTTTTTTTTAAGCCGTGAAAATGTCCTGCTTCTTTCCACCAGTCAGAAACTGCATTTATGTGCTCTAAGTCTTTTTCTTCGCTATCTTCAAGAATTGATGCAATTTGTGCTTCCCTGCGTGAAAGAATATCTTCTCTGATTTTTGCCTCGTAGCCTTGAGTTGAAGGAGTGTAGAAAACTTTTCCAACAAGAGTGTCCGGCAAATATTGCTGCGCAACCCAATGGTCTTTATAAGCGTGCGGATAAAGGTAGCCTGCTCCGTGTCCGAATCCTTCTGCATCTCTTGAAGCGTCCCGCAAATGATTTGGAACATCGGCATCTTCTTTTTCAACAGAAGACAAAGCGTCAAAGAATGCCATTGAGGAATTTGACTTTGGCGCAGTTGCAAGATACAAAGCCGCGTGTGTTAAAAAATATCTGCCTTCTGGAAGTCCTACACGGTCAAAGGCGGCGGCGCAACTTTCAATAATTGAAATTGCATTTGGATCTGCAAGTCCGGTATCTTCGCAGGCAGAAATCAGCATGCGACGAAAAATAAAATGCGGATCTTCTCCAGCTTTTACCATTCTTGCAAGCCAGTAGCATGCGGCATCTGGATCTCGTCCTCGTAAACTTTTTATAAATGCGGAAATTATGTCGTAATGGTAGTCTCCGTCGCGGTCATAAAGGACAACTTTTTTCTGAATTGATTCTTCGCAGGCTTCTTTTGAAATGTAGATTGTACTTCCAAAACTTGGCGGCCATTTTTCTGGAGTCGTTTCAACTGCAAGTTCCAGCGCATTTAAAAGGCTTCTTGCGTCTCCGTTTGCAGTTTCAATTAAATGCTCCAGCGCGCCTTTTTCAAATTCGACTTTCCATTTTCCATATCCGCGTTCTGTGTCGGCAAAAGTTTGTCTTGCGGCTTTTAGCAAATCTGTTTTTGTAAGCGGCTTGAGCTGAAACACTCTGCTCCTTGAAACAAGGGCTTTGTTCACTTCAAAAAAAGGATTTTCTGTTGTTGCGCCTATTAAAATTATAGTTCCGTTTTCAACCCAAGGAAGAAGGGCGTCTTGCTGGCTTTTATTCCAGCGGTGAACTTCGTCTACAAATAAAATTGTTTTTCTTTTATAAAGATTTTTTTGAGTTTCAGCATCGGAAATCGCTTTTCTAATATCTGCAACGCCTGTGAGAACTGCATTTAATGTAATGAAATTTGAACTTGTGTGGTTTGCAATTACGCGCGCAAGTGTTGTTTTGCCTGTTCCTGGAGGTCCGTAGAAAATAACGGAAGTAAGCTGATCTGCCGCAATTGCCCTTCTTAAAAGCCTTCCTTTGCCTACAATATGTTCCTGCCCAATATACTCGTCAAGAGTTCTTGGCCTCATTCTGGCAGCAAGAGGCTCGTGGGAATCTTTTAAGTTGGAAAAAAGCTCATCCATTTTTCTAGGCTAGTCTCCGTCGCGGTTCCATTCTTTTTGTGCAGGATACCAGGCGTAAAGACCTGTGTCGTCCCAAGAGTCGGAGCTTGAGCGGATTGAGCCGTAAATTGTTGAAGAAGCGTATTCATCAGTTCCTTCTGTTGTTGAATAAGAACCTTCTTTTTTATTTGGATTAAGAACAAAGACCATGAATACGTATTCAGAAATTACAGAGCCTCCATTGCCTGTCATATTTGTAGTGCTGCCGCTTGGTGTGCCTGTTGATTCATCTATTGCAACTCTTGCAAGTCCGCTTGAAGTTCCAAGCAGAATGTAGTCTTTTGCAGCGGCAATAGAAAGAAGTCCGCCAGCGTCAAGATCTACTGAGCTTTTTTCGCCGGAAGTTGTTATCCAGTAAAGATCAGAGTCTCTGTTTACGTTGTTGCTGCTTGTGTAAGTTCCAGTGTAATAAAGACAGTTTGCGTTGGAAGTCATTCCGTAATATTTTGAAAAATAATTGTTGCCATTAAAATAGCAAGCTGAAATTGCATTTGTAGCAGTGGATGACTCATCAACAAATGTTGGATTAGAAACTTCTGTAGGTACGTTGTTTCCGTTCAATTCATAAAGCTTGTAAGTGCCATTGGATGTGGCTCTGACTCTTGCATAAGCTTTTCTTTGATCAACTGAAACTGAATTGTTGTCGTCTACAGAAAAATATTTGTTGTCAAATATTACTTTTGCATTTTCAAAAGAATAGTTTCCGCCGCTGATGTTTTCAACTTTTGTCCAAGCAAGTCCAGTTGCAGGATCTGACTCTGTTGCGTAAATTGTCGCTGTCTTTGGCTCGTTTTCGCCGTCGTCATTTTCAACCCAGATGTAAGTCAGCGCATAAAGATATTGGCTGTCGGCCGCAAGAAAATATGTTGTGGCAGGAATTCCGTTGTCTCCTTTTTCTGAAGTAGGGGAAGTTGTTTTATCCCATTGCCCATTGTAGCTGTTTGTTGATGTCGAAGGCTCGTTTGTCTTGTAAAAAATTTCACCGTTGCAAGTTAAGATGTAGTTCTTGTAGTGAACGATTGAATGCATATCGCCTTGCAAGCCGCTTGAGTTCAGTTCTATTTCGTTGTTGATTGCGCCGTAAATGTCATCGTGGCAAGAAGTAAATCCTACAAGACAGGCAAAAGCTACGGAAAGAAAAATACTGTTTATAATTGACTTTTTCATTTGTTTCCCTTTTGTAAAAATTAGAAATGGTATCTTGCTGTTACGCTGAATGTAAGAAACTGCCCTGCAAAGTTTTCCGCATTGTCGTTGTACCAAGAAGCGAACTGCGGCATAAAAAGATACGAGGCTTCAAGTCCGAGCGACCAGCTTTCTGTAAGACGGAACATTGCGCCAGCTTCCGGTTTTACAACAAGCCCCGGAAAGTAGTTTTTTCCGCCGAAAGATTCCCATGCAAATCCAAGTCCGATTGTGAGCGGAAATTCAAATCTGCCTGCAACCGGCTGGTAAGTGAACGCAGCAATAAATGGAACATAGTTGAATACATGGCTTCCAATTGAAACATTGAATCCAAAGCTTACATCAAATCCAATTGCCATTTTTGAAGTCAAAAAGTAATGGTAGCCCAAAGAACCAATTCCGCCAAGTTTTAGTTGCGAGTCTCCTTTTATGGCACTTTCAAAGTCTGGAAAATTCAACGGAAGGCAAAGACCAAGCGCAATTTTTATATACTGGTCTCCAGGAAGATTCATTCCAAGGTCAAAGCTTATGTCGTCTTCTGTGTATTCGTCTCCGTCTTCGCTGTCATCGCCTGAATTTTCATTCTGTGAGCTTTGCATAAAAGTTGTCCTTGGAAGAGAAGCCTGCGCTGCTGAAATGTAAATTCCTATAATTCCTACGCTCAAAAGCGTAATCAAACGTTTCATAATTTTTCCTTATAACATAAAAGCAAATTCTTCTATGGCAATTTGTTCTGTTTTTTTATATTATGCTTAGGCAGTTTTCAAATGGATTTTTCCTTGAATATTGCCAAGCGATTATACTTGGTTTCAAGGATTTTATCAATCTAGCGGATATTTTGAATTCTGCATCTGCTTTATAAAAAAGAAAACAAAAAAATGGAAGGTTACAGATGAGCGCAAAAATTATAGACGGAAAAGCAATTGCGGCGGAAGTAAAAGCTGATGTTGCAAAAAAAGTTTTGGAGCTTAAGAAAAGCGGAATTACGCCTTGCCTTGCAGTTATTCTTGTGGGAAACAATCCTGCGAGCGTAAGCTATGTTTCAGGAAAAAGAAAAGCTCTTGCGGAAGCCGGAATGGAAGACAGAAGCATAGAACTTCCAGAGTCAACCACAGAGCAGGAGCTTTTATCTTTAATTCAAAAACTTAATGAAGACAAGACCGTGCATGGAATTCTTGTTCAGCTTCCGCTTCCTTCGCATATTGATGAAAAGAAAGTTACAAATTCAATCAGCCCGGAAAAAGATGTGGATGGTTTTCATCCAGTTAATGTGGGCAGGCTTGTTACAGGCGAAAAAGGATTTCTTCCCTGCACTCCAAACGGAATAACTGTTTTATTGAAGAAAATGAACATCGAAACGAGCGGAAAAAATGTCGTGGTTGTTGGACGCAGCAATATTGTTGGAAAGCCTATGGCTCTTTTGATGCTTAGAAAGGAATTCAATTCAACTGTTACAATCTGCCACACAGGAACAAAAAATCTTTCAGAATACACAAAAAAAGCTGACATTCTGATTGTAGCTTCCGGCCGTCCGAACACAGTTACCGCTGACATGATAAAAGATGGCGCGGCTGTAATTGATGTTGGCGTAAACCGCATTCCTGATTCCACAAAGAAAAGCGGATTCAGACTTTGCGGCGATGTTGACTTTGAAGGCGCAAAAGAAGTTGCGGGCTTTATAACTCCAGTTCCGGGCGGAGTTGGTCCTATGACAATTGCAATGCTCATTTTTAATACTTTGGAAAGCGCGGAAAATTTTAAGGCTCAAAATGATTGACATTCAGAGTTCAAAAGACACGCGCGAAATTCCCTTGCAGAAAGTTGGCGTAACAGATTTGAGCTATCCTGTTCAGGTTTTGGACAAGGCGGAAGGCTCTCAAAAAACGTGCGCAAAAGTGAATTTGTTCGTGAACTTGCCGCATAATTACAAGGGAACTCACATGTCGCGCTTTATAGAAATTTTCCACCGCCACAGGGAAAATCTTGGAATGAAGCAGTTTCTTTCCATGCTTGAGGAAATCAGAAAAAGCCTTGATGCGGAGCGCGCGTTTGGCTCAATGGAATTTCCTTTCTTTATGAAAAAGCAGGCTCCGGTTTCACATGCGGAAAGCATAATGTGCTACAAATGCACTTACGAGGGCGAGGTTAGTTCTGCTTCTAGCAGTTTCTTTATAAAAATTGAAATTCCTGTTACAACTTTGTGTCCTTGCTCAAAGGCAATCAGCCAGTACGGTGCGCACAACCAGCGCGGAATTGTTACAGTCAAACTTAAAAATTCAAGCCTGTTCTGGATTGAAGACGTGATTGAAGAAGTTGAAAAAAGTGCAAGCGGCGGACTTTACAGCATTTTAAAACGCCCGGACGAAAAGTTTGTTACCGAGCACGCTTACGAAAATCCCAGGTTTGTGGAAGATGTTGTGCGCGAAGTTTTTATTGCGCTAAAGAATTTTTCAAAAAGCGAAAAGCCTTTCAGCTGGTTCAGCGTAGAATGCAAGAATTTTGAAAGCATTCACAATCACAATGCCTACGCTTACACAGAATTTAATGAAGCATAAAAAATGCCGGAGCTGCATTGCTGCGTTCTCCGGCACAAGGGGCTTTTAGTTTATGAGTGTCTTTACGTCAACAACGCCGTTTTTTCCGCCGAATCCGTCATCAGTTGTAGCCGGAGCGTTTTTGTCTGTCATCCAGTTTCCGTTTATGATGAACTTGTAAGTAAGCACGCTTTTTTCTGAAACAACTTTTCTGAAGACAAAAGTGTCGCCTTCTTTTTTCATTGTCTTTGCGCCAGACTGCCAGTTTGTAAAGTCGCCTGCAAGAAGAACATTTTTTGCGCTCGGATGCGAGAACGAAAATGTAACTTCAACTTTTCCATTGTCGAGCTTTTTGCAAGCCACATCAGCGAAAACTGCCGCAGAAAACAGTGCCATTGCGGCTGCCATTGCTAAGATTTTTTTCAATTGAAATTTCCTCCTTTTTTCAATCTATGTTCAGAATTTTATAATGACAAAAAGTCTGTGTCAAATAATTTGTAAAAATATTACAAAAATTGTTTTTCTGAATGCTTTTTGTACTTAAAAATCACACTTTTGTTGTATTTTTGCCGCAAATTAAATATAAGTTTTTTCAATTGTGCAATGACAGTTTATTCTTTATAATGGGCAAATGACTTATTTTTTTGAAACTTACGGCTGCGAGATGAACATTGCCGAAAGTGCTTCCGTTGAACAGATTTTAATTTCACGCGGCTGGAAAAAGGCTGAAAATGTTCAGCTTGCCGACCTGGTTGTAATAAACACTTGCTCTGTGCGCGGTTCCGCAGAAGAAAGAATATTCGGGCGGCTAGGATTTTTTTCCGGGCTAAAGAAAGTCCGCTCGTGTGCTCCCGACGCTAAAAAAAGAAACATGGAAATTGCCGCGGAACATGTGCAGAAAAACGGAGCAGTTCCGCTTACCGTGGTTGTAATGGGCTGCATGGCTGAACGTCTTTTAAAGTCGCTTCAAAAGCAGTGGCCTTGCGTTGACTATGTTGTGGGAACTTTTGCAAAAAATAAATTCGGCGAAATAATCCAGGCAGTTGAAGAAGGCCAGAAATATATTCAGACTGACGAAGAGCCTGTCTACGTTTTTGCGGAAACTTCGTATGAAGAAGGAGCGTTTTCAACTTTTGTTCCTATTATGCACGGCTGCAACAACTTCTGCTCTTACTGCATTGTTCCTTATGTGCGCGGAAGGGAGGTGAGCCGTCCTATAGAGCAAATTCTACACGAGCTTGATGTGCTTGCCGGCCGCGGTGTAAAGGAAATAACGCTTTTAGGGCAGAACGTAAATTCTTACAAGGGAGCGGACGGAATGAATTTTCAAGCTCTTTTAAAGACAATCTGCCGCCATTTGGAAAAAACAAATTCTCCTATTGAATGGATTCGGTTTGAGTCAAGCAATCCCAAAGATTTTTCGGACGAGCTTATAGAAGTTATTGCGCAAGAAAAACGCGTTTGCACTGGGCTTCACATTGCGGTTCAGCATGGTTCAAATTCAATCTTAAAAGCCATGAACAGAAAATATACGCGCGAACAGTATCTTTTGCTTATTCAAAAACTGCGTTCTCGTGTCCCAGAAATTCAGCTTACAACGGACATAATGCTTGGCTTCCCCGGAGAAACAGAAGAAGACTTTGAGCAGGCTGCTTCGCTTATGAAGGAAGTGGAATTTGAAAGCGCATTTATGTACTATTATAATCCGCGGGAAGGAACTCCAGCCGCAAAAATGCAGAACCAGATTCCGCTTGAAGTGAAGAAAGAGCGTCTTCAGAAAATCATAGACATTCAGCTTGGAATTACAAGAAAAGTGATGGAAAAGCAGGTTGGAAAAAACATAAGAGTTCTTGCCGACATTATAAGCCGCGACAACGCCAAGGAGCTTTTGGGCAAGACTGAGCAGAACGAGCGCATTGCATTTGAAGCCCCTGTTTCCTTAATCGGAAAATTTGTGCAAGTCCACATAGACAGCCTGAACGGAAACACATTTAAAGGCAGCCTTGTTCAATAGCTTAAAATGTCATTTCCTTGCAAACGAGTTTGTTATTGCCGTGCTTGACACGGCAATCTAATGTAAAATTTCACAGATTATCAACAGGGTTTCTTTTAGAAACATCGCAGAATCAAGCCGGATAATGGCATGGGTGGTTGGATTCTGACAGAGGTATCTTGATAATGACAGGGCTGCTTAGGAAATCAACTTTTAATTGAAAATCAACTGAAAAACTGCTAGAATACGGAAGTTTTCAGGTTTGACATGGAAACAAAATCTTTAATTTAAATAGAGGCATTTTATGAAAAAAGCTGTTGTTTTGGCATTTGCATTGGCGGCTTGCATGGTTCTTCCTGTAAGCGCAAAGAAAAAGTCTGTTCAAATCAAAGGAATAGAAGACCTTGACGGAAAACGCATCGGAGTTCAGGGTGGCACAACCGGAGAAACTTACGTTCAGGAAAACTTGAAGAATGCAAAGCTTTCTTCTTTTAAGTCTGGAATGGACGCTGCTCTTGACCTTATGAACGGCCAGATTGACGCCATTGTTCTTGACGAGCTTCCGGCAAAGCAGATTGTTTTGCGCAACAGCAAAAAGCTTAAGATTGTAGACTCAAAGTTTGCGCAGGAAGAATATTCAATCGCTGTAAAAAAAGGTAACTCATCTCTCTTGGAAGCAATCAACAAGACAATCGCTTCTCTTAAGTCCAACGGCGGATACGAAGAGCTGGTTAACGCATTTATGCCTGCTGACGGAATTGTAAAAATTCCTAGCGACGAAGTTCTTTCTGGAAAAGTTGTAAAGCTTGGAACAAACGCCGCGTTCCCTCCTTTTGAATATGTAGAAGGAACAAAAATTGTTGGCTTTGACATTACAATGGGACAGAAAATTGCAAAGGACTTGGGACAGACTCTTGAAGTTGTTGATATGTCTTTTGACAGTTTGATTCCGGCTCTTTCTAGCGGAGCGATTGACTTTATTGCGGCTGGAATGAGCGTTACAGAAGATCGCAAGAAGAACGTGGACTTTTCTGAGCCGTACTTTACTTCGAATCAGGTTATTATAGTCCGCAAGTAGCTTTTGGAGACGGCTGTGTTTGATTCAATTTACGATACGCTTATTTCCGGGCAGCGGTGGCTTTTGCTTCTGCAGGGACTGGGAGTTACAATTTACATCGCTATTGTTGCGATTATCCTCGGAACGATTTTGGGAGCAGTGTTCGCGCTGTTCAAGATTTCAAAGAATCCTATTTTGAGGATAATTGCGGAAATCTACACAACCGTTATCCGCGGAATTCCTTTGGCAACCCAGCTCATGATTTTCTACTTTGTTGTTTTTGCACCTCTTGGACTTGACCGTGTGCTGGTTGCGACTCTTGCCTATGGAATAAATTCCGGGGCTTACTGCACAGAGATTTTCCGCGCTGGAATACAAGGCGTGGATTCCGGGCAGATGGAAGCAGGACGTTCTTTGGGGCTGAATTACTGGCAGACTCTTACGATGATAATTTTTCCGCAGGCAGCAAAAGCTGTTCTTCCTACTTACACAAGCGAATTCATAGTTCTTATAAAAGAAACTTCCGTGGCAAGCTTTATTGCAGTCATGGATCTTACAAAAGCCGGCGACATGATTCGCAACGCAACTTACAACGCCTGGATTCCGCTTCTTTCGTGCGCGCTTATATATCTTTGCCTTACGCTTGGGCTTACAAAGCTGTTTTCGATTCTTGAAAAAAGGATGGCAAAAAGTGATAGAGACTAAAGACTTGAAAATAAGCTTTGGAGAACTGAAAGTTCTAAAAGGCATAACGCAGACAATAAAGCAGGGCGAAAAAGTTGTGATAATAGGGCCTTCCGGCTCTGGAAAATCCACTTTTCTGCGCTGCCTTAATCTTCTTGAAACTCCAGATTCCGGCTCTATTCTTTTTGAAGGAAACGACATCACAAGCAAAAATGCGGACATAAATCTTGTGCGCCGCCAGATGGGAATGGTTTTTCAGCATTTTAATCTTTTTCCGCATCTTACAGTTCTAAAAAATATCACGCTTGCGCCGGTTAAGCTCAAACTTCTTTCTCAAAATCAGGCGAATGAAAAAGCAATGGAGCTTTTGGAGAGAATTGGACTTGCGGACAAAGCGAACGTTTATCCTTCAACTTTAAGCGGCGGCCAAAAGCAGAGAATTGCGATTGTGCGCTCCCTTGCTATGTCGCCAAAAGTCATGCTTTTTGACGAGCCTACCAGCGCGCTTGACCCAGAAATGGTCGGCGAAGTTCTTTCTGTTATGAAGGAGCTTGCAAAAGGCGGAATGACAATGGTTGTTGTAACGCATGAAATGGGATTTGCCCGTGAAGTTGCAGACCGCGTTGTTTTTATGGAAGACGGAATCGTTGCGGAAGAAGGAACGCCGTCGCAGATTTTTGACTCTCCAAAGTCCGAGAGACTAAAGAAATTCCTTAACTGCATTCTATAAAAATCACTTTTTATATTTTAATGTCATTGCTGTCATTCCCGTGCTTGACCCTGCGATGTTTCTGAAGGAAACTCGGTTGATAATCTTTCTATAATTTAAATCAAAAACTTGAATTCTGCATGGATTTGAATCATAATGTTTTATAAGCACTGGAGGTTTTTTATGAGAAAATTTGGTTTTGTTGCGCTGGTTTCTTTTTTGTTTTTGATGTCTTCTTGCATGAACATGGGTGGCTCTTCTGGGAACGATGGCGCAATCCGTGTTGCAGTTCCGGGAAGCGGTTCGCGCGGCGCATACACTCTTAGCAAGGAAAATGCAAAGACATATAAAGTAGCCCTTTTATTGGACAGCGAAAACTTAAAAACTCAAACTTCCGAGGCGGGGGGGGCGGACATAGTATTTGACGAGCTTGAGCCTGCCACTTACACAGTCCAAGTGGAAGCTTATGACACAGCTGATGTTCTTCTTGCAAGAAAAAGCGAGACTGTAAAAGTTACCGCTGGCGATACTGCGGAATGCTCAATTGCTCTTAAGCTTTTTGCAAGCAGCATTTTGGATTCAAATTATATCTTGTGGAATTATGGAGCTGTCGATTATTCTGGTAATCAAATTATTTATATTGATCAACTTTCTTCTGCTATTACTGAATCTATTAGTTGTGCTACTAATAACGAAACTTCAAGCGCTAGCTTTGTGGAAGATATTGTAAGTAATTGGTATTATATTGCAGATGCAGTTTTAAAAAAAGCAGATAGTCCATGGTCTTCAAATCCTTCTGTAACTGGCAGCCTTTTTTCTGATTCCCTTTATTATGATGATTCTACGGATTCCTTATGGATTGCAAGAAACAGTGATGGAACTACAAGCGCTCTTCAGTTTTCGGTTATAAAAAACATTTCTACAGAGACGTCTCCTTCCATTACTTTTAAGTCTGGGTTTGACAGTTTTGATTACTATGGGGCGGCTTTTGCAATTCAAGGAAATGTTCTTTATCTTGCATATATAGATTCTGATGGAAGCACATATTACCTCCAGCGTGCCATAATTACAGAAAATGCGGACGGCACATTTGCGGTTTCTAAAGTCGGCGCGGCAAAGTCTGTTTCTGATCTTGGTGTTTCCGGCGCAATTACCGACATTGCAATTCTTTATGACGGAACAGTTTACGTTCTTGTTTCAAATGTGGGCAATACAGCAGGTGATTCTGGAGATTCGTTTAACTATGAATATAATCAAGCCAACACAATGTACAGCCGCGGCGCGCTCCTAAAAATACAGAGCACAAGTTTAGGATTTGAAGTCGTTGATACTTTGGGCTGGACAGACTCTTCAAGGACAATAGCTCCTGTTGGGGACGCAATATATAATGGAAAAGCTTTAAGCTCTTTGACAGCTTACATTCCGTCTCTTTCTGAAAACAGTAATAAATTCTACGGGCCACGTAGGTTTGTTGCAATAAGGCCAAAGGAAATTGCAATTGCTGACTGCGGCGCAAACTTTGTAATGCCAAATGTAACTAATTACGCTTATGGAAAAATGTTTACCCACAATAGAGTTGTAACAGTGAGCCTGTCCAATTTTGCAATCAGCAATGTTACGGAGCTTAAAAATATAAATTTCAGCAATCTTACTTTGAGCGGAGGAGGAACTTATTCTGGCGGATATATCCAATCTGGTGGTTGCAATGTTGATTCAAATCTTGTAGAGCAATAGTTTTATTATTAGGGTCAATTTCGAGTTTTGTAAATTTAATGTCATTGCCGTGCTTGACACGGCAATCTACTAAAAATTTCTAGTCATTATCGGGTCAAGCCCGATAATGACTAGAAATTTCAAAAAATCCTAAAACTCTACATTCGATCTATTAAATGCTTTGGAAAAAGTTTTCTTTGCGCAACATTCTAAAATTTGCAGAAAATCACTTTTTGCACTTGAAGAAATGCGCAAAATAATATAAACTATTTTTCATTCGGCGCTTTAGCTCAGCTGGATTAGAGCATCTGCCTTCTAAGCAGAGGGTCGACGGTTCGAGCCCGCCAAGCGTCACTAGTCCGTTTCTAGTTTCCTGGAAGCGGACTTTTTTGTTTTTTTAGCGTTTGTTTGTATATACCATTTTCTTTGTATCGTAATTACAGACAAACTGTACAGTCTGTCTGTAGTTTAAAAGTTT
>DKDI01000003.1:60133-61069 GCA_002449305.1 Treponema sp. UBA6852
TATTAACTAAATCGCCAAGCCCTTGTATAATGCATTACATATAAAAAGACAAAACAAGAGGTATTGGAAAATGCCAGGAGAGAACAGAACACTTACGCCGGTCTGGATAGCGTATGTTGACGGCAGACGCCTTGGCACAGGCTACGAGGGCGCGCTGAAAAGAATCCATATACATGACAGGCTGAACTTTGCCGGGACTACGAGCATTTTGTTCGGAAGTTCACCTTTGGACTTTTGCAACGACGGCATATTCACAACAGGAAGCGAGGTTTCTATACATCTTGGATATAAAGATGACGTACATGAGGTTTTTGCCGGCGAGGTTACAGGATTTGCGCCGCGGCTTGATGAATGCAGCGCTCCCCTGACGGAGGTAAAAATACATTCAAAGCTCCTCAGGCTAAACAAGGGGGCAAGATGCGCATCGTTTGAGCACAAGACGCCAGCAGGCATAATCAGGGACATAGTGTCAGCGTATAATCTGAATGCCGACGTGGAGGATTTCGGACCTGAATACAGCTATATTGAGCAGAAAAATTTCACTGATTATGGCTACATCATGTACCTGGCGGGCAAATACGGAAAGACAGTCTACTGCCACGGAAACACTGTCTACGTAAAGACAGAGATAACACCGACAGATGACGATGTGGTCCTTGAATGGGGAAAGTCCCTGATTTCAGCAAGGACAAAGACAGACCTTGCCGCACAGCTCTCCGCGGTAACTGCGACAGGCTGGGACATGAAGGAAATGCGCAGGCTTCACTGCGACAGCCACGATGAAGGATGTGCCTCTGAAGATCGGCGGAGAATATTGCTGGGAGGACAATGCAAAAGGCTATGATCCCCATAAGGTTGAGCAGCTATGCTCCGGGAGCTTTACAGACGGGAAGAACGCCATGGAGGTTGCGAGAAGCGTTCTTCTGGGCAGGTCGA
>DKDI01000024.1 GCA_002449305.1 Treponema sp. UBA6852
TCATTGTTTGGCGTTTTGTATTTGAACGGATACTATAAAAGTACAGTTGAAAAATACCCGAGAATAAAGAGGGCATGAAAATGAGGTACAGCAAAGAATTCAAGGAACAGGCAATCAAACTGTCTGATGAAATCGGAGTAAATCCGGCCTGTGCACAGCTTGGACTTGTTTACGCAACTTTAGCCGACTGGCGAAAAAGTTATAACCGTGAACGAATCCTTAAACAAAAAACATCAGAAGACGATCCGCCTACAGAGCGTGAAAAAAAACTGATGAAAGAAAATGCGGAGCTCCGCGAGGCTAACAACATCCTCAAGGATGCTTTCCGTTTTTTCGTAAACGACCGGAAGCAGTAACAGTAAGAAGCATTCATTGGTTCATCTTTGATAACAGAAAAAAATATCATGTGAACCGAATGTGCAAGTCTCTTTCGGTCAATGAAAAAGGCTATTACAAATGGCTGCGTAACGGAGAGCGGCCTAAAAAGTGGCAGGATTTACTCGTAGAGATACATCGTATCCTTGATGAAGATCCTGACAATGACAACTACGGTGCAGACAGAATGCTGATTGCATTGACTCAGAAAGGAATACAGACTTCCTTGAGTTCTGTAAGACGTGCAATGCGAAAAGGCAATCTTCTGAAACCGGGCAGAAGAAGTCCTGACGGGCTTACCAAGGCTGATAAAAAAGCCCAGAGACCTCAGAATCTTCTGCGGCGCGACTTTACAGCAAAAGCTCCGGACCGGAAGTGGCTGACTGATATAACTCAGGTGCCATGCAAGGACGGAAAGCTTTATATCGCTCCTGTTTTTGACTGTTTCGGTGGTGAGATAATAAGTCTTGCCATGGATACAAACATGAAAAAGGAACTGTGTATTTCCGCTCTGGAAGCGGCTTTTGAAATGAGAAAACCTAAGTCAGGAGTGATAATTCACAGTGATGCCGGAAGCCAGTACACAAGCGAGGCTTTCAGGCTCGCAGTTGGAAAACATCATGCAGTCCAGAGCATGAGCGATGTCGGAAAGTGCTACGACAACGCGAGAATGGAATCATTCTTTATTTATATCAATGATGTCTTTCTTGCTTTCGAGCTTCATAAAACCAATTTGGTCTTCAGGTCTATGAAGAACTCCATTTGGATTTTCGCCGAAGAAGTTTTGCACTTCCTCCCAACTCATTTGTCGTTGCAAGAAATTAGATTTGTTGTATTGTTCTTCCGTTATTTCAGAATCGTATGTTTCTCTTCCATCCGGGTCTGTATACTTGACAGGGTTATTCCCCGCGTAGTGATACAAATTACCATTTGTCTAACTAAACGCCCTTTTCAGCCTCCTTTTGCCCTATTTATACCACGGAAAAACAGAAATTCTGTGTTTTATTTTTTAAATTTCGGAAGAATTCTGACTTTTAAGCAGGAATTCTTCCGAAATTTCTGCGCATTTTAAGCCTTGTTCCTACAAATTGTCATTTGTAGGAATAAGCAAAAAATTAAAAAACACTATACATAGCAGGGATGTATAGTGCCATTTATTTTAAGGAATAACACTACCGTCTAAACTACATTTTGCTTTTTCAAATTTAATATTATCAAATTTCTGCTTTTGCAATATTTTTTTTAGTGCTTCTGAAACATATATTCCTCTTGGAAGTATACCAAAGGAACTTTCAAGAGGAAAAAAATTATGTCCTTCAAGTTTTTCAGAGGCAAAACAAGGAACCAAAATCGCATTGCTGGCAGGCACTCTTGTAGTAAGTTTTGAATCAAGCACATCAGGAATCCTTTCAAATATCGGAATATAATAATTTCTTGTTTCAATCTCTGAACTAACAGAAACTTTTATCCAACTGAAAGAATCTTTTGAACCTTTGTTTTCTTCAATACAGTTTTTCAACCGTTCCGATAATAGATAATAAGCAAATTGATTGTACTGATAATCAAAAAAAACTTTTTCAGGTACATTGTTGTTTTGGGTTATTCCATTGTTTGTTATGCGCATTTGTGCCAAAAACAAATTGCATGGAAACCGTCTGTTCTGCTTTATAAAGTCATCGACCTCAAGAGGTGAAATAATGCTTTCATCTGCAAGCTTTGCCATTGAAAAATCTTTACTTGAACCTTCTTTGGCTGTAAATAACACACACTTATTC
The DNA here is from genome assembly GCA_002449305.1 of Treponema sp. UBA6852. Lineage (GTDB taxonomy): Bacteria > Spirochaetota > Spirochaetia > Treponematales > Treponemataceae > Treponema_D. The sequence continues at coordinate 2,151 of DKDI01000024.1, forward strand.
ATTTTTTACTCCCAACCTGCTTTCCTTAACAAATCTGGATTATTTCTGACAGGTTCTTTTACATATTTATCAAATAGTTCCAAAAATTTACTTGTATCAGATCCTGCCTCGTTTGATGCTCTATTCATACCATCCAAAACGAATTCATGATATTTATTTGGATGTCTTCCCTGATGAGGCAAGCTTTCCATATTCCAGCCAGCACCTTTTCCATCAAGTTTTAATCCATACTTATCTGCAATATTTTTCATTTGTTGTGTATATTTTTTACTTTTGTTAGTTGCAAAATGGTGTATTTGATTAGGTCTTGAAGATTTTACAACTTTCGCTGTATCGCCAACCTTGTCTGCTGTTCTTACAGCATCACCGATTTTATCAGCTTTTCTGGCAAGTTTTACAGCATCATCAATTTTTGATAATCCTGCTGGGATTCCAGGAACCAATATAGCGGCGGCATCAATCCCGACATCTATCCAACCGGAATTATCACCTTTTGAACTTTTATAGATTGCAGAACCAATGTCATAGAGCGTGAAGCCTATATCCCAAATGGTGTCAACTACCCTTCCGTCCGGATCTGTATACTTGACAGGATTGTTTGCGGCATAGGCAAACAAATTACCATTGATGTGATTAAATACTCCGCCCATGCCGGGCAGATTTTGGTTATATTTCTTTGCCTCCTCGTCTATTGGCGCTTTTGGGATGTATTCCCCAAGTGCAGGGTCAGTGCTTATCCAGCGGCTGTACCTCGGGTCAAGATACCTAGCTCCATAATAATAAAGTC
>DKDI01000001.1 GCA_002449305.1 Treponema sp. UBA6852
GTTCCGTCTTCAAGAACCGCCATGTCTGTAACTTCGCCGGAAACTCCAATAGTTGAAAGTTGAATTCCATTTTGTTTTGTTAAACTTACATTTTCATCTTTTGTATAATATCTGATATTTGCAATAGGGTCACCTTTTTCTATATATACAAGGTAAGCTTTATTTTCTTGAATTGCAAAGTTTAAAAAACTTTCACCTTTTAAAGCAAGAATATGCCGAGTAATGCTAGTATCGTAACTGTTGACAGAATTTTGTAAATAGAAATTACAGACATTTTCGAGACCAATCCAATATGTATTTGTTGTATTGTCATAATAAAGAGGATTTTTTATAAGATTTGATGTGTTGCTAATCTGTAAAACAGATTCATTGTCCTTATATAAATTGCTGTCTTTTATATGGTAGACTTGTCCGTTGTTATCTTCCACGGCATTATAGGAATCTCCTAAAGTAAAGCCTGTTGAAGCTTTTTGAACCGTTTTGTAGTCGTAGATATATTTGGTGTTGTTATAATCCGTAAGAATCATGTACTGTGAATAGTACGCGGTTTGTCCCTCAAGAATCATTTTGATGTTGCATTCGGAAGTTTCGCCGGCACTTACGGTAATTTTTGTACTTCCGCTGCCTTCAAGGATGTTTTCGTCTGTGTTCCAGGCTTCGGCTGTGGCAGTGTATTTTCCAGACTCAAGGTCAGGAAATTCTATTACCCCCCCACAGTTCCTTCTTCTGTTTGGTCAAAGTCGTCATTATAAAGGCGCACAATGTATTTTTTTGCGTTGCTGCTGCTGTAAGTGTATGTGGCGCGCTCGCTTCCCGGCAAGGCAATACGAACAGAGCCGTTTTCGCCAGAGCCAGAGCTCATGTTCATGCACGAAATAAATGCGAATAAAAATGCTGGTAAAATAGAAAAAATTAGCTTTTTCATAAAGATTCCTCCTTGTTAGAGATTCCCGTGTCGCCGCACGGGAATGACAGTTGTGTTTTAGAATGGGAATGACAGTTTTCTTGTCATTATCCGGCTTGATCCTATGTCATTATCTGGCTCGACCGGATAATCCGCATTAACAGTTTCCTTGTCATCTTCGGGCTTGACCCGGAGATCTTCCGCATAAAGAATGACAGTATATTATAATTATGATTCAAAATATTTTATTTGTCAGCATTTGAGGGCATTTTTTTGATTTTTTTTCTACTAAATGCTATTCTTTTGACATGAGTTTTAAATCTGTTGTATCGGCGGTTTTACTTTCAATTTTTTCATTCAGCTTTTCATTTGCAAAAAATCCAAAGATTGCGCTAGTTCTAAGCGGAGGCGGTGCAAAAGGGCTTGCAGAAATTCCGCTTCTTGAAGCATTAGAAAATGAAGGAATCCGCCCGGACATGGTTTTGGGAACAAGCATGGGCGCGCTTATTGGTTCACTTTACGCTGCGGGCTACACTCCAAAGCAAATCAGGCAAACGCTTTTGTCCATGGATTTTATGACGATTCTAAACGAACGCCCTTCCACTCCAGAAAAAATTCCGCCCGAAGCATTTTCAAAAAAAACAGACGGCATAACTCTTTCGTTTTCAATTGCAGACGGAAAATTTGGCTCAGCTCCTGGAATCATAGGCGACCAGCAGATTATTTGCGAGCTTAGCAATCACCTTAGCAAAATTCTTCCAGTTACAGATTTTGACAAGCTTCCGATTCCGTTCAGGGCAATTGGAACAGACGCAATTTCAGGCAAGGAGCTGATATTTAAAAGCGGCTCTCTCGTAAACGCGGTAAGAGCAAGCATTTCTATTCCAGCAGTTTTTACGCCAGCTCAAGTAAAAAAAGGCTTGTATTCAATGGACGGCGGACTTAGAAACAATCTTCCGGTTAAGTTTGCGCGGGAAATGGGCGCAGACATTGTAATTTCAATGGACGTTGCAAGCATTGTTGACACTCCTCCAGAAACTCTTTCTGACTTTTATTCTGTAGCTGTGCAGATTTTCAACTTGATTATTTCTTCTAACGCAGTTGAACAGTACAGCTATGCGGACATTGTTTTGCGTCCAGATCTTTCAGAATTCAGCACATTTGATTTTATGAAGCCACATCAAATTGTAAGAGCAGGAGAAATTTGCGTTCAACAGAACAAAGATAAAATTTCGCAGATTGCAAGGCAAATTGAATCAGCCGGAAGAACACTTGAAAAACTAGACTACAACCGTGAAAGCGAATACAACAAAATGCCGGATTTTTCTATAGATAAAATTATTGTAAAAGATATTTCATTTTTAAAGCCAGTTCCAATTCCCGCGGAAAAAGAATTTGAAAAATTCCTTGGGCAGAAACTTGATGACAAAACCAAAAAGCAGCTTACAAAAAAACTAGGCAGGCTTAAGGAACATTATCATCTTTCATCGCTCACTTATTCTTTAAGCCAAAACGAAAACAAGTCCGCAACTCTTGAAATTCTTGCGAACCACTACGACCAAAAGATGAATCAGATTTTTTTTACAGGAACTTCATCTGTTTCAGTTGCAAGCTACAAGCCTCAAAAATATCTTTCTGTAGATCCAAATTTTACAGCAGGAGTTTTTTTGCGCGCTCCAATTGAATCCCTTTTTAGGCTTTCGTTCGGAAACACAATAATTTTTGAAACTGAATTTTTCCCGAAGCTGGCGGATTTTAAAGACAACATATTAAGCCTTGACTTTAAAAATTCACTCAAATACGGAAGCTGTTCCCCGGCGACAAATATTTATTTTAACGACAGAACGATTGCGGAAGACAGAGGAATTGAAATTTTCGGCGGAATAAGGTTCAGGCACACAGATTATTTTACAGCAAAAGCCGGCATCGCGCATTCTGCAGAAAAATTAATCGCAACAGAAAAATGGCACAACACAAGCTATCTTCACAGCGAAATTATTTTTACAACTCTGCACAACGATTACGCTTGTCTTTACGGCGGAAAAGTGGAATCCATATTTAACTTCGGCGGAAAAACAGACGATATGCAAAATGATTTAATTTACGACTTTAGGTTTTCTGCAGAAAAAAGATTTGAGCTTGCGGACGAAAAAAACTCAATTGGGCTTTCTTCTGTTTTCTGCAGCAACAGATTTCCTTACGAGCTAAATTCCGGATACTGCAACTTTGGCGGCGCGGACGGAATGAGCGGCTATCCTACAGGAACATTGCGGCGCGACTTTGCAATTGCAGGAATTTCTTTTAGGCAGAAAATAACAAATATTGCAGGACTTCCGTTGCTCGCCGTAGCAGAAGCAAAAGCCGCGGTAAGCTCAAGTTATGATCCGTTTATTGACCAAAACTCGCCTTCGGAAAAACTTTTTGCAGACAAAAAATTTGAAGCTGGCGGAGAACTTTATCTTGTGCTTCACACTCTCCTTGGAAATTTAGTTTTCGGCGGAAGCATGAATTCCAGTTTGGAATGGTGCATTACCTTGGGACTAAGATAGCCTCTAAAAATAGCGGCTTCTATTTTCCTTGCAACTTGAGATATTTCTAAATTAGTTTCATCTATAATTATATCCGCATATTTTTCATAAAGAGGAGCGCGCTCATTAAAAATGTCCATAAGAGTTTCTCCAGGTTTATGTACAACTCCTCTTTTATCCAAATCTCCAAGACGTTTTTCAAGGGAATCAAAGTCCACTTTTAAATAAACAACCGTTCCAATTTTTTTTAAATGCTCCATTGCTTCTTTTCCAAAAACAACGCTTCCGCCTGTAGCAACAACACATTTTTTTACATTCAAGCCAGAATTGATTTTATTTTCAATCTTTTTAAAATATTCTTCGCCTTGCCCTAAAATCAGCTCATTTAGTTTTTTCTTCATTTTCTGCTGAATCACAATATCGCTGTCAACAAATTTATAATTCAAGAGTTTTGCAAGCACAACACCGACTGTGCTTTTTCCGGCTCCAGGCATTCCAATTAGAATCACATTGTTTTTCATAAGGCTGATTATCATAAAAAAAATACCGCCGGTCAACCTTAAATACTTAATGTCAAACCGCAAAATTTTTTGTATATTAAATAAAAGGTTAAATATCGAATTTTGCAACTGTCATTATCGGGCTTGACCCTGCGATGTTTCTGAAAGAAACTCGGTTGATAATCTATTGAAAATTTCCAGTAGATTGCTGTGTCAAGCACGGCAATGACAGCCTTGTTAGCATAGAAATAACTGTTTAGTAGCTATTTTTATAAAAACTCGACATTCGACATAAAAGTTTGCGTTGCAAACTTTATTATCAACTGCATATTCTCATTTCATTGCGAATATGCTAAAAAATCAAATCGAAAATTGATATTTTCTATTTGATTTTTTTGGAGGAATTATGAGAAAGAATTTTGGTGCAAAAGAATGGCTTTATCCTATGCCGGTGCTTATCGTGGCTTCTTACGGCAATGACGAAACTCCGGACGCAATGAACGCAGCCTGGGGCGCAATCAGCGATGAAAAGGAAATAGGACTTTGCCTGAGCGCGTCTCACAAAACTGTAAAAAACATCCTTGAGCGCAAGGCGTTTACGGTTAGCGTGGGAACTGCGGAGCTTGCAAAGGAATGTGATTACGTCGGGCTTGTTTCTGCAAATAATACGCCTGATAAATTTGCAAAGGCGGGATTCCATGCAGAAAAGTCGGAATTTGTTGACGCTCCGCTTATCAGAGAACTTCCGTTTGCGCTTGAGTGCAATCTCATAAGCTACGATGAAAAGACAAGCCATCTTTTTGGACAAATTGTGAACGTGAGCATTGACGATTCGGTTCTTGATTCAAACGGAAAAGTTGACGTGAAAAAGCTGAATCCGATTTCTTATGATCCTGTAAACCAGCATTATCTTAAGCTCGGCGACTTTGCAGGAAAAGCGTTCAGCATCGGTCTTGAACTGAAATAATTTGTCATTGCCGGGAAGAATCCGGCGATGTTTGCATAGCAAACTCGGTTAGCAATTTCTAAATGATTGCAATATATGCATTTAGATTTTCGGGTCAAGCCTGAAAATGACAAAAAAGATACTTTTGGGACATCCCCATCTTCTTGAAAACATAGATTCCTGTGCTATAGCACAGGAATGACACTATAAGCAAAATACGCAAATGACAGTCGGTTAAATACTTTTCTAATTAAGTAGGCTGTTTTGTTGTTGAGCCAAGCTTCATGTAATATGAGTCAACAATTCTTCTTATGTCGTGAATATTTGAAACAATCATGTAATCTTCAAAAATCTGAATCTTTCCGCGGTCCATAAGGCGCACAAGACAATCCTTTGCCTGATCAAGCGGAATAGAAGCCCAGCTTGCAATGTCGTTTGCAGTAATGAAGAATTTGCGCTTAAAGTTTCCGTCGTCATCTTTTCTTCTTGAAGATCCGCCTGCAAGTTCATCGTACATTAAAAACACATCGCAAATTCTTGTGTAAATATCCTTTATAAGAACAATTTTAAATTGGCGGTTCTGGTCGTAAATTCTTTTGCAGAAAAGCTTAAGAAGATTCATTACAATCTGCGGATTTCCAAGGACAAGCGCCTTAAAGTTTTCCTTGTTGAATTCCAAGCAGGCAACATCAGTTCTAGCAACACAAGACGCGCTTCTCTGGGAATTGTCAAGAATCGCCATTTCGCCAAAAAAAGCTCCGCTGCCAAGAATGTCAAGGCTTTTATTCTGATCTTTTATGCACTTTTCAATCTGAACTTCACCGTATTTTATAAGATAGAAAGTTTCGCCCGGTTCAAATTCGCTTATAATAACATCTCCGCGCTTATATTTTTTTGTAAAGCGGTCAAAAGCAGGAAGTGAAAACTGGTTTACAGAAAGGCCTCCAGATTTTGCGGAAATATCTTCGGAAGAAATATTGCGGGCATTTTCTCTGCCTTTTCGGGTATTTGCATTGGTAAAAAGCTTTGCAATTTCAACTTTGTTCGCAGGATTAGGATTCAGCTTTAAAATTCTAGTAAGGACATCGCAGCAACTTTTGAACTGGCCGTCATTGTAAAAAGCGTTGGCAACCATAAACATTCCGTGTTCCGGCGAAATTGAAATGCTGTTTCCGCCCAAATACTGCTCTGTTTTTTTATGAATGTCTCTAAGCGACTTACTGAAAACTCTAAGCATTTTTTCTGTGATAAAAGCCTTTGAGCCGAACATTTTTTCAAATTCATAAACTGAAAGCTGAACAACAGTCGAATCAAGCAGCACGGAAGCAGTTACCAAACTTGGCATTTTGGCAAGCGCGCTTTTTACGCCAAAGAATTCTCCAATATGAAGCTGTTCTGAAATTTGCTCTCCAGTTTCCAAATCCATGCTGCGCAAAGCAACTGCGCCTGACTGGAGAATATAAATATTTTCATCTTTGTCGCCTTCAAAAAAAATAATAGAGCCTTTGCTGAATTGCACAACTTTTGACATAACCTTCCTCGCAAAACCAACAAACTCTAAAAAGAGCCTTGATTTGAAAAAACACCTATACTTGTTTAGTATACCACAAAGTTTTTATTTATGCTACCTTGTTTAAGAGAATTCCGCATGATAGACTTGCATACACATTCAACAGCTTCCGACGGAACTTGCACACCGAGCCAGCTAATTTCCTACGCCGCAGAAAAAAAAATTTCAGCAATTGCGCTTACAGACCATGACAATATAGACGGAATTTTGGAAGCTCAAAAAAAGGCAAATGAGCTTGGAATCGAATTTATTCCGGGAATAGAAATCTCTATAGAATGGCCGAGCGGAGAATTTCATCTTCTTGGACTGGGACTTAAAAAGCCTGGAAAAAAACTTCTTGAGACAATTGAATTTTTAAGAGCTGAGCGGGATTCAAGAAACAAAAAAATAATCCAAAAACTTCAAGAACAAAATATCGATATTTCTTATGAAGAGCTTGTGGAAAAATCCGGCACAAAAACAATCGGCAGACCTCACTTTGCAAAACTTCTCATGGAAAAAGGAATAATAAAAAAAACTCAGCAGGCATTTGACTTGTTTCTTGCAAAAGGCCGTCCTTGCTACGTAAATAAAACCGGGGAAAATTTAAAAAAAGCCGTGGAAGCCATAAAAGAATCAGGCGGAATTCCAGTTCAGGCGCATCCAATGTCAATGTACGTTGCTTGGGGGAAAATGGAAGAAACAATGCTCGAAATAAAAAATTCAGGCGTTGAAGGGCTTGAAGCGCATCATCCAGGAGTCAGGCTTTCCGAAGCACGGCGGCTTGAAGAACTGGCAGAAATACTTGGAATGTTTACAACAGCAGGAAGCGATTTCCATGGCGAAAAAGTCCGCGCTGATAGAAAAATCGGATACTCGTCAGGCGGCTATAAAATCGAAGACAGATTTTGGACAGAACAGCTAAAGCCCGCTTTGGAAAAAGCTCACGGCGGAACAAACCACACATTTTCAGCTGAATAACGCAAAATTGTAACCCAAGGCAAAATGGATTATTTTAAATGCATAGCTTAAACATTGTCATTCCCGTACTTTGATATGGGAATCTATTATAAAATTGCAATAGATTTCTGATCGAGTTTCTTTCAGAAACATCGCAGATCAAACCCGAAAATGACACTTTTTATGAAACCAAACAATGACACAACTTTGGAGGAAAAATGAAAAATCTTTTAAAAAAATCAGCAGTAGCATTAGTTGCGGCGTTTTTATTTATTTCATGCGGAAAAAATCAAGCTGTAAAAAATGAAATGTTTGCGCCAATGGCAAAATCAATGAAAATGTCAGCAAGAGCAGATTCTGCAATGAACATGATGCAGGAGATGGTGTTTGAAGATTCAGCGGAACTTCCTTCTGAACCAGAGCAGACAAGCCAAGACAGAAAACTTGTCTACACAGGAAACCTTACAATTGAAGTTTCAAATCTTGCAGAGTCAAAATCATCTGTTGAATCTTGGGTAAAAAAATTTGGCGGATATATTTCAGATTCGTCTGAAAACACAAGCTCCATAAGAATAACAGCAAAAATTCCAAGTGGCTCTTTTTCTCAGGCAATGCAGGAATGCGGACAAATTGGAAAACTCAAATCAAAAAATATAAATTCCAGCGATGTTACAGAACAATTTTATGATTTGGACACACGGCTTTCGACTAGAAAAGTTTTGCTTGAGCGGCTCAAAAAATATCTTTCAGAAGCAAAAGATATGCAGGATATGTTAAAGATTGAAACAAAAATCAACGATGTAACTTCTGAACTTGAACGCATGCAAGGGCAAATGAACCGCTTAAAGTCTCAAATTGATTATTCTACAATTTATGTTACGGCTGAACTTCCTGTAAACCAAAATGAAAGCGGATTTGTAATGCCCGACACAAATTCACAATTGCGCCAATTCTTTGCAAACATACTGAATTTCTTTGTGAAATTTATTTTCACTGCATTGTATATTGTAATTTTTGGAGTTCCTTCTGTTCTATTCCTTATGCTCCTTTACTGGCTCGGATTTGGAAAAGTGGGACTTTTAAGAAAACTTTTTGCAAGAATAAGAAAATAAAAATACCCGGCGTTTTTGCCGGGCTTTTTGATTTTTGAGTTGAACTTTAAATTTATCTTACTGCTAAAATCGCGCCAAGAATAATAAGATGCTGGGCAAAAGTATAAAGCCATTCAAGGAAATTTTTTGAGCCGCCGCTAAGGATTCCTTTAGGTCCAAGAATATCTGAAATAACAATAGCAACAATCCAAACAATAATCGCAATAAGAGCCAAAACAGTTCCAAAGCTTCCAAAGCGATCGCCAATCACAATCTTTAAAATCATAAAGACGCCAACAAGAAGCTCAATCACTCCAAATGCAAGCACAAGAATATTTCCTACATTGCCAGAAACAAGCCCTTTAATTGCTCTTGCAGCAAAATCTCCATCGCCCTGCAAAGCCCATATTCCTCCAACAGCAAGCATCGCTCCAACTGCAATCTGCAAAATCAAAAGCGCCGCAGTCCATCCGCTTTTTTCAGTTCTCATATTTTTCCTCCTAGAAATATGTTCGGCAATATAAAAATGCCTATATCAAATATAATTCAGTTTTGAGCAAAAATCCACTTATTTCTAAAACGCTTAGTCTTCTTTATAAACAAACGGATTTTTCTTTAAAATTTCAAAAACGCCTTTGTCTGCTCCAAATGGAACAATGCTCGGCTGCTCATAAACAGGACTTACGACAATTCCAAGGTCAAGGCAATGCAAAATAAATTTTACATAAAGCTCTTTTGGAATTTTTGGAAAAAGATAAGGACCTTTTCTCTGCCAGTATTTTGTCAAAGCCAAATCGTAAATAAACCAGTCTTTTTCCTGCCGAGCCTGCAATGCCGAAATCAAATTATAAATTGAGCGTGTAATAGCAGCTTCAATTGGCGAAGAAAGTTTTATTGTTTCCTTTAAAACATCTTGCGGAATTTTTTCAGCCAAATCAGTTTTTGCAGCAAGAATATAAATTCCGCTTGTCCAAGGAAGAGCCGGTTCAAAAATTATGCAGTCTGCGTTGTCGTTTTCAAAAGCAGTTTCGCTCCAAGGCTTCCAGACAAAAGTGTTTTGAGGACTGATTTTTACAGCGGCGGAAAGGCAGTCAGATTTTTTTGCAAAAATAAAAACTTTGCGTTTGCATCCAAAGAAAAGCGCATTTACAGATTTTTCAAGCCGGCCTGAAAAACAAGTTTTAAAGCTTCCGGTTGCTCCACGGTCTATAGCATTTTTCAGCATTGTAAATGCAGAAGAGCCGCCCCAGCCTAAAATTGCCCTGCCATTTTCCTGATACAAATCTGTAAGACGTTTGCCTTTTTCTGTGTACAAAAACGGTCCGCGAGCACGCTTTACATTTCCGTACCGTAAAAAAATTTCTTCCGCTAAAAAATCAATTTCGTTCATTTGAATCTGATTATACTGAAAAAAAAATCTGTTGTCATTTGCCGACACAAAAACGGCTGAAAATATTTTCAAGGACATCATCTGGAGAAACTTCGCCGGCAACTTCGCCAAGGCTTTCCAAAGAATCTTCCAAATCCTGAACAACCGCATCAAGCCCGTAGCTGGAATCTTGAGAAATTTTCAAAGCATGCGTTATCCGCTCCAATGCTTCCTGAACTGATTTTTTTTGCCGCGCTGAACCAAGTCCGCTTTGCTCACGTTCAGTTTTTTCGCCGTCAAACAAAATGTCTTTTACTTTTAAAATAAGCTGTTCTATTCCAATATTATTTTTTGCAGAAATTTTTACAGAATCTTTCCAGACTTTTTTTATTCCGTCCAAATTCAAGTCAAAGGAATCACATTTATTCAAAACCAAAACAACCGGAATATTTTTCTGGCTTTCAATAAAATCCAAATCGTCTTTTAAAATTCCTTTTGAACTGTCCACAAGATAAAGAATAACATCCGCATCTTGGCTTAAATCTTTTGCAAGCTCAACGCCGCGCTCTTCAATTAAATCCGAAGTTTTTCTAAGACCGGCAGTATCAAAAAGCCTCACAGGAATTCCTGCAAAATCTGTCCAGCATTCAAGCCAGTCCCGTGTTGTTCCTTCTATGCTGCTGACAATTGCGCGTTCTTCTTTTAAAAGTGAATTGAAAAGACTTGATTTTCCGGCATTGGTTTTTCCGCACAAAACAATTCTTGCTCCGTCTTGATAAAGTTTTTCAGCCTTCCAAGAAGAAGCCAAGCCTGAAAGTTTTTTCTGCGCGCTTTTTAGCAATGAAGTGTCAAATGATTCTGAAATATTTTCTTCGTCTTCTGGATATTCAATTTCAACTTCAATGTTTCCAATTGTGTCCAAAATCAATTTTTTAATAGAAGAAATTTGCTCAAAAAGATTTCCGCTTAAACGTCCGGCGGCATGGCTTCTGGAAATATTTGTGCGGCTGTCTATTATTTCTTTTACGGCCTCGGCTTTTGTAAGATCAACTTTTCCGTTTATATAAGCCCTAAATGTAAATTCTCCGCGCTCAGCTTTTCTAAAACCATTTTCAAGCAGCAAGGAAAAAATTGAAGTTACAACATTCACTCCGCCGTGGCAAAATATTTCAATCATATCTTCGCCTGTAAAAGACTTTGGAGCTTTGTAAACGCCAAGCATAACTTCATCAATTTTTTTATTTCCACTTTGAATTCTTGAATCTTCAATCCAGCCGTAAACAAGAGAATTTCCAGCAGCCTGCAAAAGTGCTTTTTTGCGTGAAAAAATTTTAGCTACAAGCCCAATGCAATTTTTACCGCTAGTCCTGACAATTCCAATTGCAGAAGGAACAAGCGCAGTTGCAATTGCCGCTATAGGTTCTTCCGGCGTATATTTATTCATTTGCTTCCACCGAACACAGGCTTTACATGAAGAAAATTTCTTGTTGTAACACTTGCGTTTTCGTATTCAAGTTCATTGTCTAGCACAGAATTCCAAATTGAAATCATGTCCTTTGCATTTTCCTTTTTCTGCTCCAAATCCTGCGAATCGGAATCTAAAGAATTTTTTATTCCCAAACTGAATGCCGGAATTCTTTTTTGCAAATCACATTCTTTTTCATGCCACGGAGAAATTTCGTTGTCCTTAGGATCCGGGCTTATGTCTTCATAATATCCGCCGGAATTGTTCCAGTGCATATATCCTCTATCAAGACCATCACGCACACCAAAAATTTCCCGCAAAACATAATTCTTGTCATAATATTTTCTGTCATGCCTTACGCCCATGTAAAATGCCTGAATCCAAGGACGCACAATAATTCTGTTCCTGCCGATTATTGTGTTTCTAAATGAGCCGTAAAAATAAATTCTGTACGCTCTTTCTTCATAAGGCGGATACTCAAGAAAATCCTGTTCAAAATGCGACGGATAAAACATCGGACAAATAACGTCAACATATTCGCTCATAAGCTCAACATCCTGTCCAGTTCTTGTTCCGCTTCTGTACCAGCCGTTCGCTCCGTAAATATCAATTCCAATAGGAGCTTTTATATTTTTGCGGGCATAAGACAAAAACGAAACCAACGCGCTTTCTTTTACCATGCCTTTGTCGCGCCATCTGTAAACTGCGGAATTTAAATTTGTTCCGTCAGTCGGAAATCTTATGTAATCAAACTGAATTTCGTCAAAGCCGCGGGAAACAAGTTCCTTTGCAATTTCAACATTGTACTCCCAAACTTCCTCGCTGTAAGGGTCAACCCAATTTTCATCATAGTAAACAGTTTTTGTTCCAGCCGGATTTCCACTTTCATCAGTAACGTCTTCTTTTCCGCGGATTCCAATCCATGGCGAATTTGTACGGGAATTCCAAACCGCATATTTTCCTTTGTCATAGGAAGCTAAATTTCGGTCCTTAAAAACAACAATGCGCGCAATAAGATAAACGCCGTCTTTTTTAAATTCGCTTACAACTTGCTCCAAGTCAATTTTGTACTGAGTAACTTTTCCTTTTTGCTTTAAAAGCTGGCTGTTCGGCTCAAACCTCAAAAGTCCGTAGTCATCTTTCATGTCGATTACAACAGAATTGAGCTTGTTGTCAGAAACAATTTTTTTATATTTTTCAATTCCCGAAGAATTTCTAAGCTGATAAACTGACGCATAAATTGACTTTTTTTTGTTTGCAAGATAAGCCCAAGGAGAAAGAATTGTTTCTGGATTCAAAAGCCAAAGTTCATTCAAAGTAACATTCGTTCCAAGCTGCGAAATATTTTTAGGAACAAAAGCTGAATTTACAGTGTCGCCTGCAGCAGTTAAATTTTCCCTCCAAGAATTAAAGCTTGAAATTTCTGAAATTTCCCTTGTTTCAAGAGAAAGCGAAAGGATTTTTCCGACTGTTGAAAAAATCAAGTTAGAGCCGTTTTGACAAAGTCCGTCAATCGCATCGCACGGATTTTCGCCTTGGTAAATTTTTTCAGCTTTTTTTGTCCGCCAGTCAAATCTGTAAATGTTCGGAATGAATGACTGGGAAAGATAAATTTCTGCATAAATGTTTCCAGATGAATCACGGCACAAAACTGGCAAAATATCAGAAATTTCATCAACTTGCGTAAGGCTCTTCATTGCGGAAAAACCTGCGCTCACGTCAATCCACTTTGGATTTTTTTCATCGGCGCGGCAATAGCTAAAACCGTAAATAGGATGCGACATAAAAACAACAATTTCGCTGCTTTCAATTTCTCCATTTTTTCCATAAACCGGCATATGGGAAACTGCGACCGCTTTCATTCCAGAAGTATAATTGCTTGCTGAACCAAGCGATTTCCAGGACAAACCTCCATCGCGTGTTATAAAAACGTCATCTTTTGTGGCTGTTACTAAAATATCTGGATTCAGTGGATCTGCGCAAATGTCTTTTAAAAGAGGCATTTTTTGAACTATTTCTTTATTTCCATTTTCATAATTCTTTACAATTAATGAAGGAAGTCCTATATTGCGCTGCGTAAATTCCTTTAAATCTAAGGAAGAATAAATCCCTTTTTCTGTAACAAAAAACCATTTTGCCTGAGTTCTTAAAATGCGTTCAACTTTTCCTTCCGTCCACAAAGGATCTGCAATTCCGCTTGGAAGAATTTTAAAAAGTCCTGTGTCTGTTCCGATTAAAAACGGCTCTGGATTTTCAGAAACTCTTCTTTCAAGATAAACTTCCGGAAGCTTATACAAAGGCTTTGACTGGGCAAAAGAAATTCCTGAAAAAATAGAAAAAACCGATGCTGAAATGCACAATTTTAAAAAGAATATACGCATGGTCTTCTTATCGGCATTTCAGCGTTAAATTTTAGAAGAATTAAATTTTACTGAAGAAGCAAATCGCCGTCTTTTATCCAGCCGATTCTTTTTAATATAAAACAAAACAAAACAGAAAAAACAGCTGGAAGAACAAAGCAAACAAGAACAAGTCCAAGCCAGTCAAAAATTCCTGGCGAAACAGCAACAGCTCCATGCGCAACCGCAGCTTGTGAAGGTTCAAACCAGCCTGTTATTATTCCAATTTGTCCTACAAGACCGCAAGTTCCCATTCCGCTTGAAACCGCAGCTCCATTCATTTGCATTTTAAAAAGACAAGTTGCAATCGGACCGGTTATAACAGAAGCAAGCGTAGGAGGAATCCATATCCGAGGATTTTTTACGATGTTTGGCATTTGGAGCATTGAAGTTCCAAGTCCCTGAGATAAAATTCCGCTCCAGCCGTTTTCTTTAAAGCTCATAACTGCAAAGCCAACCATTTGAGCGCAGCAGCCGGCAACAGCAGCTCCGCCAGCAAGTCCTGTAAGACCAAGAGCCGCGCAAACCGCCGCAGAACTTACTGGAAGAGTCAAAAGGAGACCGACAATTACAGAAATAAGAATTCCCATCAAGAAAGGCTTTAAAGTTGTTGCCCACATAATTAAATTTCCAAAGGCATAGGCGGCTTTTCCAATATGGCTTGCAAAAAGCAAAGTAAAAAAAACTCCAGCCACAATCGTAATCAAAGGAGTTACAATTATGTCAACTTTTGTTTTTTTGCTTACAAGCATTCCGCATTCACATGAAAGAACTGCGATTATAAGAACTGCAAGCGGACCTCCAGCCCCGCCTGAAACATTTGCAGCCGCGCCAACTGCAACAAGAGTAAACAAAACAAGCGAAGATGCTCCCATCGCATATCCAATTCCAACAGACATTGCCGCGCCAACAACATGAGGTTCACAGGCAAAATTTCCTGCTGAAACAAAAAATTCAAAAACAGGATTTGCTCCAAGCCTAAGCAACTGCTGTCCTAAAGTCTTTACAATTGTTCCAATCAAAAGAGACGCAAAAAGTCCTTGCGCCATTCCGCCCATCGCATCAATTAAGTAGCGTTTCACATACTTGTTCATAGAGAGTCCTTTAAAAATTTTTTAGATTGCTTACTTGGAAATGCAGTGATAGGAGCGTTCGTAGGCTCGTTAGGTTGTGGGATTCAACCGACAGTCATCACAACGTAATCATCGTTACAATTTTATTTTATCAAAGGAAAAAGAAAAAAACAATCCGCTGACGTTTTTGAATTTTTGTGATATTCTTTTTAAATGTTTCATTTTATTGTAAATCCAGTTTCGCGTTCAGGCAAAGGGCTTCGTTTATGGAAAAATAAAATCGAGCCTGTTTTGATTTCAAAGAAAATTCTATACGACGTTGAGTTTTCAAAAGAGCATGGAGACGTTACAAAAATCTGCTCAAGAATCAGCGAAAAATCTTTGGCGGAAAAAAACTGCACAATTGTAATTCTTGGCGGAGACGGAACTTTGAATGACGCAGTTCAGGGAATACAAAATTTTGAAACTGTCATGCTTGCATATATTCCAACAGGCTCAAGCAACGATTTTGCGCGCGATATGAAAATTTCAAAATCAGTAAAAAAATGCCTTGAAAAAATACTTTCAGCTACAAACCCAGTTGAACTAGATTTAGGTGAAATAATTACAGAAAAAATAAAAAGAAAATTTGTTGTAAGCGCAGGCTTAGGATTTGATGCGGCAGTCTGTCAAAAATCTTCACATTCATTTATAAAAAGAAATTTAAATAAATTCGGACTTGGAAAACTGACATATCTTGCAATTGCATTGAACCAAATTATTCATGCTCCAAAGGCAGACTGCACAGTTGAATTTGACAACGGCAAAAAACTTGTTCTGAAAAAATTTCTTTTTGCAGCCTCAATGGTTCACCGTTATGAAGGCGGCGGATTTAAATTCTGTCCAAAGGCAAATCCTACAGACGGAAAAATGAATTTGTGCATTGTTAACAACAAGTCAGTTCCAGGAATTCTTTTTGCATTGCCAACTGCCTTTTTTGGGCTGCACGGATTTTTTCCAGGAATAAATTTAATAGAATTTTCAAGCGCAACATTCAATACAACAATTCCGCTTTGGCTACACACAGACGGCGAAGTCTACCAAAAAACTTGCAGAATAACAGTCCGCAATTTTGAAAAAAAACTAAAGATGATTGGCATTTAAAATGAATTATCAAATCGAACTTGAAAAAATTCTTTCATCGCTAGAAAAAAATGTTCCGCCAGAAAACAGGCCAAAACTTTTGCTTCATGGTTGCTGCGCGCCTTGCTCATCTTATGTTTTGGAATTTCTTTCTTCATTTTTTGACATAACAATTTTGTATTACAATCCAAATATTTTTCCACAAGAAGAATATAAAAGGCGGCTTGAAGAACTAAAAAATTTTCTTCCTGAATTTTTTCCGGCAAAAGAAAATTTTGTAAAGCTCATGGAAGATTGTTATATTCCACAGGAATTCTATGACGCAATAAAAATCAAGGAAAATCCAGAGCTTGCCACAGAGCCAGAAAAAGGAGAACGCTGCAGAAGATGCTATAAATTCAGGTTAAAGCGCGCTTTTGAATTTGCGCAAAAAAACGGCTTTGATTATTTTTGCACAACACTTTCAATAAGCCCGTTCAAGGATTCAGAAAAAATAAATCAAATTGGAAAAGAACTTTCTGAATGCGCAAACGGAAAACCAAAGTGGCTTTTTTCTGACTTTAAAAAGAAAGGTGGATTTCTTAGAAGCCTTGAGCTTAGCAAGGAATTTTCACTTTACCGGCAGCAATATTGCGGCTGCATTTTTTCCGCAGAAAATTCTAGCAAGACTCACGGACAACAAGAGAAGACGGAAGCATAATTTTAAGCGCGCATTCATCTTTTCCTGCCGTTCCAGAAACAATCATTTTAACAGCCTGCTCGCCCATTGCTTTTTTCTGCACATTCATCGTGGTCAAAGGCGGACACGTATATTCTGAAATTTCAATATTGTCTATGCTGATTATCGCAACATCATTCGGAACTGAAATATTTTTTTTGCTTAAGCCGCGAAGAACTCCAATTGCAACTTCATCAGAGCCGCAAACAATTGCGCGTGGAAATTTTTTATCAGCCGGAAAAGAATCGATTGCCTTGAATCCGCCGCTCATGTCAAAAGTTTCAGCAATAAAAAAGTTGTCCCGTTTTGCATCAAGATTTTTTTCAGACAAAGCAAGCTGAACTCCATGCACACGGTCATCGTCCTCGCCAATATATCCAATTTCAGAAAAACCTTTTTGAATCAAATATTCTGTTGCCCGCTGCGCAGTTGCCTGTCTGTCAAACATAACGCTACTCAAGCCTTCATACTGAAATTCAATGCAGACAATTTTAGAAAGCCGCCCTTTTATTTTGTCGATGATTTTTTTATCTTCATCAGTTTTCAAGCACTGATCTGTTGCAACAAGAATCAGTCCGCCTATTTCCTCTTCGTGAATCAAACTGTTAAACAAAACCGGATTTTTTAGCTCATGGAAAAATCTTATAAAGCTCACCTGAAAATTCTGCTCATGCGCTTCAAGGTGAATTCCAGAAAGTATTTCCGCATAATACGGACGCAAAAAAGTTTCAGAAGCGCAAAGAACAACGCCAAGCTTATTCGCTGCAAAACCAACATCGCCTTGCTGCAAAGCCTGCGCCGCTTTGTTCGGTCTGTAGCCAAGTCTTTCTATCGCATCCAAAATTCTTTTGCGTGTTTCTGGAGCAACAGAACGGTCAGAGTTTCCGCTTATAACATAGCTTACCATGCTCCGTGTTACGCCGGCTTCTTTTGCGACATCGTTTTGAGTAACCGCAGATTTCATATTTACACCTTAAGGTTCGATTTTATACTGTCATTCCCATGCTACGACATGGGAATCTGCTATAAATTTACAATAGATTATTACCGGGTCAAGCCCGATAATGACAGCTAAATATTATAAACGACTTAAATGAATATTGGAAGCCTAAGTTTTTTGAATAGTTGAATTGCAAAGGCAAAATCGTTAGCATAAGACAACATAAGAGGTTTTCTATGAAGAAATATTTTTTTTTAGCAATTCTGGCGGGCACATCGGTTTTTGTTTCCGCGCAGACTTTTAAACTTTCCGGCCATGTCCGCTCTGGAATTTCAACTGCATTTGACGGCGCGAAAGGCGAAGACAATGACGACATCAATTCATTTTCCGCGGCAACTTGGACAAAGGGCGATTATTTTGGCGACGATGAATTTTCACGCATAAGGCTTGACGGAGAATTTATTGGAACAGAAAAAAAATTCGGAGCGAGCGTAAGATACCAGTACGCAGGTTCATTTGACAAAATCACTTTCAGCGAAAAACAGATAACTTATGCAAACGCCTGGGGAAAATTTGTTGACCAAAAACTTTTTGTTTCAGGCGGGAGAATAAAAGATATGTTTTTTACTTCAACCGGATTTGAGCAGTTCACGTTTATCACAAAAAAAACTGGCGGCTATGCAGTTTATTCAATCACTCCAGAATTGAAAGTTGGCGGCGCAATAGTTCAAGATTATTTGTATTCATATTCAAAAGGTGAAAAATTTTACCCAAGAAAAGACGGCTATGACAACGGAACAAAAGAATTCGGAAAAAACGCATTTATAGGCGGAATAAATTTTACAAAAGATTTCTTTAGTCTTAGGGGAGCAATTGCCGCAGCCGGAGCAGGATACGCAAATGTAAATTTGAAATTTGCAAACGGAATTAAATTCAGCGCGGAAGGAATTTATCAGAAGCAAAAAACACGGAACGAATTCAGAATGGGAAAAGCTGAAATTCAAAAAATGAAACCGGCCCAGTTTGTTTTTGTTGAAAACATTGAATACACAGGAATTGACAAACTGCTTTTGGGAATCGCAAGCTACCAGCATTTTAGAGATGAAACTTACACAGACAAAGACGGCAATACTTTGAATTTCTTTTCTATAATTCCGGCTGTAAAATACAACTTGCTAGACAACCTTTCATTAAGCGTTGAAAGCACAATCAGAATTTTTGACAGCCGCTACAAAGGAAACACAGACACTTATGCAAACATAATTCCTCGTGCTGACTTTGAAATTGCAAAAGGATTTATAGCAACTGTATACGGAGACATTTCCACAGACACTGACAGAAGAAAAAATTCCGTTGGGGCTGGCGTCTGCGTTGTATTCTAAAAAAATATCAGACTAAAACTGTCATTCCCGCACTTGATGCGGGAATCTAATATCATTTAAAAGATTGCCGGGTCTATGCCCGGCAATGACATTTTACACAATTAATGACTATAAGTTAGTATTCGATTTTTGTCATATCTGTAACTTCTTTGTTGTAGTCAACGCCGTCAACATCGAAGCCGTTTATAATCAAGAAGTCGTGGCGGATTCCTTCCAAGTCAACAAGCTCATTTACATTTTCTTCTGTAACAGCCGGCATAACTTTGTTTACTTCATCCTGAACTTTTGGATCCATTTCCCAGTCGTCCATGCGAATTCTGTTCTCTGAATCTACAGGAACTTTTCCGTCGGCAGTGTAAAGACGTTCAGCAAACAAACGCTCCATCTGCTCAATGCATCCTTCGTGAGTTCCCTGCTTCTTCATAATCTTGAAAAGAACTCCAAGATACTGCGTAATAATCGGGATAACTGAAGATGAACGTGTAATAAGTCCCTTGTTAACACTTACATAAGCAGCTCCGCCTTTTGCCTTAAGAGCGACATCAATATTGTGCGCACGTTTTTCCAAGTCCTTTTTTGCCTCGCCGATTGTTCCATCGCGGTAAATTGGATGAGAAAGAGAAGGTCCAATGTAAGAATAAGCCAAAGTGCGGCATCCGTCTGCAAGAACATCTGCTTCTGAAAGCTGCTTAATCCATCTTTCCCAGTCTTCACCACCCATTACTTTTACAGTGTTCGGAATTTCATCTCCTTCCGCTGGCTGTGTTGAAGCCTGAGTAATTTTCCCAGTCATCATATCAAGAGACGCTCCAGAATAAACCTGATTAATAGGCTTGATTACTGAACGGTACATTACTTTTGTATCTGGATCTGTGCGAACAGGACTTGCCAAAGAATAAATAACAAGGTCGGCTTTTGCACCCCAGTCTTTAAGTTGCTTTATAACTTCCGCGCGGCATTCATCGCTGTAAGCATCCGCATTGAAAGTCTTTGCTTTTAATCCGGCTTTTTCTGCTGCCTTGTCAAACGCCATGTTGTTGTACCAGCCAGGAGTTCCGCCTTTTACCTGTGTAGGCTGCTTTTCAAATGAAACTCCGATTGTGTCAGCTCCATATTCAAAAGCAGCTGTAATTCTGCTTGCAAGTCCGTAGCCTGTAGAACAACCAAGAACAAGAACAGTTTTTGGAGCTTTTCCGCCTTCCGCCAAAGTCTTAGTTCCGCGCTTGGCTTTTTGAGCTATAACATAATTAATCTGATTTTCAGTTTCTTTTGCGCAGCCAATTGGATGGGCATTAATACACATATTGCTGCGGATCATCGGTTTAATAATCATTTTAAAGTCTCCTGTAAAAAATATAGTTATAATTTTAAAGTCTATCTATTTTGACATTTTACGTCAATATGTCAAACCTTCTTGTCTTCTTGAAAAAATTTCAGCATTATGGCACTATTTTTTTGAAAGGCGTAAGCTAAAATCGAATTTTCTCCGAGGTATTAAATATGGAAAAGCACAGCAAAATTTTCAAACTTTCATTTTATTTTATTTTTTCCCTTGCAATTATTCAAGGAATTTTTGCAGCCCCGAAAGTTTCAGAAAGAAGACAAAAACTTATAACATATTCGCTTTCATTTGTAGGAACAAAATATGTTTACGGCGGAACAGATCCAGAAACAGGATTCGACTGCAGCGGCTTCATAGACTACGCAGCTAGAAACGGAGCAGGCATTCAACTTCCACGCACCGCAAATGAAATTTACAACAGCAGCCGCGTAATAAAAATAGATCCAAAGGAAAAAGAGCCAGGCGACTTGATGTTCTTTAAAAACGATCCGAACTCTGACCGCGTAACACATATCGGACTTTATTGCGGAGTTTACCGCGGACCAATTACTGAATTCAACGGAAAGCGCGTTTTCGTTTCGGCAGTAAGCGATGGACCAAAGACAGGCGTACAGCTTACATTGATTAGCGAGCGTTTCTGGAAAAACCACTTCTTTGGTTACGGAAGAATTCTTCCGCGCACAAAAAAAGTACAGGTTGCAAATAAAAAAGCGCAAACTACAAAAGTTCAAAAAAAGTAACATTTTCCGCAAAAAACTGTTTTCAATAATATGAAAAGAGCAAAATATATATGCGCAACCTTTTATCTTTTTACACTTCTTGCATTTACAGGCTGCGCATCTTTAATTCAAGTCAAAGCAGAAAAAAGCGGGATGCAGACTCTTGCTGCAAAAATTGATTTAGGCGAAGCAATTTCAAGCGCAATAAAAGAAGCATCTAGCGGACTAAGCGAAATTAATTCCAGCGGCGGACTTGATTCAAATAGCGAGCTTGTAATTTTCGATACAAAAAAAATAAAATCCGCGCTAGAAAATTCAGAATTTAAAAATGTAAAAATTTCATCTCCTGAATTTTCCAAGCTGAATATTTCTGGAACAGGAAACTTTTCTAGCTTTGCATTTCAAAATGAAAAATCATTAAAAATAAAATTCAGCCCGGAAAATATAAAAAAATTAGCCTCAACGCTTCCTGCTGAAACACAAAGTTTTTTTGACCTTCTTATGGCTCCGGTTTTTACAGGTGAAAAAATGACTGCCAGCGAATATGCAGATTTAATTGCAGTTGTCTACGGTGAAAATCTTGCGCAGGAACTAAAAAAATCCGCAGTGGAACTTTCGCTTGTTTCGCCTGCTGGAAAAACAAAACAATTTTCTATTCCACTTACGGATTTTCTGACTTTATCTGAAGAAAAAGTTTTATCTATAGATTTCTAAATTCCATTGTAATGAGTTCTAATTTTGTCCAAAACATAGTCTTCAAATTCCTTGAGAGCAAATGTCTTCTGCGGAATCTTGGATGAAAATCTAAAACGGCAAGTAACGGAATTTTCTCCCTGCTCTTTTTCTCCAACAACAAGAATATACGGAGTTCTGTGCTCAGTTGAAATATTCTTGATTTTATTTTTCATGTTGCTGTCATCTGTATAAGCATTTGCACGAATACCAAGCGACTTAAGTTCATCAGCAACTTTTTCAGCATAAGAATTGAATTCAAAAGCAACAGGAACAACCGCCACCTGCTCAAACGAAAGCCAAGCCGGGAAAACGCCAGCATAATTTTCAATCAAAATTCCAAGGAAACGTTCAAGAGAACCAAGAACTGCGCGATGGAGCATTACAGGATGATGCTTTTGATTGTCCGCGCCAATATATTCAGCGTTAAGACGTTCTGCGCTAGGAAGCTGATAGTCAAGCTGAATTGTTCCGCATTGCCACTGACGGCCAAGAGCATCTATAAGCGTAAACTCAAGCTTAGGTCCATAGAATGCGCCTTCGCCCGGCTGAATTTCGTATTCCATTCCCGCTGATTTGCAAGCCGCTGCCAAAGCTTTTTCTGCGTGCTGCCAAGTTTCCAAGTCGCCAACATGATCTTCTGGCATTGTAGAAAGCTTTACAAGAAGATTTTTGTCAAATCCAAAGTCTTTGTAAACATCAAGAAGCAAACGGCAGAATTTAGAAACTTCACTTTCAATCTGCTCTTCTGTGCAGATAATATGCGCATCATCCTGAACAAATCCGCGTACACGCATAATTCCATGCAAAGTTCCGCTCGGTTCATTTCGAACACAATGTCCGAATTCTGCAAGGCGCATTGGCAAATCTTTATAAGAGCGGACTCTTGAATTGAAAATTTCAAGTGCGCCAGGACAGTTCATGGGCTTGATTGCAAACATACGCTTTTCACTTTCAGTAACGAACATATTTTTCTGGTAGTGTCCCCAGTGTCCGGAACGTTCCCACAAAGTGCGAGGCATTATAGCCGGCGTATTTACTTCCATATAACCGTCTTTGCGGATTTTTTCGCGCATATAGTCTTGCAAAGTTACGTACATTGTCCAGCCATTCGGATGCCAGAAAATCTGACCTGGATCTTCCGGATCAAGATGGAACAAATCAAGCTGCACGCCAAGTTTGCGGTGATCACGTTTATCTGCCTCTTCAAGCATCGTAAGATAATCTTTTAAATCATTCGGCTTGTAAAAGCAAACTGCGTAAATGCGTGTAAGCATCGGACGTTTTACGTCTCCCCTCCAATAAGCTCCGGCAATGCTCATAAGTTTAAATGACTGCTGATTTATTTCCTTTGTATTCGCAACATGAGGACCGCGGCACAAGTCAAGGTATCCGTCCTGCTCATAAGTTGTTATAACTTCGCCTTCTGGAAGTTCCTTTATAAGTTCTTCTTTGTAAGGCTGATCTTTAAAAAGCTCGAGAGCTTCTGCCTTTGAAACTTCTTTGCGGACAAAATCGTGGTTGCCTGAAATAATTTTGCGCATTTCTTTTTCTATTGAAGCAAAATCTTCCGCGCAGACTTTGTGTCCTTCTGGAAAATCAAAATCGTAATAAAAGCCATTTTCTATTGCAGGACCGATTGCAATTTTTGTTCCCGGAAAAAGATTTAAAACTGCTTCTGCCATTACGTGCGCACAACTGTGGCGTATTGTCTGTAATTTTTCATCAACTGCCATTTTCAATTCCTCGAAATTCTATACTATTAACATCATAGATTATTCTTTTTTTATTTATATTTCAACAAGATGTCAAGCTATGTCTATTTTTTCTATATGAGCGCCAAGGGATTTTAAGCGTTCCACAAGATTTTCGTAGCCGCGCTCAATCTGATACACATTGCTAATCCGGCTTTCTCCACGAGCACAAAGAGCCGCAATAACCATAGCCATTCCAGCACGGACATCAGGAGAAACAAGATGCTCGCCATGAAGAGAACTTGGACCTGCGACAACAGCACGGTGAGGATCGCAAAGTGTAATGCGCGCGCCCATGCTTATAAGCTTGTCTACGAAGAACATTCGGCTTTCAAACATTTTCTCAAAAATCAAAACAGTTCCTTCAACTTGAGTGGCAACAACTGTCATAATCGAAGTCAAATCCGGCGGAAATCCAGGCCAAGGACTGTCATCAATTTTTGGAATCATTCCGCCTAAATCCGTGTTCACTTTCATTTCCTGATCTGCGGAAACTGTAAGAACGTCATCTTCAATATCCCAGCGGATTCCAAGTTTGTTAAAAGAAATCCGCAGCGGGCGTAAATCATTTATACGGACACCTTCAATTTTGATAGAGCCATGAGTAGCGGCGGCAAGTCCAATAAACGAGCCTATTTCCATAAAATCCGGACCAATTGAAAAATCGCAGCCCTTGAGTTTTTTAACTCCTTCAATCTTTAAAATATTTGAACCGACTCCTGAAATTTTTGCGCCCATCGCATTCAGCATATTGCACAAATCCTGAACGTGAGGCTCGCTAGCCGCATTTGTAATTTCTGTTGAACCTTCCGCAAGAACAGCCGCCATAACTGCATTTTCTGTAGCAGTAACAGAAGTTTCGTCAAGAAAAATATCAGAACCAACAAGTTTATTTGCGGTAAACTCAAATTTTCTGTCTATTGAAACACGCGCGCCAAGTTCTTCAAGCGCAAGAAAATGAGTATCAAGACGGCGGCGGCCAATAACGTCTCCACCAGGCGGTGGCATTATAGCTTTTCCAGTGCGGGCAAGCAAAGGACCTGCAAAAAGAATTGATGCGCGGATTTTTTTGCTAAGCTCAGGAGGAATGTCATTGCGCGATATTTCAGAAGCATTTATTTCCCACGCATTTTCAGAAAGCTTTTCAACTTTTGCGCCAAACGACTGCAAAATCAAAAGCATAACGCCTGTATCTTCAATTTCTGGAATATTTCGTAAAATAACTTTTTCACAAGTAAGCAAGGAAGCCGCAATGCAAGGGAGAGCTGCGTTTTTGTTTCCGCTTGCTTTTATAGTTCCCTTTATCGGAAAGCCGCCTTCTATTTTATATTCATACATAGCGCAATTATAAACAGATTTTGAATGAATTTCAATTTGGGCAAAAATATTATCTTAAAAAAATCAGTCGCAGCAACAAAGATGAACTAAAACTTCAACTGCTTTTACCATTTGGTCAAGGCTAGCCCATTCATTGCGTGAATGAAAATTGTGTCCGCCTGTAAAAATGTTCGGGCAAGGAATTCCCATTTCTGTAAGCCTAGAACCGTCAGTGCCGCCGCGGATTGGCGTAAAAATCGGCTCAATTCCACTTGCCTTATATGCTGAAATAAGCCTCTCTGCGACTTTTGGATTCTTGTCCAAATTTTCTTTCATGTTCAAATATTGCTGCGTGTGCAAAACTTCAGCCTTTCCGCCAAAAAGTTCAGAAACAGTTTTTGCAAGAAGCTCAACTGTAGATTTTCTTTTTTCCATTCCAACCGAAGAAAAATCACGAAGCAAAAGAGAAACCTTTGATTCTTCTATAGAACCTTCAATTGAAATTGGCGCAAAAAATCCTTGCCTGCCGTCTGTTGTTTCCGGGCGTTCACCAGCAGGAAGATTTGCAACAAAGGCGGAAGCCATGCTGATTGCATTTACCATTGTGCCGCGCGCTGTTCCAGTGTGGGTCGCGTTTCCCTTGAAAACAATGTCGCTCCTAAACGCATTAAAACATTCTGTTTCAAGTTCGCCGATATGTCCGCCGTCCACAGTGTAAGCGCACTTTGATTTTAAAAGCTCAAGCGGAACTTTATCCATGCCGTGTCCTGTTTCTTCATCTGGAGAAAAAATAACTTCGATTGCAGGATGCTTTAATTCCGGGTGGTTTAAAAGATATTCAAGACACGAAACAATTTCCGCAACGCCAGCTTTATCGTCCGCGCCAAGCAATGTTGTTCCGTCGCTAGTTATAATTGTCTCGCCATTTTTTGCAGCAAGAAAAAGAGCTGAATCTTTTTGCGGATCAAGCTCTGTGCCGCAAAGAACGATTTTTTCACCTGAGTAATTCTCGTGAATTTTTGGATTCACATTTTTTCCAGAAACTTCTTCTGAAGTATCTATGTGCGCAAGAAGGCAAATTGAAGGTTCCGAAGAGCCATTCGCAGGAAGAATTCCATAAGTATAGCAATGCGCCGTTGTCTGAACATTTTCAAGTCCAAGCGATTTTAGTTCAGAGCGCAAAACACAAGCCATTTCGTTCTGGCCGGAAGTGCTGGGCATAATTCCAGAATCTGCTTTTTGCGAATCGCTTTCGCTCCAAATTTTTACATATTTTAAGAAACGCTCAAGTAAAGAGCTTTTTATTTTTAATTTATCTTCCATAATAATTTTGATTATACAAGTTGCTTTTAAAAATTGCAATTTTTGCAAACAGCAACTTATCTGCTTTTCATTTTTTCCGAGCAAGCAAAGTTTTTTCAAGGAGCAAAAGAAGCTCCGGGTCATATTTGAATGAAACTTTCTTCAGTTCGTCCAACGCTTTTTTTCTGGACAAAGATTTTTTGTATCCGTCCTGCCTTACAAGAAAAACGTAATCTTCCGTCAAATGAATAAGACGCGCCACATAAGGAATTTCCTCTCCATTCAAGCCGTCTGGAAATCCTGTTCCATTTTGATTTTCGTGGTGAAAAAACGCCGCTTCCCAAAATACGCTTTTATATTCATAAGGAACAAAATCAAGCTGAAAAAGTCCTCTTGCAACATGCGTGCGCAAAAAAATTTCTTCCTTTCTGCTTAGAACTTCCGAATGAAAAAGCGACTGCTTGAATTCCAAATAACCAGCATCGTAAACCATTGCCGCCGCGTAAAAAAGAATCCGCTCCAAAGGCTCTTTATCTTTTAAAAGCCTGAATACAATCATGCTGACTTTTTTTGAATTTGATTTTCTGTTTGTATAAGAATCAATTACAGAACCAAGGACAACGCATTGCCTCACAAGATTAAAAAGTTTCTTCCTAAGCTCAGGCTCGATTTTTTCCAAGTCCTTTGAAACAGGAAGATTCTTTAAATACCTTTTTGCTGAAATTCTTCTTTTAAAATGAAGGGCAAGACCAAAAACAATAAAAGCAAACAACGCGCAGATAAAAATTAAAAAAGCAGATTTTGCTAAAAACAAAACAAGAGAGGCAGGAATTCCTGGAATCAGCTCCTGAATAAAAGGAATAATTTCTATCAGAACATCGTCATTTTCGTTCATTCAAAAGATTCTATCATGCGCAAAACGAATTTTCAACAAAACAAAAATGCCGCCCGCCTAGCAAAAATTTCACTGGGCAAGCAGCATTAAAAATTTCCTAATTGCAATCTGCTAAATTAGAAAGAATAGCCCCAAGAAAGCGGAATTGAAATAAATGAGTCTCCGTCGCAAGTTTCGTAGTTCAAGCCAGCAGAGAATGTGTGGTTTCCGAAAGTATATGCAACATTAGGATTTACACCGATTACCGATTCTGCTCCGTTTGAAGAATTGTCAAACAAGAATTTTCCTGTAACATCCGCGCTCAAAGATTCTGAAAGCTCGTAGCCTACACAAGCCGCAAAGTACATATCGTAGTCTGAACTTTTGTCATCTGTGTTGAAAAGTGTTTCCGCAGAAAAACTCAATGCGTCAAGAGAATATTCAACAGAAACATTGAAAAGGCTCTTTCCAAACACACCGAAATCTTCAGAAATGCTCAAGTCATCGATTTTGTTTTCATAATATTTTCCAACAACTTCATCGTCTTCTGTAATTTCACCTTCTGCCTTGCTATAAGAATATCCTACGCGGATTACAAAATCCTGTTCGGCAAGAGGCTTTAACATTGCGTAAACACCAAAGCCGCGGTTGTCGCTGTCTGCAACATTTGAAACTGCCGCTCCAACTGTAAACATTTCTTCAAAAGCATATTCTGCGCCGAATCCAATGTTAAGCTTTACAGTTTCATCATCTTCGTCTTTTCTAGTAAAATAATTTACGCCGTCATCGCCTTCGCCAAAAGGAACTGTAACAGCAATCTTAAGTCCTTCAATTGGTGTTGCAGCAACAGTGAATCCTTCTGAACCAAGATTTCCCAAAGCAACATTGTCATCATAAATCGGCAGGTAAGAACCTTCAAGCCAAACATCTTCATGGAAACCAAGAGCAATTTTTTCAACAGGGCGGTACTCAACGAACCAGCTTACATCGTCCCAAGCAAAGCCAAAGTTTTTGTCATTCCAGTCATCAAGAATAAAAGTAACATCAAGTTCTGCGTCTACTTTTTCTGAAGTGAAAGTAGCAACAACATTTTCTTCAAGTCCGGCGAAGTCTTTTGTTGTTTCATCTTCACCGCCATTGTAAACTTTTCCTTTTCTGATTGTTGCAACGTCAGAAGAAAGTTCGTTTGTGAATTCCACACTCTGTGCAAATGCGGAAACAGAAAGCAAAGCAGCTGCGGCAAAAGCAACAGCACCCTTAAAATTGATTTTCATAGATACTCCTCAAACAAAAGTTAACCAAGACTAAATATTGTTAGCTTAGTACAACTTTTATTTACAAGGACTAACTTAAACAAAATCAATTATTTTGTCAATCTGAATTTTCAATAAAATTACTTTTTCCAGCCGTCATATTTTTCGCATTCAAGAATTTTTTTTGCATTTGCCACACGCTCTGCGGAAGGACTTTCTGTGTCCTTTAAAACATAGTCAATTCCCATGTCCTTGTATTTCATTGCGCCAAGTCCGTGGTAAGGAAGAATTTCCACACGCTGAACATTCGAAAGTGTGCGGATAAAATCCCGTGTGCGCAAAAGATATTCATCGTTGTCTGTAATGCCCGGAACAAGAACATGGCGGATCCAGATTGGCTTTTTTATTTCGTCAAGATAGCGAAACATTTCAATTATATTTTTTCCAGTGCGGCCGGTAAGTTTTATGTGCTCTTCTTCATCAATGTGCTTAATGTCCATAAGAAGAATATCTGTAACTTCCATAAGCTTTTTGAATTTTTCAAACCATTCGCCTTCTTTTGTAAAAGGGCCGCCAGCAGTGTCAATGCAAGTATTAACGCCTTTCTCCTTTGCCTTCGTGAAAAGCTCAAGCAAAAAATCAAGCTGCATCAAAGGCTCGCCGCCTGAAACAGTGATTCCGCCTTTTGCGCCCCAATAAGATTTGCAGCTCAAAGCTTCATTCAAAAGCTCGTCCGCAGTGTAAAGCTTGCCTTTTGCCATGTCCCAAGTGTCCGGGTTGTGACAATATTTGCATCTTAAAGGGCAGCCTGAAAAAAAGATTATAAAACGAACGCCAGGTCCGTCCACAGAACCAAAAGATTCTAACTGATGAATATATCCCTGCATAAAAATTCCTTGCTGATAAAAAGTGTGTATTTACAAAATAATTTAACATTTCTTTTAGCAAAAAAAAAGCCCCGCAGGAATTCCTGTGGAGCTAAAAAATTTAATTAAAAAATGAAAGACTACTTACTGCTTAGAATATGTTTCGTAATCCCATTCAAGGTAAGTTTTACCACTCTCAGTTTTTATAACAGCGGTTCCTGTCTCGCCATCATCATAAGTAATTACAATTTCACCATCTTTTGTTGTGTCACCAGAATACTTTGCTGTTTCAGAGAAATCTCCTTCTTCATCAGAACCTTCGAGTTTTACAGTACCATTATCATAGAAAGTCAGTACTGCTTTGTAGCCATCCTCTGATATAGCCCAAGTTGTTACAACGCTTGGATCGTCGTCATCATCATCGTCATCTTTGCAGCCTACAAATGCAAGCGCAAGAACCATAGCTGCCAATACAGCTGAAATTTTAGCAAACTTTCTCATAAGTTCACTCCTTAAAAAATAGATTACGCTGAAAAAATTCAGCAGTCTCTATTGTACCCCCCCCC
>DKDI01000038.1:0-833 GCA_002449305.1 Treponema sp. UBA6852
ATTTGTTCAGTTTTGTCCGCTCTTAGCCGTTCAAGCACAAAAGAAAGCATCGCCTCGTCCACGCCGTTCGGGAAAATCATAATTTCTTTTTCCGCCCAAGAGCCGCCGGCTTCACTTATGAGAAAATCGTGCATTTCGTTTATTTTTTTCTGCGTGAATCCGTCAGGCGCACAGCCGCAGAGAATGGCGTGTTTTTTCAAAACAAAATCTCCAATACGTAGTAAAAATACGTAATAATATATTTTTAATTAGTATAAATCTTATTTTACGTATTTACAATACTTTATTTTAAAAATAATTGTACTTTTCCTAAGTGTATTTCTTGATTTAATAATGTGATACTTTTTTTATGGACTCGGATGAATTAAAGAACAGGCTTTCAGCAAACTTAAAGAAAATCAGAAAAGCCAAAAATCTTTCTCAATTTGAACTTGCAGAAAAAGCCGGACTTTCTGACCAGACAATAAATAGCATCGAAGGAAAACGCCTTTGGCCAAGTGATAAAACCATGATAAAAATTGCAAACGCCCTAGAAACCGATGCTTACCAGTTTTTAATTCCAGAAAATATAGAAAACAAACAAACTGACATAATCATCCCCGAACTGAAATCTGCATTAAAAAAGAATATTGATATTTTGATTGAAGAATTTTTCACGAAGCATTTTAATTGAAAAAAAAGAATCCATATCTTTCTTTGAAGTTTTATCTGTTGAACAAGTTTCTTCTATTCTAAATTTAATAAACGTTTTCAAAAATTAAAATAATTTAGTCCGTGGCACGGACATTAACACATCCGCATAGCGGACACGTACATATCCGTGGCACGGACGT
>DKDI01000038.1:916-24993 GCA_002449305.1 Treponema sp. UBA6852
ATGCGGACTTGCACATATCCGCGGCACGGATTTTTAATAAAATGAATTCTTGCTCAAAAACCTTATTAGAACTTCCTTTGCTCAAAAATCCCTTGTGGACAAAGGCTCATTTTGTTATAATTGTAACATTATGGAAAATATTAAGAATTTAAATAGAAGACTTGTAACTTCAGCCCTTCCCTATGTAAACAATATTCCTCATCTTGGAAATTTAATACAAATGCTTTCCGCCGATGTTTTTGCAAGGTTTTGCAGAAGCCGTGGATACGAAACTCTTTATGTCTGCGGAACTGATGAATACGGAACTGCCACAGAAACACGCGCTGTTGAAGAAAAGAAAACTCCGCGCGAACTTTGCGACTACTATTACAAGCAGCATGACGAAATCTACAAATGGTTTGACATTGCATTTGACAAATTCGGGCGCACTTCAAATGAAGAATGCACAGAAATAACACAGGCAATGTTCAAGGATTTGGACAAAAACGGATTCATAAAAGAGCATACAAACAAGCAGCTTTTCTGCCCTTCATGCCAGATGTTCCTTGCGGACCGCTATGTTCATGGAGTCTGCCCTAAATGCGGATTCGAAGATGCAAGAGGCGACCAATGCGACAAATGCGGTTCGCTCTTAGACCCAGTTGAGCTAAAATCTCCAAGGTGCGCAACTTGCGGTTCTACTCCGGAAATAAGGGAAACCCGTCATCTTTATATAGACCTTCCTTCAATCAGCAAGAACCTTGACTCTTGGATGAACAAGACAAGCAAAGAAGGCAGATGGTCAGACAACGCAATCAACATAACAAAAGCCTGGATAAGAGACGGACTTAACGAACGCGCGATTACACGTGATTTAAAATGGGGAATTCCTGTTCCAAAGGCCGGATATGAGAACAAAGTTTTCTATGTCTGGTTCAACGCTCCAATCGGATATATTTCAATAACAAAGCAGCTTGCCGATGAGCTTATTGCAGCATCCAAGCCTTCATTTGACTGGAAAAGCTGGTGGCTTCCAGAAGAAAGTGAAGAAGCAAAAAACAAGCCGCCGGTTGACTTGTTCCAGTTCATTGGAAAAGACAACATTCCGTTCCACACAGTAATTTTCCCATGTTCGCAAATTGGAAGCGGACATAACTTTACAAAATTGTTCCACATGTCTTCAACTGAATACTTAAACTACGAGGATGGAAAATTTTCAAAAAGCCGTGGCGTAGGTGTGTTTGGAACAGACGCAAAGGAAAGCGGAATCAAGGCAGATGCATGGAGATTCTACATTTTCTACAACCGCCCGGAAAAACAGGACTATCAGTTCACTTGGAAAGAATTCCGCGAGCGTTACAACGGAGAGCTTATCGGAAATCTTGGAAACCTTGTAAACCGCACTCTTCTTTTTGTTCAGAAATATTATGATTCAAAAATTCCAGACGCTCCAGTTGATGAAGAACTTTGGGCGCAGGTAAAAGAGCATGAGGCAAAAGCAACGGAATATCTTGAGTGGGCAAACTTAAAAGACGCATTCCATGAAGTGTTTGCAATTTCAGACATCGGAAACAAAGCGTTCCAGGACACAGAGCCATGGAAAACAAGAGAAACAGATCCAGAGCGAGCTGCAAAACTCATTCACAATCTTTGCTACATGATAAAAGACCTTATGATTATGGCGCATCCTTATATGCCACAGTTCGCAGAAAAAATAATGTCTTACTTTGGAAAGAAAATCAGAGAGCCACGTTTCAATGATGAAAAAAAGCCGGAAGGCCTTGACTGGTCTGATCTTGGAAACACAGAAGGCTTAAGCGAAGTTTCACCGACGGAAGTTTTCTTTACCCCGCTCGATCAAAAGACAATGGAAGCGTTCAGGCAGAAATTTTCAGGAACACAAAAAGACCGCAACGCAAAGCCAGTTGAAAAAAAACAGAAAAAAGAAAAAAAGCAGATTGAAGTTCTTCCTTTTGAAAAACAGGCTGAATGGTTCAATGAAAAAATCGAGCTGAAAGTTGCAAAAATTACAAAGATTGAAAATAATCCTGAAAGCGACAAACTTTACATTGAAACTCTTGATGACGGAAGCGGAACAGAACGCATTATCCAAAGCGGACTGCGTGATTTTCTAAAGCCTGAAGAGCTTCTTGGAAAACATATAATTCTTGCTTCAAATCTTGCTCCAAGAAAAATGCGCGGAGTTGAAAGCAAAGGAATGTTGCTTGCCGCCGACTACAAAGATAAAGACGGAAAAGACTGCGTAGAACCTTTGGAAGCTCCTTGGGCAGAACCCGGAACAAAGGTTATTCTTGAATGCTCCTCAGAAAATTCCAAGCCGGAGCAAATTCAGGCGGAAGATTTTTTTGCAGTTGAAATAAAAGTTTTGGAAAACAAAGTGCAGATTGGCGGAAAATCTCTAACCGCAGCTGGAAAACAAATTTCAACTGTAAAAACAAAAAACGGAAACGTTCACTAAAAAGCTGGAAAAGGCAAAATGCGAAATCAGGAGCAACGTTTTTTACAAACTGAATTTTGGGCAGACTTTAAAGGCAGGCATGGCTGGAAAACATTTTTCTTTATCTTTGATGGAGATAATGTTTCTAAAGTTGAATCCTTTAAAGAATACAAGGAAAATGAAAAATGCCTTTCAGTTCTTGTGCGCTCGTTCAGTTTGAAAATTAAGAAATTCAGCATAGCGTATATTCCAATGTCTCCAGAATTTTCCAGCAATGAAGAAAACCTTAGCCAGAAATTTTCAAATGAACTTGAATCTATTTCAAAAAAAATATTTAAGTTTCTGCCAAAAGACACAATCTGCATAAGATTTGATCCTGCGATTGACTTTGAAAGTCTTGAAGAAAAAAATAATTTTGTCGCAAATGAAAAAAAATTTTTAAAGCAACGCAAGACAAAGAAAGAAAATTTCTGCATAGAAAAAACAGCCACAGATATACAGCCGCCAGATACAGTCTTGCTTTCGCTTTTGGAATCCGAAGAAAAAATTCTTTCTGAAATGAAAAGCAAATGGAGATACAACATAAGGCTTGCTGCGAAAAAAGGTGTTGAAGTAAAATCCTATTCCGCAAAAGACGCTGATTTTCCAAGCGCATTTGAAGAATTTTTTAAGCTTTTTATGCAGACAAGCGAACGAGATGGAGTTCAGTTTCATCAAAAAAATTATTATCTTGACTTGTTAAACTCAAGCGCAGAAACTCCAAATGCTCCAGTTGTAAAACTTTATCTTGCAAAGCATGGCTCAGACGTTCTTGCAGGAATAATCACTTTGTTCTGCCAAAGAGAAGCAGTTTATCTTTACGGCGCTTCGGGAAATATAAAGCGGAACTTTATGCCGGCGTATTTGCTTCAATGGAATGCAATCTGCGATGCAAAAAAATTCGGCTGCCCAGTCTATGATTTTTATGGATGTCCTCCAGAAGAAAATAAAAACCATCCAATGCACGGCTTGTTCCTTTTTAAAACTGGTTTCGGCGGAAAACTCATTCATAGGCCAGGAAGTTTTGATGTTGTTCTAAAGAAAAACTGGTACTCGTTCTATAAGACAGCAGAAAAACTGCGCGCCTGGTTCTACAAAAGTTTAAAGAAAAAACTTGCAGGAAGATGATAACTGAATACCGAATTTTATAGTTTAATGTCATTATCGGGCTTGACCCGATAATCCATTGAAATTTCACAACAGATTCCTGATCAGCACAAGAACGACTATTTTTTATTTTTTTAGAGGCATAACACTCAAGTTAATTGTCTTTTCTTTTTCCATTCCGGCAGAAAGATTTATATTCCAAAAAAGAGCAACTTTATAAGTAGAAGAAGTTACTTTTGGATCAAGACTGTCAACAGGACGCTTAAACATAAGCATTGCGCAGCTAAGCCCGGAATCTTCATTTGGCTCAATAACAAAAATGCGCTTGTCTGCTGAATCCTTTACTTGAATAATAGAAACGCCTTCAGCAGCATAAAAAGAATCCGGCAAAAGAAGACGAGACTCATTCAATACAGCTTCAGTAGAATACTGGCTTCCCATTTCAAATTTTTTGTCAAAGCGTGTCTGGGCAAAATTAAGCTCAACCACAAACACTGCGTTCAATTCAATCGGGCTTTCGTTTTTTAAAATATATTGAGCTGTGATTCCGCTTGAAGAAAAAATAAAATTCTTTCTAAGCTTTACAGGAAGTTTCATAGAAGAAAAAAGTCCATTTCCTTCAAGTTGAATTTCTTTTCGCTTGGATTCAAGTTTTTTTTCTGAAAACTGTGAATTGGAAAAAATGCATTTTTCAATTGTTTCTTCTGCCAAATACTTTTCAAACTTTTCAGGCTCAATCAAATGATCGGAAAAAAATCCACGGCTATAAAAATCTGTTCCCAAATCAAACTTTTCAATCCGGGAAAGGCTTGCGGCATAATTAGCACCGTTCTTTATAAAATTTAGCTCAGAAATTTGTCCGCCGTGCAAAGAAACAACCGCATTGTATTTTTCCATCTGGCAAATATATTCGTTGAGTCCGTCTCCGTTGCAGTCAAAAGAAGTAAGCGACTCTCTGAAATTTTTTGCAGCTTCGCGAATCAGACGTTCAGCTTCATTTAAAGAATAAAAAGCTTTTTGCCTTTTTTCAGCAGGAGAAGGAACGCCAAAAGACAGCGACAAATAATTTGTTCCGTCCTGCGCTTTCCAAAGCATTTCAGATGATGCGTTTTTTCTAACTTTGTCTCCGCCCTTGCACTGCGAAACCAGCATACTGATATAAACCATGCGCTCATAAAGTCTTTTGTTCTGTGAATACAAATTCAGGTAGTCGTGTATTGTAGGCGGAAATCCAGTTTTATTTTCTACCTGTTCAAACGGAATCAAGCTCCACTTGGAAATTTCGCTGTCCATTCCAGCAGGAATATAAGCCGGAGAAAAGCACTTTGATTTTTTCAAATACAAATATGGAGTTGTAAAAGAAACATCTTCTGCATTTTCAGAGAGAGAAGAAAAGCACTGCGATTTCATAAAAGAAGCGAACTGCTCAAATGAAAAACAAAGAGAAAGCACAGGTTCAAAAAACTGATCATCCGAAAAAGAAAATTGCTCTGGTTTAATTCTTGAAGCAAAAGTTTTAATTCTTGAAGTCCATTCTTCAAAAGATTCATTTTCAGATGGAATTAAGTTTTTATAAGACGGGAAAATTTTTATGCTTCTTCCCTGCTCGCTTGCAATCAGCGGACAGCACTTTAAATGCTTTTTTGGAACAAGAGAACTGTCCAAAAAAATATATTCCATTCCGCATGACTGAAAAGTTGAAACAAGGCAAGAATCCCAAATGCTTCCGAACAAAGTCATTCCGCACGGACGTTTTCCAATTGTTGAGCGGACAAGCGAATTCATTTTTTCAATCTGGCCGCTTCTGTCCATTGGCAAAAGCAAAGGAAAAATCGGAGAATAATATCCGCCGCCGATTATTTCAATCTGTCTTTTAGAGGTAAGCTCATGAAGAAGTTCTATTGATTCTGGATGCTTTTTTTCGTAATGTGCAAGCTGCGATCCTGAAAATCCAATAGTAAGAAAAAAATCTTTATGAGAATATAAAAATGAAAGCAACGGTTTAAAAACATTCTGATAGTTTTTTTCAAGCAAAACAGTTTCATCAGAACTTTCTAAATCAGCATTTAGAACAAGACAGAATTTACTCTTCATTAAAGCAGCTTACCTTTTGCAAAATATTGTATAGCACTTTTTCCAGAATTTAAAGCCTCTCTTATCCAAAGGCAAGATTTCTTTTTCAACAAGAAATTCTGAACATTCTGTTTTTTCAGAGAAAGGCGAATTGCACACCGCAATTTTTTTTGTTGCGACCGGAATCAACTTTATAATTTTATGCGGACAGGAATCAATGCATTTTCCGCAGCCGTTGCAAAGACTGCTTACAACTGCTGTTTTATTTTTTATGGACAATGCGCCGCGCGGACAAGATTTTATGCAGTCTCCAAATCCTGCGCAAATATATTTGCAATTGTATTCCGTGTCAAAAACTGAAAAGAATAAAGCGCAGTTTTTAGGACCATTATAATCAATTCTTTTTTCACCGCAATTTTTTTCAGACGAACATAGCACAACAGCCTTATTTTCTGTAGCGGCAGAAAACTCTTCAAAGTTAGATTTTTCTAAAAGTTCAGTTTCAGAAATCAAAGAATTTTCAAAAGGAATTTCCTGTTTTTTTAGTGAAGGAGACAAAATGTAAAAAATAAAAACACAAAAAAAGGAAATAACAATTATAAAAAGAAGTCCAAAAAGAATCGCCGCTACCATTTAAAAACTCCTTTATTCAGCCATGAAACATTCCAGCACAAAAGAATCAGCATGATAATCGCAATGCTCGCAAGAATAAAATTATTTCTTGAGCATTCAGTTCTGCCGCCATAAAGATCAAATTTCCGGCAAAGAGAATAAACAAAAGGTATAAAAATAAAAAATGAGAGCACACATATACAAGCTATAAAAACACATTCAGCAAGCGAAGAACTTTCTGTAATGGCAACAAAAATAAACAGAAGCGAAATAGAAAATTCAACTGCGCTGATTTTTGTCGTTATTCTGATAATTGCTTCTATAAAAACCGAAACAGGAATAAAAATCAAAAGAACAGCAAAAGGATAAAGCTCGGAAAGTTCAGCAGGAACTAAAAGCGAATTTACAAAAAGATAAGACAAGGCTGAAACAGAACTTGCAGTTATAAGCATTTTTATAGCCTTTAGCCAAAGCGGATTTTTATTTCCAGAAAGGTAAACTGCCCGCTCCATTCCAATTCCATAAACCAAGACTATAGACGCATAAGAAATATAATAGAAAAAAACTGAAAACATTTTAGTCCACCTGTGAAGTTTCTATGATTTCAAAAGCCGAAATTATTTTGAAAAACAATGCGTTAAATAAAAGCAAAAGGACAACTGCTCCGGGAATTGAAGCTAAAAATGAAAAAGGCAAAATTTTATTTTCCGCACTGAAAATTTGAATTTCAAAAATTCCGTTCGCTGAAGGAAAAGAAATTGTTCCGTATCCAAAGACATCTCTTATAAAGAAAAACACAAGCGCAAAAGCACAAAAGAAACTGCACTTTACAAGAACATTTTTTAGCTCAAAAAGGACTGGCAAGCTAGAAGGAGAATACAAGTTTCCAAGAATAAAGGAAGTAAAAGCCGGCATAAAAAATACAATTCCTAAAACAAATGCAGTCAAAGGAGAAAAAATTATCACAAGCTGACGGACAAGTATACAGAGCGAAACTAACATAATTGTTACAATTACATTGTGAAGTTCTGCATTAAAAAATTTTACAGCAAACTTTTTAAAAAGAATTCCGCACACAGACATAAGATAAAGCAGAAAAATCATAATCAGTCCGTAGGCAAATCTTCCAGGGACAGGAAGAAGAAGCGCAAATGAAAGAGGTATATAAATATAAAGTTCGTTTTTTTTCATTTTAACCTTCCAAAAAAGCAGTCAAATTCAACTGGAAAATTTTGTATTTATAATCGCTGGTATTTTATTTTTCCAGTATTCAATTTGAGAATTTTCTGAATTCTCTTTTATATGAAAATTTGTTTTTCCTGCAATATGCGAAAAACCAATAAACTCTGCGCCGTTTTTATTTGAATAAATGTAAACAGCAGGAACTGGTCCGTACAAAGTCGGAACCCGAACAATTAATGCATACATTTCATTTTCAGCATTTCCAGAAAACGCTTCATACACAGAAACTGAAACTGTAAGCACAGTTTTAATCTTTACCCAATTTCCAAGCTGAATGTTTTCAATGCCGTTGTCTTTTAAAACTTTCGCTGTTTCTTTTTTTAGCCCGTTCTTCCAGGAATTTCTTCCAAGTAAAGTAAACAAAACAAGAATTGCAAAAAATCCAGCAAGGATTCCGCAGAAAATTCCGCACTTTATAAGAAGCGTTTTATAAAAAAGTTTTTTTTCGTTATCTACAGTTTCAATTTCATCTTCAAGCATTTTAAACCTCGCTGATTTCCTTTATGCGCGGAATAAGTTTTTTGGAAACATTTTCATACAGATTTTTGTCTTCAAAAAACTGAATTACAGGAGAAAGCAAATTTATTACAAGAATCAAAAAAACATAGCCTGCAGAAGAAGTTCCGCTTCCAATTATAAGAAAGCCAATAAGTCCTGCAAAAAAACCATAAAGAATTTTTCCCCACAAAGTCATTGGCAAAGTTCCGTACCATTGCAAAAGATAAAGCGTGCAAAACAAAGTTCCGCTTGTAAGAAGAGCAAGAAGAATGTCGCCTTGGAACGGAATTCCGCCTATAAAAAACGGAAGCAAAAATCTTACCAAAAATGAATAGACAAAAAGAAAAACAGCGGGAACAACGTAATCCACCATATCAAATGAAACCAATATAATTGAAGAAACTAAAGTTATAAAGTTGAATCTAAAAGCCGGAATCACAGAACCATTGTCCCAGAACAAGCTCACATATCCATCTGGAATTGAAATTCCAAAAAACTTAAAAATATAGCTATTCAAAAAATCTGTGATAGAAGAATCCAGTTCAAGCAAAGGAACTGTTCCATTTTGAATCAGAGAAAGAGCCGCATTTCTTGCCTGAAGGTCTTGCGCAGAAACAGAGAACGGAGGAAACGCAGAAGGATTTAGAAAATACAAAGTGACAATGCAAAGCGCGACTAAATTAGCCCAAGACGAAGCAAAGTTTCCGAACACAAATTTTCCAAGAAGCAAAGTAAAAAACACAACGGCAAAAACCGCATAGACTGGATAAACAGAAGGAATCAAAAGTCCTGCAATCAAGCCTTGTATAACAGAAATTCTCCAAGTATGTTTTTCAGTCCGCTTAGAAAAGTAAAAGGCAGCTTCCGCGCAAACCGACGCCAGCAAAGCAAATAAAAGCACAACAAGAGAGGCAAAGCTTTTTGAAAGTGCCAGCATAGCGACTTGCACAAGAAGAAGCGCAATCATCACAAATGAAATTGTTCCAAGTGAATAAGATGCGCTTGCAAACGGATTTAAAGTTATTTTTGAACAATGTTTTTTTAATTCTGTATTTGTCATTTTTTTTCCTTATAGCAAAGCTATTGTCTGGCTTAAAGGCAGGCGCGAAGGACAAACGCTGTTGCAGACAGAGCAATGGGAGCAGAGCAAACTTGTAGCGCACAGTTCTTTTGGAAGATGATAGTTTTCTGCCAAATGCTTGTAAAGCAAATCAGGTGAAAGTCCTTCCGGGCAAACATTTCTGCATTTTCCGCATCTTATGCAGTTTTTTTCATCCTGAACACAAAGCTCCGTAGCCGGAACAAATTCCAAAGACTTTATAGATTTAGTAATTGGAATATCCAAAGTTGAAGCCGCCATTCCTGTAATCATTCCGTTTATAACAATCTTTGAAGGAGGAATTTTAAATCCGCCGCATTGCTCAACAAGGCTTTTTATGGAAGCTCCAATTCTCGCCTTGAACATTCCAACGGATTTCAAACAGCTTCCGTACACATGAACATAGCGCTCAATAACAGGAATTCCTTTTACAACAGCTTCAAAAACTGAAAATGCAGTTTCAGGATCTAAGAAAAGGCACTTGCTGTTTACTTTTGAAAATTCTGAATTCTTGGAAGACTTGCGGATTGTTCTAATCAAATTCTGCATAAAACCGCAAGGATATTTTTCAGTTTCAGCATTTGCACATAAAAAAGGAATATTGCCAAAAAGCTCTGAAGAAATTTCAATATCAGATTTCTTAGGCAAAACAAAAACAATTCCTTTCGCGCTAAAAGCCTTGCAGCAAATCAATGCTCCTTGAACAACTTCCAAAGTAAATTTATTTGCAATAAAACTGTCTGTAAACCGGCTTGGATCTTCGTCAAACATTCTTACAATTACAAATCGTTCTTTTACAAGATTTCCGCGGTTTATCTGGGTGCAAAGAGATTCAGTTTTTTTGCTGAATGTATTCACAACCCCCTTTACTTTAAATTCTTCAAGCAAAGTTTCTGCATTCAAAAAATTATAATCGGCAGAAGGAAGTTTTTTTCCAAGATACGAAAATGCGCCGTCTGTAGAAATTTCCGCCGCAGTTCCCAAAGTTCCATCAGGAAGCGTGCATCTAAAAATAGAAAGTATTTTTCCCGGAACAGAAGAATGAATATTAGCCCCGTCCGCAAAATTTTTTGGAGAAGCAATTATCTGTCCTTCTCTCACAATGTCGCCCGGCTGAAATCCGCAGGAATACTCCGCCTCGCTCGACTGCCTGAATGGAATTACAACTTTCCGAGGCAAAAAAGCTCTTACAGAATCCTGAAACATCGGATGTCCAGGCAAAACAAAATTATTCACAGTCTTCATTTATCTTTTTTCCCAAAGCCGCCTGCAAAAAAATACAGACAGCAATCATTTAAAAAAATCAGTTCACAAACTTCTGCGCCTGTTTGATTTTACTACATACAAAAGCAAAAGGAAAACCGGCACAAAAAGACATGACAAAATTAAACCCGCGCTGAATCCATCAGGCCGTCTGGAAATATTTTCCTTTGAGCTGTAAGCAACGCTTGTATTCTCTCCTTGTTTTATCATCAGTTTTTCAATCGCATTGTAGCCAAGAGATTCAACTTTTTTATCAATGCGGTTTTTAAAATCTGAATTGAATTTCATAACAATTGAATCCGCCTGAAAAATTCTGCCATCTTTTTCTTCAAACCGCGGAACAGAAACAACACTTCCCTCTTGCACTTTTTCAAAACCGGAATTTTTATTTAAGTTTTTATACGGAAACGACTCCACATTCCAAGCCCAGCAATAAAAATCCTTAAGCGAAGGAATTGAACTTTCTGATGAAGTTTCAACAGGAACAGGAAGCGAAACATTTTTTCCAGAAGCAAAACTGAAGTTGGAAGCGAAAATAAAACAAAAAAGCAAAACAAGCAATGGCGCAAGGCAAAGAAGCGTATGAAAAGCCGTCGCAGGATACATAAGCGGAAGCTGAGGAGCAGAAAAAATTTTTGCAACTTTAAAAGAATTTCTTGAATCCATAAATGACTCAAAAGTTCCCAAAAGAAAAAGAGATGAGCAAGAAGAAAGTCCGCATAAAATCATAAGAAAGCCTTCCTGCACTCCAGAAAGCAAAGAAATAAAAAATGAAACTGC
This sequence comes from Treponema sp. UBA6852, assembly GCA_002449305.1. Lineage (GTDB taxonomy): Bacteria > Spirochaetota > Spirochaetia > Treponematales > Treponemataceae > Treponema_D. The sequence goes on from DKDI01000038.1 coordinate 12,067, forward strand.
AAGCGGAACTATAAAATACGGATTTTTCTTAAGCACGGAAAAAGCTTTTTTTCTTCCCCAAATCCTCTGAGATAAATAGCATGAAAGCATATACAAAACAGCAGCCGCCGCAATAGGATAAAACGGCTTGGAAAAAGACAAAAGCAAGCTAAAGCAAGCCGATAAAAAAAATGGAACTTTGTTTTTAGACAAATACAAAAAAGTAAAAAAAACTATAATGCAAACAACTGGAACTGCAAACGGATACTGCTGAATTCCGTCTATTCCAGCCTGAAGCCCGGTTTCACTCGAAAGATTTTCAAGAGCCTTTACAATCTGCTGACCTGAGCCATTCGGAATATAATAAAGCAAAAAAGATTTTGAGTAGTCAAAAAAATATCCAAGCCGGCTTGTCAAATACTCATTGTAAGAATCTGGAAGAACCGGGGTAAAATCTGAAACTAATGGAATCTGCTGCCGGTCAAGACTTATTATATTCTGGCAGCCTGCATTTTCAAGGCATGAAAGAACCTTTTCTTCTGAAATAGATTTGTCAGCGTAAACAACTTTATAGCTGTCCCAAATTCTAAAAACCGGAATGCTCCTAAAGGCAAAGAGAAAAATAAAAGCGGAACAAACCGCCGCAATGGAAAACGAAATTTTTACTTTGTTAGGCTTCATTTTAAACACTGAACGCAAGTCCGATAAAAAAGCCAAGCAGAGAACCGATAATAACTTCCGCCGGAGTATGCCCCTGGACTTCCTTTATTGGTTTTACTTCTTCAATTATATTTTTTGCAGCAAGAAGACGCCCTATTTTATTAAGCATTGCAGCCTGAAGCCCATTTGCACGGCGCACACCAACAGCATCGCGGATTGTAACCAAATAAAAACCAAGCGAAAGAATAAAAACATCGCTGTTAACACCGGAACGGAATCCAATTGTAGTGCAAAGCGTAGCTACAAGCGCAGAATGACTAGACGGCATACTTCCTGTACGCCACAAAAGGAGTTCAAACAATTCCTTTAAACTATGAACTTTTCCAGAGAAAAGCTTTATGAGAGTTTTTACAAGTTGAGCAGACAGCCAGCTGAACAAGCACGCCAAGAAAGCAGGCTGAGAAAAAAACAAATGGAGCTGTTCCTTTAAATTCATGTGCAGAATTATAGCATATAAGCATAAATTATTCTATAATAGACACATGGAATTTATAGAATTTGAAGCAAAGGAGGATGATGAAGGAAGACGCCTAGACAAAGCTGTAAAACGCATATTTGAATCTAAAGGAATTCAGCCCGAAAATATTTTCAAGCTTATAAGAAAAACATTGATAAAGATAAACAATGCAAAGTCAGTTCCAGAAGACAGAATCAAAAGCGGAGATAAAATTTCCATAGCAGACTTTTTGTTAAACAGAAGCGCAACTATCAAAAATGCACAGCCAAAAATTCATGCCAATATTTCAGTTCAAACGGCATTCAAAAACGAGCACCTCTGGATAATAAATAAGCAAAGCGGAATTGAAGTTCAGCCTTCAAAAAATTCAAATTTCTGCCTCGCTGATTTCGTTGCGCATAACACAAAAACCTCTTCCCTTTCATTCAGGCCTGGACCGCTCCACAGAATTGACAAATTTACAACGGGACTTGTCGCATTTTCACAGAGCCTTCATGGCGCAAAATGGTTTTCTGAAAACATAAAAAATCACAGCATAAAAAAAACTTACCTTGCAATAGTTGAAAATTTTCTTCCAGAAAATGAATTTACGATTGACGATATGATTGCGGGAAAAAATGCCTGCACAAAAGTAAAAAAAATCGCGCAAGGAATTTTCTGCGGAAAAGAAATTTCGCTTGCAAAAATCCAGATAGAAACCGGAAGAAAACATCAGATTCGAATTCACTGCGCAAGCCAAGGTTTTCCACTTTTGGGAGACAAACCTTACGGAGGATCAAAAATTCCAAACGGAGAATTTTCTAGCTGCGAATTTTTTCTTCACGCCTTGAAACTGGAATTTCCAAAAGACAATCCGCTTTTGCTTCCAAGTGAAATTCAGGCAGAGCTTCCTCCTTTATTTAAAAAATTTATAGAAAATTTCTTGAAAATTCCTACTGCTGAATTTATAATTTAATATATGAATTTTATTTCAAAAATGCTGCATACAGGTCTTACAGTTTTCGCGCTGGTCGGTGAAAGCGGAACAGGAAAAAGTTTCCGCGCAAAGCTTCTTGCTCAAAAGTACGGAATCGAGGCAATTATTGACGACGGACTTCTTATAAAGGACGATAAAATTCTTGCGGGAAAAACTGCCAAGCACGAAAAAACATACATGGGAGCTGTAAGAATCGCGCTTTTTGATGACAAGCAGCACCGTGATGATGTTGCAAAAGCGCTTCAAAAAAACAAAATCAAAAAACTTCTCATAATCGGAACAAGCGAAAAAATGGCTGGAAAAATCGCTACAAGGCTTCAGATTCCGCTGCCATCAAAAATAATAAAAATCGAAGACATTGCGAACCGCGAGGAAATTGAAAAGGCAATCCGCTCAAGGCAAATCGAAGGCAAGCACGTAATTCCTGTTCCGGCTATTGAAGTAAAAAAAAGCTACTCGCAAATTTTCCATGACTCGCTCCGGGACATTGCAAATAAAAGCAAGCTGAAATTTTTAAAGAAAGAAACTTCTGTAATGGAAAAATCAATTGTAACTCCAGAGTTCAGCAAAAAAGGCAGAATTGAAATTTCAGAAGCCGCGCTTAGCCAGATGGCAATGCATTGCATAAATGAATTCTCGCAGGAAATCAGGATAAAAAAACTTTCAATAAAAACAGACAGCCGCGGATATAGGCTTATAATCACAATCGATGTTCCGTTCGGCCGCCAGCTCACAGGAGAAATTCACAGCCTTCAGCAGTACATAATCGAAAACATCGAAAAGTACACAGGAATTTTAATTGAAGAAGTCAGCATAATAATAGACAAAATAACGGTAAACAAATAAGCCACTTGCGTTTTGATGAATGATTTTCGGGTAATTGACTTCAAAACATTTGAACATTAAAATAGTCGCACTGTGTTAGTTAGATATTCTACAGATGAAAAAGGAAATCCTGTAAAAAAAGCCGTTGTTTATACAAAAGACGAGCATTGCATAAAACGGGAATCAATAGATTCAGACGCTATTTTTATTATTGACTGCTTAAAGAAAAACGGTTTTGACTCTTATATTGTCGGAGGAGCTGTAAGAGATCTTATTGGGGGAAGAACGCCAAAGGATTTTGACATTGTAACAGACGCAACTCCAAGCCGCATAAAAAAAATCTTCAGGAATTCCCGCATTATCGGAAAAAGATTCAGGCTTGTGCATATTTTCTTTGGAACAAAAATTTTTGAAGTAAGCACATTCCGCTCAATTGTAGATGGTTCAATCGGAAATGCGTTCGGCTCTATGGACGAAGATGTGTTGCGCCGGGATTTCACACTGAATGCACTGTACTACGATCCTCTAAAGCAGCAGGTTATTGACTATGTAGGCGGAGTTGAAGACATAAAAAAAGGAATTGTAAGACCTGTAATTCCAATCGACAGAATTTTTATAGAAGATCCCGTAAGAATGCTAAGAGCTGTAAAATACGGAGCAACAACAGGCTGCAAACTTCCTCACAAGCTAAAAAAGAAAATCAGAACCTCTGCCCCGCTTTTGTCGCCAGTTTCACCTTCAAGGCTCACAGAAGAGTTTTTAAAAATAATAAACGGCGGACATTCATTTGAAATTATAAATGCGGCTTTGGAAACTGATTTGTATGAATATCTTCAGCCAGCTGCTTCAAATCTAATTCTTGAAAATAAAAAGTTCGCAAAGTCATATCTTGAAAATTTAAAAAAACTCGATGAGTTCGTAAAGCAAAATCATGACTCAAGGCTTGGCGAGCGGCTTTACTTTCTTTTGAAGGATTTTGTTGAGCAGCTCACTGACTGGAAGCTCGAAGCCCAAAGTGAATATTCAGCATCGGAAATTTACAAAAGAACCTGGGCAATCTGCAGAAACTTTGTGCTTCCTATAAATCCACAGAGAACAGAACTTGATTTTGCAGTGCGGAAACTTTTGCAGGACGCTGGAATTCAGGTAAAAACAAAACGCGCAAAAAGGACCAGAAGACTTCACATTCAGCAGGATGCAGAGCTAGAAAACTAGCTTTGTAAAAAATGCAGAATGTCATCCATAATTTCCTCACGGTTTGTTTCGTTAAAAAGTTCATGGCGCGCATCTTCATAAAGATGAATTGAAATATTTTTCATGCCGGATTTTTTATAGCAGTTAAAAAGTTTTTTTACAGTCTTTCCGTAAGAGCCAACAGGATCAGCAGTTCCTGCAACAAGAAAAACTGGCAAATTTTGGGGGATTTTCAAAATATTGCTCTTTTTGTGAATCTGGCGCAAACCTGAATATATATCACACAAAAATCCATTTGTAGCGTCAAAACCGCAAAACTCATCTTTTATATAAAGGTCAACTTCATCTTTGTCTCTTGAAAGCCAGTCAAATTCAGTGCGGTGATTTTTTATTTTTGAATTTGAAAGACCGAATGTCAAAACATTCATAAAACGGCTTTGCTTTTTTGCACCCTCAAAAAATTTTATAATTCCGCCAATAAAATTTGCAAAGGCAACTGTCAAAGGTCTAGGACCGGCAGTTCCGCAAAGAACAGCTTTGTCAATTTCATTTCCATATTTTTCAATTACATTCTGGGCAATAAACGAGCCGAAGCTATGCCCCAAAAGGAAAATTTTTTTTCCAGGAAAAAGTTTTTTTGCATACAAAATTTCTTCATGAATATCTTCTGTTACCCGGTTGAATCCGTCTTTATCAGAAAGAAAACCAAGCATTCCAGTTCCGCTAGCCTGAGCTTTTAAACCAGTCTTTCCGTGTCCCCTATGATCTTCTGCAATCAGCGCAATTTTATTTTTTGCAAGAAATTCCGCAAAACGAGCATAACGTGCAGCGTGCTCAGCCATTCCGTGGCTCAAAACCACAACAGCTTCAGTTTCCGCCGGAATCCAATGATAAACAAAATTCACATTTCCATCAGACATAGAAAGTTCTTTTACTTCAAAATCCATATTTGCCTCAGGTTTTAAAATACAAAAATAAATCCTGCCGTTTTGCAGCAGGATAACTAGAATAGCTAAAACTAAATTTTCATGTTCATGGCTTCGCGGACTTCGTCCAAAGTTTTTATGGCAATCGCGCGTGCTTTTTCTACGCCGTCAAGAAGAACCTGTCTTATATAGTCAGGATTTTTTTCAAGTTCGGCTCGTTTTTGTCTTAATGGACGAAGTTCTTCATTCAAGGCTTCAGCAAGAACTTTTTTAAGCTCACCGCTTCCCTTTTCTCCAATCCGCTCAGCAATGGCAGCAGGCTCTTCTTTTGTGCAAAGCGAAATCAGCATAAGAAGATTTGCAACTTCCGGGCGGCTTTCAGGATCATAAGTTATAACGCGCTCTGAATCAGTTTTCGCTTTCTTTATAAGAGAGGCGGTTTCGTCTTCGGTGCTGCAAAGAAATATCGCGTTTCCACGGCTCTTGCTCATTTTTTGGCTTCCATCCAAACCAAGAATGCTCGGTGTTTTTGAAAGCAATGCTTGCGGCAAAGGGAAAACTGGCTCTCTGTTCTTGCAAAATTTCCTGTTAAAAGCCTTTGCAATGTTCCGTGTAAGTTCAATGTGCGGAAGTTGGTCTTTTCCAACTGGAACAACATTTCCCTTGCAGAAAAGAATATCGCAAGCCTGATGAATCGGATATGTGTACATTCCGGCGTTAACATTTGTAAGTCCCGCGCTTGCAATTTCTTCTTTTACAGTCGGATTTCTTGAAAGTTCTGCATTGCTCACCAAAGTCATAAACGGAAGCATAAGCTGATTGCATTCCGGAATATAACTGTGCGGATAAATTATAACATTTTCACCAGGCTCAATTCCGGCAGCAAGATAGTCGATTACAAGCTGTTTTGTGTTCTGGCTGATTTTATCAAACGCATCATGATCGGTAAGAACCTGATAGTCGGCAATAAGAATCATTGTAGGCACACCAAGTTTTGCAAGGCGCACTCTGTTTTGCAAAGAGCCAAAGTAATGTCCAATGTGAAGATTTCCAGTCGGTCGGTCGCCAGTAAGAACCCTGTATTTCTGCGGATTCACTTGAATATCTGCTTCTATCTGCTTTGAGCGTTCCACTGACGCCAAAAAAGTCTTGTTGCTGTCAAATTCTTCGTCTGCCATTTGATTCCTCAAGTTAAAAAAAGTGAAGTTTAGATTATCATATTGCGTGCCGTTTAGCAATTAGAGCCAGTTCAAGAGAAAAATTCAGTTGACCGGCTCTAAGAATTTATTGTCTTATTCCGCAGCCACGTTCCAAGGCTTCTTTATAAACTTGAACATATTTTTCAGCAGCTTCATCCCAGCCAAATGTTTTTTTCATTCCTGCCTGCTGCATTTTTTTGATATGATCTTTTTTGTTGTAATACGCCCAAACAGCCCAGCCAACAGTATCATAAATAGCACGAGGAGTAAGCTGCTCAAATACAAATCCAGTGCCATCACCTGTCTGCTGATTGTAGTTATCAACAGTATCTGCAAGTCCGCCTGTTTTTCTTACGATTGGCAAAGTTCCATAAAGCATTGAATAAATCTGGTTCAAGCCGCATGGCTCATATTTTGAAGGCATAAGGAAGAAATCGCTTCCGGCTTCAATAAGATGGCTCAAAGCATCGTCATATCCAATGTAGGCTCTAAGGTTCGGAAGTTTTGACTGCAAGGCGCAAATCTCGTTTTCGCACCAGCTTTCTCCGCTGCCAAGAATTGCAAACTGAACTTTCATGTCCGTGCAAATTTGGTAAATTGAGCCGTAAGTCGGAGCAAAAATTTCAGCAATGCCTTTTTGATCTACAAGGCGCGTAACAATTCCAATAACAGGAATATCAGGATTTACCTCCAGCCCCATTTTTTTCTGAAGTTCTTCCTTGCACTTTGCTTTTCCAGCCATGTTTTTTGCTGAATAAATCGCAGGTATTTTCTTATCGATTTCTGGATTCCACTGACGCAAATCCGCACCGTTCAAGATTCCCTTAATTACATCAGCCCTTGCGCGCAAAAGGCCGTCCATTCCGAATCCGCCTTCTGCAGTTTGAATTTCATGCGCATAAGTCGGCGAAACAGTCGTTATCATGTCGGAAGACGAAACTCCCGCTTGCAAGAAATTTATTCCGCCGTCATGCTCAAAGCCTGCGCCATAATAAAGCCCCCAGTCAATTCCAAGAGCTGGAAATGAATTTTTTGAATACTGACCTTGGTAGCCTTGGTTGTGAATTGTAAGAACACTCGCAGTTTTTTCAAATCCGCAGTAACGGCAAACATGCTTTAAAAGAACTGGAGCAAGGCAGGTTGACCAGTCGTGGCAATGAATTATGTCAGGAAACCAGCCAAGTTTTCGGCAAAGCTGAAACGCTCCGTGGCAAAGAACAGCAAATCTATAAGGATTGTCATGGAAGTCAGTTTCAGAAGGCACACCGTAAACTCCGTCTCTTCCAAAGCACTGCTCATGGTCAATAAAATAGACTGGAAGTTTTTCGCAGCCCGGCATTGTTGTTGTGTAAACAGCCGACCAGGTTTCTACAGTTCCAGCAGCGATTGCCATAGGACCTTCAAGTTTTACAAGCTTGCTTCTGTCGATTTTATAGTAGCGCGGCATAACAATTTTTACATCATGCCCCATTTTTGTAAGCTGAATGGCAAGCGCGCTCACCATGTCTGCAAGTCCGCCTGTCTTTGCAAAAGGAACTGTTTCTGCTGTAACCATTAAAATTTTCATTTTTCTTCCTCCAAGTCTTTCATTGCCTTTACAAAAGCTTTTCTTGAATTTTCAATTGATTTTTCGCTCACACAGTACGCAAGCCGAATCCACCCTTTTCCGCCGAATCCGCTTCCAGGAGCAGAAAGAATATTGTATTTCTTTAAGTAATCGCAAAAAGCCATATCGTCCGCGCCAAAAACCTCAGGAGCCTTGCACCACATATAAAACGCGCCCTCAGGAATAATATGCTCAACACCAGATTCGTCCAGCACATTCATAAGCATATCGCGGCGTTTTTTGTAAAGAGAATAGTCAACCTTTACATTCCAAGTTTTAGCAACAACACGCTGAAAAAAAGCTGGCGCATTTACATAGCCTAAAATTCTTGTTGTAAAAATACAAGCGGCTACAACTTCATCTTTGTCCGGGCAGGCGGGATTTACACAAATGTAGCCTATTCTTTCACCCGGAAGGCTTAAATTTTTTGCAAACGAAGTTACAATAATTGCGCTGTCATAAACCGGAAAAACAGGAGCAACAGAGTTTCCGTCGTAAACAATCGCACGGTAAGGCTCATCGCACACAAGATACGGTTTTCTTCCGCACTTTTTTGCATGAAGTTCCAAAAGTTCAGCAAGTTTCTTTATTTCTTCTGTTGAATAAATGCGTCCTGTTGGATTGTTCGGACTGTTTATAAGAACAGCGGATGTTTTTTCTGTTAACGCAGCGGCAATCGCATCCACGTCAAGTGAAAAATCAGGCTTTGTAGGAACTTCAATTAAACTTCCACCGTAATTATGAACATAATGCCTGTATTCTGTAAAAAAAGGAGATGGAACTATAACATTGTCGCCTTCTGAAAGAATCGCCTTAAAAAGACTATTTAAAGCTCCAGCCGCGCCAACAGACATTACAACACAGCTAAAATCAATTGGAACACCTTGCTCTTCTTCTGTTTTTTTCGCCATCGCCTCTCTTGCAAACTGATAACCTGGATTAGGCATATATCCGTGGAAATTTTTTTCACGATTTTTTGCAAGCTCTTCTATGCACTTAAAAATTTCTTCCGGCGGATTTAAGTCCGGATTTCCTATGCTAAAGTCAAAGACATTGTCTTCTCCGTATTTTTTCTTAAGTTCAAGTCCTTCCTCAAACATTTTTCTGATTACGCCAGCAGTTTTGCTAGACATTGTTTCTTTTATATAAGGAGAAATTGGCATTTATATGCACTCCTATAAAAAGTTTTAAACGCAAATTTTGAGTAGAGAAAAACAGATGCTATTTCGGTAGATTTTCTCTTACACTCCTAAATTAAAACTTGTTTATTTTTTTATTGGAAAATTATATCACACAAATATGGATTTAACAAATTTTATTGTTTTATTATTTTTAGTTCATCCGTGCGGAACATTCATTAAGAAAAAATCAAAAAAATGCTAAATTTTAAATTAAAGATATTGACACAAAACGTGCTATAGTATATAGTCTTTTCATCAGCTTGATTAATTGCAAGTTGATGATTTGCTGCTTTAGCTCAGTTGGTAGAGCACGTGATTTGTAATCTCGGGGTCGTGGGTCCAAGTCCTACAAGCAGCTTGAGTCGGGGAGTTTCCCGAGTGGTCAAAGGGGGCAGACTGTAAATCTGTTGGTTTTCCTTCGTAGGTTCGAATCCTTCACTCCCCAAGCAGGCACTAAGTTTTCTTAGTGTCTTTTTTTATTTTAAATCCTAACACACAAATATTTTCTTCCACAAAAAATCAGAATCAAATCATAAAAAAACGCACCCTTGAAGCTAAACAGCCCCAAAGGTGCAAAATTGGAGGAAAGTTATTTGGACAAGATTTTTTAAATTTCTACAATTATTTCCGCTTAAGATATTTTATGCTGTCAAGCGCAACAGCTGCAATAATTATAAATCCTTTAAATACAAACTGAAGGTTTGTGTCAATTCCAAGGAATGTAAGGCAGTAAGTAAGACTGGTGAATATTATAACACCAAGAACTGCGCCACCGATTTTTCCGATTCCACCGTTAAACGAAATTCCGCCTACAACACATGCCGCAATAGCATCAAGCTCATAGCCCTGCCCTGTTCCAGCACTTGCGTTGGCCTTGAAAGCTTCAAAGAACGCGCCGAATCCGTAGAAAATTCCTGCCATAATAAATACGCCCAAAGTTACCTTGAACACGCTTATTCCGCTTACACTTGCAGCTTCTGCGTTTCCACCTACAGCATACATATTTTTTCCGAACGTTGTCTTGTTCCAGATAAACCAAGCGACAACAATCGCTATGGCGGCAGGAATAATTAGCTTAGGGAATGTAACAAGCTCACCGTTTATAACACCAAGAACCCATCTTCCGCCGAAAACGTCCTTTATTCCGCTGTCAATTGAGCCTACTGGAGTTCCGCTTGTTCCAAAGAACAAAAGTCCGTAGATTATAAGCTGAGTCGCAAGAGTTGAAATAAACGGATGAATCTTGAGCCTTGCTGAAAAAACACCTGCAAACGCGCTGAAAAGCACACAAAGGAACACAGAAGAAAACAACGCCATAATTACGCGGACAGCCATAGGAATCGCAGTAAAATCCCAAGGTCCCATGCCAAAGAAAGTAACAATATTCTGTCCCGGATGAAGAACAAGTCCTGTAACAACCGCTCCAAGAGCAACCATTCGGCCTACGCTCAAATCTGTTCCAGCAAGAAGAATAAGCCCCGCAACTCCAAGCGCATAGAACATACGGGTTGAAGACTGCTCAAGGATTGTAAAAATATTCGGAAGAGAAAGAAGGTTTCCGCTTCCAGAAATAGGAGCCAGAATAATGCAGACTATAAAGAACACAAGAATTGCAAGGTAAAGTCCGTTGTCAAGGAAAAATTTTGAAAGCTTGAACTTGTAAATATAGTCATTCAAGTTAAGCACAAAGTCTTCTGAAAACTTATTTTTTCCGTTGCGCAGGCTTCTGTTTTTTTGAACATGATTTACAAATGCCTGATTTTTTGCGTCCTTGCATCTTCCAACTGCTGAAGACAAGCGGCTTTTTGCATCGAACAAAGCTGATTTTGTTTCATATTTCAGAGTCGCAATTTCTTCTTTTAAAGCAGCGGAATCCATTCCAGAAGATTTCAGTTTGTTTTCTTTTTCAGCGGATTCAGATTTTATCTTTAATACTTCCTGCGCAAAATCCTGCTTATGTTTTGCAATGGATTCATTTTCCGCCTGAACAACCTGAGCGATATATTCCTTTGAAATCGTGTTTGCGTAGGCTACGGCTTCTTTTTCAACACGGATTTCTTCAGTCTTGTTTTTTGCAGCGACTACCTTTGCCTTTTCAATTTCATCTTTTTTTTCTGAAATCAGACGCTGTTTTTCAACAGGATCAATCATCTTGCTTTTCTTAAGCGAGAAAATTTCCTGCTTTAGGTCGGCAATTTTGTTTACTCCGTCTTTCCGAAGATTATGCAAAGTTTCGGAATATCCGCGGAGTTTTTCGTCTTCATCCAAAGATTTTATTTCTGCAACAGATGCATTTTCGTTCATTTGCTTGCTCCTAGTAATCATAAGTATTTTGCAGAAAGTCTAAGCAAGGCTTCCTGATCCGTTTCTTTTGTATTTACAATTCCTGCAAGGCGGTGGTTAGACATAACGGCGATTCTGTTTGTAATGCCCAAGATTTCAGGCATTTCGCTTGAAACAACAATTATTGTCTTTCCTTCTTTCGCCATGTTTATAATCAGCTGGTAAATTTCATACTTTGCGCCAACGTCAATTCCGCGCGTAGGCTCGTCAAGCAAAAACACCTGCGGCTGACGTTCAAGCCATTTTCCGATTATAACTTTCTGCTGGTTTCCGCCGCTAAGAGAACTTATAAGCTCGTCAGCTGAAACGCATTTTGTATGCATGGTTTTTATTTCGCGGTTGGCAGCCTCCTGCATCTTGCGGTTTGAAAGCACACCGAACGTCTTGTAGCTGTCAAGGTTCGTAATCGTTGTGTTGAACTGGATTGTATCTTTTCCGAACATTCCGTTCAGCTTGCGTTCCTCGGTAACCAGCGCAAAACTATAGTCCATCGCATTCTTGCTGTTTTTAAAGTGAAGTTTTTTTCCATTCATTATAATTTCGCCGGAAGCGATTGTCCTGATTCCGAACAAAGATTCCAAAAGCTCGCTGCGTCCAGCTCCAACAAGTCCGTACAAACCAAAAATTTCGCCTTTTTTTACCGTAAACGAAATATCTTCAAGAACCGGCTCATACTTTGTAGTAAGTCCGCGGACCTCAAGGAAATCTTCGCCGGGAGCATTGTCCACATCCGGGAAACGCTTATCCAAAGAGCGTCCAACCATAGCAGAGATAAGCTCGTTCATGTCTGTTGACTTAACAGGCTTTGAAAGAATCATTTTTCCGTCACGAAGAACAGCGACTTCGTTGCAAATCTGGAAAATTTCATCCATTTTGTGCGAAATATAAACAAACGAAACTCCCTTGTTTCTAAGGTCATCTACTATAGAAAAAAGCTTGCTAACCTCGCGCTCCGTAAGTGAGGATGTAGGCTCGTCAAGAACTATTATTTTTGCGTCATAAGAAACCGCCTTTGCAATTTCCACCATCTGCCTTTGGGAAACAGACATTGTGCGCATAATGGTCTTTGGATTCACATTCATGCTAAGTGAAGCAAAAAGGCTGTTCGCTTCCTTGAGCATCTTAGCTTCATCAACAATTCCAGCCCTTGTAGGATAACGGCCAAGAAACAGATTGTCTGTAACTGTACGGTCAAGGCACTGGTTAAGTTCCTGATGAACCATGGCGACTCCATTCTCAAGAGCTTCTTTAGGATTTTTAAAGTTTACGGGCTTTCCCAAAAGCGAAATTGAGCCTTCATCCTTTGCATAAATACCAAAAAGGCATTTCATCATAGTGGACTTTCCTGCTCCATTTTCGCCCATAAGCCCCAAAACAGTGCCTTTTTTTACAGTAAGATTTATACCGTCAAGGACCTTGTTCTTTGCAAATGACTTTGAAAGATTTTTTATTTCCAGAACTATATCGTCCATAACGCTCCTCATTTGTCTGCTTAAAAAACGGGGATGTCCCAAAAGTATC
>DKDI01000038.1:25061-40674 GCA_002449305.1 Treponema sp. UBA6852
ATATATTGCAATCATTTAGAGATTGTCGTATCAAGTACGACAATGACATTTAGAACTTATTAGACATCCCCAATCTTAAAAAAAATCAAATACCTTCTGAAAATCGGGCTGAAATTTTCATCCAGCCCCAAAATTAAACTTTATTAGTACTTGAGCTTGTCTGTATAGTCTCTTCCAGAATTTGTCTTAACCATGTTGATTGCATAAGCATCGTAGTTGTTAAGGTTTGTAAATCTGTCAAGACAGCTAGATTCGTTCTGTCCGTCTCCCTGAACTACTGTAAGGTCAATGTTCAAAAGCGGAGCGTAGTACTGCAAAGCAGGAAGATAAGAAGACGAAAGGAAGTTATCCGCAGAGTTGTAAATTGTAAGCAAAACTTTCTTTGAAGGAGCAGTCGATTTCTTTACACCTGAATCGCGGTTTCCTGCTGTGTACTGCTGCCAGTTTCCACTGTTTACTCCAGAGTTTTCAGCAAGCAAAGCCTTTGTTGAATCAACATACTGAACAGGAGCAGAAATCTTGTTTCCATAAGAATCCAGCTCTGAAATTCCTTTCTTGTAAACATCTTCGCCTGTAAGTCCATCGAGAAGATTGCGAAGAACCTGCAAAGTTGCCGTTGCCTGAGCGTCTACGTTCTGAGAAACTGTTCCTGTGAGTTTTCCAGCGCCGATTGCTTCGATTGCGTCAGCGTTTGCATCATATCCGAATACTGGAACTCCAGCTGGGTAGTTTGAAGCCTGAAGACAACCCATTGCCATTCCGTCGTTGTTAGAAACTACCATGTCAAGCTGATTTCCGAATTTTGTAGCCCAGCCGCCCATTGCTTCTGTAGCAGCGTTTGCGTTCCAAGTAGAACCGTCAGTTCCAGTCATCGCCTTTCCTTCAAGCTCAACAACTTTCAGTGTTTTTCCGCCTACAGAAATAGAGCCTTCCTTTACTTTTCCAGGATCTGTAGAGCCGTCCCAAGTTCCGAGAGCCTTGCGGATTCCCTCTGTACGAGCCTTAGAGTCATTGTGTCCGACATCTCCAATGCAAAGAACATATCCGAGAATTCCATCTCCGTTGCGGTCAATAACGGCAGGATCAGCGGAAGCAAGATAGTCAGCAATAAGTTTTCCCTGAACAGCACCGCCGCCAGCAGCATCAAAGCCAACATAGTAAGTCTTGCTGTTCCAATTCATTGTAGCCATATCGATTTCGCCAGTTGTAGGATCTGAAGGCTGTCTGTTAAAGAAAACAAGCGGCTTGTCCTTGTTCATTACGACATCGCCACCAGCTTTAGAGCATCCGGTAAAAACCGCGCCGCCAATCAAAGCCATGCCAAGCACAGCGCAAACTGTTTTTTTCATATTTTGTCCTCCAAAAAAATAGTTAAACAGAATTTTTCGTGTGTTCGTTAACACTATAATCAATATATAAACCCGTTCCGCACATTTGTCAAATAAATTCTTTTATAAATTTTAGTTATAAATACACTTAAAAAAGGTGATTTTCATGCACAAAAACAAAGAAAAATAATAATATAGTTCAAAAAAATAAACAAAAATTAATACGATTTTCACTAGAAAACTTTTTTTCACAAAACAAGTGAAAATTATTTGCGCCACGAAAAAAACAATGCTAAAATGTGTACGTCAACACGATTTGACAAAATAAGAGGCGGCTATGACAATAACAGAAATAGCAAAAAAATCAGGCGTTTCAATTGGAACAGTAGACAGAGTTCTGCATAACAGAGGAAAAGTTTCCGAAAAAACAAAACTTGCGGTAGAAGCCGTAATCGAAAAATATGGATACACTCCGAACCCCCTTGCCCGTACACTAAAAAAGAACAAGCCTTTTGTTATTGGAGTTTTAATGCCTCCGCCCGTCTCTGGAAGCGGCTACTGGCAAATGATATTCAAGGGAATGAAAGAAGCCGAATCAGAACTTTCCGCGTTTGGAATAAAGCTCGAATTTGAATACTTTGACAGAACTGAATACGGCTCAATGACAAAGGCTTCACAAAGGCTGTTTGTAAAAAATTTGCAGGCGCTGATAACAGTTCCAATTGTTCCGCAGGAAGCAGAAGAAATATTCAGCCAGATAAAGATTCCTTACATTTTCGTAGACTCCCCGCTACCAAGAGCAAATCCGACTATTACAATAGCGCAGAATCCGTACAGAGGCGGACAATGCGCGGGACACATAATGAAACTCCTAAAGGAAAGCGGAAAATTTTCTGTGCTTCGTTTTTACAAGGATTCATACAATCTTTTGGAGCGTCTAAGGGGATTTACGGATTATTTTAGCCATGACACAAATTGCCAAGTAATAGAAACTCTCTGCACAAATGAGTCAAATCAAGGAATTTTTAATTTTCTGGACAATTTGTTCAAATCCGAGCCAGAAATAAATGGAATTTTCGCAACTCACACGGAAGGTTACATAATCGGTCAGTACCTTAGCTACACAAACAGGAAAAGCAAAGTCGCCCTGATAAGCTACGATATGCAAGAACAAAACAGAAACGGACTTATGACCGGAAACATTGACTGCGTAATTTCACAGCGTCCTGAATACCAAGGCTACACAAGCGTGAATGAAATTTTTAAAAGCAAAGTTCTTCTTCAAGAAATTCCGCAGAGAATCTTTGTTCCTATCGATGTGATTTTCAAGGAAAACGCAGGCGAATACAATCCTATAAAGTTATAATCAAACTGAAAAATTTCTTTTCAAAAAAAAGCTATACACCGTGCAAGAAACACACGGCATATAGCAAAAAGTGTTTTTAAATTAAATCAAACTAGCCTACAGTTACAGAAACTTTAACCTGCTTTGCGCCGCTGTCGGCAACAACAGTAGTTCCGTTAGCTTTTCCGCCGGAAACAACTTCAACTTTTACATCTCCGTCGTTCTTGTTGTTCTTTACACTGATTACGTATTCAACTCCGCGGAATTTGCGTGTCATTTCGGCAGTCTTAACATGTTCAGGAAGACGAGGCTCAACAACAAGGCCTTCATAGCTTGGGCGAAGTCCGCAAAGATACTGGCTCAATGCAACAAAGTTCCAGGCTGCTGTTCCTGTAAGCCAAGAGTTCTTTGCTTCACCTTCGCGGCGGGCTTCTTTTCCAGCGACCATCTGGCTGTAAACATAAGGCTCTGTGCGATGAATGTCTGAAATTTCTTCAACATAAGCCGGAGCAATCTTTTTGTAATGCTCAAACGCATCCTGAGGACGACCGTTTACAACTTCACCGATAATTACCCACGGATTGTTATGGCAGAAAATTCCTCCGTTCTCTTTGTATCCAGGCGGATAAGAAGAAACTTCTCCAAGCTCAATGTGGTAATCCTGATATGCAGGCCAGCAGATTACGATTCCGTACTTTGAATCAAGATATTTCTTTACGCTGTCAAGAGATTTTTCTGGATAGCCTTTGTCTTTTCCGACTTTTGCCATTGTTCCGAATCCCTGCGACTCAATAAAGATTTTTCCGTCCTTGCATTCATGCGAGCCAATTTTGTTTCCGGCATCATCATAAGCGCGCACATACCATTCTCCGTCCCAGCCAGCAGTGCAGATTGCCTCTTCCATTTTCTTTGCGGCATCTTCTGCAAACTTAGCTTCTTCTTCATCGCCCTGAAGACGGCACATTGCCGCATAGTCAGGAGTTACATAGACAAACATTTCCGCAATCATTACAGACTCAGCGTTCTTGCCTTCCTTGTTTGTGCAAGTCTGGAAAGAATCATTCGGATTCATGCTAAAGCAGTTCAAGTTCAAACAGTCGTTCCAGTCAGCGCGTCCAATAAGAGGAAGTCCGTGCGGTCCCATGTGGGTTGTGATATAGCGGTAAGAGCGTTTAAGGTGCTCATACATTGTGGCCTTGTTTGTCTCGCTGTTGTCAAAAGGAACCATTTCATTAAGGAAGTCCTTGTCGCCAGTTTCACAAATATAGCGTCCAACACCAAGCACAAGCCAGAGCGGATCATCATTAAAGTTAGAGCCGATGTCTGCATTTCCACGTTTTGTAAGCGGCTGGAACTGATGGTAAGCTGAACCGTCTTCAAACTGTGTAGCAGCAACATCAAAAAGACGCTCGCGGATTCTTGAGTTAGGAAGCTGATGAGCTGCGCCGAGCATATCCTGAGAAGTATCACGGAAGCCCATTCCACGTCCGATTCCGCTTTCAAAGTAAGAAGCTGAGCGCGCAAAGTTGTACGTAACAACGCACTGGTACTGGTTCCACAGAGCCATGCGGTCAAGTTTTTCGTCTCCAGTCTTAAGAGTAAAGTGAGAAAGAATTTCATTCCAGAATTCCTTAAGAACGCTGAATTCCTTTTCTACTTTTTCTTTTGTGCTGAATCTTTCCTGAATTGCATAAGCCTTCTCTTTATTGATAATTCCGCTTGCTGTGTTTGTGCGAAGAAGCTCGCCTTTTGTCTGTGTTGTCCACTTTTTATCCTGGTCATTTTCAACATATCCAAGAACAAAAACAAAAGTTTTTTCCTCTCCAGCCTTAAGTTCAACATTCAGGCGGTGAGAAGCAATCGGGCTCCATCCGTCAGCAACAGAGTTTCCGCTTTTTCCTTCCATTACAGTCTTTGGCTTAGAAAGAGGATTGTAAAGTCCAAGCCAAGTCTCGCGGTCTGTGTCAAATCCGTCAACAGGAGCATTTACAGAATAGAATGTAAAGTGATTGCGGCGCTCGCGGTATTCAGTCTTGTGATAAATTACGCTGCCTTCAATTTCAACTTCGCCAGTAGAAAAGTTTCTCTGGAAGTTCTGGCAGTCGTCAGAAGCGTTGTAAAGACACCACTCGACAAAAGAAACAAGAGAAAGCTTTTTTTCAGACTTTCCTTCGTTCTTAAGTGTAACCATTTCAACTTCGCAGTTAACGCCATTAGGAACCATGCAAAGAACCTGGGCGGAAACATCGTTTTTCTTAGAAGCGAATTTTGTATATCCAAATCCGTGGCGGCACTCGTAGCTGTCAAGAGGAGTCTGAGTTGGCTGCCATGCAGGATTCCAAACTGTATCTCCGTCCTTGATATAGAAATAGCGTCCGTTAGAGTCAAGCGGAATATCGTTGTAGCGGTAACGGGTCAAGCGGCGCAAACGGGCGTCTGTATAAAAGGCATAACCACCTGCTGTATTGGAAATAAGAGAGAAAAACTTCTCGTTTCCAAGGTAGTTAATCCAAGGGTAAGGTGTCTGTGGAGTTTCAATGACGTATTCCCTGTTTACATCATCATAATGTCCAAATTTCATAACTTTTCCTTCTATTAGTTAATCTAAAAGTTCTGCCTTCCAAACTGGATGCAAAAATTTCAGCAAATTCTATCATGCCATATATCAAAAGTCAAAGGGATTTTTTTTCAATATTATTGTTTTTTTCAGCGCAGTTGAATATAATTGCAATATATGAAGAAGAAGTTTTTATTTGTATTTTTACTGACCGCGCTTATTCCTGCCGCCATGTACGCAAAAGACGATGTTGACTACGAGCTGCTTGCAAAACAGGGAACGGAAGCAGAAATCCGCCAAGCATTTAAAGAAAACCGGAATCTTTCTACTCAGGTATTCGGAACCAACAGAGAAACATTTCTTATGCTCGCCCTGAAAAACAACAGAGACATTGGCATCATAAACCTTTGCCTCGAAAAAGAGTCGAATCCAAGCGTAAAGACAAAAGAAGGAAAAACTCCGCTGATGTACGCAGCCCAGTATTCCTCTGACAAAAATGTAATCGACCTTATTGCAAAGTACGGAATCGTTTTAAAGCGCAGCCGGGACGCAAGAGTTCTGCAGAAAGACAAAAGTGGAATGAACTCGTTCGCATACGCAAGAATGAATCCTGAATACAGCGTTTATCAAAAACTCACGGAATACACAGAAGATCCTCAAGGACTTTATGTTCCAGAGCCACCAGCACAGGAAACTGCCGCCACTCCAACAACAGAAGCCGCACAACCTTCAGAGCAAACAGCGCAATCAACTTCAATTGACTCAAACACTTCAAATGCAGAAGCAGAAAATGCAAAGCAAGCTGAAATTCAGCAGTACGCAAGCGCATTTCTTTTAGACTACGCAGAAAACGAAGACAAACCAGCAGAACAGCCGCCTGAAAATAAAACCGAATACATAGAAAATCCGAACGCGGCAGACAAAAACGGCGTTACACTTCTTATGAGAGCAGCAAAAGCCGGAAACGACTGGGACGTAAATTTGCTTCTTAAAAACGGAGCAGACGTAAATCTTAGGGACAAAGACGGCTGGACAGCTTTAATGTACGCGGTAAGATACCAAAACAACCTGAATATTCTTAATATGCTCATTGAAAACGCCGCATATATCCGTGTAAGAAACAAATTCAATGCAACTCCACTTTTAATGGCTGCGGATTATTCACAGAATCCTGAAATAATTTCAGTTCTTCTAAAAAACAGAAGCATTTCCGAAGATGAAGTTTTCAGGGCATTTATCTTTGCAATAACAGGAAATTCATCTTCTGACCACATACGCGAAGCAAAAATCAAGCTGTTCCTTGACATGGGAATTCCGCTGAACCGCTTGTGGAAAGGACAAAGCCCATTGATGTACGCGGCGCAATACGGAAAATCAACTTTGGTTTTAAAGCAGCTCATAGATGCAGGCGCGAATCCGGCTTTTCAGGATGAAAACGGAAACACAGCCTTTGACTACGCAAAAGCAAACAAAAATCTTGCCCACGACGACATTTACTGGTCTCTCAACGGAGCAAACTAAAAATGAGAATTACAGGCGGAAAGCTAAAAGGGCGTGTTACAGAAACTCCTTACGGAAAAATGGCGATTCGTCCTGCAATGGACAAAATGAGAGAGTCCGTTTTCAACATACTAGGATTCTCTCTTGAAGGGAAATCTTTTCTTGACTTGTTCAGCGGCTCTGGAACAATTGCACTTGAAGCAGTTTCGCACGGAGCTTCCGCAGTAACACTTTGCGAAATGGACAAGTCAAAGGCAAAGACAATCCTCAAAAATGTAAAAATGGCAGAAGAAGTCGGAGTCCGTATAAACTGCCGCTTTATGGCTGTTGAGCTTTTTTTAAAACGCTGCAAAGAAAAATTTGACTATATATTTTTAGATCCGCCTTTTCCATATAAATTCAGAAAAGAACTTGTGGAAACTGCCGGAACAAGAGAACTTCTTACAAAAAACGGCCAGCTTTTAATCCACTACCCTGCAGAAGATCCGCTTCCAGATAAAATAGGAAATCTTGTTCTTTCAGACAAAAGAATTTACGGGCGCTCAATCGTAAACTTCTATAAATATGAAGAAAACGCCAAGCAGACAAATTAAAAGACTTTAAAACCATTGCTTGACAAATCGAAATAACAAGTTACAATTAAAACTGTATTCTATAAGGTTAAAAGTAATGACAAGTAATTTAAAAAATCAAATCGACTCAAAGCCAGAAGAACTTAAATTCATAAAGACTTCCGATTTGCCGCTAGAAGGGCTTTCTGACCAGCAAAAAGTCGTCCTTAACAGAAAAGCAAACGCACTGCTCAACGAAGGCAAAGTTGAAATGGCAAAAAGAATTTTCATTACTACAGGATATTCAGACGGCCTTACAAGAATAGGAGACAATTATAACAAAGAAAATAAATATTTAGATGCGCTGAAAATGTATCTTCTTGCCCATAACAAAAGAAAAAGCGAACCAATTATAGAAAAAATATCGCAGACTGTGTCTGTTATGCTAAAAAGTTAAGAGAGGTAAAAAAATGGCTGATGAATTTAAACCGGAAGAATTCAGTTTTTCACAGACACAGGAATTCAACAAAACAGACGGCGCAAACGCAGCAATAAGCGAGCTTTCAAAAAAAGGTTATCAGTATTTAAAGGATAACAGCACAAAAGAAGCCATAGAAGCATTCAGCCAGATTCTTAATATAGAAGAAAACAACAATTATGCGCTTGTAGGACTTGGCGACAGCGAGCGCAAGCAATGCCACTTTAAAGAAGCGATAGAATATTACTCAAAATGCCTTTCCTGCCATCCCGGAAACAACTACGCGCTTTTTGGACTTGCGGACTGCTACAAGGCAATAAATCAGTATAAAAAAGCCATAGAAATTTGGGAGCAATATCTTGTCCATGATGACAGAAACATAACTGTCTTAACAAGAGTCGCCGATGCCTATAGAAAAATCAGGGACTTTAAAAAATCAAAGAATCTTTATTTAAAAGTCCTCGACATGGAAGAAAACAATGCCTATGCGCTGATTGGGCTAGGACATCTTCACTACGATTTTAAGGAATACAAGGACGCGCTTTTCTATTGGACACGAATGCTGGAAAGGAATCCTTCGCACGTAGATATAAGAGTTCTTACTTCTATAGGAAACTGCCACAGAAAAATCAAGACATTTGAAAAAGGACTTCCCTACTTTGAAAAAGCTCTTGAACTTGACCCGAATAATTTCTATGCCTTGTTCGGAATAGCAGACTGTTACCGAGGAATGAACCAGCAGTTCCGCTCAATTGGCTACTGGAATAAAATCCTTGAAATCGACCCTAAAAACAAAGTCATCCTGACGCGCACTGGAGACGCATACAGAAACACAGGCGACTATGCCACAGCCGCAGAATATTACAACCGTGCAATGGATATAGATTTTGACATTTATGCAGCCTTAGGGCTTGCCCTTATATGCAAGGGAGAAGGAAAATTTGAAGAAGCGGCAGATAGGCTTACACAGCTTGTGAATGGAGATCCAAAAAACTACCGGCTTTACATAGACCTTGCAGACTGCTATCTAAAAATGAACAATAAAAAAGAAGCATTGGAAACTCTTCATTCATTTCAAAAGCTTGGAATAAAAAATCAGGCAATAAACGACTTCATAGACCAACTTCAAGAAAACTGATTACATTTTTATGGAAAAAAAAGTTTCAATTTCGGGGCTTTTCCCTGAAGAAATAGCAAACAAAATTCAATTGTCGCCGTCTTTCCGCGCAAAGCAAATTTATGAATGGATTTCAAAAGGCGCGGAATCTTTTGAGCAGATGACAAACATCGACAAAGCCACAAGAAAATTTCTGGAAGAAAACGCACTTCTCCGCTCGTCAAAAGTAACAGAAGTATTAAAAGATCCTGACGGAACTATAAAGCTTCAAATTACACTTTCAGACGGACTTGCAATAGAAACAGTTCTTCTAACAGATAAAGAAGGAAGAAAAACTGCCTGTGTAAGTTGCCAGGCTGGTTGCGCAATGGGGTGCGCTTTTTGCCAGACAGGACGTCTTGGACTTGGTAGAAATCTTACCACCGGAGAAATTGTTGAAGAATTCTTCTTTATGGAAAAAGAAGCTGGAACACTAGACAACATTGTTTTTATGGGAATGGGAGAACCGCTTCAAAACCTTGATGCAATAAGAAAAGCCGTGGCAATTTTAACAGATAAAAAAGGCAGAGGATTAAGCCCCAGAAGAATTACATTGAGCACTTGCGGACTTATAAGCGGAATCTATGAACTTGCAGAAAACGGTCCGTTTGTGCGCCTTGCAATTTCCTTAACAACAGCCGATCCTGCTCTTAGGGAAAAGCTTATGCCAGTTTCAAAAGGGAATCCACTGCCTGAACTAAAAAAAGCGATAAAATTTTATTCTGAGAAAACTGGAAAAAGAATAACATTGGAAGCCGCCCTTCTTTCAGGACAAAACACAGGAATAGAAAGCGCAAAACGAATGATTGAATTTGCCGCAGGCCTTGACGCTTACATAAACCTCATTCCATGGAATCCAGTTAAAGATTTACAATTTAAGACTCCTTCAAGGAAAGAATGCGAAGAATTTGTGAAAATTCTTGAAAAAGCAAACCTTAAAGTAAACTTAAGAATTCGTCGAGGTGTAAAAATTGGCGGTGCTTGTGGTCAATTAGGTCGTTCTGCAGCTTCAAGCAGTTAAATTTGCTTGAAAAAAAACATAATCCCTATTATAATAATTTTGTATTTAAAATTTTGCTAGGAGACAAAAATGCAGAAAAAGATTTATGTTACAGGAATGGATGATGATGCGGCGGCAGCAAAAGTTGATACAGCAGTAAAAGCAGTCGCAGGTGTTACAAATGTAGTCTCTTCAGCAGCAAAATGCCAAGTTTGCGTTGACTTTGACGAAGGAACAGCTGGTATAGAGGATGCGATAAATGCAGCAATCAACTCCACTGGCGTTATTGCTCTCGGCTAATTCTATATGAAAATAACAGTTCTTGACGGCAATGCCTTGAATCCAGGCGATCTTTCATGGTCGCCGCTAGAACAATTCGGGCAAGTCGCAGTTTTTCCAAGGACAGAAGTTTCTCTAGTTGCAGAAAGAATTGGCGACAGCGATGCGATTCTTTTAAATAAAATAAACATAACAGAAGAAATTCTTGATAAATGTCCGAATCTAAAATATATTGGAGTTCAGGCGACAGGCTACAATGTAATCGACTTGGAAGCTTGCAAAAGGCATAATGTTACTGTAACAAATGTGCCATCTTATAGCACAGCAGGTGTCGCGCAGCTTGTATTCGCTTTTATAAGTGAATTTGCCTGCCACACACAGCTTCATTCAGACAGCGTAATGTCTGGAGACTGGACAAAATGCCCGGATTTCTGCTACTGGAAAGTTCCGCTTATTGAACTTGAAGGAAAAACTCTCGGAATTTTCGGCTACGGAAGTATAGGCTCCAGAGTTGCAAGAATTGCGGAAGCATACGGAATGAAAGTTATTGTCTGCACTAGAACGCCCAAACCCGAAATAAAAAATCCAGTTGATATTTCAACTTTGTTCAACGAATCTGATTTTATTTCCCTTCATGCGCCTTTAACTGAAAAAACTAAAAATGTCGTAAACAAAACAACTCTTTCTTTAATGAAGAAAACCGCATTTTTAATAAACACAGCCAGAGGACCGCTTGTAAATGAAAAAGATGTAAGGGAATTTCTTGACAGCGGAAAAATTGCAGGCTACGCAGCGGATGTTGTAAGCGAAGAGCCTATGAAAAACGACAATCCTTTGCTTGGAGCAAAAAACTGCATTATAACTCCGCACATCGCTTGGGCCGCCACAGAAACAAGGCAAAGACTTTTAAATATCGTAATAGAAAACCTAAAATGCTTTGTCAGCGGAAAACCACAGAATGTTGTTTCTTAAAAGCATATTGACAATTTTATTTTTACTTAATAAACTTTAATTATACTAAAGCCTATTAATACAGAGGAATTTCTATGGGAAAAACTATAGCACAGAAAATCTTTTCATCACATTTGGTTGAATCCCCTTTTGAAGGAACAAACATTCTTAAGCTTGACAGGGTTTTCTGCCATGAAATCACAACGCCAATCGCAATCAACGACCTTATTGAAAGGAACAAAGACAGAGTTTTTGACAGCACAAAAATCAAGGCAGTCATAGACCACGTAACTCCTGCAAAAGACAGTAAATGCGCAATGCAGGAAAAAATTCTCCGTGACTGGGCAAAACGCAACAACATAAAAGATTTCTTTGACATAGGAGCAAACGGCGTCTGCCATGCAATTTTCCCAGAAAAAGGATTTGTCCGCCCTGGATTTACAGTAATCATGGGAGACAGCCACACTTGCACACATGGAGCTTTCGGAGCATTTGCAGCTGGAGTCGGAACAACAGACCTTGAAGTTGGAATATTAAAAGGCGTATGTTCTTTCCGCGAGCCAAAAGCTATAAAATTTATTCTAAATGGCAAACTCAAAGACGGAGTTTATGCAAAGGATGTGATTCTTTTCCTGATTGGTCAGATTGGAGTAAACGGAGCTACAAACTGCGTTGCAGAATTTACAGGTCCGATTGTTGACAATATGTCAATGGAAGAAAGAATGACAATTTGCAACATGGCAGTTGAAGCCGGCGCAACAAGCGGAATCTGTTTTCCTGACATGACAACAGTAGAATATCTTTGGCCATTTATCAAAGATGAATTCGAGTCAAAAGAAGCAGCCCTTAAAGAATACACCAAATGGATTGATGATGAAGATGCGGAATACGAAAAAGTTTACACATTTGACTTGTCAAATCTTGAGCCTGTATGTACAATCGAATACAAGCCTGACCAGATAAAAAAAGTTTCAGAAATGAAAGGAACAAAAGTTGATCAGGTTTACATCGGCTCATGCACAAACGGAAGAATAAGCGACCTTCGTGTAGCCGCTGAAATTTTAAAAGGACACAAAATAGCAGATGGTGTGCGCGGAATCGTAAGTCCTGCTACTCCGCTCGTTTATAAAATGGCGCTTGAAGAAGGAATCATAAAGATTTTTATGGACGCTGGATTCTGCGTTACAAACCCGACTTGCGGAGCCTGTCTTGGAATGAGCAACGGAGTTCTTGCAGAAGGAGAAGTCTGCGCTTCAACAACGAACAGAAACTTCAACGGACGCATGGGAAAAGGCGGAATGGTTCATCTTATGAGTCCTGCCACAGCCGCCGCAACAGCTATTGCTGGAACAATCACTAATTCATGCTTTTTTAAAGGCTGAAAAATAAATAAAGACGAGGAACAAAATGAAACAGTTTGGTGGACAAGTTTTATTCTTGGATCGCTCAGATATTAATACTGACGAAATAATTCCTGCAAAGTATCTCACAGAAAATACAAAGCAGGCGCTCCAGCCGTATCTTCTTGAGGATTTAAAGCTTGAAGGTTTCAATCCAAAGACAGACGTTCTGGGTAAAAAAGTCATCATTACACGTGAAAACTTTGGCTGTGGTTCTAGCCGTGAACACGCTCCCTGGGCTTTGGAAGTAAACGGAATTTATTGTGTAATCGCAGTAAATTTTGCCCGTATTTTCCGCCAGAATATGTACAACTGCGGTCTTCTTGCGCTGGACATGAGCAAAAAAGACATCGATGATATGTTCAGAACATTCGCAGACAAAGACACAGAATGCAAAATTGAGCAGAAAGAAGACGGTACTTGGAAAGTAAAACTCATTGCCGGCTCACTCTCAAAAAGCTATCCTTTCAAGCTCGAAGGATTTGAAAAAGCCCTTGTTGAAAACGAAGGCTGGATTGGATACGCAGACAAAAAATATTAACAATTCAATGTCATTATCTGGTCTGACCGGATAGTCTTCAAACTGCCTTGGTAAATGCCATGGCAGTTTTTTTTATATATTTTAACATTTCCTATTTCTAAAACAAGAACCAATATAACAAAAGTATGATTTTCTATATTAAAAACCTGCAATTCCCACCATTTTTATAATAAATAAAATATTTGTTGACATATAAAAAAAGAAACGATATATTCACTAGTAGTAAAACAATTACTACTAACAACATATTTCAAGGAAAAACATGACAGACAAAATCATTGACACACTGGGCAGCCTTGGTTTTTCAAAAATGGAATCGCTTGTTTACTGTGCGCTTGTTCCAGAGGAAAAAATGGGAGGCTATCAGATTGCAAAAAAACTGAATGCGCCCCGCCCTTCTGTTTATTCCGCATTGGAAAATTTATTGAAGAAAGAATGCATAACAAGCATTCCAGGTTCAACAGCAGAATATCAGGCAGTTCCGCCGGATGTTTTAATTGACGAGATTTCTCAAAAGTATTCAGACAATGCCGCAAAAGCAAAAGAAATGCTAAAGGAATTGAATTCGCCGATTTCAACGCAGGAACGCTTTGTAAACATCGAAGGCAAAACAAAGCTCATTTCTGTTGTAAACAAACTTATTGCAGCGGCAAAAAAAGAAATTGTGTTCAACTGCTCAATGCCGCTTGAATACTTTAAGGATGCACTTCTTTCAGCGGCAAAAAGAAAAGTGAGAATTGTTTTGTTCAGCTGGAAAAATCTAGACACTCTTGAAATTCCGCTGGAATTTTTCTGCGGATTTGACGGAACAGACTGCTGCCCAGAACAAAGAATTCTTTTGGTTTCAGATATGGCGCACTGCATTGTAGGAAGTAACGACAGAGCAGTTTTCTTTCCGCACAGACCGCACCACAAAATTCAAAAGCTGCCAGACGGAGAAAATGATTTTCTTGGAATGACAAGCGACAACAGGCTGATTGTGAATCTCGTTTCAGAACATATTCACTTTGATATTTACTTGCAAAAGCTAAGGAAAAAATTCAACCGTGATATTATTTCCAAAGACATTTGCATTGGAACTTTAATGGAGAAAGGATTTTAAAATGAAGGCAGAGAACAAAACATTTTTGAACAATTTAATTTCGATTGCCGTTCCTATTTCACTACAGAATTTAATTCAGTCGTGCTTAGGAATGATTGACCAGATTATGATTGGTCAGCTAGGCTCAAAAACAGTTGCGGCAGTAAGCCTTGCAGGAAGACCTTGCTTTGTAATGCTGTTTGCACTGGGAGGCATTGCAGCCGCAAGTTCAATTTTCGCATCTCAATATGAAGGAGCAAAAGATTCCAGCAAGCACGCAAACGTAATGAGAGCTTCGGTTTTTGCAGCATTGGCAGTTGCGCTTGTATTTTTTATTTTTTCACTTTTCACACCGGAACTAGTTCTTTCATTTTTTACAAAAGACAAAGAAGTTATTTCAATAGGGAAAAACTATCTAAGAATAAATTCATTAAGCTATTTTGCTCTTGCAATAATCAGCTGCTGTTCTGCAATACTAAGAAGCACAGGATTTGCAAAAACTACACTAGTAACAGGATTTATTTCTGTAGCAATAAACACAGTTCTCAATGCAATCATGATTTTTGGACTTTTAGGATTTCCTGCCCTTGGTTCAGACGGAGCTGCAATTGCAACTGTAATTTCGATATTTGTTCAGTGCGTAATTCTCATTATTTTTATGATACGAAAAAATCATCCTGCAAACATGAAAGCTGTTCTTTTGTGCAAAAATGATTTTTCATTTCTAAAAATATTTTTTATAACAGCTCTCCCTGCAATTGGAAATGAACTTTTATGGGCATTGGGAGATGCAGGCTACAGTGCAATTTACGGACATATGGGAACAGCAGAGCTTGCGGCAATTACGTTAACCTTTCCTGTGCAAGGGTTAACAATAGGATTCTTCAGCGGACTTTCAGCAGCCACAGGCATTCTCATAGGCAACGAGCTTGGTTCAAATGACTTTGACAAAGGCTACGCTCTTGCCTGGAAGTTTATAAAAATCTGTGTTGCAGGATGCGCCGTAATCGGAATTTTAATTTTTATTTTCGCTCCAATATATACAAGATTTTACAATGTAGAGCCTCAAGTCCGTGAATACGCAAATCACCTTTTATGGATATTCGCATTCTATTTATGGATAAAGGTCTGCAACATGATAATAGGAAGCGGAATTCTTAGAAGCGGAGGAAAAACAAAATTCACTTTGTTCCTAGACGTCTTGGGAACTTACGGAATAGGACTTCCGCTTGGACTTTTGGGCGCACTCATCTTTAAACTTGAAATAACAAAAGTTTACGCACTTCTTTCTGTTGAAGAAATTGTAAGGCTTGTAATTGGAACAGCAAGAGTAAAAAGCAGAAAGTGGATAGACAATATTACGCAAAAAAAATAATTAAATACTTTGCTGCCATTCCCGTGCTATGACACTGCGATGTTTACGCAGTAAACTCGGTCAGGAATCTG
>DKDI01000038.1:40757-81303 GCA_002449305.1 Treponema sp. UBA6852
CGAGTTTCTTTCAGAAACATCGCAGGGTCAAGCCCGATAATGACAATAGAAATTAAATCTAAACAATTACGGAGGAAAAATGATTAGAAAAATTTTTACATTTGCAATGATTTTTATTTTAGGAGTTTCTGCTATGCCTGCGGAAAATAAAATGCAAACAAAACAAGGAACTATACTCCACTGCTGGTGCTGGTCGTTCAAGACAATTGAAGATAACATTGAAAAAATTGCAGAAGCAGGATTCACTGCAATCCAAACTTCCCCTGCGAATGAATGCTTTGAAGGGGACAACGGCGGACTTGAAATTATGAGTCAAAAAAACGGAAAGTGGTACTATCACTATCAGCCTACAGACTGGAAAATTGGAAACTATCAGCTTGGAACAAGAGACGACTTTATTCGTATGTGCGCAAAGGCAAAAAAATACGGAATCGCGGTAATTGTTGACGTTGTTCCAAACCACACGACGACACACAAAGATGAAATTTCCTTGGACTTCATAGAAGCTGTAGGCGGAATGCAAAAAATGTACCACAAGAATTCCGACCACACAATCAGAAGCATGGCAAACCGCAGAGAAGTTACAAGCGCAATGCTCGGAGGACTTCCAGATGTAAATACAGAAAATCCGCTTTTTCAAGAATACTTTATGAACTACATAAACGACCTCATTGAATGCGGTGCCGACGGATTCAGATTTGACACAGCAAAACATATTGCCCTTCCCGACGACCCTGTAGATCCTGCTTCAAAGGAAAACGACTTCTGGCCAGTCTTTACAGGAAAAAAATCAGTAAACGGAAAATCTGTAAAAAATGCAAATG
Source organism: Treponema sp. UBA6852 (assembly GCA_002449305.1). Lineage (GTDB taxonomy): Bacteria > Spirochaetota > Spirochaetia > Treponematales > Treponemataceae > Treponema_D. The sequence continues at coordinate 41,582 of DKDI01000038.1, forward strand.
AGCTTTTTATTTACGGAGAAGTTCTTCAGGAAGGAGCTTCAAGAGAAGATGCATACGGAAAACTTTTTCCAGTAACAGCGAGCAACTACGGAAAGCTTTTAAGAAGCGCGTTAAAAAATGAAAAGCTAAACGCAAAAGGAATTGTAAACTTTCAAAATGCAGCTTCTCCGGAACTTGTAACTTGGGTTGAAAGCCATGACACTTATGCAAACGAAGGAGAGTCCGCCTACCTTACAAATTTTATGATCCGAGCAGGCTGGGCAGTCATAGCTTCAAGAAAAGACGGAACTCCATTGTTCTTTAACCGCCCAAAAGGAAAAGAAGCTACACAGTTTCCAGGAGAATCCAAAATCGGCGAAACAGGAAACGATGAGTATTTCAGTCCGGAAGTTTCTGCTGTAAACAAATTCAGAACTGCAATGCAAGGTGAAAATGAAAAATTCATCAACGGAGAAAATGCGGGCGTTCTAATTATAAAGCGAGGAGAAAAAGGCTGCGTAATAATAAACTTAAACTCCAAGCCGTCTGCCGTTCAAGTTGAAATAAAACTTCCAAAAGGAACTTACATTGACAAGGCAAACAAAACAAAATTTGTCTTAAAGAATTCAGTTCTAAAAGGAAAAATAAAGCAAAAATCAATTTGCGTAGTCTATTAATTAGCTATTGGAGGCATAAAATGATTAAGAGATTTGTATTCGGAAAACCATTTGACACAGAAACTGTAAAACAAAAGCCTGAAGCCTGCAAAGAAAAAATTCCATATTTTAAAAACGCAGGAGATTCTAGCTTTTCACTTGAAATGGACTTAAGCGACATTGTTTACGGTCTTGGTGAAAATGTGCGCGGAATAAACAAGCGCGGATTCATTTACGAAAGTTTCTGCACAGACCAGCCGGAACACAACGAAAACAAAAGCTCACTTTATGCCGCCCATAATTTTTTCATTGTATCTGGAAACGAAAAAAACTTCGGAGCATTCTTTGACGCTCCAGGAAAAATTACATTCGACATTGGAGCTTCAAGCTATTCAACTCTTAAAGTCGCTGTAGAAAATCCAGAATTTGAACTCTACATAATAGAAAACCCAACGCTAGAATTAATTATAAAAGAATTCAGAACTTTAATCGGACAAAGCTACATTCCTCCAAGATGGGCATTTGGAATAGGACAGTCTCGTTGGGGCTACACTTGCGAAGAAGATGTAAGAAATGTCGTTGAAAACTACAGAAAGAACAATATTCCGCTAGACATGGTTTACCTAGACATAGACTACATGGAAAACTTTAAGGACTTTACTGTTAACAAAAAATCATTTCCAGACTTTAAAAATTTTGTTTCCGGCATGAAAAAAAATTCAGTTCGCATTGTTCCAATCATTGATGCCGGAATAAAAATGGAAGACGGATATAAACTTTACGAAGAAGGAAAGAAAAACAATTATTTTTGCAAGGGCAAAGACGGAAACGACTTTATAGTTGGCGTGTGGCCAGGAAAATGCTGTCTTCCAGATTTCTTAAATCCAGAAGCAAGAAAATGGTTTGGAATGAAATATAAATTTCTTACAGACCAAGGCATTGAAGGATTCTGGAACGACATGAACGAGCCTGCCCTCTTTTACTCTGAAAAAAATCTGGAAAAAGTTTTTGACCAGGTAAACGAAATGAAAAAGCTCAACATTGGCTTAAAAGAAAACTTCGCGCTAAAAGACACTGTCTTGAATCTTGCAAATAATATCGATGACTACAAAAGTTTTTACCATTGCAAGGACGGAAAAAAAATCCGCCATTATGACGTTCATAACCTTTACGGCTACAACATGACAAGAGCTGCATCCGAAGCATTCAAAAAGATTTCTCCAGAAAAAAGAATTCTTATGTTTTCAAGATCTTCCTGCATAGGCTCTCACAGATACGGCGGAATATGGATGGGAGACAATATGTCAAGGTGGCAGCACATTCTCTTGAACTTAAAAATGCTTCCGTCTCTTAATATGTGCGGCTTCTTATACACAGGCGCGGACTTAGGCGGATTCGGAGAAAACACAACAGAAGACCTTTTATTGCGCTGGTATGCCCTTGGAATTTTTATGCCTCTTTTAAGAAACCACTCCGCATTAGGAACACGGGAACAAGAGCCTTTTAGATTTAAAAACAGCATAGAAAAATTCAGGAACATTCTTAAACTGCGATACAGACTTCTTCCTTATATCTACAGCGAGTTTATGAAAGCCGCCTTGCAAGGAACAATGTATGCAAGCCCGCTTGGATTTATCTGGCCAAAGGATGAAGATGCAAGAAGGACAGAAGACCAGCTTATGATTGGAGAAAGCATTATGATTGCTCCGGTCTATGAACAAAACGCAATAGGACGCCACGTTTATCTTCCGGAAGAAATGAAGCTTGTAAAGTTCAAGGACAGCGAAAACTACGAGGAAAAAATAATTCCAGCCGGACATAACTTTATACACATTGCGCTAGATGAAGTTGCATTCTTTATCCGCAAAGAACACATTTTGCCGCTTGCAGACAACGCTGATTCAGTTGAAAAAATTGACTTTGAAAAACTCACAACTATAAGCTTTGCAGAAAAAGGCACAAGCTACGAACTCTACACTGACGACGGAGAATGCAGAAATCCTAGCTTGAGCGGAAATTTAAAAACTATAAGTGTATAAAATAACCTAAATTTCGAGTTTTATAGTTTAGTGTCATTACCGTGCATGACCGGATAATCTTTTAAAAATTAAAAAGATTCCCATGTCATAGCATGGGAGTGCCTTCTTAGTAACCATGTGCTTCTACATATCGGCATAAGTCTGAACAGAATCCTCAAGGTGTTCAATCTTTATGCCAGCTTCGGCAAACATTTTCATTGAGTCTTCTTCATCATGGTAATGCTTTTCGCAGACAACTCTTTTTATTCCGCAGTTTATAATAAGCATGGCGCACGTTCTGCAAGGAGTCATTTTGCAGTACACGGTCGCTCCGTCAATTGAAATTCCTCTTTTTGCAGCCTGGCAAATCGCATTCTGCTCGGCATGAACGGTTCTTACGCAGTGCTGGGTAATAGAACCGTCAGCGTGAATCATTTTTCGCATAAGGTGGCCAACTTCATCGCAATGAGCAAGCCCGGCAGGACTTCCGACATAGCCTGTAACAAGAATCTGATTATCCTTTGCAATTACACAGCCGCTTCTTCCGCGGTCGCAAGTCGCACGTTTTGCAATAGTACGCGCAACTTCCATAAAGTATTCATCCCAGGTCGGACGCACATATTTTTCTTTTTCTTCGCTCATGCAAAAAATTTACCATAATTTCCTGAAAAAAAAAAGACTTAATCCCATTATGTTTTTTTTATTCACTGGCTTTTAGGTCAAAACTTACTGACTTTTAGGTCAAAACTCACTGACTTTTGGGTCAAAACTCACTGGCTTTTGGGTCAAAACTCACTGGCTTTTGAGTGAAAACTCACTGGCTTTTGAGTCAAAACTCACTGGCTTTTGAGTGAAAACTCATTGGCTTTTGAGTCAAAACTCACTGACTTTTGAGCTCTTCGGTTAAGAAGTATAAAAATTCTGCAAAAAAAAGTGCGCCTCAAAAATTGTTTCCAACTCTTGGGGCGCACTTGGGATTGCCGTATCAAGTACGGCAATGACACAGGAATTTTTTAACTATATTGCTTTTATTGCAAGCGCAAAGATAAATACAACAGCAAGAATCCAAGTAACAACAGGAATTTCTTTTGTTTTCTTTCCGGCAACTTTTGCAATTACATAGGCAATCATTCCGAATGCGATTCCCTTTGAAATTGAATAGCCAAACGGCATTACCATAATTGTAATGAAAGCCGGGATTCCGTCTGTAATGTCAGCGAAGTTGATTTTAGAAACAGACTGCATCATGAGGAAGCCTACAAAAATCAAAGCAGGTGCTGTAGCGCAAGAAGGAACAAGAGCGAACAAAGGAGTAAAGAACAAAGCAAGAAGGAAGAAGAAAGCTGTAACAACAGAAGCAAGACCAGTGCGAGCTCCTGCTGCAACTCCAGAAGAAGACTCAACGAATGAAGTTACTGTTGAAGTTCCAAGACAAGCACCTGCTACAGTTCCAACAGCGTCGGCAAGAAGAGCGCCTTTTGCATTCTGAATGTTGCCTTTTTCATCAATAAGATTTCCCTGCTCTGCAACGCCCATCAAAGTTCCGATTGTATCAAAAATATCTGTAAACAAGAAAGTAAAGAAAACACCGAAGAATTTAAGAGAAAGAACTCCAGCCCATTCAAACTTAAAGAGGAACGGTGCGCTAGGAACAGAAACCGGCTTGAAGTTCTCTGGAACAGCTGTAACACCAAAAGGAATTCCAATAACAGTTGTAGCGGCAATGCCAATAAGAATTGCGCCAGGAACTTTAAGAATGTAAAGAACAACTGTAATGATAAGACCGATAATTGCAACAAGAGCAGTAGCATGGCTCAAGTCAATTGCGTTAAAGCCGATTATTGTTCCGTTTGCAGAAGTTACGATTCCTGCATTGTTAAGTCCAATAAGGGCAATGAAAAGTCCAATACCAACAGCAACAGCTTTTTTCATTGTGCCAGGAATTGAATTGATAATCGCCTCGCGAACTCCAAAGAATGAAAGCAAAATAAAAAGAACGCCTTCAATCAAAACAGCAGTAAGAGCGAACCAAGGAGAGCATCCCATTTGGCCGCAGACTGTGTAAGTAAAGAACGCGTTAAGCCCCATTCCAGAAGCAAGAGCAACCGGCATATTCGCAAAGAATGCCATTATAAGAGTTGCAACAGCAGCTGAAACAGCAGTCGCAGTAAACACACCGCCGAAATTCATTCCGGCAATTGAGCCAAGCATTCCCGGGTTAACGGCAAGAATGTAAGACATTGCAAGGAAAGTTGTAATACCGCCGACAACTTCACGGCTTACAGTAGACCCCTTCTCCTTGATTTTGAAAAATTTCTCCATAAGAAATTTCCTCCAAAAAATAGAATACAGATATTGTATCACGAAATAAAAAAAGATTATATAGTATGGATGTTAGTTTTTAAGTTAATATTACCATCTGTCATTATCGGGCTTGACCTGCGACGTTTGCGAAGCAAACTCGGTTGATAACCTATTGAAAATTTCCAGCAGATTCCTGACCGAGTTTACTGCGTAAACATCGCAGTGTCGCAGCACGGCAATGACAATGAATGAGTTTTGAAGAAAGCCGAAGCAGCAGAACGCTCTTTTTTGCGCACAGAAGACTGGTTTTCTGCTGAATAATTTCAAAACTGAAGGAATACTTCCTAAGAGCCGTAGCGATACTTCCTAAAAGGCTAAGGAATACTTCCTAAGCCCCTTAGGAATACTTACTCAGCCTCTTAGGAATACTCACTTCAGGTCTTAGGGATACTCACTCAGCCTCTTAGGAAGTATCCCTTCAGCTAAATGCCGAATTTGCTACGCAAACATCGCAGATCTGGTCAGAGAATGACATTAAAAACAACTTAACATTACATGATTTGCTCTAGCAATTCATGTTCTATTTTGCACGAGGGAAGCCGCTGCGGGCAAGACGGAAGCCGTTGTTTTCATAAGTACTAGTTCCAGTGTCAGAATTTCTTTGAATAACTTTCGCATGATCTGCATCATCAGAATAAGAGCCGCTTGGACGAGAACGAAAATTAGTTATAGATTCTCCCATTGGATCTGTAACAGTTTCTTTAGAAGGTCCATTATATGTAATATCCCAACACCATTCCCATACATTGCCACTCATATCATAAAGATCAAGTTTGTTAGCATTTCTCAAGCCAACTTCATGGGTTTTATTAATTGAATTATCTTTATACCAAGCAACACTATCTAAATCATCATCACTGCCAGCATAAGTATAATCCCAGTCAGCAGCACTTTGATCTCCACCACGAGCAGCAAACTCCCATTCGGCAGCAGTAGGCAGACGATAGCCGTTTTTAGTTAAATCACAAGAAACAACCCAACCTGAACAAGCTGTTTTAACTTCACTAAGGGTAAGACTGTCAGTGCCAACTAAAGTGCCACCCGCTGTGATTGTATAGCATTTATCAAATCCAATTAATGCGGAAAGCTTGTTGCAAAACACAACTGCATAATACCAGCTTATCTTCTCAACAGGACGATATTCTTGAATTTCACCATCTGCCGGGGAATCCTTAAAACTGCTTGGATTTTCTCCCATTACGGCTTCAAAAAGTTCCTGCGTTACTTCGTACTTGCCTATGCTGTATGGGCTTAAAGTTACTGTGCGTCCGTCAATAAAAACGCCTGCGCTTCCGCTTCCTGTAATTGTTGTGGCGGCATCAATTACTGTTGCAAGGGCTGTCTTTTCAAGCTTGGTCTTGTTTATAACTATGCTTCCGTCCTCGGCAACAAAGCAGTTGGAAATTATAAGGGTAAAAGGGCATTCTGTAGTTTTATCTGCTTCAACTTTTATATCTTTGCTTCCAGACGCGATAAGCTCATCATTGCTTGCGGAATCCCGAGCCTCAGCCACAACTGTATATTCTCCAGCTTCAAGTTCCGTGAACTCTATTACCCCCCCCCAACGCCGCGTCTTTTTCTATAGTCTCACTTTCGCCAATTACACGCACAACGAACTTGTCGGCATTGTTTTTATCGTAAACGTAGCGTCCTCCCGGCAAGGTAACACGGATTGAGCCGCCTTTTTCTGAGCCGCCGCTCATGTTCATGCAGGATGCCGCCACAAATAAAAACGCAAATAAAGCCGGAACAATAAATTTCTTCATAAAAGACCTCTAGTTTTTTGGATTGTCGGATCAAGTCTGACAATGACAACTTTCATTTCTCTGTCATTCCCGCACTTGTTTCATCTCTCTGTAATTGTCGTACTTGAATTTCCATGTCATTCCCACACTTGATGTGGGAATCTCTTTTATAATCAACTTTTCAAGAACCTGTCTTACATTATAATGAATAAATCGCAAAAAACAACTTTTTGGCAAAAATTTATTGATTTTTTTTGCTTCTATATACCTTTTGTGAAGTTAAGTTAAAATGCGGGAATTTTCCTTGAGTAAATACGTTATTTTCCATTGGTAAATAGCTTATTTACCTTAGGCAAACAGTCTATTTACCCAGGGTAAATAGACTGTTTGCTTGTAAAAAAATAATTGCAGAATTTAACATTTTCCTGTTGACATTTTTTTTCATAAAATATAATATACTGAACATAAGCAATGCGGCAGTCGTATAACGGCTTATTACCCCAGCCTTCCAAGCTGGAGACGAGGGTTCGACTCCCTTCTGCCGCTCTCGGACCTTAGGTTTTTCTAAGGTCTTTTTTTTTGCCTATAAAACCTTGCTTATATTTGGAGAAAAGAATGAAAATAGCAGTAGCAGGAACAGGATATGTAGGACTTTCAAATGCAATTTTACTTTCGCAGCATAATGAAGTTTTTGCAACAGATATAATTCAGGCTAAAGTTGACTTAATAAACAGCAAAAAATCTCCAATAATAGACAAGGAAATTGAAGACTATCTTGCAAACAAAAAGCTCAACCTTACAGCCACAACAGATGCAAGAGTTGCCTACAAAGACGCTGATTTTATAATTATTTCAACTCCTACAAACTACGACCCAGAAAAAAACTACTTTGACACTTCTTCTGTTGAAGCAGTTCTAAAACTTGTAAAAGAAATAAATCCAGAAGCAACAGTTGTAATAAAATCCACAATTCCAGTCGGCTACACTGAAAAAATCCGCATGAAAATGGGAATTAAAAATCTTCTGTTTTCCCCGGAATTTCTTCGTGAAGGGCACGCGCTTTATGACAATCTTTATCCATCAAGAATCGTTGTAAGTTTTCCAAAAGAGCAACCTGAATTAAAGAAAAAAGCCGAGCAATTCGCTTCATTACTTAAAGAAGGCGCAATCAAAGAAGACATCAAGACTCTTTACCCGAACTGCACAGAAGCAGAGGCAATCAAGCTTTTCGCAAACACATATCTTGCCTTGAGAGTTGCATATTTCAACGAACTGGACACCTATGCGGAAGTGCGCGGCTTAAACACAAAGTCTATTATAGAAGGAATCTGTTTAGATCCTAGAATCGGAGACTTCTACAACAATCCTTCGTTTGGCTACGGCGGCTACTGTCTTCCAAAGGACACAAAGCAGCTTCTTGCAAACTACAAGGACGTTCCGCAGAATTTGATTCATGCAATTGTAGATTCAAATTCAACACGCAAAGACTTTATCGCAGAACAGATTATCGCAAAAAAGCCAAAAGTTGTGGGAGTTTACCGCCTTACAATGAAAGCGAACAGCGATAATTTCCGCCAAAGCTCAATTCAGGGAATTATGAAACGCATAAAGGCAAAAGGAATTCCTGTGGTTGTTTACGAGCCTTCATATAAAGAAGATGAATTCTTCGGTTCAAAAGTAGCCAAAGACCTTTTGGAATTTAAGAAAACCTGCGATGTAATTATTTCAAACAGAATGTCTCCTGAACTTGCAGACGTAAAAGAAAAAGTCTACACAAGGGATTTATATTCACGCGACTAAGGCTTAAAGATGATTTTAATAAATGGAAACTTTCTTTGCAGAAACCTCACAGGAATTGAAAGATTCGCCTGGGAAACTTGCAGGCAGCTGGACTTAATAGTTTCAAAAGAAGACAATATTGCGCTTTATGCTCCTGCAAACGCAAAGTCAGTTCCAGAATACAAAAACATTAAAATCATCGTGTCAAAAAAAAGTATTAAGAGTTTTCCACTGTGGGACATGGGAACTTTTTCTTTAGCCTGTAAAAAATTAAAGGCAACCGGGCTTAACTTTTCAAACACTGCCCCGCTTGGAAAAAACTGCGGAATTTCTTTTATACACGATATTTACGCAAAGGATTTTCCTCAGGACTTTAAAACATTCAAGGACAAGCTAATAAGGCTTTACTGCCGCCTAAGCTACTGGAACATTGCAAAAAACGCAAAAAAAATCATAACGGTTTCTCAGTTCAGCAAGGAACGGATTCTAAAAGCATACAAAGTTTCGCCACAAAAAATAGAAATTGTTCCAAACGGCTGGGATCATTTTAAGTCAATAGAAGCGGACAATTCAATATTTGAAAAGTTTCCCAAGCTTGAAAAAGGCGGATTTTATTTTACACTCGGAAGCCTTTCGAAGCGAAAGAATTTAAAATGGATTGCATCTTACGCAAAAAAAAATCCGCAGGAAAAATTTGCAGTTTCCGGAAAGGCAATATCCGGACTTGTTCCAAAAGAACTTGAAGACTTGCAGAGCCTTCCAAATGTAACGCTTTTAGGCTATGTAACAGACGGACAAGTAAAATCGCTTATGGAAAACTGCAAGGCGTTTGTTTTTCCCTCTTATTACGAAGGATTTGGAATTCCGCCGCTTGAAGCTCTTTCATGCAAAGCAAAAATAATAGTTTCAAAGTCAGCAAGCCTTCCTGAAATATACGGAAATTCCGCCCATTATATTGAATGGAACAACACAGACTGCAACTTAAACGAGCTTCTAAAGAAAAAGACTGAATCCCCAAAACCAATCCTTGAAAAGTACACCTACAAAAATTCCGCGGAAATTCTAAAAAAAATCATAAAAAATTAAAAAAAAACGCTAAAGTTAAGCCTCCATTGTGCCGATGATTATATTGAAAAACCATGGCTGTTCAACTTCGTAGAAGACATCAGCCAGGCTATTCAATGTAAAAGATTGCAGATGTAGCCTTGTAATACAGATGTAGTCTTTTACAGTTTTAGACCGAAAGGATTTGGTCTTTATAATTCCATGGAGGAAAAATATGGTCATCAACCACAACATGTCCGCAATGTTTTCAAATCGTTCTTTAGGAGTAACTCAGGGTTCACTCACAAAGGACATGGAAAAACTTTCTTCTGGCCAGAAAATCAACCGCGCTGGAGACGACGCTTCAGGACTCGCAGTTTCTGAAAAAATGAGATCTCAGATCCGCGGATTGAACCAGGCTTCAAGAAACGCAGCAAACGGAATCAGCTTCATTCAGACAACTGAAGGATATTTGCAGGAAACTACAGACATCATTCAGCGCATCCGCGAACTTGCAGTTCAGGCTTCAAACGGAATTTATTCAGATGAAGACAGAATGCAGATTCAGGTTGAAGTAAGCCAGCTCGTAGCAGAAGTAGACCGCATCGCTTCTCAGGCTCAGTTCAACGGTATGAACATGCTCACAGGAAGATTTGCACAGGCTACTGGAGAAAACACTCCTACAGCTTCTATGTGGCTTCACATCGGCGCAAACATGGACCAGCGTATGTCTGTTTTCATTGGAACTATGACAGCTGCAGCTCTTGGAATGAGAGAAATTGGAACTGAAGAAGTTATGACAATTGCGGCTCCAAGTGATGCCAACCGCGCAATCGGAACTCTTGATGAAGCTCTTAAAATCATCAACAAGCAGCGCGCTGATCTGGGTGCTTACCAGAACCGCCTTGACTATGCTGTAAAGGGACTTGATATTGCCGCTGAAAACACACAGGCATCTGAATCAAGAATCCGCGATACAGATATGGCTTCTGCAATGGTAGAATTCACCAAGAACCAGGTATTGTCACAGTCTGGAATTGCAATGCTCGCTCAGGCAAACAGCCAGTCACAAAGCGTCTTGTCTTTGCTCCAATAGTGTGATATACTGAATACAAAGAGCATGGAATTTTCTATGCTCTTTGCCGTTTGCAGGTTTGATTTACACTTTAACTTTGCTTTCCATCTAAATCTTTCCCGCAAAACAGCTGTGCTTTTAGACACGGCTTTGCTTCGTTTTAGAAGCTGATCTTTGAAAGTTCTGTTTTCCATGATTGTCTGTAACAGCATAGACAGTTGCTTAAATTTTTTACAAGGGAAATAAAAGCAACGGTTCCTGCTGTACAAGGTCTAAAACTTCTGCCGGGGGCGCAAAAACCAGCAGAAAGCCTTTACAGACGGGCATTTTGCATGATGCATTATGTACGATTCATGGAGGACATTATTATGGTCATTAATCACAACATGAGCTCAATGTTTGCAAACCGCACATTGGGAGTTTCTAATTCCCAGTTGATGGGCAACATTGAAAAACTTAGCTCAGGCGAAAAAATCAACCGCGCTGGAGACGACGCTTCAGGACTTGCAGTATCTGAAAAGATGCGCAGCCAGATCCGCGGACTCAACCAGGCTAACAGAAACATTCAGAACGGAGTTTCTTTCATTCAGGCAACAGAAGGATACTTGCAGGAAACTACAGATATTCTTCAGAGAATCCGTGAGCTTTCAGTTCAGTCTGCAAACGGAATCTACAGCGATGAAGACCGCATGCAGATTCAGGTTGAAGTTTCTCAGCTTGTAGCAGAAGTAGATCGCATTGCTTCACAGGCTCAGTTCAACGGAATGAACCTTCTTACAGGACGTTTTGCAGAGAATTCTGTAACAAACAATGTAATGACATTCCAGGTTGGTGCTAACATGGATCAGAGAGTAACAGCTTTCATTGGAACAATGACAGCACAGGCTCTTGGTCTTAAGGGAACTCAGGGTACTGACGAACAGATAAGCATTTCTACTCCAGATACAGCTAACATGGCTATTGGAGCAATTGATGCAGCTCTTAAATCAGTTTCACGCCAGAGAGCAGACCTTGGCGCATACCAGAACCGCTTTGAAATGGCTTCTAACGGTATCGCTGTTGCAGCAGAAAATATGCAGGGCGCAGAATCAGGAATCCGCGACACTGACATGGCTGCTGAAATGGTTGAATACACAAAGAATTCCATTCTTGCTCAGTCAGGAACAGCAATGCTTGCTCAGGCAAACAGCCAGTCTCAGAACGTATTGGCTTTGCTTCAGTAGTATTAAAATAACGGCGCAAGCTGTAACCGTGTTTTCTGAATAAGAGAAATCTGGATGTCTTCTTTTAGACAGCAAACACGTAAGAGCGAGGAGGGGTGCGCCCCCTTCCCCTCTCTTCTTTTTTATTTTTCAGGAGGAAATGTCCATGAATACAATCAGTATGAGTGGTCAGACAATGGCAATGGATGGCCAGCAAGTCTACAACGCTTTCTCTCCGCAAAAAGGAGAAGCAAAGGTTTCTGTAAAAGGAACTTTGCCAAACTCAGCTTCGGAAGTGCTTCAAAATTTTGAGGCGAACCAGGCGGATTTGGAAGCATCTGTACAGGAACTTCAGCGGCTTTCAGACATTGTTACAGGCCACAAACTGCATTTCAATGTAAATGACGAGCTTAACAGAGTTGTTGTAACAGTTGTAGACGCATCAACAAACGAAATTATCCGGGAAATACCGTCAAAAGATATACAGAGAATTCAGGCAAGAATGAAACATGCCATCGGTGTACTTTTTGATGAAATGATTTAATGGCAGACGGACTGAACATACCAGGCGTAAGCGACAAATACAAAACAAACGATCTCGTTGAATCCTTAATGGAAGTCGAACGGATTCCTTTAAAGCGTGAGGAGTCCAATCTTGAGACGTATAAAAAACAGCAAGATGCCTGGCGTGGAGTCAACCAGAAAATGTCTTCACTGCGCGACAGTGTAAAAAGCCTCTACTCTTTTGAAAATCCATTCAGCAATAAGCTTTCATTTTCCTCGGAAGAATATGCGGTAACAGCAGATGCAGGGCGCGAAGCAGAGTTCGGATCATTTAAAATAGAAGTTCTACAGCCAGCCGCATCAGACAGATTTTTAAGCGAAGAAATAGACAGCGATATGCAAGTGGCTCCAGGAAAATACACTTATTCCGTTGGAGAAAAAAAAATCGACTTTAACTGGAAAGGCGGAAAACTCAACGACTTTGTTAATGCCTTGAACCGCCGCGGAAACGACACAATAAAAGCAAGCTTGATTGGTGTAAGCGCAAATAAAAAATCACTTCTAATTGAAAGCCTAAAGACAGGGAAAGAAAACCGCCTTGTATTTGAAAATCAGGCTCTTGACTTTGCAAAAAAAACTGGCATGGTTTCTTCTGCAAAATCGGAAACTATAACTTTAAAATATTCTTCGCTTTCTGCAAAAACACCGGAAACCAAAGATGAGATTCAGCAGGAAAAAATTCCTGAAATTTCAAAAAGCAAAGTAAAAGCAAACGGAAATGACATTACAATAGAGCCAAGAGGTGGATTTGAGCTTGAACTTCCGTCTTCAATAAGAAAAAGCAGTTCTGGAAAAATAGAATTCTCTTTCACTGAAAAAGAAGTTCAGGAAATAACAGAAGAAACAGTCCAGACTCCAAAAGAAAACCTTGAGCTTCCGCCTCCCTTGAGCGTTACTTATGAAGGAATCAGCGTATTTAACAACCCAAGCGACTCTACTCTTCCGCCTGCGCAAGAACAGCAGGAACAAAAATCCAAGCCAGTTGAAATTTCAAGCAGCCAAGTATTTTTTATAAAGGATTCGGACGGAAACGAGCAGCCTGTGGATTCAAAATATTTTTCAAAAGATTCAAGCGGAAAAACAAAAGTTTCTGTGAGCATTTCGGACTTTCCAAATGCACAGTCGCTTGTTGTAAGAAATTCAAACACAGGCAAAGAAATTTCAATGACTGCTCCGCTCTGCTTTGACGAAAAAAAATCTCTTGGATTTGAGCCCAAAAATGCAATCTCAACTGCGCAGGACGCAAAGCTAAAATACGAAGGAATCACCATAAGCCGCCCCACAAACGACATTGACGATATAGTTCCAAATGTTACCCTTCACGTCCATGAAAAAACGGAAAAGCCTGCGAACATAAAAATTGAGCCGGACACAGAATCCGCAAAGGACGCAATTATAACTTTTGTGGGCAAATACAATCAGGCGATTGCGGAAATGAATATTCTTTCTATTAACAAGCCTGAAATTGTTTCCGAACTTGACTACCTTTCTTCTGATGAGCAAGACAAAGCCTACGAGCGGCTTGGAATGTTTCAGGGGGATTTTTCTCTTACAAACGGAAAATCATCTTTGCAGCAGATTGTTTCTTCAAATTATAGATTTTCCGATGACGCATCCGTTACAATGCTTTCGCAGATTGGAGTTTCTACAAATGCGAGCGGCGGCGCAAGAGGATACAGTCCTTCCCAGATGCGCGGCTACCTTGAAGTTGATGAAAAAAAACTTGACGAGTGCTTAAAGTCAAATTTAAATCAAATAAAAAATATATTTGGCTACGATTCTGACGGAGACTTGATTATTGATGACGGAATCGGATACAAGATTGACAGGCAACTTACTTCTTGGGTTCAGTCAGGCGGAATAATTTCTTCAAAAACAAATTCACTTGAAACGCAGATAAAAAATTCAAATTCGAAAATCACGCGGCTTCAGACCCAGCTAGACAGAAAAGAGGCAGATTTAAAACGAAAATACGCAAACATGGAAGGCACGCTGAACAGCCTTGAAAGCCAGCAGTCAACAATGCAGAATTTTTCAAATCAAAATAACGGCAGAAACAGATAGGAGAAAATCATGGAACTTTTTGTAAACGGTGAAAAAATAGACATTACACTTGAAGATGAAAAAACAGTTGGCGAAGTTTTAAAGTCATTTGAAAAAGAAGCAGAAAAAAGCGATGCCACGACAATCGGCATTTTTCTAAACGGAAAAAAAGTTCTCGCAGATGATTTTGACGAGGCTTCAAAAACTCCGCTTGAAGAAAATACAAAAATCGAGCTTACCGTTTTAAGCAAGCAGGACGTAATAGATTCCCTTGAAAAATCAAAAGACAAATTTTCTTCGCTCGCGCAAAAGCTTCTAGAAGTTCCGGTCGCGCTTCAGGGCGGAAAAGATAAAGAGGCAAACACTGTAATAGCAGAACTTGCAGAAGCAATTGACGACTTTTGCCATACAGCGGCTTTGAGCGCATTGTTCCCAGAAGTATATTCAAGCATTGTAATAGACGGAAAAAGCGTTACAGAATTTTTTGAAGAGTTTGCGCCGATTGCAGCAGACTTTGAGCAGTCGCTTGAAACAAAAGACAGTGTAACTTCAGGAGACTTGTGCGAATATGAAATTGCGCCGCGTCTTGAGCTTATTGC
This sequence comes from Treponema sp. UBA6852, assembly GCA_002449305.1. Classification (GTDB taxonomy): domain Bacteria; phylum Spirochaetota; class Spirochaetia; order Treponematales; family Treponemataceae; genus Treponema_D. The sequence continues at coordinate 56,650 of DKDI01000038.1, forward strand.
AAAGGCTATAGAGGACGGCCTTAAAAAGTAAAAATCATGGATACAGGCTCACCTATAGAAGCGCGTCTTGCTTCAAGCGGATTTGTATATTCATTTGTCGCATGTTTTCTTGCTATAGCTATAGTTCTTGTAATTTTATATTTTATATATTTGAAATACAAATCATTAACTAAATCAAAAAAATGGATTGAAGCAAATAAGAACAGACAAACAAAGTTTTCAGATGTAAGAAGAATTGCGCATGAAGCAAATCTTGATAGCGCAGAAAAAAAACTTCTGTGGAGCATCTGCAAAACACATCATGCGCGCAATATTCAGTTTTCTTACCGCTCAGAAAATGAAATGCAAAATCTTTTTAAATCTGAATTCCAAAGAATGAAAGCGCAGTCTCCAAGGAACGAAGAAAAAATTTCAGTTTTGTTTTCATTAAGATACAAGCTCGAAAAACTTTATGACAGAAAGCATTCCATAACTTCCACAAAATACTTAAGGCCCGGGCAGCAAATAAGAGTTCTGGATGAAAACCGCAATCCGCATGATGCAACAGTTCAAAAGAATACGCCGGAAGGTTTTTACATAGAAATTTCCGCGGAACTAAAAAACTTTAAGCCAAAGCCTCTTTCAAAGTTTATGATAAATTTTTCTTCTGCCACAGGAATGCTTTACCAATGCGTTGTAATGGCAGCTCGCTACGAAGATATTCCAAACGGAAAGGAGCTTCTTCTTATAACGCATTCTTCAACTCTCAAAGTTATTCAAAAGCGAATGACAAAGAGGCAGGGAACAACCATTGAATGTCTTTTTTCCGCAGTTAAGGAAATAAAAGCCGGGCGAAAAACAAAATTTGAAGTTCAGCAAAAAAAGCACACTGGAACATTCATTGATATTTCCGCAGGCGGATGCAAAATTTCATGCAGTCTTCCGATTTCGAGCAACCAGTACATTCAGCTTTACTTTAAGCTTCCGGGAATTATTGAGCATCAGGCGCAAGGTCTTATTATAAAAACAAAAAAATCTGCGGACGAAAAAACATTTGTGCTGTACATTAAATTTACCGATATTAATATAGCTGCAAAAAATGATATTTATGCTGCGATTTATGATTATTTTTGAGCTTGGAATTTAATTACATTATGAAAGTTTTAGAAATAAATTCGATACAAAAAGAAGACGGGTACATTTACTACATTCACCACTACAAGGCAGTTGCAAAAGTAGAAGTATTGTCTTCAATTATTTCAATACCAATAAGTTTCACTGTAGAAACAAATCCGCTTGGAATAAGAACGGTTGACCTTGATCCGCTTCCGGCCAAGCTTGACTATCCAGTTATTCCTATAACAAAAGCAATCAAGGCTCTTATTGATAAAATGGCGCAGGAAGGTACACTTCCGCAAGTCTAATGGCAGCAGGTAAAAAAATGATTTTCCACACAAAGTCTTCAACTGAAACAATTTCACTAGGAGAAAAAATCGGCTCTCTTTTAAAGCCAGGCGACATTCTTGCAATGACAGGAACTCTCGCAGCAGGAAAAACAACAATAACAAAAGGAATCGCAAAATCTCTTGGAATAAAAGACAACATAACAAGCCCCACATTCTGCCTTGTAAGCGAATACGAAGGTGAAAAAATGCCTTTATATCACATGGATGTTTACAGGCTTGAAGGCGAAGAAGACTTTGCAAACCTGGGCGTTGAAGACATGCTCTACGGAAACGGAGTCTGCATAATTGAATGGAGCGAAAAAGTAAAAAAAGAACTTCCAAAAAAATCTATCCTAGTTGAAATCACACCGCAAGAAGACGGAAGCCGCCAAATAAAAATTGAAAACTGGAACAACGGAAATATTGACTGGAACGAGGAATAAAATGAAAGCTCTTGCAATAGACTGCGCAGTTACAAAACTTTCTGTAGCCGCAAAAAATGAAAGTAACACAATAAAACTTACACTTGATGTTGGAATGAAGCAATCAGAAAAACTTCTTCCTGCAATTGATTATGTAATGAAAGAAGCCGGACTTTCTGTAAAAGACCTTGACTACACAACCGTTACGCTTGGTCCTGGAAGCTTTACAGGGCTCAGGCTGGGACTTAGCGCGCTCAAGGCAATCACACTTTCAGACAATATTCCGCTCTACGGAATTCCTTCTTTGGAAGCGTACTCTTGGCCGTATAAAAAAGCAATTGAAACAGTTCTTCCTGTAATAGAAGCAAAAGAAGATGAATTTTTTTATTCATTTTATATCCGCGGAGAAAAAATAAGAAACGAAGAAGATTCAGAAATTGAAGAAATCTTAAAGCAAATTGACGCAGAAAGCTCTGTTCTTGTCTGCGGACCTGGAGCAAAAACATTTGTCGAGCGGACAAACGAAATAACACCGCTTTATTCTCTTCACTGCTTTTGCCCGGAAAATGACTGCTGCGAAAGCCTTTTTGAAATTGCAGAAAGAATGATTGCAGAAAAGAAAGAGCCATTAAAAGACTATGACGGTCCGCTGTATGTAAGAAAAAGTGAAGCTGAAATAGTTCTTGAATCAAAAAATAAAAACTAATATTTTTTCAGCAAAACAATCAGCCAAAAAGTTTTCCGAGACGTTCCATTGAAATTTGCGAAGCAGCGGCCTTGTTTTCTGACTGGATTGCTTCAAAAACTTCTTGACGGTAAACTTTTACATTGCTAGGAGCTTCCACGCCGATTTTCACTTGGTCGCCTTTTACGTCTATCAGCGTAATAACAATGTCGTCTCCGATGCGGATTTTTTGATCTATTTTTCTTGAAAGGATAAGCATTACTTTGCCTCCTTTCGTTTTAATGCTTCAAGAATATTGTGCTTTGTTGTGTACTTTGAGCCGTCGAGAATAGCCTGCATGCACTGATGATTTTTCTTGTTGATTATAAGAGGTCCTTGAAAATTTGCAGTTACCGCGCTGCCATCATCAGGAACAGTTACAATTGTAAGAACCATTACATCAGCAGGATCTTTTATGCCGATTTTTAAAAGCTCACTGTCATCAATTTCAGCTTCATAGTCATCTGTAATTAAAAACGGATCAATTAAAAGAAACGCAAGATTTTTTTCCTGCAGCGACTGAAGCCATATAAGCGGCTCATACTCACTGTCCACAAGAGCAAAATCTGTATACTCTTCAAAGCCAAAAAGACCTGAAGGTATAGAAATTAACCTATCGTTGGAAATTTCAACACAGCCTTTAGTTTTTGTTTCTACCAGCATAAAAAATCCTATGAATATTTTTAAATATTAAAATCCTAGCGCATATAATTGAGCAGTGTACTTGAATACATTTTTCCAGCATTGCTCATTGTTGCCTGGTTGACATATTCCAGCATCTTTAAATCTGTTATGGCTTCTGTCAAATCAATGTCGCCTTCTCTGCTTACAAGCTGAGTAACATTTACATTGTTTGTCTTTGAACGCTCAACGTTATTCATTGCACGCTCATAGTCGCTTCCTGACTTTGCAAGGCGAGTTGTAAGATTATTGATTCCGTAGTCAAGAGTTCCAATCACGCGGCTTCCAATTGACTCTTGATCCCCCTTGAGCATTGAATCGCGCAGGGCAATGACAGCATCAAACAAAGAGCCGCCAGAAACTTTCACAGCGGAAGTGTTTACATTGTAAGGCGGAAACTGGCTTGAGTCTTCAATCATTCCCATGTCTGCCAACGCACTGCCTGTTTTATCTTCCATCCAAACTTGATGAGAATCTGTAGTGGAAAGCGAAAGTCCTTGTGAAACAGGATCAATTGAAGCCTTTACTGCAATTCCAGAATTATTTATTTTTGCAGCAACTGCATAAATGTTGTCGCCAGATTTTATTGCAATATCCTCACCGTCAATGCTTATAACAGAATCTTCCAGCGCCTGCCAAGAAGTCAAATCTCGTTGCCCAATAAGGTGTTGAGGCTCTGCCCAAAATGTCTTTGTTCCGCTATTGTCAATTTGAAGATAAGCGTTTTCATCAACTTCAATTTTATTAGTTCCGTTGTTTCCCTTATAATTTACTTTTTCAATAAGAGCTTCATCGGAACCAGGAATGTTTCCCATTACAACATCAAAAGCCGCACCCTTTGTTCTTGTTCCAGCAAAAAGAGTATTTCCGTCTGGACCTACAGCATTTGCATTTTGAATCAGCTCCTTTAAAAGCTCGTTGACTTCAACAGCCATATTTTTTAAGTCTTCTTCTGTGTAAGTTCCATTTGCGCCAGTAATAGCAAGTTCTCTAACGCGGTGCATAATCTGCAAATTCTGATTTATATACCCTTCTCTAACATTCATCTGATCTGCAAGAGTCTGCGCATTTTTTTCAAACTGATTTACACGTCCCAGATAAGACTGATAGCGCACAAGATGTCCGGCTGCAATCGGATCATCACGAAGGCTTCCGATTCTGCTTTGAGTTCCAATCTGGCGGTTTTTTATTGCCTGATTTACTTCCTGTTTTCTAAGCTGATACTGGGTATCTGTATTATTAAACTGTGAGCTGATTCTATGCATATTCTACCTCGCTTCTAAAATAACTCAAACTCCAAGACGGTTGATCAACGTATCAAGAAGTTCATCCTGCACTGAAATAAATTTTGCAGCAACGTTATACCCATGCTGAAACTTTATTATATCAGCAAGCTCTTCATCAATGTTTACACCAGAAATGCTGTCGCGCAAATCTCTTAAGTCGCCCATTATTTTATTTTGAGTCGCAAGCTGATTTTGCGCCTGCTCTCCCTTTAACCCAACGTTGGTTACTGTATCAGCAAAATAATCATCAAATGTACGCTGACTTCCAATCATTATTTTTGTATTTCTGATTGCAGCCATTTCAACTGCTGCTCTTCCATCGCTAGGCTCTGCAAAGCCTTGGGAATTTTTAAATGCTGCGGCAACACTTGAAACATCATTTTGAATAAGTCCATTTACTTCAATATATGCAGACGGATTCAAAACAGGAGAAACCGCAAACTGAGCACCTGCAAGAACATCAACCGCATTTGCACGGTTAAAGTCATAGGCATTATCTTCTCCGCTTCCCTGCAAAATTCCTGAATACCCCGTAAGGAACATTCCAGAATCCTCAACATGGCGGATAACAAAATCAGGATTTTCCATTCCGCTAGAAGATGTTGCTTTTAAAACAAGACAACTATTTCTGTCAAGATAAGCCTTTACCTCTCCGTTGGAATCGTTGATTCTGTTGATAACATCTTCAACTGTGTCTGTTGAAAAATAAGCGACATCAATATTTCCACTTGCGCCGTTAATTGTCATTGTTCCAGAAAGACCAATCTGCTCCTGCATCTTAAGAGCATTTGTTCCTGTCATGCGGAAAATATAGGAAGTGTCTTCTACACCATCGCCGTTTCTGTCATAGTTTCCGTTTACGTTTTCTACAAAATCATGCTGAACAAAAAAGTCCAAGCCTGTAACGTTATTTTTTCCAATGGCATTTCTGTGGACATCATTCACTAAATCTGCAAAGTTAAGAGCCATTGTATTTAAAGACTGAATTTCACTGCGAATATCCTTGTCACGAAGTTCAACCAAAGCTCCGAGAGTTCCTCCATGAAACTCTGCATCAAGCTTTGTATCAGACCACATAAGTTTTCCGTAGCCGTTATTATCAAGCTGGCCGACACTTTCTATTTGGCGAGCAAGACTTCCTTGAACAATAATCTGCCCATCTGTGTGAACCATAAATTCATCAGGATCTTTTTGAGTAACAGTAACATTAATGAGAGACGAAAGCTTTTCAACAAGCAAATCGCGGCGGTCCATAAGATCATTAGGATTGTCCCCAAGACCTTTGCTTCTTACAATCTCACCATTGACAGAAGCAATCTGGCGCGAAAGATCATTTACCTGCTTTACAACTGCCTCAATGTCGCCATTTATCTGATCTCCAATTCCACGCAAACTTTTGTACTGCTGCTGAATTGAATTTGTCAAAGTCTGCCCGCGCACAACAACTGCAAGACGAGCCGCATCACTTTCAGGGTAAGTTGAAAGTTCCTGCCAGCCCTGCCAAAACTTGTCCATGTTTGTTCTTACGGAAACATCATTAGGCTCATTGTAAACGGATTCAATCATTGAATAATATTTGTCGCGTGTTTCCCAGTAAGACTCAACATTTTTCTGGTCAACAATACGGCTTTCTAAAAGTTCATCTTTTATTCTGTTTATGCTTTCAACATCGCAGCCTTGCCCTATCTGACCTGGAACCATCGCACGTTCCAAGTCCGGGCGATAAATCGGCTCAAAAGATTTTACAATGACACGCTGCCTAGAATAGCCTTCTGTATCCGCATTTGAAATATTGTGGCCGGCTGTCTGAATCTGAGTTGAATGAGCCATAAGGCTTCTTTTTCCAATTTCTATTCCTGCAAAAGAATTCGCCATAATTCCACGCTCCTTTTAAATGCTTCTGTTTACAACAATGCTCTGCGCATAGTTTTTTCTCATTGTGCCGTTCGGAGAATAAATTTCGTTTCTCTGCTGAGATGCGCACTGATCCATAACTTCTGAAATAAATTTTTTTGTTGCGCTCACATATTTTGCAAGCGCGTCATTTTCAACCTTGCTTCTTGAAAGCTTTGTCTTTACGCGGAGAAAAACATCTTTTACTTCAGGATGAAAATAAATATTTTCTGAAACAGATGCGATTTTTTCACGGAACTTGTCAACCTTGGAAAATTCACTGCCAAGCTCATTGATGTTCAAGACATATTCTTCAAGGCCTGCCCAGCTGCGCTTTACAACGCACTCATGAATTTTATTCTGCTCCATAAGCATAGAGTCAAGAATACGTTCCTGCTCATTAAGCACACTGATTAATTCAATTTCTTTTTCTTCCGCCATAAATTTTTCCTTAAAAAAGAAAGTTTCTATTTGATTTTCGGAATATAAAGATTTTTGTTTAGAGAAAAATTTATAAAAGAGTTATACAGAAAGTAAAATTATCTTTGGCCTGAAAGCTCAATGTAAATCTGGTCAGCAAGTCCCAAAGAAGCGTTTTTTGTAATCGATTCCGCCATATTGTCATACATCATGTCGTCGTACATTTTCCTAGCGTACTCGTTGTCTTTGCCGGCAAGATTTGTTTTTTGAATTGTATTGCGCATTGACGAAAGCATCATTTTGACCATGTAATTTTCCATTTCCATGGACTGCGCATAAAGTTCGGAAGTCTTGTCAATTACGGGAGTTTTTCCGCTTGAAGTTTTTGAGTTTGCGGCGAATCCCTGCGGACGGGCGGACTTATCAGAATCCGAAGTGAATGCTCCGTAGAATCCCTGAGTATAATCCCCATTCAGACGATGATTTTTGGCAATCTGGCTTGAAGAAACTCCTGACAAAGATGCTCCCTCAGAAATTCCCAATGCAGTTTTATTCTGCATTTCCTTTACGAGCGAAGAGAATTTTTTGGCCTCATTCTGAAGAACAGCAGAGTCAATTGCATTGCTTCCATTAGACAAAGTGCCTGTTATTCCAGTTCCAGAAATTCCGTTTACCGCCATGATTCCACCTTGCTTACATTTTCGGCATTTTGCATTCAAGATTTTACAAGATTTTTATAGGCAGCTGCTGGCTTTTATCCAATCATAGTATCTCCATGTTTCTTCGCAATATTCATAATAGCCGCATACAATACTATACAGTTTTTAAAATCAAGTTAATTTCACTTTGAAATTAACTTGATTTCATTTTGTTTTTAAGTTGATTTTGTTTTTATTTTAACTTAATTTCATTTTATTTTTAAGTTGATTTCGTTTTGATTTCAACTTAATTTCATTTTATTTTTAACTTAATTTTGTTTTTATTCTAACTTTATTTAATATATTCCACAACATCTCTATGAGCCATAGAAAACATAGGAAAGCGGAACAGGACTTATCCCTTTCCAGCAAAGAAATAGATAAGCCTGTGCATCGGCGCAAGAGGCCGCCGCTCATTCCAAGGCATCAAACTGCAAAAATATTAAAAAAAACAAAAAATTATTTAAAAAGCACTTGACAAGTGCATTTTTTTTTTTTCTATATTTCTTAGATATAAAGGAGCAACGCCCGCAAATGGACACAAGACCAACATGCCTTTTATATCTAGCCATCATCTCATTTTTCGATCTGCTCGAAGGGCGGATTCCAAATTCAAGCACACTCGGATTCTTTTTGCTGCTGGTTATAACAGATATTTTCACAGCTCCATCAAAACTTTTAATCAACATAGCCTGCTCTGCCTTCTTTTTCACAGTGTTCCTTATAGCCGCGGAAGCCACAAAAGGCATGGGCATAGGAGACATAAAACTTGCAGCGGTTATAGGCTACTGCTCAGGATTTTTTAAGACACTATGCACTTTTATTCTTGCGAGCCTCGCCGGAATTATTTTTTTTATGGCACTACGCCTTTTTAATAAAAAAACAAGCAAAATTCCGTTTGTGCCTTTCACAGCGGCCGGATACCTATTGTCAGAACTGATTTTCAGAGAAGCCGCATGAAAAGACTTCCTGTAAAACATCTCCATTGCATTTTCTTTCTTCTTATTCAGATTCCGCTTTGCGCGCAGGAAGCAGACTCTTCCATATACATGGACTTTAGAAACCAGAAAATTTCCGACATCATTTATGCGGTTGCAGATGTATGCGGAAAGTCAGTCATAATAGATGAGACAGTTTCTGGAAACGCAACGTTCCGATTTGAAGACAAGGACTTTGAAAGCGCGCTGGACAGATTCGCAAGGCACTGCCAACTTTATGTGGAAAAGAATGGCGGGGTTTATTCTGTTACTAAAGTAAAAATCAATTCAAACGCTAACGGAAAACTCTCTGTAAACACAGAGAATGTCCAGATTGAGCCGTTCATCAATATGATTTCCCGCTACACAAACAGGACAATTTTATTTGACAATCTTCCGAACGCAACGGTAACAATCCGAATTGCAGAGGCAAGCCTTGAAGACGTGCTGAACCTTGCGATTGTAAGGCTTCCGGGATTCGCCCTTGAGAGAATCGCAGATGGTTTTTACATTACAAAAAGCGCAGGGAATCTGAACAAGCGGAACATCGATATTTTTACAATGTCGGAAGCAGGCGGAAAATTCTCCTGCAATATCCAGAAAGCATCATTCGCAAACGTAATAGAGACACTGTTCAAAAAAGGCGGAAAGGAGTATTCCCTGCTTTCAAAGCCCAGCATAGCACTTGAAAACATGGCATACACAGACAAAAGTTTTGACGAGCTTCTTTCATTAATTCTGAGCCAGTGCAACTGCGATTTTTCTGCGGATGGCGGTATATATTACATTTATGAAATTCAAAAAAAAGATGTCATAAAAAAATTCAAGGAAACAAGAATAATCAAAGTAAAAAACATAGGCATAGAAACGCTTGCTTCAATTCTTCCAAACGAGCTGAACGCGCAGGGATTCATAAAGCAGGACAAAAGCTCCAACTCGCTTATCCTCACAGGAAGCCCTTCGGAAATAAATCCCATAGAAGAATTCATACGCAAAGTTGATGTTCCACTTAACGACAGAAACTATAAAAGCTTTTATTTTGAAAACACAAATGCCAAGGATGCAGCTTCTCTAATTCCAAAGGCTCTTCTTTTATCTGACATAATCATGCTTCCTTCTGACAACGGCTTTGCGACACAGGTAACACAGGAAAGCGAAGCAAAGCTTTCTGAATTCATAGCAATGCTTGACAGTAAAAAACAGAGCAGAGCTGTAAGGCTAAAGTACATAAAGAGCGACGAGCTTATAAAATCGCTTCCAACGCCTATAAGCAAAGAAAGCATAACAGAAACAAACGAGCCGACTTTAGTTTTCTTTAGCGGAACAGAAAAACAATTTGAGGATTTTTCAAAAAGCCTTGAGGAGATTGACCTTCCAAAGCAACAGATAAAATACCAGCTGCTTGTGGTTCAAAGGCAGAAGACAAGCGGCTTGAACTGGGGCGCGTCATTAAACATCGGCAACACAAGTGAGGGTTCGGGCTATTCCTGGAGCGGGGCAGTATCAAACATATTCAACATAAACTTTGACATAATCTCAAAGTTCGGAGTCCAGTTCGCCGGAAGCCTGAACGCAGAGCTTTCGGAGGGAAAGTCGCGCGTGCTTGCGGACACAACACTAAACGGCATAAGCGGAGAATCCTTGAGCTTTTCAAACACCAACACAACACGCTACCGCGACATAATCGTAGACACAAAAGGAGAGCTGTACACAAGCACCACAAGGGAAATATCAAGCGGACTCACACTTTCTATAAATGGCTGGGCAAGTGGCGACGGAATGGTGACAGTAAAAGTTGACGCGCAGGTTTCAAAGCAGGGAAACACAGAATCATCATCCGCCAACAGCAATGGAACAGACACTACGCCGCCTCCATCAACGTCTGAAAAAAAAGTAAGCACTAATGTAAGGACTAAAAGCGGCGAGCCTGTAGTCATAGGCGGACTTTTCCAGCAGGAAGAAGAAGTATCAGAAAAACGTGTGCCAGGCTTTGGAAACATACCGCTTTTAGGCTGGCTTTTTAAGAAGAAAGTCGTGTCGATGGTTGAAACAGAATTTGTAATATATCTTGTTCCTTTTGTTGAAAAGCAAGATGTCCAAGCTATCAGCGAAGAAGCAAACCTTGAGCGGCTCAAGAAAAAATACGGCGAGGCTGCGGTATGAAAAGTCTCAAAACAGCAAAATCCAATGAACCCGGTTTTAACATAATAGAATTTTCTCAGTACAAAAACATTGAATGCCAGTACACCTGCCAGTTCATAAAAAATTCACGATGTGTAAAAATACGCGAGTCTGAAAATGAAGTTACCGTGGCAGTCGCAAAAAGCAAGCTGGATACAATAAAGCTCCTTACCCAAGTACATGAGCCAAAGCAGATAAGGCATATAATTGTAAATGATTCGGACTTTGCCGAATTTATTGGCAATTTTGTAGACAACACGGCAGAAGACTTTTCCTGCACAAAAGAACTGGACAGCGAGTACCGTCTTGAAGACATAAGCGGAGAAGCCCCGGCAGTAAACATAATAAACGCAATATGCCTTGAAGCAATAAGGCGGAGCGCAAGCGACATCCACATACAGGGCACAAAGGATTCTGTAAACATTCGTTTAAGAATTGACGGAGTACTCCAGACAGTCCGTGCGTTTGACAAAGGCATTTTTGACACTCTTACAAGCCGTATAAAAATCATGTCGGGACTTAATGTTATGGAAAACAGGCTCTGTCAGGATGGAAGAATGAGCGTTCAGACAGGAGGAAAAAATCTTGACTTCCGTGTTTCCATAGTTCCGTCAGTCGCAGGACAAAACATAGTCCTCCGGCTTTTCAACAATCAAAACGAAAATTTATCTCTTGAAGCTCTTGGATTTTCAAAGGAAAACCTTAGCAAGATAAAAACTGTTTTAAAAAGTCCGCACGGAATGATTCTTGCAACAGGACCTACAGGAAGCGGAAAGACAACAAGCCTTCATGCACTTCTTAAAGAAATGGATGATGAGCATTTAAAGATTGTGGCAATAGAAGATCCTGTTGAAAAAGTCATAAGCGGCATTGAGCAGATACAGGTGAACGACGAAATCGGTCTTACCTTCGAAAGCGTGCTTCGCCGCATATTGCGCCATGACCCGGATGTAATCATGGTGGGAGAAATCCGCGACAAGGAGACAGCACAGCTTGCAGTTCGCGCTTCCCTTACAGGCCATCTTATCCTTTCAACACTGCACACAAACGACAGCATTTCCGCAGTATCAAGATTGCGCAACCTTGGAATAGAGCCATACCTTATCGCAGGAACTTTAAAGACAGTAATTGCCCAGCGTCTTGTTAGAAAAACTTGCGTTCCATGCAAAGGCAAAGGATGTGAAGAATGCGGCTTTACAGGCTATAGAGGAAGAACTGCCATAAGCGAAGTGTTTTTCTTGGATGATAACTTCCGTGCAATGATAGAAAAAAACAAGCCAGAAACTGAACTTAAAAAATATCTTATAAAGCAGGGATTTAAAACATTAAAAGAAGATGCGGCTCTAAAAATAAAAAGCGGAATCTCAACAAAAGAAGAAATGATACGGGAAGGACTTTTATGAAAGCGGACGTTCTTCTTTTTACACAGACCATGCATTCTCTTCTTTCATCTTTTTTGCCATTGCAAAGCGCGCTCGCAGTATGCAAAGAAGTTCTTACAGGAAAAGCCGAGAAGAAATTCACTGCTAGAATCCTAAAAAAAGTAAACGAGGGTAAAAAGTTTTCCAATGCACTTTCGGATGAAAAGCTGTTTCCTCCGCTTTATGTTTCCCTTGTTTCAATTGGAGAAGAAAGCGGCACGCTCCCGCAGGTGTTCGGACATCTTGCCGCATATTTGAACGGCAAAAGAAGTATGAAGCGGAAGATAATCCAAGCACTTCTTTATCCTGCGCTTGTTCTTGCGACGGCGATTGCTGTTGTTTTTATTCTGACTATTTTTGTCCTGCCAAGGCTTGAAGGAATATTCGAGGCTTTTACAAATTCCTCTGAAAACATCGAAACGCAGATAAGTAAACTCAAGTCAGGCTCTTTTGTATCCATGATAATTTTATTTGGCTTCATGGCAATTCTGGCAGTCTGCCTTGCGACGCGCAGATTAAATGCAAAAGCGGCTCTTGCAATCGACAGCATTATTCTAAGGATTCCGCTCATAAAAGATTTTGCAATGACAATGCAGATGCACGACTTTTCTTTTGCAATGAAGCTTCTCACTCAAACGCATTTTCCTTTGCTTAAGAGCCTTGCTTATGCAAAAAACGTATTGAGCAATATCCGTGTTCAAAAAGCTGTTGAATCCGTCTGTAAAAGCATAGCCTGCGGAAAAGGTGTCGGCAAAGCTTTTGAAGATGAAAAAATCTTCCCGGAATATCTTACAGCATGGATAAAAATAGCAGAAGAAAATGGAGAAGCGGCAGAGGCATTCAGCCAGATTTTTAATTATTACCAAAATGAAAGCGAGAGCCTGTTAACAAGCATTACACAGGCTGCAGAACCTGTTTTTATTTTGATAACAGGAGCGGTAATTATTGCAGTTATCGCCCAGTTTGTAATTCCTGTATTCAATCTTCTGGGGGCATTATGAAAAACTTAAAAAAGAAAATTTTTGAAGCCGTAAAAAATGAAGACGGCTGGACTTTTATGGAAACTCTGATAGTCATAGCAATAATACTGATTCTTTCAGCAACCGTAGGCTTTGTCGCAATAAACAGCCTTGAAAAATCCCGCATTGCCGCGGCTAAAACGCAGATAGAAAGCCTTGCTACAGCCCTTGAAGCCTACTACATAGACTGCGGAAACTATCCAACGGCAGAACAGGGGCTTGCCGCTTTAAGAAAAAAGCCTGAAACATCGCCAAGCTCCGACAGCTGGGGAGGACCGTATATTTACAAGAACGCGCCAAAAGACCCCTGGGGCTATGAGTATGAATACACCTGCCCTGCTCCAGACGGCTCGCCTTACGGAATAAGAAGCTTTGGAGCAGACGGAATTGAAGGCGGTGAAGGCAAGGACACAGACATAAAAAGCTGGGAGTAAAAAAGAATGCTTCGTGAAATTGTTGCGACAGCGGCATTTTTATTTGCCCTCTCCGGCATAATAGCCGGCATTGCCATTGCCCAAAAGTCGGCTTCAAGGCAAATGGCGGCGGCAGAAAGAACTATTGAGAGCGCAAATGAAATTGACTGAACTTTTAGTTTCCATTGCAATTTTTCTCATGGCTTCGGTGGTGCTTACAGCAAGCCTCGTCAATGCAAAGAGCAGCATTGCCAAGACAGAAGCCGCCTCAAAAAACGCCGTCTCAATGCTTGAAACAGACGCGCTTTTGAGAAAAGAAATAAGAAACTTTAACATTCCCTATTGGAAAAACTTTGACACAGAATTTGAAACAATTAAAGGAATGCTTTTGATTTTCTGCGCGGAAAAGGGAATAGAAGCCGTATCAATATCTTCTGTCTATAACGCAAGGCATAGAATGGAAGGTATAAAAATAGAATGGAAGTTCAATGGCAAAAACTATGCAAGCCAAGAGTTCATAAAACAGAGGATTTCTGATGAAAAACTATGACAGCGGCTTTTCAACTCCGCTTGCAATGGCAGCAGTATTTTCTCTTTGCATTCTGGCTTTATCATTTTGCCTACTTACAACCGCAAACGAAAGATGGATGGACTCTTACAAAAAACTGATAGAAGAGAGAAAGAAAATTGACGCTGCAATTTTTGACATGGAAGAAAAAATCCAGATGCTAAAAGATTCACAATCTGATTCTGATGAACATGAGATTTTATATTTACTTTCCTCTGCCTGTGATTTTAAACTGTCGGTCTCTGATGTTTCCACAGGCATAAATAAGAATTTTATATCAAAAGAAATTCTAAAAAACAAAGCGATAAGCGACTGCATTAAAGCAAACGGAGAAGAAATTTTTTCAGAGTACGGCTGGATTAATCCGAAAGTTTCTGACAAAGCCATTGTTGAGCAAACTTCAAAAGACTTTGAAGAAAAAAACACATTTCCACTTATAAACACATTTCCGCCTCTGAACATTTTCAATATGAGCGGCACTTTTATAAAAACAGTTCTTGAATTTTGCGGTATAAAGAATGCGGAAAAGAAAACGGAGCTTATAAAGGACAATTTAAATCCAGATACAACAGAAAAAGAGCTTGCTGAAATTCTAGGACTTGAAGAAAATCATCCTATCTTTGAATTGCTCGGAACAAAAACCGCATTCTGGAAAGTTGACTTTGAGACGGAAAAAGCAAGAGCCTGCGCAGTGTTCGCCGCCGTTCCAGAAAAAGAAAACCAAAGAAAGATAGAAAAATATATCCTCGCTGAAAAGAAAATATTATTTAAAGGGGGCGTGCTATGACATCACAGGTTATGCCTCAAAACTGCCCGAAGTTCACCCTTCACTTAAAATCCCATACCCGGCGAAAAAGAATTGCCGAGGCAAAAAGCACGCTTGCAAGTCTCTACCCTTTTGAAGTAAATGAAAAGAAACTTCTTATATTAAAGACGGACATAAAGTGGCAGTATGATGTTTATCTATTGAAGGAAGAAATAAAGCGTGAACTGAACATTAAAAAACTTTGCCTTGCAATCCTGCCCGGCATTTTTATTCTGGCAGTTTTAACTCTTGCAATTCGATATGCCGCTCTAAAAAACACAGAATCTTTAAAAGCCCAAAAAGAACTGGAAAAACAGAAACAGGATGAGGAAAGAATCCAGAAAGAAAAAGAAGAAAAACTTGCACAGCTAAAAAAGACATACAACGAAAAGAAGCACCTTGAATATGAAAAAATCTATCCATGCATTGAGCGCATTTATTCCGCAATGGCAGAAAAAACAGCGACAATAGAAAATATTTCAATTCAAAAAAATGCTTTTACAGTTGAAGCCACTGCAAAAGACGCCGTAAGCATTCTTGCAAACTTTGAAAAAAGCCGCACGTTCACTTCTGTAAAGATGAACAGAACCACCGTAAAAAACGGAGCTGAAATCGTTTCCTATAACGGAGAGTTTTCAAGACTATGGAAAGAAACAGATGAAAAATCCTCACTCGATAAAAAGATTGAATTTTATGAAACGGAACTTTTAAAGATGCAGTCGCAGGCGGAAGAAAAGCAAGGTATAACACTTTCCGAATACATAAAAAACATACGCAACATAATGCATAAAAATTCCTGCAACGAGCAGTACATACAAATTAAGGGAAAGAGCGGCAACGCAGAGATAGAATTCTTTGTCCTTTCCGGCAGCAAGGGCATTTTAAATTTCATAAGGGAAATTCAGGAAGGAGATGAAAATCTTATAGACATAAAAAGCTTTGCTCTGCGAAACAGCGAAAACCGAAGCAGAATACAGACAACAGTCTGCTTTGATACAGGAATAAAATTTAAGCAGAACGACGCTTTGCTTTCTGAATATACCGACAAAAAAATTGACCTATCTGAAATTGACAGAATTTTTTATAAAGCTCCGTCTGCAAAAACCACAATAAAAACTGAGTCGGCAAAAAACAGAACAACTGCGGCAAAGTCAAATGAACAAAACAGTCCAGCTGGGATCAAAAAGCTTACATACATAGGACGGACAAAACTTAATGGAAAAGATTTTGTGATTGCAAAGGATGACGGCATGGGAAGCATTTATAAAATTTCCCTTGCAAAAACAGAATCTGTCGGAGATTTTTGCATTCAAACTGGATACGGCTATAGGGCAAAGCTCCGCGGAGAATATTACGAGGTAAAAAAATGAAACGGCGCAAAATCTTTTTGAAAATTTTAACAGCCTTATTTTCTTTATGCCTGCTCTCATGCGCAAGCACGCCGGAAAAGAAAATAGACTCAATGTATGTGATGGTCTATGACTACGCCAGCAGCGAACTTATGAATGCTTCAGTCTTTATAGACGGAAAAGAAATCGGAAAAACTGACATTTACGGAAGGCTTATGTATCCATGTGAAAAAGAAACCACAATCTGCGTAAGAAAGGACGGCTATGAAACCGTGGAAACAAAAGCCGCCATAAAGCCAGGAACAGTCCTGTATTTTAAAATGGGAAACGGCTCATACTATGCGGAACAGGCAGAAAAACTTCTGGACGGAAAAGACTTTTCGGGCGCGCTTAAGATGATAGACAAAGCACTGGGAATTGAAGAGAGAAAAGACTGGCAGTATCTGCGGAAAATAATTATTAGGGAAAGAAAAAATGATGAATAAAAAAATCAGTGCAATATTTTTAATAGTTATGTCCTCATCACTGCTTTCAGTTTCTCACATATTATTAATAAACAGAATTCAAAAATTGAGCAAAGAAATTTCTGACCTTGATAAAGCTGTGAAAACTGTTGAATTAAAAACTGATTGTTTTGAAAAAAGTCTTGCAGTCAGCATAGAAAATACTGATGTAAACTTTCAAAAACTTAATGAGTCCGTTCAAGCCTTAAATCAAAAATCCGATGCACAGTTTTCGAAGACTGTAGGAATGGGAAGGACTTATGATGCAATTCTTGAAGAACAGAAGAAGAAAACAGTCGATACGGCAGGAAAAGACAAATCGTATCTAGAAGCAAAAAATAATGCTATTGCCTCATATAATAAAGAAAGTTATACAGCTTCTTATGATGAGTTCAGAAAACTTACGCAGACCTTTACTGATGATATGGAATGCCGTCTTTACAAGGCGAAAAGCCTTTACTATAAAAACCGTGCCGACAGCTCCTCCTATGCACAAATCTTGGAAGATATAAGAATACTTAAACAAAACGGAGCTTCCGACACCGAGCTGCTTGAAATAGAAAAATCAATCCTTGCTGAAAAGGAGGGATTTGATGAATAAAAGAACTGTTTGTTTTACAGCCCTGCTGTTTTCAATATTCATAGCCTCTGCATCAGAAATTAAAATCGCTCCCCTTGCAGTTTATGACGGCAACGGAAACAAAACATCGGCTCCTTATAATCCTTCAAAGGCAATACACGATGAGCTTGAAAAGCACTGGTTTAGCGGCCTTATAAATTTTTCTCACATTGCAGAAAGCAAATACGGAATCCCGGTTACCATAATAGACGCTCATAAAATCTGCGTGTCTGAAAACTCTGATTATCTGATATACGGATATCTAAAGAAAAATGAATCAAGCTGGCTTTGCGAGGTAAAGCTCTTTGATGCAAAGGCAAAGAAAATTGCAAAAGGATTCTTTGCAGGTGACAGCATAGATCATTACGACAGGCTTATTTCTGTTTTGTGCCAGAATATTCTTTTTGGAATTGAGGAAATTACAGGCATCAATAAGGATGAACTTAAACAGGAAAAAACGCGTCCAATGGAATTAAGGATACCGGCTTCTCTTTTTTACTGGAGTCCTGTTGATAGTGACTGGGGAGACAAAATTTTAGGAATTGGGGGAGTTAATACAGGTATTGAGTTTTATCCACCTCAGCCTGTGATTGTATCAAACGGTAAACTTATAGATTTTTCTGCAAGATTGAATCTTTCATGGGATATCGGAATAAATAAAAAAAACACCTACCCTCTTGTAATCAACACCATAGCAATAAGTCTTCCTGTATTGCTGCACGTTCATTTTAATAAAAGGCATTCTTTATACGGCGGGTTCGGTCTTGCATATAACATTGAGCTTATGAGCATAAAGCCAAAGTATGAGGACGAAACATTTTTATACCAGAATGCCTTTTCTTTTGAAACCATTGCAGGGTACGAGTTTGACATTAATGACAAAGTACATCTTTTTGCAGAAATAGACTTTGACTTTCACATGATGGGAGCCGGTTTTGTTTCTGTAAAGCCGTGTCTTGGAGCGTCATTCAATGTTTTTAAGGAGCGAAGATGAGTCGAACTAAAAAAGCCATGTTTTTGATATTTACATCATTATGGTTTTTCTCGTGCTATAACAATGCATTCAATGAAATTTTATTCAGGACTGCGGACGACCCGTTTGATGATGTGCCGGCAACTGATTCTCTTACGACAGAACACACGGTATATCTTTCATGGAAGGAAGATGACGCTGCTGATAATTTCTATTTGATGAGATCCTTTGACGCCATTTCATTGGACTGGATATGTGTTTATGAAGGAAAATCAACAAGCTACACAGATACTAACCTTATAGATAATGAAAAATATATTTACAGGCTTGATAAAACACGTGGCTCAAAATGCTTTGAGGGAAAGAAATATGGCTACGGATGGTCATCAGGGACTATCAGAGATTACTGCGAATCAAATGATGTGCCGGAAGATGCAGCGTTTTTAGAGTACGACAGAATATGCAATCTGCCATGCGTTGGTTTTGTAACAGACCATAAGGAAATTCTTGACGAGGACTGGTTTTATGTAACAGTTCCTCCAATGCGCCAGGCGGACATAATAGTAGGACAGCATAACCTTACGAACACTACTTTAGGAGCGGAGACAAACCTCAGGATACAGCTTTCAGGACTTGAAAGCCAGAGTGCAAGACATCAGGTCGCCTACCAGATTCAGAACTCCAGTTATGAGACAAAAAACTTTTATTTTAAGGTTTTTCCGGAACGGACTTCATTATCATCAGGCAACAGTTTCTGCACGGTTATTGAATATACCGTTTCTTTAAATCAGATAACTAAATACTAATAAGAGGAGAAAATGATGAAACCAGAAAAACTAATTATTCGGCTTATTTCTTTAGCTGTATTGGCATCCTGTGAACTCACTCCTTTTGAAGAAGATGAAAAAAGTATAGTTAAACCGGAGCAGACGACAGTTCAGGAAACAAGCAGTCTGTTTGTACAGTACGAAGACAATAAAGTTTTTACTTTTGAAACAAATGATACAAGTTATCTGGGAGCAAATGGTTATACTCTTTGGACAGTTCCAAATGCAAATACAAGTGAAAGTTTTAATCCTATTGTTGTAGAAGCGGTTAAGGAAAGCGGACGGACGGAAGCGGGGTTCGGACTTGTCTTCTGCGAGCAGGAAACCGGCGGCAGGCCATTCATGCTAGCAGTCCTAATAAACGCCAACGGGTACTACACAGTCGGCAAGGTTTGCGACGGTGTTTTCGGTCATATTAATGACGGATGGAAAAATTCAAACTACATAAACAAGGGGCACGGAATAAAAAATACCATAGCTGTCGCTTATGATGCCGGCACTAAAAATTTTCTATTAAAAATCAACGGCTATGAAATAACGTCATTTACAGTATCAGAACAGATTGCATTTAAAGACAGCAGGTCGGGGTTCGCTGTTGTAATTGCAGATAATGAGAATTTTCCTGGCAAGCCTGTAAGGGTTACTTTTGAGAATAAATAATGTGCAGGAGAAAAGCATGAGCAGGCGTTCAAAAAAAACAGTTGAAGCAAGTTTTACTAAAAGAATTGCAGCCGTAATAATGACGGCTGCATACATTTCTGTCATAAGCCCGATATCATTGCTTGCTGAAACTGCAATAAATAATGCAGATATTAAGGGAAGGATTTCTGTAAAAGAGGAGAAGTCCGAGGTCCTTATCTCCGCGGAAAAAGGCGGAACAGTAGTCCTTGGGGACGCCTCCATAGAGATTCCCGCCGGCGCGCTAAAGGAGGACACAGCCATAAGCATAACGCGCATTCATAAGGTAGAGGACACAGGAGAATCCCTCTGCAACGCGACTCCATATTCAGGCGGCTACAGGTTCCTGCCCGCCGGAACGAAGTTTGAAAAGGACGTGACAATAACACTGCCCTACAGAGGTGAACTCAATGCGAAACCGCAGGCTCTTTCCGGGCTTTACACATACTTCTACGACACGCGGAAGGAAAGCTGGATAAAACTTGAACGTCTTGAAATAGACAAAGAAAATCACAAGGTCCGCTCTCTTTCCACCCACTTCACGGACATGATAAACGCGACCCTCGCCCTTCCCGAAAGCGCGGGCCCCGCCGACGTGAACCTGAACTCAATCAAAAACCTCGAGGCGGCAAGGCCGGACGGACACCTGATAAAATTCAATCCGCCAGAGGCAGGCAACATGGGAGACGCCTCGTTCAGCTTTGAGCTTGCAGTTCCCGCAGGACGCAAAGGAATGCAGCCGCGGATCTCAGCAAGCTACTCGTCCGGCGGCGGAAACGGAATTATGGGCAGGGGCTTTGATGTGGGCTACGGAAGCTCCATTACGACAGACACAAGGCTCGGACTCCCGGACTACGACACCCGCGACACCTATATGCTTGACGGAACACTGCTTGAGGAAAAATCCCGCAAAGGAAACGAGATAGCCTACAGGCCGCTAAAAGAAACCTCGTTCAGCCGAATAAAGCGTTACATGGATGACAACCATTGGGAAGTTACGGATAAAAGCGGAACAAAACGAATTTACGCACAGAATAAAGATTCCTGTGTCGGAAGCGGAGCGGAAACCTTCACATGGAATCTTACAAGGACGGAGGATGCCAATGGAAACTCGGTTGTTTATGAATATGAAAAAGACAGCGGTTATGTCTACCCTGCTTTTATTCATTACACAGGTTTCAACGGAAAGAAAGGAAACTACAAAGTCCAGTTCCACTACGATAATAACGGAACGGAAATCAGAAAGGATGTGCGCATGGACGCGAGGTCAAGGGAAATCATATCATGCAGGAAGCTTCTGACCAGCATCACGACCCACTATAAGGACGGCGGGCATATACGCAGGTATAACTTTAATTATACAGAGGGACTTGCTAAAGAAAAAATGCTTTCCTCTATCTCCGCAGGCAACAACGCGGGCGAATCCTATGAATATACATTTGATTATAGCCTTCCTGAAAAAAACAATGATGGGAATATAATCTATTTTGCAGAAGCAAAAGAATGGAATAACGGACAGCCATTACAAGTTGGGAATTCTACGAATATTGGAGCAAATTTCAATGGTGCGGCTGGACTTGGATATGGAACAAGAGTTATTGATGTTCGTGCAACGGCAGGTGGAAGCGGCTCTGTCAGTTCGGGGGAAAGTTATACAGAAGATTCGATGTTAGACATAAATGGTGATGGAAGACCTGATGCCATAAGTCAGAAGGGAGAAACTGTATATGCTGCACTAAATAACGGAGCTGGCTTTGATGAAAAGCAAGCTATAAATATAAAGTCAGGAACATTGTCAGAAGACTTAGAGCATGAAAAAAATTCCAGCTCATCCGTAGGATGGAATATTTATGGTGGCGCAGGCTCTAGCAGTGGTTCCTTATCTCTTGGAGTTGGTTATTCAGAGGTAAAGCAAAAATCTTCCTCTAAATCTTTGTGTTCTTTCATTGATATGGATAGGGATGGTCTTCCTGATATCGTAGAAACTGGAAAATCTACATATCTTAAGAATTTAGGAAATCTTGAATTTGAACAACGTAATATATATTCAAGCATTGCGGTAACAGAAGTTACACAGAAAGTAAAACCGGAATTAGCAGAGGAATACAGAAAAACATATTTTGTTCAAACTCCTTTCAGAATGTGGGAAGCTCCTTATGAGGGAATTATTACAATAACGGAATCTGCGTATGGTGTATCTGAAAACTTTGATAAAGGCAAACAAGTCATAGCAAAAACATATAAAAATGATGATGAAAGCGATGATACGACATTACGAATTAATATAACTGCTCCAAATATAACTAAAACATCTAGAAATACTATGGATGTTGTTAAAGCAAGCGATTATTACTTCATATCGGATAATGGGAAAGAACCTGAAAAGACAGATATTGATTGGGATATAAATATTGAATATTCAGATATAAAAACCTTTAAGAAAGGATTAAAGCATCCTCTCTTAAACTTGAAAAAATATGAAGAATTAAAACCGGCTCAAAAGACATATTCGAATAATGGTAATAAAGCAAAAGAAGACTATAAGAATTTTATTGTGTCGGAATATCTTGATAATCAAACAGTATTATTAAAGCTCTTTAGCATTACCGTTCAGGAAGTTCATTCAAATGACAATAACTCTTATGAATATTTACTGAACGCACAGTATGATTCAGACTGGACGAAAAAAACAAACATCGAAGAACAGAAGGCAATTATATCGACCTTAATGGAGAATCAATGCCTGATTCCTTCTGTGTTCACCGAATCTCAGTTTACAGAATACTATGAAAGTGTAAAAACAAATGCCTCCAAATCATCAGATATTATAAAGTATTATTCTGACTTCGCAATGCAATTTGAGCATGACGTTACAGATAATCTTTATCTTTTTAGAGACTTCACCAAGGAATATACTATTTCAGACTTCCTTGAAACTTATCCAATTCCAGAGGGAGTTCAAACAGCAGCCCTGTTAAATTACAAGCAAAATGGAATCACAGCCAGTTTCAGTGTGGGTGATATTTTTTATGGATGCCATTCCGAAAAAGAATTCAACGGTGAGCGTGATATAAGAAATGAAGGAACTGTTACAAACAAAGTTTTGAATGCCGGAACTTATAATTCATCAGATTTATTCATTGACCTAGTGGATAATAAACTGAAATTCAGAGGCGATAAGGAAAATTTTGTTCCGCTAGAAATTTCATCTGATGTTATAAATACAACAGTTACAGAAAATTCCGTTTCAATTCAATACGGTATTAACAAAGATAAATATGGAAATTATGAAAGCATAATAACCGTAACGCTTGACGGCCTTTCATACCGTGCCTTGAATCTTTCCAATGAAGAATTCCAAAAGATAGTAGATGACATAGATGTCGCTTACTCTGACGTACATGACAATCATTGGAAATTAGAAGATACAGAAGATGAAACGAAACGAATAAAAACTTCTGATATTGATGTTTTGTTTAAGGAAATTCCTCTGACAGATTCTCAAAAAGAGGAATTCATTTCTGATTTATATGAAAAGAAAGATGTATATACAAAAATAGAAATAAATAATCCAGATGGAAGCTCTATTAATAACGAAGAACCGAAATATAAAGAGGAACTGGTTTATAGTTATTATATACTTAAAGAAAATGCTGATTATACCAAAGCTCAAAAAATTCTTGATGAATACAAAAAAGAAATCGTGTATAAAGAAAAATACCCATTTTATACCATCTCAAACGGGAACTATATTCTTAAAAATGAATGGAAGGTTTTTAAGGAAAAAGAAACCGCACGCTCTGAATGGATTTCTGAAATTGAAGCAGAAATCCTAAATGCAGAACCTGAATTGAAACAAGATAATCCAACAGAGTTTTCAAATAGAGTTGAAACCATTTTTGAAGAAAAGTATGCGGAATATTTAAACCTTGACGGACTGCTTTTGGCAGAGTGTAAAAAGTTCACTTTTGGAAAATTTTCATCAATTCAAACTTTCCAAGAGTTCAATATTGAACATTTGTATAACATAAGCAGCAATTCTTATTCACTGCTTGTTGCCGAAAATGGGTTTAATCTTGATGAAGTAACATACACACTTCCTAAGGTAAATTGGAATTCTGGACGAGATTATTCAACAGCGAATATAAACTGTGAAAAAATTATTTATTCATATAGTGAAACAATAACACAGGATGGAGTAACGGATACAGCAGTCGAAGAAATAAAGATTCAGAATGATGAAATTTTATATGGAGGTAAAGGCAACTGGTTCTATGGGATTTGGAAAGGCAGCTTATCTGATATTCCTTTCTCAAAGGAGACTCTACAGGAATATAAAAAATCAATAGAAGGCATTAATTCAACCGCTGATTTTAATTCCAAAAAAAATTCTGTTCCTACAGAAATTTCTGATAAACAAAAAAAAGAAAAAACAGCAGACAATATACATTTCTATTTACCTCAGAAAAAAGATGAATGCGAGTTTTCAAGAAACAACAGCGAATTTAGAAATGCCGCAATTCCTTATAATGTAGATTACTCAAAGTCACTTTTAGGAACTGTCGCTATGTATTCCGAAGTAAGAAAAACAGCCGAAGGACGAAAAACTGTTACTGATTATTATATGCCTTTTATTTTTGGAAATATAATTCATACAGATAGAGCAGGTGGTATTTCTTATTATAAAGTTGAGGGATTGAATGAGAATCCTAAGAACACAACAGCACAATTAACAGGAGGCTCTTTGCTTTCGATGCCAACAATAAGAAAGTC
>DKDI01000045.1:0-211 GCA_002449305.1 Treponema sp. UBA6852
TTTCCCCATTCAAGAACCACATCGTCATCTGTCGGCGTTATCTCTGTTTTTACGTAGACCGTGTTTCCGTGGCAGTAGACTGTCTTTCCGTATTTGCCCGCCAGGTACATGATGTAGCCATAATCAGTGAAATTTTTCTGCTCGATATAGCTGTATTCAGGGCCGAACTCCTCCACGTCGGCATTCAGATTGTATCCTTGCACTATGTCCC
>DKDI01000045.1:336-143971 GCA_002449305.1 Treponema sp. UBA6852
GCCTAAGGAGCTTTGAATGTATCTTTACCTCCGTCGGGGGAGAGCTGCATTCATCAAGCCGCGGCGCAAATCCTGTAACCTCGCCGGCAAAAACCTCATGGACGTCATCCTTGTATCCAAGGTGTATTGAGACCTCGCTTCCTATGGCAAATGTGCCGTCGTTGCAAAAGTCCAAAGGTGAACTTCCGAACAAAATGCTCGCAGTCCCGGCAAAGTCTAGCCTGTCATGTATATGGATTCTTTTCAGCGCGCCCTCGTAGCCTGTGTCAAGGCGCCTGCCGTCAACATAGGCTATCCAGACCGGCGTAAGTGTTCTGTTCTCTCCTGGCATTTTGCAACACCTCTTGTTTTATCTTTTTATATACAATGAATTATACAATGGCTTGGCGATTTAGTTAATAGCTAAAAAATAATCTTGACCTTTTAGCTTTATATGCTTAGAATTTATGCATGATATTTGGAGTATTCGTGTTTTAAATATCAGTTTGAGTTTATATCCTGCGCGCTCAATTCTAAACCTAACTAGACTTCAAAAAAAATCAAATTAGATTCACAATGTAATGCAACTAGATTATGGTGCTTAACACTTTAGTAATTGTATCTGATTTCTAAAGGTACAGGCTGCTATGCCTTACGCTACAGTTTATCTGGGGCGTAAGCACATCGCTCAGCATGGGTCGTTGCTGTTTTCTTTTTCTTTCCGCTTATTCAATTTGCGCATTCAGCAACAAAATTCACTTCTATTAAAAATTAACACAATTCTAACAATTCAATAACCTTCAAAAAACACAGCCTCTTTAGATTTTTCATCGTAAAACAAAAAACCGAACGGAGGTTTGAACTATGAAAAAGACTATGTATGCTGCGCTCAGCGCAATCACACTGGCAGTTTTAGGCGGAACATTATTTGCCGCTCCTAAAAAAGACAAAAACTTCGGAAAGAAAAGCGTTGTTCTTATAAGCCGCGAAGAAGGAAGCGGAACAAGAGGCGCATTTGTTGAGCTTTTCGGAATTGAAATGAAAAACGCGGAAGGCAAAAAAGTTGACTTCACTTCTGAAGAAGCCGACATTACAAACAGCACAGAAGTAATGCTCACTTCAGTTGCAGGAAACAAATACGCAATTGGCTATGTTTCTCTAGGCTCTCTGAACAAAACTGTAAAGGCTTTAAAAATTGAAGGAGTTTCTCCAAGCGTTTCAAGCATTAAAAACGGAACTTATAAAATTTCCCGCCCGTTCAACATCGTAACAAAAGAAACCGGACTTTCAGAAAACGCTTCTGATTTTATCCGCTTCATTCTTTCAAGCGACGGACAAGCAATTGTTGAAGCCAACGGCTACATCAGCGCAGCTCAAAATCCGGCTTATATTGCAACTGGCAAAAAAGGAAAAATCACTGTGGCTGGTTCTTCAAGCGTAACTCCTGTAATGGAAAAACTTGCTGAAGCCTACGAAAAACTGAACCCGGAAATCAAAATTGAAGTCCAGATGTCGGACAGCACAACCGGCGTAAACAGTGCGCTCAACGGAGTCTGTGAAATCGGAATGGCAAGCCGTGAATTAAAAGATAGCGAAAAAGCAAAAGGCGCGCTTCAGACAAAAATTGCAATAGACGGAATCGCAGTAATCATCAACAAGGAAAACCCAACAGAAAGCGCATCGATTCAGTCAGTCAAAGACTTGTATATTGGAACAATTTCAAAATGGGGCGATGTAAAATAAGTTCCACATCGTAAACAAAAATTGCAGTGCAAATCCAGTTCGGACAAGCGCTGCAATCCAGTTCTTTTAAAAGCAGTAAATTATGAAAAACAAATATATAGAACAGACAATGCGATTCGTTTTTCTTGCGGCAGCGTGCGTTTCAATCGCGGCTACAATAACAATCTGCATTTTTCTGTTTGCAAACGGCGTTCCTGCCATGCTTAAAATCGGACTAAAGAATTTCATCTTTGGTTTAAAGTGGAAACCTTCCATAGACCTCTACGGAATTTTCCCGATGATTGTAGGCTCAATTACGGTAACGCTCGGGGCATTAATTCTGGGAGTTCCGCTCGGGCTTTTTACAGCGGTTTTTCTTGCACGCTACTGTCCAAAGAAAATCTACAGCTTTTTTGAAAGCGGCGTAAAACTTTTGGCTGGCATTCCTTCTGTAGTCTACGGTTTCTTCGGCCTTACAGTTATAGTTCCTGCAATCAGAAATACGTTCGGCGGAAACGGAACTTCAATTCTTGCCGCTTCGATTGTCCTTGCGATAATGATTCTTCCAACAATAATAAGTGTAAGCGAATCTTCAATACGGGCTGTTCCTTCGCTTTACTTTGAAGGTTCCCTCGCATTAGGAGCTTGCAAAGAACGAAGCATTTTTCTTGTTGAACTCAAAGCGGCAAAAAGCGGAATCATGGCAGGAATAATTCTTGGAGTGGGACGCGCTGTTGGAGAAACAATGGCAGTCATCATGGTCGCAGGAAACCAGGCGATTCTTCCACGCAGCCTTGTAAAAGGAATCAGAACGCTTACAGCAAACATCGTTCTTGAAATGGGATACGCCGCGGACTTGCACAGAGACGCTCTCATTGCAACTTCTGTAATTCTGTTTATTTTCATTTTGATTATAAACTTGTGCTTTTCACTCTTAAAAGAAAAGAAGGAGTAGCAGATGAAAACAGTCAAAAATGTCGTCAGTTTTCATCTTTTAAAGTTTGCGTTGCAAACTTTTTTATCAACTGCAATTTCTCACTACGTTGCGGAATTGCTTAAAAAGTCAAATCGAAAGTTGAAACTTTCTCATTGACTTTTTATGGGAGTAGCAGATGAAAACTTCGCAAACATTTCAGTCAAAAGTTCTAAAGACGCTTGTGCTTGGAGCTGGAATTTTTACAATTGCAATTTCGTGCGGAATCGTAATCTACATTCTTGCAAGAGGAATTCCAAATTTAAATTTGTCGCTTTTCAGTATAAAGTACACAAGCGAAAACAGCTCGCTTTTTCCGGCATTGATAAACACGCTTTCGGCAACAGCAATAACGCTCGCAATAGCAGTGCCAATTGGAATTGGAGCCGCAATTTATTTAAGCGAATACGCATACCGCGGAAGCAAAATCGTAAAGGCAATCAGACTTGCAACAGAAACATTGTCTGGTATTCCTTCAATCGTGTACGGACTTTTCGGATTTTTGTTTTTTGTAACTTTCCTGCACTGGGGATTTTCTTTGCTTGCCGGATGCTGCACGCTCGCGATTATGATTCTCCCGGTAATCGTTCGCACAACAGAAGAAGCCTTGCTTTCCGTAAACGACAGCTACCGAGAAGGAAGCTTCGGGCTTGGAGCCGGAAAACTCCGCACTGTATTTTGCATTGTTCTGCCTTCTGCAGTTCCCGGAATAATAGCTGGAATTGTATTAGGCACAGGACGCATTGTTGGAGAAACAGCAGCTTTAATCTATACAGCAGGAACAGTCGCGCGGATTGCAGGCGGAATGCAAAGCGGAAGAACTCTCGCAGTCCACTTGTATGCGCTTTGGAGCGAAGGTCTTGCAACAGGACAGTCTTATGCAACGGCGGTAATTCTTCTTGCAATAGTTCTAATTTTGAACTGGCTAAGTTCTCTTCTTGAAAAAATAATCACAAGGAAAAACAAAAATGAATAAAAGCAAAATATCAGTCCAAGACTTAAATTTATTCTATGGAAACTTTCAAGCTCTTTACGATGTAAATCTTGAAATTCCTGCAAACATGGTTACAGCGTTCATCGGACCAAGCGGCTGCGGAAAATCAACATTGCTAAAAACTTTCAACAGAATGAACGACCTTGTTGTAGGCTGCAGAACAGAAGGCAAAGTTTTAATAGACGGCGAAAATATTTTTGAAAACATAGACGTAAACCTGCTCAGAAAAAAAGTCGGAATGGTATTTCAAAAACCGAATCCGTTTCCAATGAGCATTTACGACAACATCGCTTACGGTCCGCGCACTCACGGAATCAAACGCAAAAGCGAGTTGGACAACATCGTTGAAAAAGCCCTTCAAGACGCGGCAATCTGGGACGAAGTAAAAGATAGGCTGAACAAAAGCGCGCTAGGACTTTCCGGCGGACAGCAGCAGCGCCTTTGCATTGCACGCGCTCTTGCAATAGAACCGGAAGTGCTTTTGATGGACGAGCCTACAAGCGCGCTAGATCCAATCAGCACAAGCAAAATAGAAGACACAATCGCTGAGTTAAAAAGCAAATACACAATTGTAATTGTAACCCACAACATGCAGCAGGCAACCCGCGTAAGCGACTTAACGGCATTCTTTCTGCTTGGAAAAGTGATTGAATACGGACAGACGGAACAAATATTCAGCGCGCCAAAAAACAAAAAAACGGAAGATTACATCACAGGAAGATTCGGCTGATATTTTTCAAAACAGAAAAGCAGAAATTTCTACAAGAGGAAAAAGATGAGAAACAACTTTAACTTGCAGCTAAATGAACTGCACGAAGACTTAAAAAAAATGGGAACACTTTGCGAAGACTGCATAACGTTTGCAACCCAGTCGCTTCTACTTGGAGATACAGAACTTGGAGAGCGCGCAATTCAGGCGGAAAAACAGACAGACATAATGGAAAAAGAAATTCAAAATCTTTGCATGAGAATTCTTTTGCAGCAGCAGCCGGTAGCAAGCGACCTTAGAACAATAAGCGCGGCAATCAAAGTAATCACCGACATGGAAAGAATCGGAGACCAAGGAAGCGATATTGCAGAACTCATAAAGAAAACGCAAATTCCATTCGAAGCCTTCAACTCTCACATCGCGGCAATGGCGGACTGCATAATTCGCATGGTAACAGGCAGCGTGGAAAGCTTTATCAAACAGGATGTGAAACTTGCCAAGCAAATTGCAGACCTTGATGACCAGGCGGACGATCTTTTTATACAAATCAAAAACGATATTCTGGACATGATGTCTGGAAAAACAAAGCACGACCGCGCATTCGGCGAAAAAGCTCTCAATACATTGATGATTGCAAAATATCTTGAGCGCATAGGAGACCACGCCGTAAACATAACTGAATGCACACAGATGGCAGTAGGACCCAAGAACGCGCAGCAGGAATAAAAAGCAAAGCTGAACCATTTCAAGCCGCCAGAAAAATCCCCGGACAACCGGGGATTTTTTTATGAAAAAACAGTAAGCGAAAATTCACCAAAAGTTTATTTTAATCTAACAAAAATCAAACAGAAGAATTTTATTTTTTTGCCAACAAAGAAATAAATCTGCAAAAGCAAAAACATTGCAGATTTCATCAAGCAAATCTTTAAGATAGGAGTTATCTTATGAAAAAACTTTTGGCTGCATCCGTTGCAGGAATTCTTGTATGCGCATCAGTTTTCGCACAGAAAGTTTCGCTCACAAACACATTCGGGGCAAATGACGACAACACAGGAAACGGAGACTTTCTTGAGTTCAACAGAAAAGTAAAAGACAACGGAGATTTGGACGACGGATTTGAAAACGAAGAAGCCCACGTAGACAACAGGCTTCAGCTCGACTTTTCTTCTGAAAAACTTGACGGAAGAGTCCGCATGGAAACTTACGGACTTAAGCTCAACGGAAAAGAATCCACAACAAGACTCCGTGGCTTTGTTCGCTTTTCACCATTTGAACAGATTAAGCTTGCGCTCGGAAACGAATTCTTTACAAAAATTACAGCAGACGCAGCTTACCTTGGAGCGGCAGACGACACGCCAAAATGGGGACGCATGGCAGAAAACGGATTTGCAGTTGTAGCTCTTCCAGTTGAAGGATTTAAGATTTCCGGCGGAATAAGAGGAAACACAGAATACGACAACAACGACAAGTACCGCCTTGACTTCGGAGCGCAGTACGCAGCAAAAGACCTCGTAACTTTCGGAGCAACAGCAAAAAGCGTAACTAACGACGACCGCACATTCGGCTTGTTCGCTGGAATCAACAGCATCCAGAACATGATGCTCAACCTTGGCTTTGTATACAACGCAAACGACACAGACTTCATTCCAGAAGAAACAAAATACGCACTCACATTCTCAGCAGGATACGAAATGAAGGACGCAGGATTTTCAATTTACGCTGATGTTGTTTCAGGACTTTCAAGCAAGTACATTGACAAGGAATACAAAACAAGCGACTTGAAAAACGACAAAGGCGACAAGGGAATTCCGTTCCAGGCAAAGCTCCTTGCAAACTACGCACTTACAGAAGCCACAACACTTTCGCTTGCTGTAACAGAAGCCACAGTTATTGGATGGGACGATGCTTACACAACAACAGTTTACCCTTACGCAACATTTGCGCTTCCACAGAACATGGGAGATCTGGACATGGGCGTAAGAATGGAACTTACAAGCGACGGACTTACAAAGTTCTCAATTCCTTTCAGCTGGAAATGCAAGTTCATAAATAAGAAATAACAGATTCCCTTGTCAAGCAAGGGAATGACAAAACAACCTGTCCGCATGGCTTGCCTCCTTTGCCATGCGGATTTTTTTTCATTTTTTTTGCCGTTTAAGTTGTCATTTCAAATAAACTCATTATAATTATAGACATACAACAAAATTCTATTTTTTAAGGAAACAAAATGAAACTTAACGTTCACCCCCCCCCATTGGATTTTAGCCTGCATTCTGGCTCTTAGCCTTGCATTTACATTCCCTTCCTGTTCCGACGGCTCAAGCGGAAGTTCTGATGATGAACAGACAGCACTTCCAACCTACACCGTAACTCTTGACGCGAACGGCGGAAATCTTGGCGAATTGCAAAACATTACCGAAGTTGCCGGAACGGAAATCACGCTTCCTGCCGGAACTGCGTTTACACAAGACGGATTTGACTACATTTTTGCAGGCTGGAACACAAAACCGAATGCGACCGGCAAAAACTACGCGGCTGGCGAAAAAATCACGCTGACCTCAAACATCACCCTCTACTCAAAGTGGGGGCTTACGGCTGAGGATGCGCTCAAAAAAATCCAAAGCATTACAGAAAGCGGCGTGCATACGGTAAGCATTGTGGGAAACGTCGCGGACTGCATCGCAAAGACCGACAGAGATACTCTTTCTCAAATGCAGGAGGCGCTCTGGGCGTTGCAGCAAAGTTATCCGGATGCAAGAATCATACTTGACCTGAGCGGAACTGATGACCTTACGGCGGTTCCTGCTGATGCGTTCAATGGCAGGTCTAAGTTTAACTGTGAAAATCTTTCGGGCATCATTCTTCCTCAAAGCGTCAAAAGTATTGGAAGCTATGCATTTAACATGTGTATAAATCTTGTAGATGTGGTTCTGCCAAAAACTCTTGATTCTGTTGGAAATTATGCTTTTCTTTGCTGTTATAGCCTGACGGAAATTGTCATTCCAGAAGGTGTTTCGGAGCTTGGTATCATTTTTGATTTCTGTACAAGCCTGAAGAATGTGTCGCTTCCTTCATCATTGAGAAAACTCACTAGTACATTTTATAACTGTAGTTCACTAGAAAAAATCGTAATTCCCGAGGGAGTGGAAACTCTAGGATATTCTGTATTTTACAATTGCAGTTCGCTTGTAGATATAACGCTTCCTTCCACATTGAAAGAATTTGAAGAGCAGCCTATTTTTGGCGAATCTCTGGCTTTTTTTTCTTGCAAAAGCCTTAAAAACATCGTGATTCCGGACGGTGTAACTAAACTGTCAACAGCACTTTTCTATGAATGCTCCTCGCTGGAAAGCATAACAATTCCCGCCAGCGTTACAGAAATAAGCAGAGGCGCATTCGGCTTATGTACAAACCTCAAGACAGTAAACTACAAAGGCACAAAATCCGACTGGGAAGCAATTAGCATAGATACCAGAAATTCAAGCGATGAAGAAAACGCAAACATCGCGCTGTCCAGAGCAACCATAATCTGCACCGACGGCAGAATAGAGCCAACAACAGGCGAGTAGACTTGTCATTGTCGTGCTTGACCTTTGCCATTGTCGGACTTGATCCGACAATCTCGTGTGGATAGATTGCCCGGTCAAGCCGGACAATGACACGGAGTTTGTGTCAAAGCAAGGGAATGACATTGGTAATACACCGGGGAATGGCAGTGTGTTTTGTCATCCTCCGGCTCGACCGGAGAATCTCAGGTGTGGAGATTCTTGATCTAGTTTGCTACGCCAACATCGCAGCATCAAGTGCGGGAATGACATTGAAATCAAGCCGGGGAATGACAAAATGAAGTGCCATTGCCAAAGTAGAGATTGCCGTGTCGTAGCACGGCAATGACATTGAAATCACGTCGTGGATTTTTTTGTTTTCGGGACTGCGCTGTTCAGTTTTTTTATCTGGCGTTCCACATTCTGCGCAAAGTTTCCGTAGGCGGCATTGTCCGCAATCGACATGGCAGAAAGATACGGAACAAGTTTTTCGTTTATTGTGCGCACAAGCCTACCCTTTATGGAATACGCGCTTTCGTTTTTTAACGCCCTGCTGCGCACAAACTCATCGTTCGCCTTGTAAAAGTCATCCTCGGCATTCCGCAAAGCCTGAATCAGTTCCGCCACGCCTTCCAAAGCCGCAGCGTCATTTTTTTCCTGCTCCCTTGAAAAATCCTCCAGCATGCTTTCAATAAGCGAAGACTTTGACGAATAGTTTTCCGAAGTGATTTTAAGACCGTACTTTTTAAACACAGCAAGAAGATGTTTTGCGCACTCTCTTTTTTCCGCAGAAGGAAACACCGCGTATCCTTTTAAAAGCGCATTCAACTTCCTGATTTCCTCATTGCGCGCCTTGTCTTTTTCCGAAAGAGAACTTTTCACCGTGTCCTGCATAATCGCCGTAGTAATTTCCGCGGAAAGCCTTTCAATCTCGCTGAACGTTTCCGCAAGAAATTTGTCCTCAATTCCAAAATCCTTGTAAAGCCGCACAAAATAGTCCGAAAGCCCGTCCGCCGCCGTTACATGAATTGAATTTCTAAGCTTATTCATCGCTCCTCCAGTCAAAATCACCATGATTTTTACAGAAAACAAATATTTTTTAACAAAATCAAAATGATTATGTGTAAAAATAAATATTTTTAAAAAAAATCAAAATAATTTTATTAAACATAACATATTTTTTAAAATAATCATAATGATTTTTGAAGAAAATAAATATTTTTAATAAAAATCACTGTGATTTTACAAGAAAACAAATAATTTTACAAAAAATCACCGTGATTGTAGTAAATAATAAATGTTTTTAATAAAAATCATAATAATTATGTTAGGGAAATATTACTCTCCACCTTAAATTTTCATGTTATTGTCTAAGTTTTTATAAACAATCAATTTATCACATCATTTGCACTTGATTTTGCATTAAAACAGACATATATTTGTAGCAACAGGAGGCGCAATATGACAAATCTTACAATAAGGCTTAACCAGAACGACAAAAATGAATTTGCCACAATCTGCGACAAGATCGGCCTTTCGGTTTCCGCGGCATTCAACGTTTTTGTTAAAGCGGTGATTCACGAGCAGCGCATTCCGTTCGAGCTTTCCGCACGAGACGACAGCTTTTACTGCCCGGCGAACATCCGCCACCTTGAGCAGCTCAAGAAACTTGACGACGAAGGCAAGCTTCATTTTTCAGAACATTCGATTGAGGAAATTGACATGATGGCTGAATGAAGAAAGAATTCTATGACTTGGCTTGGGAGCAGATTGAATACTGGCAGAATCAGGACAAAAAGACGCTGAAAAAAATCTCAAGGCTTCTTGCCGACATCGAACGCAACGGAAACACAGGGCTTGGTCATCCTGAGCCGCTGAAGGGAAATCTTTCAGGCTGGTGGAGCCGCGAAATTGACGAGAAAAACCGCCTTGTCTACAAAATCGATGGAGACAGCATAAAAATCTATCAGTGCAAGAATCATTACAACGATAAATAGCCCCCGCACTTCAAACTGATTTTTAACACAATCAACACAAAGACAAAACACTCGGCGCAAATAATGCCTGCATGAACTTTGATGAAATATTGTCTAGCAAAAATCTTTACACTGTTTTTCAGCCGATTGTCTCGCTGGAAACTGGAGACGTATTTGCTTACGAGGCTCTCACTAGAATTGACGAGTCGGTTTACATCGGAAGCATAAAAAATCTGTTCAAAATTTCCGAGGACGCAAGCCTTTCATGGCAGCTTGAAAAAAAGTGCATAAAGTCCGCGCTCAAGACTGCAAGAGCTTTGGGGCTCAAGCGCAAGCTGTTCCTGAACATAAATCCAAACGTTCTCATGGAAGAAGAGTTTCAGGAAAACTACATCAAAAGCAAGCTTGAAAAAAACGGAATAGAGCCGTCAAGCATTGTGTTTGAAATAACAGGCCAAAAGCTCACAGGCTCGGAACAAAAGCTTTGCGATGCCGTTTCGCATTTTAAAAGAGAAAAGCTCAAGCTCGCAATTGACGACATCGGAGAATCCCACGCCGCGCTAAACAGAATCTGCACACTGAATCCGGACTTTATAAAAATCAGCATAGATTTGGTTCAGTCAGTTCACAAAGACAAAGTAAAAAAGGAAATCGTAAGAAGCCTGAGCGCGTTCTGCAAAAACTCTGGAATAAAGCTGATTGCCGTTGGAGTTGAAACAGAAGAAAACCTTGCTGCAATTATGGAGCTTGGCATTCCTTACGCCCAGGGATTTTTTACAGGAAAGCCGGAACGCGTTTTTACCAAGACAAGCAAAGAAGCGTTTGTAAGAATAATTTCGTACCAAAACAAAAAAAGCGCAAAGTTCGTTGAAGAAAAAAAGAGCAGCGCAAAGAAAAAGCCACAGGGAATTGTCCCCACAGAAGGAATAAAGCAAGACAGCCGCCCGATTTCTCAAATCACAAGAAAAGGCATGACGATTCCAGAAACAATGGCAGTTGCGGACGTTCTTGCCCTCTTTGATGCGAACCCTGAAATTTCAATCTTTACAGTTGTGGACACAGCAAGCAAGGTCATAGGAATTATTCCGCGCATTACGCTGTTTAAGGTTTTAGGCACTCAGTACGGATTCAGCATTTATTCCAAAAAGCCCATTTCGCGCCTAATGGTTACGGACTATCTTGCGGTTGAGTTTTTTGAGCCGGTGGAAGTTGTTGCATCCAAGGCAGCTTCCCGTGCAGAAGAGCATCTTTACGATCCGATTGTCGTTGAGCAGAACGGAATTTATTTTGGCGTTGTAATATTCAAGGACCTGCTTGAAATCATCGTTAATGTTGAAGTTCTTGAACGCACGCAGGAGCTTAACAAGACAACAAGAAAGCTTTTGGAGCAGGAAGCAATGCAGCTGCGCGACTTAAAGCTTGCCGAGATTGTTCAGAAAAGCATTTACCCTAGCCGCGCGCCAAAAACTTCCAAGTGGGACTGCGCATATATTTTTAAACCCATGGCTTCTGTTTCTGGCGATGTCTATGACTTTTACTATGATGAAAAAGGCAGCTTGAACGGTGCTGTGCTGTTCGATGTTTCCGGGCATGGAGTTGCTTCCGGGCTTGTGGGAATTCTTTCCAAATATCTTGCAAAGGACACTTTCCGCGAAAATAAAAACGAGGAGCTTAGCGAGCTTGCAAGAACGTTCAACAAAAAACTCATAAAGGAAAAGGCGAATGTTGAAAACTATCTTACAGGAATTCTTCTGCGCATAAAGGACAATAAAATTGAATACGTGAATGCCGGGCACACTGACTTGCTTTGTCTGGACAATAAAAGAAAAGTTTCAATTGCAGGCGGTACGGACGGAAGTTTCAGAGGCTCGTTTCTTGGAATTGAAGGATTGCCAGACAACTTTGAAACCGTAGATATTCCGCTTGAAAAAGACTCGTGCTACATAATGTTCACGGACTGCCTTACAGAAAGCCGAAACCTTGCAGGAGATGAGCTTGGCATTGAGCTTCTTCAAAAGATTCTTGCAAGAGCTCCTCAAGGAACAAGCGCAAAACAGCTTTTGGAATATTTAATCGATGTGTTCGAGGCGTTTACAGAAGCCGTTCCTTTGCGCGACGACCTTACAGTTATTATTCTTAAGTATCTTGGCGAATGAAAAAATAAAAGGCGTGTTAAAATTTAACAGAGTTTTAACATTCCAAATATTGAAAACCTGTGCGTTTGTTCTATAATGAAATTACTATGAAAATACTTATTGTAGATGACGAAGAGCCAATCCGCGAGCTTATTAAATACAATGTTGAAAAACAAAAGTACGAAACATTCACGGCGGAAAACGGACAGCAGGCACTGGAACTTTGCCGCAACAAAAATCCAGATCTCATAATTCTTGATCTTATGCTTCCAGACATGAGCGGGCTAGACATCTGCCGCATTATCAGAAATGACAGTTCCATAAAGGACATTCCAATCATCATGGTTACAGCAAAGACAGAAGATTCCGACATTGTAACCGGGCTTGAGCTTGGAGCGGACGACTATGTAACAAAGCCGTTCAGCCCGAAAGTTCTGCTTGCAAGAATCCAAAGTGTTCTGCGCAGAAAGGGAAATTCAATCCGCTCAAATTCAGACGAGGATATAAAAATCCGTTCGCTTGTAATTTCACCGCTCAAGCACAAAGTTACGCAGGACGGAAAAGAAGTGGAACTTAGCGCAACGGAATTTTCTATTCTTGAATTTCTTGCGCGCCACAAAGGGCAGGTTTTTAGCCGCCAGCAGATTATCAACGCTGTAAAAGGCTCAAGCTATCCTGTAACAGACCGCTCAATTGATGTTCAGATTCTAGGCATAAGAAAAAAAATCGGAGACAGTCCGGAAAGCTTAAATCCGTTCATTGAAACTTTGCGCGGCGTTGGCTACAGAATTTGCGAGGAATAATATATGCACAGGACTTTAAAAATCCACACGTTGCTTTTTGTCTTTAACGGAATTTTGCTTGCATCAGGATTCACGGTTTTGCTTTTTGTGTGCCTATGGGCGTTAGAAAGCACCGCTGTTGATCAAACAGAAGCAAATCTAAAGTCGTTCGCGCATTCACTTGCAAAAATTATTCCTCAAGATGAAAAAAACGCGGACACTTTTATAAAGGAACTTACGCATTCCGACAACTCTTTCAGGATTACGCTTATAAATCAAGACGGAACAGTTGCAGCGGATTCAGTTTCTAATCCAAGCGAAATGGAAAACCACAGCTACAGAAAAGAAGTGCGACTTGCTCTGTCAGGAAAAGAAGCAAGTTCAATTCACACAAGCTCTACAAACGGAAAAAGATTCATGTACTATGCGATTCCGCTTTCTGCAAACGAAGTTTTTTCCGCGCTTAGAATTTCCATGCCAGTTGAAGAAACTGTATTCTTTTCATCTTCCACAAAAAATACTTTTGTAATTTCAACAATTCTGATTTTTGCGCTTGTGCTGCTTGTTTCATTTTATATTTCAAGTAAAACTGTGCGCCCGATTTTTCTGATGAAAAAGGCAACGGAAGAATACGCAAAAGGCAACTTTGATTTTTACCTGAACATTTCTTCTCCTCAGGAAATGGCGGAACTTGCCCAGTCGTTCAATTCAATGAAAGACAGAATAACGCAGAACATTCAGAGTTTAAAGAAAGTTGAGCAAATCCGAAAAGATTTTGTTGCGAACGTAAGCCACGAACTAAAAACGCCGGTAACTTCAATAAAAGGATTCACGGAAACTTTGCTTGACGACGGAATAAACGAGCCTGAAACCGCAAAGCATTTTCTTGGAATTATAAATACGCAGTGCGAGCGTCTCATAAATATAATAGAAGACTTACTAACATTAAGCCGTCTTGAAACAGACAACGGAGTTCTTGAAACTGTAAAAACAAATCTTGTGCAGATTGCAAAAAAAGCCTGCTCAAATCTTGAAAGCGCGGCAAGTGAAAAACAAATCAAAATAAATTTCAGCTCAAACAAAAAAGAAATTTTTATAAAAGGAAACCCAGGACTTCTTGAGCAGGTAATAACAAATTTAATTGACAACTCGGTAAAATACTGCCCGGACAAAAGCATTGTTTCCTGTTCTATTTCTGAAAATTCCGGCAAGACAAAAATAATCGTGGAAGACAACGGAAACGGAATTCCAGATGAATACAAGGATAGAATTTTTGAAAGGTTCTACAGAGTTGACAAAGGCAGAAGCCGCGAGCATGGAGGAACTGGACTTGGACTTTCAATTGCAAGGCACATTGTAAATATTCACGGCGGAACTATAAAAGAAACAGGACGGCCGGACAAAAAGAAAGGCGCGCATTTTGAAATAGAGCTTCCGCTTTAAAATTTTTCAGCCAACTGCGGTTAATTCTGCATAAAATATTTTTTTTAGCTAATTATATATTGTATGCAGAATTATATTTTAGATTATTCCAAATCCGGCAAACAGCCAAACATAAGAGAACTCACGCTTTTAAATGGAATTTCCTATCCTGATGACGAAGAGCTTATAATGCTCATTTTGGGAAAAGGCACAAAAAACAATCCAATTGAAAGCCTTGCTGAAAAAGTTACAAAGACAATAAATTCCAGCAACGAAGAAGAACTTATTCCAAATCTAAAAAAAATAGACGGAATGGGAGAAAGCCGCGCGCTCATAATTGCCGCCGCACTGGAACTTGGAAGAAGAAGACGCGGAATTTTGCGTTCAGCCATAAATACGCCAAAAGACGTGATTCCATTTTTGCAGCACTACACGCTCATGCCGACCGAGCATTTTATTACAGTTACAGTAAACGGAGCAAAGGAAATTTTAAGCACAAGAGTTGTTTCAGTTGGAACAATAAACAAGGCTCTTATTCATCCGCGGGAAGTTTTTGCAAATGCAGTTTCTGAATACGCATCTGGAATTATCTGCTGCCACAATCATCCGTGCGGACAATGCTATCCTAGCAACGCAGATATTGATTCCACAAAGATTCTTCAGAAAGCGGCGAAAATTTTGGGCATTGCATTTATGGATCACATAATAATAACAAAAGAAGACTATTTTAGCTTTTTGGAGCACGGAATGCTATGAAAGTTGAATTTTGCAATGAAAGTTATTATATTTTTCAACATGAAACTCTACTCAAAAAAACAGCTTGTAACTTATTCAATTTCAACAGGAATTCTTGCAGCAGCCGCAGTTTCCGTATTCTTTATTTTTTTCAAAAATGATTCTTCAAAAAAATCCGGCAACGAAATTTCAGCAATAGAAAAAACTCAGTCAGAATCAAAGGAAGAAATTCAGCAGACATTTGAAGCGCTTTCTGTTGCAACGGAAAACGCTTCATACACACAGGACGAATTTCAAAATATTTCAGTGTACGAAAAATGCAACGAGGCAGTTGTAAACATCACTACAAAAGTAATGGGCTACAACTGGTTTTACGAGCCGATAGTAACGGAAAGCGGTTCAGGTTCTGGCTCAATTATCGATAAACGTGGATACGTTGTAACAAATGTCCATGTAATAGAAAAAGCTTCTGTAATCAATATTTCGCTTGCGGACGGAACAACTTACGAAGGAACTGTTGTAGGTCAGGACATAGAAAGCGACATTGCTGTTTTAAAATTCGAGCCGGCAAAAGGTGCTGACTTAAAAACAATTTCGTTCGGAAATTCTGAAAGCCTTAAAGTCGGACAAAAAGTCATTGCAATCGGAAATCCGTTTGCACTTGAACGCACAATGACAACCGGAATTATTTCAGGGCTTGGTCGTCCAATCCAAAAAAGCGCAAACGTAATAATCCGAAACATGATTCAAACTGATGCCGCAATCAATCCGGGAAATTCAGGCGGACCTCTTTTAGATAGCCAGGGACGCATGATTGGAATAAACACAATGATTTACTCTTCCAGCGGTTCTTCTGCCGGAGTCGGATTTGCAATTCCAGCAAGCACAGCCCGGCGAGTTGTAAGCGACCTTTTAAAATACGGAAAAGTCAACCGCGGGACAATGAAACTTTCACTCGTCCAAAATACAGCTAGAATTGCAAATTTCGCAGGATATGAAATTTCTTCCGGCATGATTGTAAGCAGCGTAAAAAAAGGAAGCAAGGCGGATCAAGCGGGAATCAGAGGCGGAACACAGGCAGTACAGTATGGAACTTTTAATCCGCAGACAATTTATCTTGGCGGCGACATCATAACAGAAATCAACGGAATAAAAATTTCAAAGCTTGCGGACTACTACAGCGCAATTGAAGACAAAGTTCCGGGAGACATTGTAACCGTAACAGTTTACCGCAACAAAAAATTTGAAAAGCTAAAAGTAGAACTTGAATCATCTACAAATTCACCTAATGCAAGCATATAAAAATAAGCTTTAGTTTTTCATCATGGCAAGTGAATTGTAAAACTGAATAAAAAATACCGGAACGGAAGCGAAAAAGCATAATTGGCGTAATTTGCTGTTTTTTTTGCCGTATGGCATAAAAGGAAATAACAAAGAGTTTCGAGTAGAAAATCTTTGTTATTTCTTCCAACAAAAAAAAATTGCAACCCTAGCCAATTATGATTTTCCGCTGAAAGTGCAGGTATTTTTTATTGTTCTTCTATAGTATATTCTGCCACACATAAACAATAGATTTTTTTTTATACTTTATCTAAAATAAACACATGAGAAAATTTCATGTTGTTTCTCCATTTGAGCCTTCTGGAGATCAGCCAAACGCAATAAAAAAACTTTCAGAAGGATTTTTCCGCGGAGATAAATATCAGACTTTAAAAGGCGTTACAGGAAGCGGAAAAACTTTCACAATGGCAAAAATAATTGAAGCAGTTCAGCGTCCAACTTTAATTATCAGCCACAACAAAACTCTTTCCGCCCAGCTTTACAGAGAATTCAAAACATTTTTTCCAGACAATGCCGTAGAATATTTTGTAAGCTACTACGATTATTACCAGCCGGAAGCCTATGTTCCTGCGCGCGATTTATATATAGAAAAAGACGCTTCCATAAACAAAGAAATCGACAAGCTTCGTCTCGCCGCAACTTACGCATTGATGGAACGCCGCGATGTAATTATCGTTGCAACCGTCAGCTGCATTTACGGACTTGGAATGCCAGACCTTTACAAGGAAATGCGGATTCATGTTGAAAAAGGAAATGAGCTTGACACGCACGAAATCGCATCAAAGCTTATTTCAATTCAGTATGAACGAAACGATATGATTCTTGAGCGCGGAAAATTCAGAATCAAAGGCGACACAATTGAAGTTTTTCCGCCTTACATGGAAACAGACGAGGCTTACAAAATTGAACTCGACTTTGACCAGATTTCACGCATAAAAAGATTCAACGCAATTTCTGGAGAAACAATAGAGGAACTTGATGAGCTTCAGCTTTACCCTGCCAAGCACTTTGTTGTTCCGCGTGATCAGATGGCAAACGTTACAGAAAAAATTCAGGCTGAACTTGATTTACGGCTTGAAGAGCTTCGTTCCGCCGGAAAAATTCTTGAAGCCGAGCGTTTAAAAACACGTACAACTTACGACCTTGAAATGATGAAAGAAATGGGCTATTGCTCTGGAATCGAAAATTATTCAGGGCCGATTTCCGGACGCAAAAGAGGAGATCCGCCAGCAACTTTG
Organism: Treponema sp. UBA6852; assembly: GCA_002449305.1. Classification (GTDB taxonomy): domain Bacteria; phylum Spirochaetota; class Spirochaetia; order Treponematales; family Treponemataceae; genus Treponema_D. Next base: position 17,888 of record DKDI01000045.1, read on the forward strand.
CTTCATTATTTTCCTGATGATTTTCTTTGCATGATTGACGAGGCTCACGTTTCTGTTCCGCAGATTGGGGCAATGTATGAAGGAGATCGAGCGCGCAAACAAAATTTAATTGACTTTGGATTCAGACTTCCAAGCGCACTGGACAACCGCCCTCTTAAAATCGATGAGTTCACAAAAAAAATGAACCAAGTGATTTTTGTGACTGCAACTCCACGCCCGGAAGAAATCAAAAAGTCAACACAGGTCGTAGAGCAGCTTATCCGCCCAACAGGACTTCTTGATCCAAAAATTGAAGTGCGTCCAAGCGAAGGACAAATGCAGGACATCTTTAAAGAAGTCAGCGAACGTATAAAAAAAGGCGAACGTTCATTGATTCTTACTCTTACAAAAAAAATGGCGGAAGATTTGACAGATTATCTTTCCGAGCTGAATTTAAAAGTCAAATACATTCATTCTGAAATTGACACATTTGAACGCGTTGAAATTTTAAAAAGTCTGCGCACAGGAGAAACCGATGTTTTAATTGGCATCAACCTTTTGCGCGAAGGAATCGACTTGCCGGAAGTTTCGCTGATTGCAATTCTTGACGCAGATAAAATCGGATTTTTAAGAAGCACAACTTCGCTGATTCAGATTATAGGACGAGCCGCGCGAAATGCTGACGGAACAGTTTTAATGTATGCGGACAGAATGAGCGATGCAATGAAAGAAGCCATTGACGAAACCAAACGCCGACGTTCAATTCAGGAAGCTTACAACAAAGAACACGGAATTGTTCCAAAGACAATAAAAAAAGCAGTTGAAGATATTCTTGAGCATCAGAAAGAAGACGCAGAACAAGAGGCAAACATAAAACTTGAAGCGTTAAAAAAGAGCGCGAATCTTTTTGTTGCCAGCCAAAGGAAAAAACTTCTTGACTTGATGAAAAAAGAAATGTCAGAAGCAGCCGACCGCCTCGACTATGAGCAGGCAGCCGTTTTACGTGATCAGATTATAGAAATAGAAAAAACTTACGGAAAATAAACAGTTCTTTTTTGGGGGACTTATGAAAGCAAAAAAATTTTTTTTAGCGTATTTTGTTGCATTAGTTTTATTTTTGCCAAATTCTTTTTCACAGGCAAAACAAACGCAATCAAAAAACGGCAGGGCAATTTCTTTTGTTCCAAAGTTTGAGCTTAAAATAAATGAAAAAGGAATGCCGGGCGCAGTTTCGGGGAAAAGCGCATTGTGCGAAATCAACTCGGTTGTCTACGAACCGAAAGGTCCGCTTGAGCAAGACACGTTTTTTTATGCAACTGTAACTTACAAAGCGACTGGCGAAAATTATTTTACAGAGCAGACAAAAACTTCTCCTTTAAACAAGACAGAGGCGAAAATCATAAAAGGCGGCAAAAAAACTCTCGTTGTAAAATACACAAGAACGAAGACTCAAAAAGATGAAGAATCTAAGGCAGAAAAAAGAAACATAAAACAGGAAAGAGAAATTGAAAAAGCAAAAACGCTCGCAAGCGGCGATTCAGCGCAAGAGCAATGGAAAGGCGCGCCTGCAATCTTAAGGCAGACTCCGTTTGAATTTGAAGGCGGAAACGGCACTGTTGAAAATCCGTTCTTAATAAAAACTCCAGAGCAGCTAAACTCAATCAGATTCGGGCTTGATTTTCATTACAAGCTAATTTCGGACATCAACCTTTCAAAATGGGGCAACTGGATTCCAATCGGCGGAACTCCGTCTTACGGAGGCTCGCACGGCGGACAAACTTATCAGAAAGCGGATGAAGGCGGCGGAAGGTTCACAGGCTCGCTCGACGGAAACGGACACGTAATCTCAGGAATGACTATAATCGACCATAGAGACGACATCTTTATGGGAACAAATGAAGCAGAACGTTCCTATGCGCTTTTCGCAGAAATGATAGCCCCGAAAGATTTCAGGCAAAAACAAAACGGCTTTATAAAAAATCTCGGAATCGTAAACTACACAATCGATGTGAGCTACACAAATCTAAAATACAAATGCACGCTCAATGCGGCGGCGCTTTCAACATCGGCGGCAAGCAGAACTTTTGAAAACTGCTATTCTTCAGGCGGAAAAATCAAAATCCGCACAAGCCGGGAAGATGAAGAGGAAACTTTTGTGACAATTTACGCAGGAGGACTTGTCTCTTCTGCAATCCACACAAAAATCATAAACTGCTACAACACATCTCCAGCCATAATCACAACAAGCGACACAGACTATATAAACACACAAATCGGAAGCAAGCGGATGGTTGTGGCAGGCGGAATAACAGCGCAGACAGCGTACAGCGACTTTATCGGCTGCATGAACTCAGGCGAAATTTCAGTTCCTTACGCAAACTGGGGACTCGCCTCTCTTTCGGCTGGAATCGTGGCAAGAGTTACAATCGACGACGCGCCGGAAAACATTTACAGCGCGCCGCCGTCAGGAGCAACAAATATAACAAGCTGCTACAACATCGGAACAATCCGCGGAACTTACGTTGGCGGAATCATGGGCTACACAGGAACAGACTGCTACATAAGCGACTGCTACAATGCGGGAAATCTTGAAATCGACGAGCTGAATCCGAACAAAGAGCCTTCCCTGATAATAAAAGCCGACATCGAGCTTCCAATCTGCAAGATTTTTAACTACGGCAAAAAATACGTTCACGACAACGGAATAAAAGCTGTTTCAGGCGAAATGTGGACAGATTCTCCAACGCTCGGAAGAAAAATCCTAAAGGCAATTCCAGAAGACAAACTTGGAATCAAACCAAGCGTGCCTGAAGCTCCAGTTCAAGTCGGAGAATTTTCAGACGTGATGTCAAACGACATTTTCGCGCATTCCGTTCCCTGGGCAGTTGAAAAAGGAATCGCAAAGCCTTCGTCAAAAACAAAATTCTCCCCGAACGAGACTTGCACACGCGGACAAGTTCTCACTTACATTTACCGCTGGAACGGCTCGCCAAAATCCTCAATAAAAAATCCGTTCAAAGACGTAAAGCCAAGCGACAGTTTTTACAACGCTGCTCTCTGGGCTTACGAAAAAGGGCTTTTCAAAGGAAGCACGCTCAACGGAAACTCTCCTTGCACACGGGGAGACGCAATCGAATTCTTATGGAAATACACGAATTCCTATCCGATGAATCCGGCGGACAATTTTACCGACGTTCCGCGCACGTCAAAATATCATTCTGCCGTCTCCTGGGCTTACTGGATGAGAATTGCGACAGGAATCACACCGACAATGTTCGAGCCGGATTCAGCCTGCACAAAAGCGCAAATCGTAACGTTCATTTACAATCTTGAGCACTCGCACTTTATGGACTGGCTAAAAATGGCTTTGGAACAATCAGAACAATAAAAATGGAAAAAACGGTCACTTAGCCAATCAGAAAAGGCAAAAACGAAAAAATTAAATATGGAGAATAAAATGAAAAAAACAGCTTTCAGGATTTTTATCTTAACAGGCGCGATGATATTTACTTTGCAGAATTCTTTTGCGCAAAAGCGAAGCCCAGCTTATGTCTGGCCAGAAAACACAACAGGAGATTATCCTTACTACACTCAGGCGCAGGCGGATTTTTTGTGTTCCGACATAAACCAGACAACGCTTGTAATCACAGATGAAAAAATCAAAAAAACAGGAATAAATCCTGACAACAAAGAAAAAATAAGCCGTTATCTTAATGAAACAACAACTCCAGAAGAGCGCGCAAGAATAAAAACAATAATTCTCGATGTTGCAAATCCTGATGTAGAACCATTATTCGCATACGACTATAAAATGAACTGGGCGCATGTTTATCCGCGAAATTTAAAAAATCTGTGGCTTAGTCCAAAAGTCGATGTAAGAAAATTTCTCAAAGAAGTTATAGATGTAAAAATAAAATCAATGTTCGCATCAACAAACGCGCCTATGAATTCCTGGGACTGCACGCTTTTCGTTCCTGAAAATCAGCTTCCAAAAGGAATGAGAGGAATTTTTGAAAATCCTGATGACCCGCTTTCAAGATATCTTCTTCTTAGGTTCAAGACAAAAACTTATTCAGGAGATGTTTTTTCAGCCGTAAAACTTGGAGACAAGGCGACAAAACTGCATTGCAATAATCACGTTTATGATGAAAGGCTTGCCACAATTGATAAACTTTACAAAAAATCAACCTGCAAAAACATCAACAAATATTATTATTCCTGCGAATTCTGCGGAAAATGCGAATACAATCCGAATCATACATTTTCATACGAATTTTCTGAAGACAAGCCAGAACCAATTGAAGACGGAAGATTCTACGGACATCATTTTATCGACCACAAAATCACAAAAGAAAATTTCATCGGAATAAATTCAAGAGGAGAACGCGTCTATTGGAAATCCTGCTCACAATGCGGAAACAACGTAAAAGACTGCAACAGTTCTCCGAAAATTTTTAACAGGGCAACATTTGACTTTGCTCTTGGAACAGGCATGGACGGAACTTACGAGCAATACATGGAAATTATTACAAAGCAATGGAACACAGTTTATAAAGATGAAGCGCTGGAAAACGCTTCGCTTGAATTTGACGGGCCGAATTCCTTTGCAGTTCTTGATAAAGTTGCAAAGGCAAAAGTCAGCGGCAAGGCAGAAAACGACGTGAACTGGGCTTTTCAAAACGGCTTGGTTGTCGAAAAACTTTTTGGAAACGACTACACGGCAAAAATCACAAAGCTGCAGTGCGCATCTCTCGCGGTTAATCTCGCAGAAAAACTGACTGGAAAAGAAATCACGCCAGTTTCAAAGCTTGCTTTTCCAGACACAGAAAATATTTACGCAAGAAAAGCCGCAGCAGCTGGAATTGCAAAACCATCAGGAGCTTTTAATCCAAACGCAATTTTGAGCCGTCAGCAAATGGCGACATATTTTTACCGCGCGCTTCAATACGTAAAAAAGAATTCCCGCATCAAGTACACGCCCTACACTCCAAAGCTCGAAAAATATAGCGACAACGCGCAAATTGCAAAATGGGCAAGAGAAGCGATGGGCTTTATGGACACTCTCGGCTTGATTGAAAAACCTTCTAAAAAAACAATTTCGCCGGAAGCTCCTTGCACAATTGAAAACGCAATTGCTACAGCGAGCAAAAGTTTTTATGCGGATAAAATCGGATGGTATCAGGCACGAACAGTTGTGGAAGCAGACGCAAGATTCTATTCTTCAAACAGAACTGCCCAGCATTTTTTAGACAGTGCTCTTTCAGGCAATGACTGGGGCGGCTGGCTTAGATACGTTTACACGGGCGGAACACGCATCTGGGTTACAGGTCCAAGAGTCGGAAGCTCCAGAGATTACGCAAGGCATTATCCGACAAAAAATCCGTACAACGGCGAGACAATATATGTGATTGCAGAAGATTTCTTGCCGATAAAAGCGGATTAAAACTTTTGCTAAAAATGACTTTGGAATAATTAGGTTGAAAAATATTATGGAGGAAAAAATGAAAAAATCAATTTTCAAGACCGTTATCTTAATCAGCGCGCTTGTGCTTGCAGCAGCTCCAGTTTTCTCACAAGCGAAAAGAACACAAAGCAAGCAGACGCAACAGCAAAGACAACCGCAAACGCAGATAAAGAGAACTCCGTCCACAGCGCAGAAAAAGACGACATCAACACAATCGTACTGGGATGGCGCGCCGGCAGTTTTAAAGGAAACTCCGTTCAAATTTGAAGGCGGAACTGGCACGCTCAAAGATCCATATTTAATCAAAACAGCAGAGCAGCTCAACTCCGTCAGATTCGGACTTTCAAAGCACTACAAGCTGATTGCCGACATCGACCTTTCAAAATGGGGAAACTGGATTCCACTCGGAGGAACTCCAGCCTATGGCGGCTCTTGGATAAAAAAATATCCTCAAGCAGCAGATGCAGGATGCGGAGAATTCACAGGTTCTTTTGACGGAAACGGCCATGTAATTTCTGGAATGACGATAATCGACCACAATGACGACATCTTTATGGGAGAAGCCGAGGCAACACGCGCATACGCTCTTTTCGGAGCAATATTTCCAGAAAACAATTCATTCATTAGAAATCTCGGCGTTGTGAACTACACAATCGACATCAGCCACACAAAAATGAAATACAATTGCGACCTTCGGGTGGCGGCGATTTCAAACTATGCGGCAGGCTTAATCGTAGAAAACTGCTACACTTCCGGCGGAAAAATCAAAGTGCATACAGGACGTGCAGGCAACCAAACCAGCAGAGTATATGTAATGGCAGGTGGAATGTTCACAGAAATTGAAGACTCAAGAATCACAAACTGCTACAACTCATCTCCAATCATCATAACAACAAGTGACACAGACTACATGAACTATAATTACACAACCACAACAAGGCAGCTTGGAGAGCTTCGTTCTGCACGGGCTGGAGGAATTGCAATGCAGATGATGTACACACACATCACAGGCTGCATGAACGCAGGCGAAGTTACAGTTCCTTACGCAAACTTTGGATACGGAAATTCACTTGCAGGAGGGATTGTGGGAAAAGTTGTATGCCTTGGCCAGCAACTCATTCACGGCTTGTCTCCAGAAGTGGCAAGCACCATAACAAGCTGCTACAATATCGGAAAAATTACAGGAACTTATGCCACAGGAATTTTGGGATTCACAAGCACCGACTGCTACATAAGCGACTGCTACAATGTGGGCGAACTTATTCTTGACGAAGACAATCCGCAAAAAGACTATATTCCAACATTCAAAGATGACATAATAGTTCAAGAGTGCAATATCCTTGAATACGGAAAAAAATACGTTCACGACAACGGAATAAAAGTTGTTCATGGCAGCAGATGGATAGATTCTCCAACGCTCGGAAGAAAAATCCTTAAAGCAATTCCAGAAGACAAGCTCGGAATCAAGCCAAGCAAACCGGAAGAAGCAACACAAATCGCAGGATTTACAGATGTGAAGTCTAGCGATGATTTTGCGCGCTCTGTTCCTTGGGCAGTTGAAAAAGGAATCGCAAAGCCTTCATCAAAAACAACATTCTCGCCGAACGCCCCTTGCACAAGAGGACAAGTTGTTACGTACATTTACCGCTGGCAAGGTTCTCCAAAAGTTTCAGGCAAAAATCCATTCAAAGATGTAAAGCCAAGCGACACTTTCTATAACGCGGCACTTTGGGCTTACAAAAACGGATTTTTAGACGGAAACACATTCAACGGAAAATCTCCTTGCACAAGAGGAGACGCTCTTGAAATCTTGTGGAAATGTTCAGGCTCAATGGAGATGATTGCGATTGACAACTTTACTGATGTTCCGCGCTCGTCAAAATATCAGCAGCCGGTTTCCTGGGCATACTACGGCGCAATTGCAAAACCAATCACAAAAACAACGTTCGAGCCAGAAAGCGTCTGCACAAAAGGCCAGATTGTAACGTTCATTTATCAAGTTGAGCACACAGGATTAAAGGACTGGATGGATACGACACAGAAAAATGCGAATTCGAATTCAAGTCAAATCGATAATATACTTGAAAGCACACTCAAAGAAATGGGCTTGGAAAATCTTCTAAACGGAAATCAGTTCTAGCTGCAGGATTCAATATAATCATTGACACAAGTATGTTTTTTCTATATCATATTTGCACTGTTAGGAACAAATTTTTAGGTAGGTACGAGATATGTCAAGATCATGTGATGTCTGCGGAAAACATTCAATGCACGGTAACAGAGTAAGCAAATCATACAATCATACACGCCGTCAGTGGAAGCCAAATCTTTTGAAGATTAAGACAGAAATCGACGGAACAACAAGAACAATCAAAGTTTGCACTCAGTGTCTCCGCTCTGGATTCATTACAAAGAAAATCAATGTAACTCCTGCAAACGCAGGCGCAAACAAAGCTGAATAGTTTTAACCTAAAAAGCTAGAACTTGAAGAAGGCTGCCAAAATCTGGCAGTCTTTTTTTATTTAAATTTTATACAAACTTTAAAAGCAAATATTTTCTAATTTTACAGCCGAACCTCTTGACAAAACTCGGGGGGGGGTAAAATGACCTTGAGGTATTTATATGAAAATTAGAAACTTTATTTTTGGAATCGCATTGATTTCTGCGCTTTGCTTTACAAGCTGCTCTGACGGCTCAAGCAGTTCAGATTCAGATGACACAAGTTCAAGAGTTCTTGACCTTAGAATCAAGAAAAACGGCGTTGTGTACAATTCAAGCCGCTCAATTGAAAACGCAGCTGAAATAACACAAACAGATCACGTAAAAGCCACAGCAGTTTCAGGCGGAATCCAGTTTGAAATTACTCTTCCAGAATATACAACTTACCTTGAAATCACAAGGCTTGAAGACATCGAAGGCATGGAAGATTTTTGGACAACAAGATGTGAACCTGAACCGCAGAATATCTATAGCTATGCTGGAAAAAAATACACATTCGTTTATCCGCTTTGCGAGCCGGGCGAAAAATACAAGTTCAACATTGGAATGGAAACTACCGAAAACAGCATAACAAAAGCTCTTCCCGCAGAAATTATCATAATCACTGCCACAGACGGAATTGGTGACATAGACTATTCAAATTTAACAAGCCGCCACATAGACTTATCTTATGATGGAACAAAGCCAACTGTTAAAGTTTCAAATGTTATTCCACCGGAAGGAGACAATGTGGAAACAAGAATCAACTACCATGCAAAAAACTCCAGCACAGAAACCGACTGGAACAATGATGCAATTTGGTTTGGAAATTACTTTGGAAAAAAATCAGACACAGTATCTTCAACTAAACTTTATAACGCAAAAGACTACACTGATCCAGACGCTCCTGTTTATTATGAAGAAAATGAAGAAGCAACAAAAGAGTGTCAAGAACTTCTTGCAACAGGTTTTAGCCATTTCCTTGGAAGCACAAAAAAATCTTATCTTTTTGTGCAGTACGCATACACTTTTGAAGTTAATGAAATGGAAAATGCAGAACATTACGTCTGGAGAACCGCAATCTTAGAGTCAGACGCCATAAAAGTAAAGTAAACTTCCACTCCCTGACTGACTTTGCAAAACAAAATCAGCCAGGGAATTTTTTTTAGGTAGCCCAAATGTCGAGCTTTATAATTTAATGTCATTATCGGGCTTGACCCGATAATCTATTGAAAATTTCCAACAGATTCCCGTGTCGTAGCACGGGAATGACACTTAAATTACTGTTCTTATCAAAACTCGAATTTCAGGCTATGTAAAAAAAATGCAAGGTTAACACACAAGCTCAAGTCCGTCGTAGGCAGGTCCTATATAAAATCCGTTTTCTGCGTTTTTTTTCAGCAGAGGAAACTTCCACAAAATGCTTTTTACATAATCTTCTATTTGAACGTGGCTCATGTTATGCGTTATGTGAGTCAGATAAACGTTTCGCGGATTCATTTTTTGCGCCGCTTCAAGTGCCTGTTCAAACGAAAAATGCGTCGAATGAGGTTCCAGCCGCAATCCGTCGATTACAATATGCTCAAGAATTCCTGATGCTTCTTTTACAAGTTCAATTGAATTTTCCGGCACAAAACTGCAATCAGTAAGATAGGCGATGCTGTGTTTTTTTCCGTCCTTCCCTTCCTCGCTGAACAAAAGTCCCATGTCATCTAAATGCCCGTGCTTGAGCATTACAGGTAGAATTTCAATTCCGTTTATAAAAAGAGGATTTTTTTCGCTGACATTTTCCGCGCTCATAATTTGAATTTTTGGTTTTCCGCCGCCTTCTTTCATCGGAGTAAAAATGTAGTCGAATCTGTGCCGAATGTCATGCTCCGCGTAAGTTGTTGTGTAAATTTTTAGACCTTCGCCTTCAGTTTCCTTGTTGTCAGGATGCGCCGGATCAAGAGCCTTTGTGTGACTAAAAACGCGCAAGTCGTCAATTCCATGAAGATGATCCGCATGGCTGTGAGTTATAAAAACCGCGTCAACTTTGGTAATTTTATATTTCAACGCCTGAATTCTAAATTCCGGCCCGACATCCACAAGAATATTTGCAGGACTTTCAAGAAACGCGCTGCATCTTAACCGGTTGTCCCTCAAATCGCTTGAACGGCACACATTGCAGCCGCATCCAATCACAGGAATTCCGTGGCTTGTTCCGGTGCCAGTAAGAATCATTTTCATAAGCATATCATACTTCTTTGAATAAATTTTTGAAATAGCCGCATAAAGTAAAAAAAACAGAGGCTCCGGCGCTGAATAAAATTCACAACCGAAGCCTCTCAATCTGCGCAAGAGAAATTGACAGTAAAAGGAGACTAAGAACTGACTAAAATGCCCTAAACAGCAAAAACACTCTCCATTGCAGATTTAAGATGTTTTTTGGCGCGGAGTTCAGCCTGGCGCACTGCCTCTTGGCTCAATCCTACAATCCTACCGACTTCACGCAAACTTTTTGAATGCAAGTCATAGTCAAAATTGTAACGATGCCGCAAAACACTCTTTTCTATTCCTGTTAAAGAATCCATAAAAAAATTAACGCAGCTTTTGGAATCCTCTCTAACCGCAAGCTCTTCTGGAGAAAACCCAGTGTCCGGGATAATCTCGCCTAACGAAACTGATTTTCCTTCATCAGCAACTTCAGTATCAAGAGACGCAACTGTATAAGAAGTGTCAAGAACATCTTTTAGGCGTTCTTCTGAAATCCCTGCAAAAAGCGCAAGTTCCTTAACAGAGGCTTCTCTTCCGTTCTGCTGAAAGAAAATATTCTGAAATTTCTGGATGCGGCGCAAAAGAGTTTCCCTGTGCACCGGAATCAAAATTGGAGAACTATTGGCACTGATGAATCTCATAATGTGCTGCACAATCCATCTGTAGGCATAAGTTGAAAATCTTGTTCCAAACGCTGGATCAAATCTTTGGGCAGCAGTCATAAGTCCAAGGTTTCCTTCTTGAATCAAATCCATAATGCTAAATGCGCCTTTTTTGAATTTTCCTGCAACGCTCACAACAAGCCTAAGATTTGAATTAACAAGCAGATTGAATGCTTCTTTGTCTCCAGACTTGATTCGTTTTGCAAGCGCAATTTCTTCTTCGGCGGAAAGCAGAGGATATTTCTTCAATGAATTCAGATATCCATGGGCAACATCAATTTCCATAACAAAACTCCATAACTTTTTTAATCTCATAATACACTGGCATACATTGTGCCAAGTAAAGAAAAGTATAGATAAAAACCGACATTTTTCTTGAAACTAATGCGTATTTTCTTGCAATTCAAGGAAATAAAATCTTAAAAAAAATTTCAATTCAAAAGAATAAAATTCAAAGAAAAAACAAAATTACAAAAAAGTAGACAGATGAGCAAAAAATTATCTGTATAAATTTATATACAGTGTAAAATTGTAGACAGAAATATATGTCATCTTCGAACTTGATTCGAAGAACTTTTATAAATTTACATGAGGTGGAAATGTCAAGTAATAAGAAATCAAATTCCTATTAAAACAAACAAAATGTTCCTATTGCAACGGGAATGCTTATTTTGTTCAAACAGGAACAGCCTTCCTATTAGAACAGGAATCACGTTCCGCTTAGAACAGGAAGCGGTTTCAGCTTAAAACATTAATTGACCATATAAAATCAATTCATTAAACTGTAAAATTATGACACCTATTCTTATAAAAGATTTGCTTTCTACAAAACCGGAAAGTCAAAAAGTTACAGTTTGCGGCTGGATTCGTTCTGTACGCGACTCAAAAAATCTTGTTTTCATTCAGGTAAATGACGGTAGCTGTTTCGCTAATATTCAGCTTACTTTTGACAGAAATTCGCCTTCTCCAAATGCAAATGTAAATAATATAGAAGAAGAATTAAAAAAACTGAACACAGGTGCATCTATACGTGCAGAGGGAATTTTAATTGCTTCCCCTGCAAGCGGTCAGGCTGTGGAAGTTACTCTTGAATCGCTGAAAATGCTGGGCGCGTGCAATCCAGAAGAATATCCTCTGCAGAAAAACAGAATGTCTATGGAATATCTTCGCACAAACGCACATCTTCGTGCCAGAACAAATACTTTTGGCGCAGTTTACAGAGTGAGAAACCAAATGGCTTTTGCCGTTCATTCGTTTTTTCAGGAACGCGGATTCCAATACATCAACGCCCCGGAAATCACTTGCTCTGACTGTGAAGGCGCAGGCGAAATGTTTCAGGTTACAACGCTTTCAATGGAAAAAATCGTTGAGCTTGGCGTAAAAGCAGGAGCTGGCGGAATGAAAATTGAGGACGCCCACAAAATTGTTGACTATTCAAAAGACTTTTTCGGCAAAAAAGCATCTCTCACTGTTTCCGGTCAACTTGAAGCGGAAACGATGGCAACCGCATTAAGCCGCGTCTACACTTTTGGACCTACTTTCCGTGCAGAAAATTCAAACACTCCGCGCCACTTGGCTGAATTCTGGATGATTGAGCCGGAAATGGCGTTCTTTGACCTTGATGACGACATGGACATTCAGGAAGATTTCGTAAAATATCTTTTAAATTGGGCTTTAACAAAATGCCGTTCAGACTTGGAATTCTTTGACAAACGAATTCAACCTGGACTTATTGAAAGCCTTGAAAAAGTCGCAAAGGCAAAATTCGTTCGCATTTCCTACACAGACGCAATTGCAAAACTTGAAGAAGCTGAAAAGAACGGAGCAAAATTTGAATTCAAGCCGTACTGGGGCTGCGATATTGCAACTGAGCACGAGCGTTATCTTACAGAAAAGATTTTTGGTTGCCCGGTAATGGTTTTTAACTATCCAAAAGAAATAAAATCCTTCTATATGAAACAGAATGATGACGGAAAAACTGTAAAAGCAGTAGATGTTCTTGTTCCTGGAATCGGTGAATTAATCGGCGGCTCTGAGCGCGAAGAAAATTACGAAAAACTTTTAAAAGCGTGCGAGGAACGCAAGATGGATATGTCAAACTATCAGTGGTATCTTGATTTGCGTAGATTCGGCACAGTTCCTCATTCCGGATTCGGACTGGGATTTGAGCGACTTATCCGTTACGTTACAGGAATGGAAAATATCCGCGACGTAATTCCTTATCCACGAGCACCAAAACTCGCTGATTTCTAAAAAAATTTAGGGGATGTCTAATAATTTCTAAATAATTGCAATATATGCATTTAGATTTTCGGGTCAAGCCTGAAAATGACAAAAAAGATACTTTTGAGACATCCCCACAATAAAGCCATACTGCGCATTCTGTTCAGTATGGCAAATTTGTTTTCTAATTTGCAAAATTCAGCAAGCAGGCTTATAATATCAGCTAGGAAAGAATCAATGGCAGAACAGACAGACTTTGATATGTACGGCAGAAAAATATTCTTCTTAAATCCTGCTTATGCAATAAAAAAAGACATAATAAGCAGCCTGAGGAAAAAAGAATACGAAGTCTACATTATCGAAAACTACCGCGATGCAAAAAATCTTCTGCGGAAAAATCCCGGCTCTGTTCTGTTTATAAATATTGACGCGCAACTTTCAATAGGCGCCTGGTTCAATTTTCTGCGAAGTTTCGACAAAGAAGAAAGCCTCAAGACAATTCAGGCGACAGTCATTTCCGAAAAAATAAAGCAAAACGAAATTGAGCTGTTCTCAAAATTTTCGGATTCAGAAAACAGCGTAATTGATTTTTCAGATGGAATAGAAAAAGTTTCCGAGCACATACAGAATATTCTTGCCAAAACAAACGCAAAAGGAAGACGGCAGTATATCCGGGCAAATTTAATGCACGACAAGGACGCGTCTTTATTTTGGAACCACGGAAGCAAAATGCACCAGCTCAAACTTTTTGATTTAAGTTCTGTGGGAATGGCTGTAAAAATTCCTGCCGGGCTTGAAAGCCTTATAATTGCAAAAAACTACATACTTCAAGATGTAACGCTCAGGCTGGGAACAAAGCAGGTTGTAACAGAAGCAGTTGTTTTCGCAGTAAAAAAAACGGAGCAAGGAACAATCTGGGTTCTTCTCCTCGCGCCGCAAACACCTACTGCTGTAAAGGACGAAATCCGTCAGTATGTTTTTAAAACAATTGAAGACAAGATGATAGTTTCAATAAACGAAGAACGCAAAGACGACACTGACTATGCGCAGCTGGACTACTACAACTTTGCGGCAAAGACAAAAACAAAATCCAAGCCTTCAACTTTTTCAAGCCAGCCCGGACATAACTTTTCATGACTTTAGGCAAAAAACAGCTAAAAAAAATTTCACTATTCAGCATTGTGCAGTCGCTTTATTTAAGTTCAAGCTTGTTTTTTTCAAATGACTTGATTTCTTCAGCTTCTGCCTGCGCATTTGGATTTTTGCTTTCAGTTGTTCCAATCAGCATGATTATTTGCGTTGTGCTTCTTAGAGTTCTGCACGCTTCCCCGGAAACTGTTTCTGCACTTATTTCTTCAAGTCCGTTTTCAAGCCAGATTATAAGCATAGAAGATTCGCTTCCGAAATCGCTTAAGCTTGTTACAAATTTTGAAGTTGTAATTATTGCGGCTGTTGTGTGGATGTCAAGAAGATTTTTCAGTTCTGTGATTGTTGGGCTGAAAAGAATTTTTGGAAAAGATGCAAAATCGCGTCCTGTAAAAAATATGTTTCTTGTTTTTACTGGAGAAGCTCTTTTTGTAATTTTATTTTCACTGATAATTTTCATAACAATCAGCTTAAAGACAATCGTGCTCGTTCCAAGGTTCTACGGAATTCTTGAGCCTCTGAATCACATTGCCGATTTGATTTCCAAGACAGCCGCTGGTTTTGTTCCGTTTATAATTTTATTTGCCGCAACTGCATTCACATATAAATTCGGAAGCAGAACAAATCCGTCCTGGGGAATAAGCATTTTGTCTTCAGCAGGAACTTGCGCTTCGTTCTGGATTCTTACAAAAGTCTTTCACCTGTTTGTGAACATAAACCGTTACAACATGGTCTACGGAGTTTTAAGCAACATTATTGTAATTCTCATGGGCGTGTTTTTTTTCTTTATAATTTTTTTCTTTTTTGCGCAGTGGCTTTATGTCTATCAGTTTTTTGAAACGTTGCTTTTGTGCGAGCTTTATCTTCTTCCTGAAAAACAAGACGGAAAATTCTTTTCAAACATAAAGCGGTTTCTTTTTATAAATCCGTATTTTCTTCTTAAGAAAAATTCCCACGCATTAAATTTTGACGACGGAAATTTTGTATACAGAAAAAATTCAAAAAGCGAATTCTGTTTTTACATTGCAAGCGGAAGCATTTTGCTTATCCACAAAAATGAAGGGCAGGTTTTAAATCAAGGCGCGTTTTTTGGCGAGGGAGAATGTCTTTTAAAGAAGCACCGGCAGGAAGACGCAGTTTCAATTGGAAAATCAAAAGTCATAAAAATCCCTTATTCCGTATTCCAAAAGCTCATAGAAAAAAATCCAAAAATCGGAGTAAAGGCTCTTTCTCAAATAAGAAAATACTCCAAGAGAACTTTTTCAGTCCAAGAATAAAATTCCTTTTAACTTGGCTAAAACATGGATATGAGATATAATTGTATTTCATGGAACGTTTAAAAATTGTTGTTTTAGATTTTGGAAGCCAGTATGCCCACCTTATTGCAAAAAGATTCCGCATGATGGGTTATTATTCAGAAATCGCCTTGCCTTCCGCCGGGCTTGAAACATTCAAAAATGCAAAAGGAATTGTGCTTAGCGGAGGTCCGTCCAGTATCTATGATAAAAATGCTCCTGAATTCAATTCTGAAATTCTTAAGCTTGATATTCCAATCCTTGGTCTTTGCTACGGACATTATGTAGTTCAAACCGGCTACAATGGAAAAGCTCAAAAAGCTTTAGTTGGAGAATTCGGATTTGCAACTTTAGAACTTAATCAAAATATAAAATGCCCGCTGTTTGAAGAAATTGAAAGTCCTCAGCAAGTTTGGATGAGCCATCAGGATGCTGTTGTAAAGCCAGGAGACGACTTTGAAACTGTCGGTTCAACAAAAGACTGCGAATTCGCCGCGCTTCAGAATCTTGAAAAAAAACGTTTCAGTCTTCAGTTCCACTGCGAAGTAAAGGACACACCTTGCGGAAATAAAATTCTTGAAAACTTTGCGAAGTTCTGCGGAATGGAAAAAAACTGGGATCAGGACACAGTTCTAAATCACATAATCGATTCCATAAAAAATCAGGCAAATGGCAAAAATGTTCTTCTCTTTTTAAGCGGCGGAGTTGATTCCACTGTTGCGTTCGCGCTTTTAAACAAGGCGTTGGGGCAGGAAAGAGTTTTGGGACTTCACATTGACAATGGCTTTATGCGCAAGAATGAAAGCAAGAAAGTTGAAGAGGCATACAAAAGCCATGGATTTTCAAATTTCATTGTTGAAGACGCAAGCAAAAGTTTTTTAAAGGCTGTAGAAAATCTTACCGACCCGCAGAAAAAACGAATGGCTATTGGCGAAAATTTTATTACAGTGCGCAATGAAGTTGTGGCAAAGCAAAAGCTTGATGAAGACAAATGGCTTTTGGCGCAGGGAACTTTGTATCCGGACATCATTGAAAGCGGCGGAACAAAAAATTCAAATGTTATAAAAACTCATCATAACCGCGTAGACGGAATACAAAAGCTAATTGAAAAAGGCTTGATTATTGAGCCTTTAAAAGATTTATATAAAGATGAAGTTCGCGCAATTGGAAAAAAACTCGGGCTTGAAGACGAGCTTGTAATGCGCCATCCTTTCCCCGGACCTGGACTGAGCATCAATGTGCTTTGTTCCAACGGAACAATGGCGGACAATGACAAAGAAGAATTTAAAAAAGCGCAGGAAGAATTTTCAAAGGTTCAGCTTGAAATGTTCTGCGCAAAATGTTCTGCAAGTCTTGAAAAATATATTCTGCCTGTAAAATCCGTAGGCGTTCAGGGAGACTTCCGCACTTACAGATTTCCGTCTGTAATCAGCTTTGCAAAAACGGAAAATGGCTTTTATCATCTTCCAAAAAAATGGGAAAAACTTGAAGCAGCCTCAAGTCAGATTACAAACAGCGCGTCATTTATAAACAGAACGATAATCCGCTTGTGGCAAAATCCTTTTGTAAAAGACGAAGACTTAAAGCTTCAGGAAGGTTACTGCACAAAAAACAAATTGGATCAGACACGTGATGCTGACGACATAGTTCTTACCGCTCTTCATAAAAGCGGCTGGTACAATAAAATTTTCCAGCATCTTACAATCAATTTGCCTTACGCTTCGTCAAAGGAAAGATGCAGTTTTGTGTTGCGCCCGCTTTGCTCAGAAGATGTAATGACGGCAAGATTCGCGCAGCTTCCGCAGGATCTTCTTATGGAGATTGTGCAGGAAATTTCAAAGCTGTCTTATGTTGATGCAATATTTTTTGATCTCACAAACAAGCCGCCTGCAACATTCGGCTGGGAATAAACTTTCAATGCTGTTAAAGACTTACAAAAGTTTTTTTCAACACTTTCAATTAAAAAATGTAAAGGAATTTTATGCTTGAACTTTCTGAATATAAAACTATCTTGGACACAATTCCGGCTGCGGTTATTATTGCAGCTCCAGTAAAGCAGGACGAAAAAATAACGGACTTCTCAATTGTCTACGTGAATGAATGTTTCAGAAGCCTTACAAAAAATTTTATAAAGGAAGACGTTCTGTTTTCAAGTTTCAAAGAAAAAATCAGCCAAGACATAAGCTGGTTTGATATGGCGGTTGAAACTATAAAAACAAAAAAGACAATTGAAGAAACTTTTTACTCGCATAATTTTTCTATATGGATTCAGCTTGTTGCAAAATGTGTTCCGGGCGATTACGTTGCGGTTTCGCTGACAAATGTTTCTCAGGCAAAAGAATACGAGTCAGCACTGAGCGAGCAGAACAAAAAACTTGAAGAAGTAACAAATCAGCTAAAATCAAGCAGACTGAATTTGGATTCTCAGCTAAAGAATATTCAGCAGCTGAATGAACAGCTTTTATTTGCGGCATATCACGATTCCCTTACCGACCTTTACAACCGCGCATGGCTTTCTACAATGATGAAAGTTCAGATAAAAGAAGCAACTGAAAAAGATGAAAAGTTTGGAATTCTTTTGTTCGACATTGACAACATGAAAGACATCAATGACTCAAGAGGACATAATGCAGGCGATGAGCTTTTAAAGCAAGTTGCAACAATTCTCAAGCTCATGGAGTCAAAAACGGTTACCGCAACAAGATTCGGCGGAGATGAATTTGTGCTTTTGTACAAAAATATAAAAGACCGCGATGAAGCTATAGAAATTTCAAAGAAAGCCCTTCGTTTTTTAAATGCGGAAGGAATTGGAATTTCAGGCGGAATTGCAATCTTCCCGGACGACTCAAAAAAATCCGAAGACCTTTTAAAGTTCGCTGACATGGCAAAAATAGAAGCAAAGAAAAACGGTAAAAATAATGTCGCCTGCTTCCATTCGCTCATGCAGGAAAAATTCCTAAGCAAGCTAAATATAGAAACAAAAATGTCAAAGGCAATGGCAAGCAGAAATTTTCAACTTTATTATCAGCCGCAGTTTGACGCAAAGACAAAAGAACTTCGTGGATTTGAAGCGCTTCTTAGATGGTACGACAGCGACTTAGGCTGGATAAGTCCTGAACAGTTCATTCCGCTTGCTGAAGAAACTCATCTTGTTCTTCCGCTTGGAGACTGGGTTATGACAACCGCTCTTGCAACAATCAAAGAATGAGAAATGAAATTCAGCTTCAACGGAATAATGTCTGTGAATGTTTCTCCAGTTCAGTTTGTTCAAGAAGATTTTATTGAAAAGCTGTTTAAGAAAATTGAAAAATCAGGAATAGACAAAAAGCATCTTGAAATTAAAATTACAGAAGGCGTTCTTATTGACAACGTGGAAGACACAATATCCAAACTGAACAAAATAAGAGAGCAAGGCGTGGGACTTTCGCTCGATGACTTTGGAACAGGATATTCTTCATTAAGATACTTACAGCTTCTGCCTCTTACAACTTTAAAAATTGACAAGTCGTTTGTTTCGAATATTGCGGCAAAAGACGGATTTGAAGCGAACCTTACAGAAAGCATTATTTCTCTTGTTTCAAAAATGGGATTGAACACAATTGCTGAAGGTGTTGAAAATGAAGAGCAGTTGAAAATGATTCAGAAATTCAACTGCCGCACAATCCAAGGATTCCTGCTTGGAAAACCAATGCCAAAAGAGCAATGCGAAAAACTTCTTGTAGAAAACTTGAGCAAAATCAACAGCTAGAAGTTTTAAACCTTGCCACTTCCGCCGGGAATTCTATATTCAAGATATTTCACTCTGCCCTGTTCTATTGCCAGCTTGATTTGTTTTTCCCGCGGACTTAGCTTGCTCTGCCCTGACTTTACTTCTATAAAATAAATTTCTTCTATATCATTGCCTTCTGCGCTTCCAGGAAAAGCAACAAAATCAATAGGCTTTCCAACAAAACGCACATCGCCTGGATTGCACGGAAAACCTGGCAAAAACGGCGCAATCTGCTCACTGAACTGTCCGCCCAAAACTGAACGGCTTCTGTTCACGGCATCTTTTCTTTGCTTCTTAAATTCTGAAACCGTTTTTAACTTTTGCACAATCCGTCCCAAAACAAAGCCAATTAGCATCATGCAAATCATTGAAATGCAAAAAATAAATTTTCCGTTTAAAAGTTCATGCACTGTTGAAATTTCCATGATTCAATTTTATCATATCAGCATGAAAAGAAAAATCTTATTGATTTCAGTTTTGTTAATTTTTGCATCTTCACTTTTTGCACAGGAAAATACAGAAAGCGTTAAGTTTGAATTTAAATATCAGAAAGGCGACCGCTACAGAATTCTTTCAACAGTTGACGAAGACATTTTTGTAAATCACCGCAAAAGCCACCATTCAATAATCGTAAATAGAGTTTCCGCGGAAATTACAGACGTAACAAAAGACGGACAAGGAATCCACGACTGCATTTTTATGACAACGGAAGATTCCACAGGAACTTACACAGGCGCAAGATTTTCTTACGGAAAAGATTACAAAAGCATTTTTAAAAGAAGCAAAAACGGAACTTACACAATCGCAGACGAATATTTTATGCCGACTGTGCGCGATGTTCCGATTTTTCCAAACAAAGAAATTTTACCGGGAGAAAAATGGAGTGCAAAAGGACACGAAGCCCACGACTTAAGAAAAGGATTTGGAATTGAAAAACCGTACAAAGTTCCATTCAACGCCGAATACACTTACGAGGGACGCGATGAAAATTCCGGGCTTTATAAAATAAGAGTACGCTACACAATGTATATGGAAAATCCTCCGATACAAAATTATGAGCTTGATGACTATCCAGTTACAACTCGTGGATTCAGTGACGAGACAATTTTTTGGGACAACGAAAAGGGCGCAATTGACCACTACACCGAGTCTTTCAGAATTTCTATAGAAACTGCCGCAGGAAATATTTTTGAATTTAGAGGAACTGCCCATGCAGAAGTTACAGAATTTGCAAGGACAAATACAACAGAAAACATTTCTTCCGTGCAGAAAAAAATAAAAGAACTTGGACTTGAAAATGTTACCGTAAAGCCGGATGAAAAGGGACTTACAATCGCAATAGAAAACATTCAGTTTGAGCCGGACAGCGCAGTACTCTTGGAAAGCGAAAAACTTAAAATTCAGCAGATTGCAAAAATCCTTGAAAGCTGGCCTGACAACGACATTTTAGTTACGGGACACACAGCACTTGCAGGAACAGAAAAAATGCGGAAAATTCTAAGTGAAGAAAGAGCAAGCGCAGTGGCAGAATATTTAATTGGACTAAACGTGCGAGACAGATTCCATGTATTCACGCAAGGCTTTGGAGCAGAACGCCCAATCGCAACCAATAGAACAGAAGAAGGCAAATCAAGAAACCGCCGCGTTGAAATCACAATAATGGATAAATAATTCAGAGGAAATTTTTAAAGCGAAAGTCTGTTGACCAATATTTCTTTTCCAATTAGACTTATAGGAATTATGGACTTTGGCTTTATTCATCAAGTGATTCCTCTGTACGAAAAAGCTGCGATTCTGACTTTAAAAGCCGGGCTTGCAGGAGTTGTTCTTTCAATTGCGCTTGGACTTTTTTGTGCTGTAATCCGCTATTGGAAAATTCCTGTTGCAAAAGAAATTGTAAAAGCATACACAGAGCTTTCACGGAACACGCCATTGTTAATCCAATTGTTTTTTTTGTACTTTGCTTTTCCGAAAATGGGAATAAAACTTTCTTCTGAACAATGCGGAATAATAGGTTTGACTTTTTTAGGCGGAAGCTACATGGCAGAAACATTCAGAAGCTCGCTTGAAACAGTCGGAAGAATTCAGCTTGAATCAGGAAGATGCATCGGGCTTACAGAATTTCAAATTGCGAGATTTGTAATTCTTCCGCAGGCGTTTTCAGTTTCCATACCGGGAATTTGCGCAAACACAATGTTCCTTATAAAAGAAACTTCAATGTTCAGCGCAGTCGCACTTGCAGACCTTATGTACATTGCAAAAGATTTAATCGGTCTTTATTACAAAACAGAAGAAGCACTTTTCCTTTTGGTCGTTTCATATTTTATTTTGCTTTTGCCAATAACAATTTTAAGTTCATTTGCAGAAAGGAAGCTCCGCTATGCACAGTTCGGAAATGCTTGATTCAATTACAAATTCATTCAACGTAATTTTCATGGGTAAAAATTTTCTGCGTCTTTTGCAGGGACTTCTTGTTACAATTGAAATCGCGGCAGTTTCCGTAGTTTTTTCAATTATACTTGGATTTTTGCTCGGCGCGCTTATGACTGTAAAAATAAAGCCGCTCCAAATTATCTGCAAAATTTATCTTGAGTTCATGCGCATTATGCCTCAGCTCGTTTTACTTTTTTTGGCGTACTTCGGACTTACAAGAGCATTCGGAATTTCAATCAGCGGAGAAGCGGCATCTGTTCTAGTGTTCACGCTTTGGGGAACTGCGGAAATGGGAGACCTTGTGAGAGGCGCGCTTGAAAGCATTCCGCGTCATCAATACGAAAGCGCAAAATCAATCGGACTTAATGAAAAGCAGATTTACATTTACGTAATCATTCCACAGACTTTGAGACGGCTTATTCCGCTTGCAATGAATTTAATTACAAGAATGATAAAGACAACTTCTATTGTAGTTTTTGTCGGTGTAATCGAAGTTGTAAAAATTGGTCAGCAAATAATTGACGCAAACCGGCTTACAGTTCCCACAGCCGCAATAGCAGTTTACGCTGTTATTTTTTTCATGTACTTTATAGTTTGTTGGCCGCTTTCGATTCTTGCAGGAAAACTTGAAAAACGCCAAAAAGACAATTAAAACTTTGGAGAAAAAAATGAGCTTGCTAGAAATAAAAGACATAAAAAAAGAATTCCCAAAAGTCGGCGGAATTTTAAACGGAGTTTCACTTGAAGTTGAACGCGGAGAAGTCGTTGTAATTTTAGGACCTTCCGGATGCGGAAAAAGCACGCTTCTAAGATGCATAAACGGACTTGAAGAAATTCAGCAAGGTGAAATTCTTTTAGACGGCGAAATAATCAGCAACAGAAAAAAGAATATGCATTTAATCCGCCAAAAAATAGGAATGGTTTTTCAAAGCTACGATTTGTTTCCACATTTAACTGTTGAAAAAAATATTTTGCTTGGACCTTTAAAAGCGCAGGGAAGAAAAGCAGATGAAGTGAAAAAAGAAGCGGAGCTGTGGCTTGAAAGAGTCGGACTTCTTGAAAAAAAAGATTCGTATCCAAGAGAACTTTCCGGCGGTCAGAAACAGAGAGTCGCTATTGTCCGCGCGCTTTGCATGCACCCAGAAGTTCTTTTGTTCGATGAAGTTACAGCGGCTCTTGACCCTGAAATGGTGCGCGAAGTTCTGGACGTAATGGTAAACCTTGCAAAAGAAGGACGCACGATGGTAATTGTAACCCATCAGCTGGAATTTGCCCGTGCAGTTGCAGACAGAATTGTTTTCATTGACGAAGGAAAAATTGTAGAAATATCAAAGCCAGAACAGTTCTTTAACAATCCGAAAACTGAACGCGCCAGAAAATTCTTAAAAGCCTTTATGTTCGACAAAGTAAAAAATACTTGAAATTGCGCTTGACATTTTCCTATCAAATAAGTATGTTTATTCTATCTTAAACAAAAGAGGTAGAAGTATGAAAACAAAAAAAGGAATTATTCTTGCCGCCGGAATTGCAGCAGTTCTTAGTTTATTTTCAGCTTGCACAAAAGAAAATAAAACTTCCGCAAGAACTGTTGAGCAGATAAAGAAAAGCGGAGAAATAAAAATTGCAGTATTCAGCGACAAAAAGCCTTTTGGATACGTTGATGAATATGGCGAATATCAAGGCTACGATGTTTACTTTGGAAACCGCATTGCAAAAGACCTCGGCGTAAAAGTAAAATATGTTCCAGTTGAAGCCGCAAGCCGCGTTGAATTTCTTGTTACAGGAAAAGTTGACATTGTTCTTGCAAATTTCACTGTAACTCCAGAACGTGCGGAAAAAGTTGACTTTGCTCTTCCGTATATGAAAGTTGCTCTTGGAGTTGTTTCACCGGAATCAGCTCTTGTTACAAAGCCGGAAGACTTGATTGGAAAAAAACTTATAATCAGCAAAGGAACAACAGCTGAAACTTACTTTACAAAAAATTATCCAGAAGTTGAGCTTTTAAAATTCGATCAGTATGCAGAAGCCTATGCTGCGCTTCTTGATGGAAGAGGAGCTGGAATGTCAACAGACAACACAGAAGTTCTTGCCTGGGCTTTGGAAAATCCTGGATATAAAGTCGGAATAGAAAGCCTTGGAGAACTTGACACAATTGCCGCCGCAGTTCAAAAAGGAAATTCAAGTTTGCTTGAATGGCTCAACAATGAAATAGTAGAGCTTGGAAAAGAAAACTTCTTCCATGCCGACTATGAAGCAACTCTTCGTTCGACTTACGGAGCAGAATCTGACGCAGATGCTCTTGTAGTTGAAGGCGGAAAACTTTAAGATTTTTCGCAATGTATAAAAGTCAATTCATGCTTATTGTAATTTAAATGAATAACTTTACTGTCTGGAATTTCTTCAAACTTTGAAATCAAATTCCAGTCAGTTTTTCCTTGCATTTTTATTGTGCAGATCATCTTTTTAGTTTTTCCGCTTTCAATCCACATCTTTATCCATTCAAGAAGACGCTCAGGATAGCAAATCACATCGCTGAAAACCCAATCGAATTCTCCAAGCGATTCAGACTTCAATGTGAAAGCGTCATGCGCCAAAAATTCCACAAGCGGATTTTTCATTAAAGACGGAACAAGTTCGCTCCTGTCAACTGCAAAAACTTTTGCGCCTAAATTCACAAGAACATAAGTCCAGCCGCCGGGACACGCTCCAGCTTCAAAGCATCTTGAAGAAGCAGAAGGAAGTCCGCAGCCAAAAATGCTGTCTGCAACAGAAAGGCTTTCTTGAATTTTTAAATACGCCCGGCTCGGAGGATTTTCGTGATCTTCTATAAATGAAATTTTTCCTGCAGGAAGTGAACTGGAAGTTTTTGCAGAAGCAATCATCGTGCCTTTATCAAGCAAACAAAAAAGTCCAATTTCAGATGCAGGGAGTTTTACCGGAAAATTTTTGGGTTTGAAATTTATATACGGAAGTTTTTCCTGAATCAATGCGGCTCTTCTAAAACAAGTGGAACTGCATGAAGCCCAAGAACGCTGAATTTTTTTCAGTTCGCCGCTAGCTTCTCCAATTGAATCAAATTTCAAAATGAAAGGCTCAAGCATCGCGCTTCTGCAAAAATAAGGAACTTTAAAACTTCCGTCAGAATTTTTTATGTTGTAGTCAGGAATATAAAGAAGTTCTCCGTAAGCAACAGCATTTTCCATAGAAACAGAAAAACGTTCTTTTAGCTCGTCTCTTAGAATTCCATCCATTTCTGGAAAAGGAAGAAACGCCGCGCCTGAAATTTTTTCTATTGAAGTGCTCATTTTACAAATTCCGCTTCTGGAGAAATAATCATGTCAGCAAGATCAGGATTTTCCTCGGAACTTTCCTGAAGGCTGTTTATAAAAGAAGCCAATGCAGGAGAATCCGGAGAACGCAAAATTTTAAATCCAATTTCAGTTTCACTTTCGTCTTCTTTTTTCCATTTTGGAACACAGACAAATTCAAGCGGACGTGAAAAATCCTGCCGAGAAAAAGTTATAAAAACAGTATACTCATCTTCCGCATCTACAAAGACAGGATTTGGAAAATGCGCACTGAATCCAGACATACTTATATCTTCAAGAACTCCGGGCAAGGCGCAGATACGTTCACAATCAATGCGTCCAATTTCATTAAAACGCTCTTCCCCTCTGAGCTCCTTTTTCATATCAGTTCATAACCTCTTCGCTGAGTTTCATAATCATGTCGTAAATAGGTTTTCCGCCTGGAACCATAGGGAGCACCATTTCGTCAATGTCAACTTCAGCATCGATTACAGCCGGTTTTTTTGCATCAAAAGCTTCCTTGAAAACTTTTTCAAATTCCTTTGCATTGCTCGCCTTGTAACCTTTAATTCCGTAAGCATCGGCAAGCTTGCACCAGTCAGGTCCAAAGTCAAGAGTTGTCTGGCTGAATCTTTTTCCGTAGAAAAGACGCTGCCACATTCTTACATTTCCGAGCGCGTGATTGTTCACAACAATAATTACAATCGGAAGATTATAATGCTGAATTGTCGCAAGTTCGTTGCAGTTCATGCGGAATGAGCCATCGCCTGCAATATGAACAACACGGTTATTTTTGTCCGAAAACTGAACGCCCATTGCCGCTCCAGTTCCAAACCCCATTGTTCCAAGTCCGCCGGAAGTTATAAAAGTTCTAGGCTTTGTAAATGGATAAAACTGAGCAGCCCACATCTGATGCTGTCCAACTTCAGTTGTGATAAAAGTATTTTCACCTGCAATTTTGTTTATGCATTCGCAGATAAATTTTGGATTTATAGAATGCTCTGGCTTTTTGTCATAGCATTCAGGATATTCCTTTTTCCATGCTTGAATTTGCTCAATCCATTCTTTGCGTTCTTTTTTTTCAACAGAAGGAATAAGACGGCCAAGGATTTGCTTTAAATCTCCAACAAGAGATGTGTAAGCCGGAATATTTTTATTAATTTCCGCAGGGTCAATATCAATGTGAACAACTTTTGCGTTCTGTGCAAATTTAGAAGAATCCAAAATAACACGGTCGCTGAATCTTGAGCCAAGAGAAATCAAAAGATCGCATTCTGTAACGCCCATATTGCTTGCTTTTGTTCCGTGCATTCCAATCATCCAAGTGCATAACGGATGAGTTGCCGGGAATGAAGAGCGCGCCATAAGACTTTCACTTACAGGAATATTTGCTTTTTCTGCAAGCTCAAGAAGCTCTTTTTCTGCACCGCTTATTCCGATTCCGCCGCCAGCATAAATAAAAGGACGCTTTGAATTGTTTATCAGCTCTGCAACTTTTTTTATATTCTCTTCTGATGGAATATTTATTTCAGCAATTCTTTTTAAATTTGAATGATTTTCTATAAGAATGCCGTTTCGCTCATTTTCTTTTGAAAGCGGCTCAAATTCAACTTCCGCAGCAGTAACATCTTTTAAAATATCAATCAGAACAGGACCAGGACGACCGGTCTTTGCAATGAAAAAAGCTTCACGGATAGTTTTTGCCAAATCCTTTACATCGCGAACCATGAAGTTCTGCTTTGTAATAGGCATAGTTACGCCTGTAATGTCGATTTCCTGAAACGTATCTTTTCCCAAAAGATTGTTTGGAACATTGCAAGTAATTGCGATAATCGGACTTGAATCCATATACGCAGTTGCGATTCCAGTTACAAGGTTTGTAGCACCAGGACCGCTTGTTGCCATGCACACTCCGACTCTTCCTGTTGCACGGGCATATCCGTCTGCGGCGTGGGCAGCACCTTGTTCGTGCGCAGTTAATATGTGATTTATTCTGCCTGAATTCTTATAAAGAGCGTCATAAATGTTAAGAATGTTTCCGCCCGGATAACCAAAAACAGTATCAACTCCCTGCTCTATAAGACATTCTATAACAACTTGTGAACCTGTAATTTTCATTTCTTAATATTCCTTTCTGTTTTTTTTATTTACTGAAGAATTGCATTTTTATTTAGTCGCAGCCTGCGTCTGCTTACTGAGTTTATCTTTCGATAAACTCACACAACTATTTTTACTGTAGAATTGCTCCCTTATCGGCAGAACTTACCAATTTTGCGTAGCGCGCCAGATAGCCGGTTTTTACTTTTGGCTCTGGGGCAACCCATTTTGCCTTGCGTGCGGCAAGTTCCTCGTCGCTTACTTCAAGATGGATTTTGTAGTTGTTTATGTCCAAAGTAATTTTGTCGCCTTCCTGAACAAGCGCAATCGGACCGCCAACAGCCGCTTCAGGCGAACAGTGTCCAAGAGAAGCGCCACGTGTAGCACCGCTGAATCGTCCATCGGTGATAAGCGCAACCTGCTTGTCCAAGCCCTGGCCTGCAAGAGCCGCTGTAACCGCAAGCATCTCACGCATTCCAGGACCGCCTTTCGGACCTTCGTAACGGATTACAACAACATCGCCCGGCTTAATCTGGGACTTCTGGACAGCTTCCATTGCCTCACTTTCATCGTTGAACACGCGCGCAGGTCCTGTGTGGTGCATAAGCTCAGGAGCGCAGGCTGATCGTTTTACAACTGTTCCGTTCGGCGCAAGGTTTCCGAACAGAATCGCAATTCCGCCGTTGTCGCTGAACGGATTTTCAATCGGGCGAAGAATTTCAGGATTGCGGTTTTTAACGCCAGCAATGTTTTCCGCGATCGTTTTTCCTGTGGCGGTAATCAAAGATGTATTTATAAGATTCTTTTTTGCAAGTTCAGCCAAAACCGCCTGCACACCGCCTGCATCGTCAAGCTCGCACATAAAAGTGTGCCCTGCAGGAGCCAAGTGGCAAAGATTCGGAGTCCGCTCAGAAATTTTATTAACCTCGTGCAAGTCAATGTCAATTCCAGCCTCGTGCGCAATAGCCGGAACGTGCAGCATTGTGTTGGAAGAACATCCGAGCGCCATATCCGCTGTAAGCGCATTGCGGAAATTTTCAGCCGTCATCATCTGGCGGGCAGTAATTCCTTTTTTATACAAATTCATAACAGCCATACCAGCGTGCTTTGCAAGCGCGATTCGTTCACCTGTTACGGCAGGAATTGTTCCGTTTCCAGGAAGTCCAAGCCCCAAAACTTCAGTAAGGCAGTTCATTGAGTTCGCGGTGAACATTCCAGAGCAAGCACCGCAACCAGGACAAGCGCGGTGCTCCATTTCCTTAAGCTGCTCCTCTGTGATTTTTCCAACAGCAAGACCGCCCACAGCCTCGAACATATCAGTCAAAGAAAGATTCTTGCCCGAATAAGGATTCGACTTGTCATTTCCAGGAAGATGTCCCGGCATCATCGGACCGCCAGAAACAAAAACGGTCGGCAAATTAAGGCGTGCGGCAGCCATCAGCATTCCCGGAACAATCTTGTCACAGTTCGGAATCATAACAAGAGCGTCAAACTGGTGAGCTTTTGCAACACATTCAACGCTGTCGGCAATAAGCTCGCGTGTTACAAGCGAATATTTCATTCCCTCGTGTCCCATCGCAATTCCATCACAAACGCCAATCGCAGGAAATTCAATCGGAGTTCCGCCAGCCATTCTAACGCCAGCCTTAACAGCCTCCGCAATCCGGTCAAGTTCAATATGCCCCGGAATAAGTTCATTTTTTGCGCAGATAACACCAACCAGCGGCTGATTCAATTCCTCATCAGTATAACCCGAAGCATAAAAAAGAGAACGGTGCGGCGCGCGGGCAACACCCTTACAAGCATTATCACTTTTTTTTGACATAGTCGAACCTCGATATAAAAAACTTCTATAAAATAACTAAAAGTCTTAAAATGCGTTTTTCCATTATACAAAAATATACGGATTTGTAAAAGTCAGAGCTTTTTAAAAAGACAAACTGAATTTTAACACAAAAAATTATCTTCTTCCAAAAGCCTCAAGATTTGCAAGTCCCCTTTTAAACTGCGGAATTCTTGCGCAGGCTGTTGTATTCAGCGGACTTGTTTCTCCACGTTTAAGAAAATGGTATGCAACACCGGCAATCATCGCACCATTGTCGCCACATAATTTTAATGGAGGAAAAATACAGTTTATTTCTTTATGTTCAGCAAGCATTGCCCTAAGCCGTGAATTTGCAGCAACACCGCCACCAGCAACAACAGTTTTAAGTCCGGTATCTTCTACAGCTCTAAGCAATCTTGAAACCAAAGTTCTGCAAGCAGTTTCCTGAAAAGACGCCGCGATATTTTCAACTGATTTTTCAAAGCCTTCATTTAAAAACATATCAGCCTGATGAATTACAGCAGTTTTTAGTCCGCTGAAAGAAACATCATAACGATGATCGCCTTTATCAAGTTTTGGAAGAGGAAAACTGAACGCAGTCGGATTTCCGTTTTTAGCAAGCTTGTCAATTATAACTCCTCCCGGATAACCCAAATCGTAATATTTTGCAACCTTGTCAAACGCCTCGCCAACACTGTCATCAATTGTAGTTCCCAAAATTTCCAAGTCGTCAAAACCGTTTACTTTTGAAATAATGCTGTGTCCGCCGGAAACCAAAAGCCCAATGTACGGATAAGGAATATCATTTTCAAGATGAGCGGCATACATATGTCCCAGCATATGGTTAACAGCGATGAAAGGCTTGTTTGCAGCCCATGCCAAAGTTTTTCCAAAAGTAAGCCCGACCAAAAGCGCGCCCATAAGCCCCGGACGATTTGTAGCGGCAATAGCATCAACTTCATCAAGCGTCAAATGAGCTTCCTCCAAGCTCTGCCTTACAACCGGAAGAATCCATTCAGCGTGCTTGCGGCTTGCAATTTCAGGAACAACACCTTTGTAAATTTGATGAAAAGGAATTTGAGTTGCAACAACATTGCTTAAAATTTTCCTGCCGTCTTCAACAATTGCGCAGGCTGTTTCATCACAAGAAGATTCTATTCCAAGAACTTTCATATATACTCCAACAGAATGACAAGGCAAATCATCGGTTTTATCTTGTATTCCAAGTAAAATTATTTTTGAATCTGCGAAGGAAAAGCAAACTTGTATCCTTTTTGCTTTAAATACGGATACATATCATTCAAAAGCTGCGGAAGAATCTTTGCAGATTTATCAACGTGGCCAATCATTATAACTTTTCCATTTTTATTTGCAATTCCAAGTCCGCGGTAAATTTGAGAGAGCATTTCATCTTTAGAAATTATGTCGTCTATAAAAACATCACGCTCAAGAATTTTCATATCTCGTTCCAATGCCGCTTGAGGAGCTTTTGTCTGCGCAGAAGTCCTAGAATCCACAAAGAAAATTCCGTTGTCAAGAACAGCATCAAGAACCGCTCCAATTTTCATAACATCGCAAGTTATAAGAGAGCCTTCATGATTATTAAGACCCTTTATCGGACCGATTTCCGCAATATTTTCTGAAACTTGCCTATAAACTTCGCTCAAAGACATATCAGGCAAAATCGCGCCCTCTCCGGGATTAAGCTTTAAATTTTGAGCTTGCATTGGCTGATGAAGCATAAGTTCCTGTCCAGAATTTCTCACAATGGCCGCACAATCTTTTGAATGCGCAAGTTTTGGAAGAACCGCAATCGCAATCGGAAAAGGAAGGCTTGTGTAAAGCTTTAAATTGTAAGTGTCGTATCCGCCGTCATCAATTATAAAAACAAGAGTCGCTCCATTTTTTGCAGGCGGAATCGAATATTTTTCAACTTTTATTTCTTCATTTTTTTTTGCAGGCGGATTTACAGAAGCAATCTTAGGAGATTCTTTTTTTACTTCCGGCTTAGAAACTGGCAGAGGCTTTTTTTCTTCAGATTTTTTTTCAACTGGAATTTTTTTTATTTCAGTGTGAATCTCGGATGGCTTTTGAACGGTTTCTTTTTTTTCAGGCTGAATGTTTTTCGGTCGATTTGTTTTGTTCTCTAAAATTTTATTTTTTTCAGTAGACTTATTTTTTTGTTCATGGCGCAAAACAGGCTGCTCAATATTTGCAACTTTTGGTTGCTTCTCTTTTTTTGGAGACGAAAAAACAAAAGCCATGGAAAGAAAAACCGCGCACAAAAAAACAATCGATGCGGACAGAAGCATAACACTTTTATTGTCAAGAATTATCTTTGGCTTCTTTTTGCGAGGAGTTCTTTTTTTTGCAGTTCTTTTTCGATTTTGTTTCTTTGCAGCCATTTTTATCAATAAAAAATTTTATTAAAACTACAAGTTAGCGTCTGGCACAATCAAATTAAAAATGCGATCCAAATCTTCAGAAGAAAAATAATTTATAGAAATTGTTCCCTTGCTGAATTCGCCTTTCAACTGAACTTTTGTTCCAAGCCGCTCGATAAGTTTTTGCTCAAGCGCCGCAAGATTCGGATCTTTTTTTGGCTCTGGCTTAAAATCAGTTTTTGCAGCCGAAGAAATTCCGCCTTTCATTTCCTTGGCAATATTTTCAGACTGCCTTACAGAAAGCCCCTGTCCTATTATTTTTCCAAAAAGAATCCGCTTGTCAGAATCATTTTCCAAGCTCAAAATAGCACGCGCGTGTCCAGAAGAAATTGAATCTGTAACAAGTGCTTTTTGAATATCTTCCGGAAGCTTTAAAAGACGAAGACAGTTCGCAACCGTAGATCTGTTTTTTCCAACGCGTTCCGCAACCTGATCCTGCGTTAAATTTCCAAGCTCCATTAAATCATAATAAGCCTGTGCTTCTTCCAGCGCATTCAAATCTGTACGCTGAATATTTTCTATAAGAGCAACTTCAAGTTTTCTTTGCTCTGAATATTTTCTAAGCTGAACAGGAATTTTTTTAAGTCCTGCGGCTTTTGCTGCACGAGTACGGCGTTCACCAGCAATGATAAAAAAAGTTCCGTCGTTCGCATCTTCTATTATAACAGGTGAAAGAATTCCTTCCTTGCGAACTGATTCTGTAAGCTCTGCAAGTTTTTCATCATCAAAGTAAGTTCGAGGCTGGCGAGGATTCGGTTTTAAAAGAGCCGGATCAACCCAAAGTGTTCCGTTTTCATCAGAAGAAATTCCAGCCGGAAGATTTAAATTTACAGGGGCCGCATTTTCCTTAAGTTGAACTCCATTTTCAGAAAATTCTTCGGACAAATCAACTTCTTGCATCAAGGCTCCAAGGCCTTTTCCTAATCCCTGATGTTTAGCCACGGCTGATTACCTCTTCTGCAAGTCTCTGATAGCTTTTTGCGCCAACACAATTCGGATCGTAAATGCAAATCGGCTCACCATGGGAAGGAGCTTCTGAAAGTCTTACATTGCGCGGAATAATTGTATTAAAAACAACATCCTTGAAATAACTTTTTACCTGCATAACGACATCCTGCGCAAGACGGGTTCTTGAATCATACATAGTAAAAAATATTCCGCCTATTACAAGATTTTTATTTATGCTTTCCTGAACTTTTTTTACTGTTTGCAGAAGAAGGGTGATTCCTTCAAGCGCAAAATATTCACACTGCATAGGAACAAGAACAGCATCTGCGGCGGCAAGTCCATTCAATGTAAGAATTCCAAGGGAAGGCGGACAGTCAATCAGAATGTAATCATATTTTTCACGGACAGGAGCAAGGGCATTCTTTAAAAAGTACTCGCGGTTTTCCTGATCTACAAGTTCAATCGCAGCTCCAGACAAATCAATAGACGCACTGATGACATCAAGATTTTTTACACCAGAATGCTTTATAGTTTCATCAATAGTTGACTGACCTGCAAGAAGCTCGTAAATGGTAGGCTTTTTTTTGCTGACTCCAACGCCGCTAGACATATTTCCTTGGCTATCAAAATCAACAAGCAGAACTTTTTTTCCGCCCACCGCAATATAAGCTCCGATATTTATAGCAGATGTAGTTTTGCCAACGCCACCTTTCTGATTAACAAAAACAAATACCTTTCCCATGATTAAACCATTATAAATTATATAGTAATAATTTTCAATTAATATGAGCCCGTTTCAAAGTCTATTAGTGTTAAAGCAGAATCTCATTGCTGTTCTTTTTTTACAGAAACTGAAAACTTCCGCTTGTAAAGTTTTGCAAAATAAAAAATTTCCGCCAAAGCTGTAATCGTCCAGGAAAATGAAAAAAGCAAATAAAGTGATTCAATTGTTTTAAAATATGCAAACACTGTAAAAATCCATGCAATTCTAAAAACACACGAGCCAAGAATAACAATTACAGTCGGAACAGAAGTCTGCCCAAGTCCGCGGGAAGCTGCAATAGTGCAATCCATAAATGCCGAAATGCAATAAGAGAAAGCCATTATCGAAAGCCGCTTCATTCCAAGTTCTACAATTGCAGGCTCTGAAATAAAAATCGAAATAAATCTTCTTCCAAAGACAAAAAGAAAAATGCCTAAAAACAATGCAAAACAGAACGAGAGTGCAAGACTTATAAAATAACTTTTTAAAACCCTGATTTTTTTTCCGGCACCATAATTCTGTCCTATGAAAGTTGAACAAGCCACATAAAATGCGCTCATAACATTATAGACAAGCGGATCTGAATTTGAAGCCGCGGAATTTGCAACAACCATGGAAGCATCAAAAGAATTAACTCCAATCTGAATAAAAAGATTTGCAAATCCAAAAATCGCATTTTGCATTCCAGCAGGAATTCCAATTTTTAAAAGACGGAAAAGTTTTGATTTACTGACCTTTAGCTTAGAAAAGCGCAACGCAAGAGAAT
This sequence comes from Treponema sp. UBA6852, assembly GCA_002449305.1. GTDB lineage: Bacteria > Spirochaetota > Spirochaetia > Treponematales > Treponemataceae > Treponema_D. The sequence continues at coordinate 51,744 of DKDI01000045.1, forward strand.
CTTTTTTTCTGTGCAGTTTTATAAAAACAAGAAATGCTGAAACATAAAGAGCGACAACACTTGCAATTGCAACTCCAGCAATATCCATTTTAAAATGAATAACTAAAAGCAAGTCCAGTACAATATTAAAAATTCCAGAAATAAAAAGAAACAGCAAAGGCGATTTTGTGTCTCCTTCTGCGCTAAGAATTCCATTTCCAAAATTATAAAAAGCAAGGGCAGGAAGTCCAATCATGTAAATTCTAAAATACAAAACCGCGCCTTCAATAAGAACCGGCTTTGTGCTCATCAAATTCAAAACAGAGCGGGAAAAAACTATTCCGGCGGAACCAACAAGAAATCCCGCAATAAGACAGACAATTGCAGATGTATGAACTGTTTCGCAAATATCCTTTTCATTTTTTGCGCCTATAAAAAAAGCCACAATAACATTAACACCAGAACCGAATCCAATAAGAATTCCTGTGCATAAAAAAACAAGAATTACAGTAGAGCCAACCGAACCAACAGAAGACGGACTTGCAAATCGTCCCAAAACGGCAATGTCTGTCATGTTGAAAAAAGTCTGGAGAAGGTTTGTAAAAATGAGAGGCAAACTGAAAATTAAAATATTTTTTAAAAGCGGACCTTCAGAAAAATCTTTTTTTACTGTCATCTTTGTAACCCTTCCCATAGAAATATATCACTTATAATAAAAATGTAAAGCTACAAAAACATCGCGCTATCCTCAAAAACAAATGTTTGTGCTAATATAAAAATATGATTTTAAGCGCAGTATTTTCAAAGCCATCAAAAACTTGTCCGGAAATTTTTGGCAAGCCTTATATAAAAGTTCGAATCTGGAAAAATCCATCTTTTTCCGCAAAAAAACAAAATGAATTTCAAGCTGAATTTTTTACAGAAAAGCAGGCATTCCAAAAAAATTTCACTGCGGAACAAGCACAGGAATTTATTGAAAAGCACGCAGGAACAGCTTTTAAAAATTGCATTGTAAAAACGGACACCGAAGAAATCACAACAATGGCAAATAAAAAAGGCGAAATAAAAGTTTTTAGAAAGGCAGCAAAAAATTCTTCAGAGGAACAAAAGTTTTCAAATAATTTCAACCGAATAAAAAACTATATTTTGCAAAAAGGAAATCCAATTCCATTTTTAGTTGAACTTGGAGTTATGACAAAAGACGGAAAAGTGGTCGCGCAAAAATATGACAAGTTCCGGCAGATAAATAGATTCATCGAATTTATAAATGATATAATCGAAAGCATTGAAAAACTAAACGGAACTTCTTACACTCAAGAAAATCCTCTAAGAATTGTTGACTTCGGCTCAGGAAAATCTTATTTAACTTTTGCAGTTTATTATTTTTTAACTGAGCTGAAAAAAATTCCAGTCTGTATAACAGGACTTGATTTAAAAGAAGACGTAATAAAAAACTGCGATTCCCTTGCAAAAAAACTTAACTGCAAAAATCTTGAATTCAAAGTTGGAAACATTGCAGATTATTCATCTGAAAAAAATCCAGACATCATAATCACACTTCACGCCTGCGACACAGCAACAGACTTTGCGCTCGACTATGCTATTAAGCATAATGCAAAAGCAATTCTTTCAGTTCCTTGCTGCCAACACGAAATAAACAGCCAGCTTGAAAAACAAAAAATCAAATCAGAAAGCCCGTTCGCTTCAATTGAAAGATTTGGAATTTTACGTGAACGATTTGCGGCAATTGCAACTGACGCAATACGTGCAGAACTTCTTGAACAATGCGGATACGCAGTTCAGCTTTTGGAATTCATTGACATGAGCCACACTCCAAAAAATATTTTAATCCGCGCCGTAAAAAAACATTCAGACAATTTTAAACAAGAATCAAAAATCAGAATGAAAAGTTTGCTTAATGAACTTGGCTGCAACCAAGCATTGGAAAAACTTTTAAGCAAAGAATCAGAGCTATAGAAAAAAAAAATCAACTATGTTAGACTTAGTTAATTTTTAAATAAAAGGAAGCAGATATTATGGAAGAGAAAGAAATACTTGAAAGAGCTGCAAAATATATTGCAGAAGAAAAAGATGATTTTTTCCGCAAGGAAGTTGAAGATTTAGTTGCAAAAAAAGACATGGCCGAACTAGAAGACCGTTTCTATCAGAGCCTTGAATTTGGAACAGGCGGACTTCGCGGTGTAATGGGCGGCGGAACAAACCGCATGAACACGCTCAATATTTCAAAAGCAACTCAGGGTCTTGCAAACTACTTAATCAAGGCATTTCCAGAAGAAGCAAAAAACGGCACATTGAGCGCATGTGTAGCTTATGACAGCCGCCACAACCATGATAAATTTTCAGACATCACAGCAAGAGTTTTTGCTGCAAACGGAATAAAAGCGTATCTTTTCACTTCGCTTCGCCCTACTCCAGAACTTTCTTATGCAATCAGAATTCTTGGATGCAAAACTGGCGTTGTTGTAACTGCAAGCCACAATCCTCCACAGTACAATGGCTACAAAGCTTACTGGGACGACGGCGCTCAGGTTGTTGAGCCGCACGATAAAGGAATCATCGATGAAGTTAACGCAGTAAAAGAAGTAAAACTTATCGAAAAAGACGAAGCTGTAAAGACAGGAAAAATCGTTTTAATTGACAAGGAAATCGACGACAAATTCCAAGCAATGATAAAGTCAAATCTTTATCGTCCTGAACTTATAAAAGAAAAAGCAAGCAGCGTAAAAGTTGTATACACTCCGCTCCACGGAACAGGCGCAATGCACGTTGAAAAAGTTCTTGGAGATCTTGGACTGAATGTAATCACAGTTCCAGAACAGCGCGAAGGAAACGGCGACTTCCCGACAGTAGAAAAGCCAAATCCAGAAGAAGCCCCAGCACTTAAAATGGCAGTTGAACTTGCAGAAAAAGAAAAAGCTGATGTTGTAATGGCAACAGATCCAGATGCAGACAGATTCGGAACTGCATTCCCAGACAAAAACGGAAAATACGTTCTTGTTTCAGGAAACCAGATGGGCGCGCTCCTTGCAGACTATGTTCTCCTTTCAAAAAAAGAATTCAACAAAATGCCTGAAAAACCAGTTCTTATCCGCTCAATCGTAACTTCACCTTTCGTTGATTCAATTGCAAAAAAATACAACGTAGCCGTAAAAGAATGTCTTACAGGCTTCAAGTGGATTGCTTATGATGAAGGCCAGATGGAAAAAGACGGAAGCGGAAACTACGTATTCGGACTTGAAGAAAGCTACGGCTATCTTGTAGAAACAGAAGTACGCGACAAGGACGGAATATCAGCAGCCGCAATGTGTGCTGAAATGACTCTTTACTGGGCAAGCAAAGGAAAATCTCTTCTTGAGCATTTGAACGATATGTACAAGGAATACGGACTTTTTGAAGACCGCGCAATCAGCAAATATTTCCCTGGAGTACAAGGACCAAAAATTATGGGCGGAATAATGACAAAACTCCGCACAGAAGGCCTTACTTCTCTCGGCGGAAAGAAAGTTGTAAAAATCCGCGACATTCAGCAGCAGGTTGCTTTTGATCCGGCAAATCCATCCTCAAAAGAAAGTCTTCCTTGGCCAAAGAGCAATGTTCTTCAGTTCGTTCTTGAAGGCGGAACAATTGTAAGCGCACGTCCAAGCGGAACAGAACCAAAAATCAAGTTCTACATCAACAGCACAGTTCCTGTTTCCGCAAAAACAGACGAAGCTTTGGAAGAAGCAAAGAAAGCCGCTGACAAACTCTGCTCAGATATTTCAGAAGAAATAAACGCAGTTCTTAACGCAGCAGGCTGAATCTAAAAAAAAAACAACTGTATTTGAGGATGTCTAATAAGTTCAAAACGTCATTGTCGTACTTGATACGACAATCTCTAAATGGCTGTAATATATACATTTAGATTTTCGGGTCAAGCCCGAAAATGACAGAAAAGATACTTTTGGAACATCCCCAAATACCATTTTTTCAGTTCAACTTATGGCATTTAAAATCTTCAACAGCTTTAGAAATCTCGCAAAGGAATTTTATTCAGGAAAAACTTTTGTGGCATTTGACACAGAAACCACAGGGCTAAAATCTGAAAAAGAATTCATAATAGAAATTGGAGCCGTGAAATTCAATTGCGACGGAGTTATTGGAGAACCGTTTGATATTTTAATAAAGCCGCCTATAGAACTTCCGCAGTTCATAAAAGACCTTACGCACATCACAGACGAAATGATTTCATGCTGTCCATGCGCAAAAGAAGCTGTCCCGCAGTTTTTAAATTTCATCGGCGGAAAAGAAACAGTTCTTGTAGCACACAATGCGCAATTCGACTTAGGATTTGTAAATTCAGAGCTAAAAAGATTCAGCCATCCAGAGCTTCCAAACATCTGCATAGACACACTGAACGCTTCAAGATGGGCATATCCTGATTTAATAAAGGAACAGGAAAAAGGCCAGTACAGACTCCAAAGCTTGGCAAAGAGATTCGGAATAGAAGCAAAAGCCGCCCACCGTGCAAACGACGACGCAAGACTTTGCATGGAAATTTTTAAGCGAATAATAAACGACACGATGGACAGACAGAAAAATTTTTCAATAAGCAAAATCAAAAGAAATCCAGTTCAAATTGAATTGTTTTAAAATTAAAAATACTGATTGATAAAAGAAACAATTTAATATAACATTGGCGAATGTCAGAAAACATCAAAGAAAACAAAATGGGCGTAATGCCTGTAACCAAGCTTCTTTTAAATATGTCTTTGCCAATCATGCTTTCAATGCTGGTAATGGCATGCTACAATATTGTTGACAGCATTTTTGTTGCGCAGATAAATGAAAATGCGCTGACTGCCATATCACTTGCATTTCCTGTTCAAACACTGATGATTGCAGTTTCAATAGGAACAGCGATTGGCGTAAATGCGCTTCTAGCAATGAAGCTTGGACAGAAAGACAGCGATGCAGTAAACAAAATTGCCATGAACGGCATCTTCCTTTCAGTTTGCAGTTTTATTGCATTTTTTATCCTGGGATTTCTTTTTACAAAGCCTTATTTAAAAACTCAGACGGGTGACGAACAGATTATTCAGTTTGGAAGTGAATATCTAAAAATAATAACAATGGCATCTTTCGCGCTTTTTGTTTCAACAATGTCTGACAGACTTTTGCAGGCAACAGGAAGAACTTTTTACACAATGATAACGCAACTTGTAGGAGCAATAACAAACATAATTCTTGACCCGCTTATGATTTTTGGAATAGGACCTTTTCCAAAAATGGGAATGGCAGGCGCGGCTTTGGCAACAGTCATCGGGCAAATTTTTTCTGCGCTAGTTTCGCTTTATTTCAATCTGAAAAAAAATCCCGACATACATTTTAAATTAAAAGGCTTCAAGCCAAACTCTCTGATTATCGGTCAGATTTATAAAATCGGAATTCCTTCAATTCTTCTTCAGTCCATAAATTCTGTTACAACTTACGGAATGAATTTAATTCTTGGAACTTTCTCCGCAACGGCAATCGCAGTTTATGGAGTTTATTTTAAACTGAATAGCTTTATCTTTATGCCGGTATTCGGACTTACAACTGGAATGGTTCCAATTGTTTCGTACAACTATGGAGCAGGAAATGCAGAGCGAATCAAGAAAACTGTAAAGTCAACAATTTTAATTGCGGTTTCAATCATGGTATTCGGCATTATAATTTTTGAACTTTTTCCAGCGGAACTTTTAATGCTATTCAAGGCAAGCGAACATATGCTTGGAATTGGATGCACAGCAATGAGAATTATCGCACCAAGTTTTATCGGAGCAGCAATTGCAATTACGCTAGGCTCAACTTTTCAAGCTTTAGGAAAATCTTTTTTAAGCATGACAGTTTCTTTTGTAAGACAACTGGTTGTTTTGCTTCCTGTGGCATATTTTCTTTCCCGCACTGGAAAAGTTGAAAATGTCTGGTTTTGCTTTCTTATCGCTGAAATCTTTGCAATCAGCCTTTCAACATTTTTCATGCACAGAATAAAAAAGACAATGCTTGATAAACTTTAGTTTAGGTTTTAAAAAGAGGCCGGCAAATAAAGCTAGCCTCTTGGGGCTTTTGCAGGATCAATAGGATTTGACTTTTGAAAAACCATAAGGCAAATTTGGGTTGTGCCTTTTATGCTGTCTGTGCCTGCAGTTCCTAAAGAATCGCCAAACACAACATAATCGCCTTTGCGGACTTTTATAGAGCCAAGCCCAGAATAAACATAAATGTGTCCGGTTTTTGCCTGAACGAAAACAACCTGTCCGTATCCTCTATAATTTCCAACATACATAACAGTTCCAGCACGGATTGCCGTTACGCTTTCATTTTTCTGCGCGCTAAGCTGAACGCCGCTGACTTTTCCTTTCATGTAAGTTACAGTCGGATTCTTTACAGGCCAAGTTAAACTTGAGTCGCCTTTTTTTTCTGAATATTTGCGCGGATCACTTGAAGGCAAGCTAGGAAGAGAGGCTGAAGTATCAACAATCGTAACAGGAATTTTCAGACGCTGACCAGCCTTTAAAACTGTATCAGAATCAAAATTGTTCAACGCCTTAAGTTCTTCGACAGAAATTCCATTCACTTTTGCAATTCTATAGAAAGTATCGCCTTTTTGAACTGTATAAGTGTCAAATTTTCTTTCTGCGTTGGATAGACTTTTTGAAGTTGAAACTGAAGGCAAAGAACTTTTTTCTACATTCTTTTCCGGAATTGAAAGTTTTTGTCCAACTTTTAAAACATCATTTACAGTAAGATTGTTCATAGCGCAAAGCTGGTCTACAGAAATTCCATATTTGCGACTGATTGAATAATAAGTTTCTCCTTTTTCAACTGTATGAGTTTCTGCAAAAGAAAAACAGGCAGTCAAAAAAAGAATTAAAAGAAACAAAATATTTTTTCTATATGCAAATTTTTTAGTCATAATCATACCGTTAGTTTATCGGCTAATTTATGAAAAAAATTTACCTTAAAATTTTAAAACAATTCAGGAAAAACATCGTTCATGCCGTACAATGCCCCGGGCTTTAGATTGCCTTCTTTCAGCATAGAAAAAAGATTTTCCAAAGCATGAACTGCTCCGTTTGCAAATCCCTTGCGGCTTCTTGCTGTATGTGTAATTTCAATTGTATCAGCCTCGCAGTCAAAGAAAACTTTGTGTGTTCCCGGAACTGAACCGCATCTCGTAGAAGAAACGTGAAGTTGATTCGGCAAAGGCTTTTCCTTGAATTCATTTGTTACAATTGAATTTTTTCTTTTGAATTCAAAAAGCAGATGATTTGCAATTTCAAGCGCAGTTCCAGAAGGACTATCAGCTTTTTGATTATGGTGCATTTCCCAAATTGCAGCATCATATTCAGAAAATTTATTCGCAAGACGAGCGGCATCTTCTACAATTTTATAAAGGATATTTACACCAATGGAAAAATTTGCGCTTGTCATAATTGTTCCACCGCACTTTGCAGCAAGAGAAGCAATCTCATCTTTTTTGTCATTCCAGCCTGTAGTTCCAACTACCATAGGAATTTTCAAAGGAAGAAGAGCTTTTATATTTTCAAGAACAGAAGACGGATGCGTAAATTCAATTATTCCATCCGCGCCGCTAGAAACAACTGCCTCTGCAAGAGCATTGCCATCTCCTGCGGAAATTTTCACTTTGGCATCTGGCGCAAAAACATCAATTGTAGACACAACAGAATGTCCAAACGACAATGCGGACTGTTCAAGCATGTGTCCCATTTTTCCATATCCAACCAATGCAATTTTCATTATTAATCCTCCCAAAAATTAAGCAAAAAGAACTGAATGAATTGCTTCTACAGTTTTGTCCGCCTGATTAGTATCTACGAGCATGCTTATGTTAACCTTACTTGCGCCTTGGCTTATCATCTGAACATTTATTCCTTCTTTTGAAAGTCCATCGAATGCCTTTGCAATAATCACACTGGATCTTGAAGCATCGCAAATTATTGTAACAATCGCCTTGCCAGTTTTTACATTGACATCAGCAACACGTTTTAAATCTTCAATAAGTCCTGTCAAATCCGCTTTTCCATCAACAGTCAAACTAACAGAAACTTCGGAAGTCGCAATCACGTCAATGCTTATATTCCACTTTAAAAACTGATTGAAAATATGCGCAAGAAATCCGGCCGCGCCAAGCATGCGGCTAGACTGAATATCTATGAGCGTTACATTTTTTACTTTTGTAATCGCAGTAACAAGAGGACGAGTTCCTGTATGCTCTTCTACAATAAGAGTGCCGCGGCTTTTTATATTGTAACTGTTTTTTACACGAACAGGAGTTCCTGTTTTTCTGCAAGGAATCATACTGCGCGGATGAAGAACCTGACTTCCAAACATAGCAAGTTCCTGAGCTTCCTCGTAAGTTACTTCATCAACAGGGCGAGCCTCTTTTACAATGCGAGGATCTGTAGTCATAATTCCGTCAACATCTTTCCAAGTCTGAATTTCTTTTGCCCTCATTGCCGCGCCAATCATCGTTGCGCTCAAGTCGCTTCCGCCACGCCCTAAAGTTGTTATGATTCCATTTTTATCTTTAGCAATGAAACCAGTTACTATAGGAATTTCTTTCGATGTTCCATTTTTATATCCATCAAGATGTTTAGGAATATTTTCCCATACTTCATCCAAAAGCTCAGCCGCCATATAATTCGAGTCGCTCACAAATCCAATGTCCCAGGAATCAAACGCCTTTGCTTCAGTTCCAAGAGAACAAAGATAAGCTGACATCATGCGCACTGACATGCGCTCGCCAAAAGACACAAGGTAATCTCTGGTGCGCTTTGTAAGTTCATGCAGCATACTTATTCCTGTAAGAAGCGTTTTTAATTCGCCAAGCAATTCTTTTATTTCTGGAACAGAAACGCCAAGTTGTTTTTCTGTTTCAATATGAAGCCTTTCAATTTTTTCAATGTCAACAGTTCCCTTAACTGCCATGTCAGCAGCTTCAAGAAGATGATCTGTTGTGTCTCCCATTGCGCTTAAAACAACAACAGGACGTTCGTCTTTATATGCCTGAATTATTTCGGCTACATGTTTAATGCGGTCAGCATTTGCAACTGAGCTTCCGCCAAATTTCATTACGATCATAGCAACGATTATACTTAAGGATTAACTGAAAGTCTATCGGCTTAAAAAAAGTTTTCGGCATTCAAGATAGAATCTTTTTTCGCTGGCTTCTCCCATGCTGAAACTTTTTCGAGGCAAAGGTCCGCGGCTAGAAATTGTTTCAAAGAATGAATCTTTTGCGATTGGAGGAAGAAGAATTGAAACTGCATTTTTTTGCGCGCCAAGTCTGAAAACTTCTTCATTGCCGTGAATGTAGTCAATTTCAATTTCTTTGTTACAGGAAATAAATTCATCAAGTAACGGTTGAAGACGGCTTACTGCAAGTTCCTGAATCCTTGTTTTTATTCTAAAATATTTTTGTATTTCATTTTCTTTAAAAATAAATCCAAAATCCGCCTTGGATTTTTTTATATTTTGTCCCAAAGAATTTTCGCTTACTTCTTCTACAAGCACACCGTTAAGTTTTTCATTTAAAAAAGAAATCAACTTAGAAGCATTGCTATAAAAAAGAACACGATGAATCGGCTCAAAAGTCAAACCAGAATCATAAATATTAACAATTTCTACAAGAGCATAGCGCGCATTAAAATTTGGCGAATCAGAATTTTTACATTCGTCCCAAACAGCTTTTGCAGTTGCCAAAGAATGGTTTCCGTCTCCAACAGCAAACAAAAAAGAATTTCCGTCACTGTCAGAATTTTGCTTTTTTAATTTTTCAAGAGCAGAAGAAATTTTTTCAAAAGCTTCCGCAGATTTTATAGCCCAGCCTGAAATATGACCGGCATTCATCATCAAGTCTCCATCATAAACCGGAGGATTTTTTTTAGCTTCAATTCCAACTTCTTCTATAAGACAATGCTCCGGATCGTTTACCAAAAGCATAATGTGAGGAAGCTCAAGGGGCGCATTTTTTCTAATTTCCTTTCGCACAGGAATTCTTTCGGGAATAGTAGCTTCAGTGGCACGAATCAAGTTTTTTGAAAACGGCTTCCATTCATAAGTTTCCAAATCAATCGCAACAACAAGACCACGGCGGACTCTTCCGTAGCAAGTCTTTCGCTCAACATAAATAAATTCTTTTTCAGGCGAGTCAAAAATATTTTCATCAAGATATTTTTTCATTGTCTGGCGGATTTTTTCTATGCGTTCTTTTTTATCTGAAGAAGAAAGAAAAATTTCCGGCAAAATTAAATTCAAAGTAGAAGGAGAATTACCAACAATTTCTTCTGCTTTTTTCCAATAATCAAAATCCTGCGTATACTGATCGCACGCCACAACGCACCAAGTCTTTAAATCTTTTTTTCTGGGCAAAAGAATTTCTGGAATTCTTATTCCAAAGTGTTCAAAATTTTCCATAAAAAAATTATATAGATATTTTTTATTTTTAGCCATAAGAGAAAAACAAAACTCTAAATGCTTTTAAAACCAAAATTGAATTTTATAAAAATTGCAATTATAATTAAGCAATGACCAGATTAGAATTTCAGCAAAGACAGATTCAGTCTCAAATTCAAATAATGAGCCAAAAGCAAATTCAGGCTTTAAAACTTTTAGCCATGAACTCAAAAGATTTGAGTGAAGAAATTTATAAAGCTGCGGAAGAAAATCCTGCACTGGTCATAACAAAAGACAAAGCAAATTGGGACGGAACAAAAATATCATCAGCAACTGCAAGCGGAGAAGAAGCAAGTGAAAATTTTCAGGCGGCACTTGAAGCAAAAGCAGATGAGCGGGAATCTTTGCAGGAACATCTTTTGTCGCAGCTGAACGCAATGCGTCTTGGTGCAACTGAAAAAAAATTATGCGAAAAACTTATTTACAATCTTGATGCAAAAGGATTTTATATTCTTGCTCCAATTTCGCTTCTTGATAAAAAAGACAAACTGCAAACGCCAGGGCTTTTGGAAAAATGCATCGAAATTGTAAGGCAGCTGGAACCTTGCGGCATATGCGTTACAAATACAGAAGAAAGTCTATTCGTACAGGCAAAACAAAAAGAAAACGCGCCGCTTCTTGCAATTTTTATTTTAGACGGAAAATTAAAATTCCTTGATCCGCCGCGTCCTGAAAAAGTTCTGCAAAAAATTCAAGAATATCTTTTAGAACAAAAAAAGCTTTTTGCAAATTCACAAAATGAAAAATATAAAAATTTAAATCCTACAATTCAAGATGTAGAAAAAGCAATTGATTTTATACGGACGCTTGATCCTTTTCCTGCGCGGAATTTCAGCACAAAAGAAATTCATTTTATTTCTCCAGATGTTTACGTAGAAAAAATTCAGGAAGACTTTCAAAAAAATCAAATTGAAGACAATATTGTTACAAGCGGAAAAAACTCCTGGAATGTGCGGCTTGCAAAGGACAACTTTCCGCAAATTTCCATAAACCCGGAATTTTTAAAACTTGCAAAAAGCAATGCAAAAAATTCTTTATCAATAAAAACTGAAATTAAAAAAGCAAAAGATTTTTTAGACACTTTGGAATTCAGACAAAACACACTTTTAAAAGCTTGCATCGAAATTGTGCGGATTCAAACCGATTTTTTTCTGCGCGGACAAGGCAATTTAGTTCCCTTAAGACAGCAAGATATTGCAGACAAACTTAAAGTCCACGAAACAACAATTTCACGAATGGCAAACAGCAAATTTCTTCAATGTGAATGGGGACTTTTTGACATAAAATATTTTTTCACAAACGCCGCAAGCAAAAAAAACAAAAGTATAAGCCAAGACAAAGCAATGTCTGAATTAAAAAAAATCCTGAACTCTTCCGCCGGAAAAAAAATGAGCGACCAAAAACTTTCAGAGGAACTAGAAAAACTTGGAATAAAAATTGCGCGCAGAACAGTTGCAAAATACAGAAACAAGCTTAGCATAGATTCTTCGTATAACAGGCAATAAAAAAGGCTGCCCTTTTTAGACAGCCTGATTTTTTAAAGTTCAGATATAGAAACTACTTTTTCTCCTGGACCTTATCTTTTTCTTTCTTGATTTTTGTATCAAGAACATCCATCATTTTGTTAAGCGCAGCTGCAAAGTCAAAATCATCACTTGTAACATGAGCATTTCCGCCCCACCTAAAGTTAACAGTTGTATCAAAGTAAAATTTCTTGTCTTCCTTTACGTGCATAATCAAGTCAACGATAAGATTTTCAGCATAGCTTATACGTTCCAGTTTTTTGTTGATAAGAGCTGTCTGGTCTGAATCCAAAGTAAAGCCCTGTGCAGATATTGATTTTGTCATAGTTTTTCTCCTAATAAATATATTTAAATTCCGCAGCAAACTGCCGCCGCAATCTTTTTAAGATTACACTAATATTATACTACGAAATATTCCAAAAAGCAAAGAAAAGTTTTTTTATAAAAAACGCTTGACAGAATCCCGGGGGGGGGTACAATACAATATCCTATTTTTTCTGGAGGTAAATATGAAAAAAGGAGTAGGTTTATTGTTGTCTATGCTGATTTTGGCGGCAACACTAACAGGCTGCATTTCTATGACACCACTTAGTGATGCAGGGGCTTTTCCAGGTGATGCGCAAAGCTATGAAGTTCTTGGACGCGTAGAAGTAAAATCTTCAGCTACAAATTCTGGTTACAGCAAGCTTTATGCAGAGGCAAAGAAAAAGTATCCTGAATGCGATGATGTTGTAAATGTAAAAGTTGACGCAAAGAAAACAGTGTTCCTTATTTTTACATTCAACACTTACGACATGAGCGGAATTGCTATCAGCTATAAATAAATCTAAAAATTATTTATAGTAAACTGGCTGCCCCAAAAAGCGCATAATGAAAAAAACTTCATAATGTTCTTTAGGCAGCCTTTTTTTATTTTGTAAGAGCAAGCTGTTCGGCAATGTTAAAGCAGCGGTCTCCTATTTTTTCTATTTGGCGCACTAAATCCATGTACAAAAGCTCGGCCTTTACATCCGCACCGTCTTCAAGTCGTTTGCGCGCTATTTTTTTCAAGGCTTTACGTTCTGCGTCAATCTGAGATTCAAGTTCATTCGCAAAATCAAGCTGCTCCTTTGAAAGCGCTTTGTTGATATTTTTATAGATAAACTGAAGCAACTGGCGGGCAAGTTCAAGATAAGGAATCAGGCGGTCAAAATCTTCTTTTTTAAATACGTAATGTTTTTCTGTTATGCGCTTTAAATAAACGCCAATGCTTAGGCAGTCATCAGACATAGACTCAAGCTCGCCCGTAATTGAAATCATCACATTGATATTTTCACGGAGTTTATCATCAATATCAAGCTGGGCGCATTTTAAAAGATACTTTGTAAGCTGTTCCTGCATTTGGTCAAGGTAATCTTCTTCACGCACAAGATTGTCATAATGGTCCACAACAAAACGCCCAGACAAATCAGTAAGTCCGTACTGAAGCCTGTCAAACATCTGCACAGAAATATCAGCCATACGCCTTACTTCCATTTGCGCTGAAACAACAGGAATTGTAGGAGACTCATGCGCGGCACGTTCAGGAAATTCAAACTTATATATAGAAGGAAGCGAAGCCTTGTCGTCTTTTATGATAAGATGTGTAAGCTTGCAAAGCGGATTTATAAACGGCATAAAGAAAACTGCGCCGATTATATTGAACATTGAATGAAGCATTGCTATGTGCATTGTAATATTTTCTGTAACAACTCCAGGAACTATTAAATCTACAAGCTGCGTAAAAGGCTTTATAAAAATCAAGGCGACAATTGCGGTTACAGAATTGAACAGAACATGGACAAGCATTGTGCGCTTTGCATTTGCATTTGCTCCGAACGAAGCCATGATAGAATCTATAGTCGAGCCAACGTTGCTTCCAATTATAATTGCCGCAGAAAATTCCCAAGTAAGAATCTGGTTGTAAGCCATCGTAATTACAATCGCCGTCATAGCGGAAGAAGAATGAATCATCGCAGTAACAACAATTCCGATTACAAAAGCAATAAGATAGCTAAAAGTTCCTTTGTCCTGCAAGGCTGGAAGAAAATTCATTGCGCCTGAATTAAGCGAAATCGTGCTAGAAAGCCACTGCAACGCAATAAAAAGAATTCCAAATCCCATAATGGCCTGACCCAGCCCCGGATTTTTAATTTTCTTTATGACTGTAAAAAGATAGCCAATGCCAAAAAGCGGAATCGCAAATGCTGAAATTTCAAAGTTAAAGCCGAATATCGCGACAATCCAAGCCGTTATCGTTGTTCCGACATTCGCGCCCAAAATCACGGCAATCGATTTGCTTAGCTCAATAAGTCCGGCGTTTACAAAAGAAACAACCATGACAGTTGTAGCCCCGGAAGACTGAATTATCATAGTCAAAAAACAGCCTGTAAAAAATCCGGTAAAACGGTTTCCCGTCATAAGATGAAGAGCAGCCTGAAGTTTGTCTCCCGCAGACTTCTGGATTCCATCGCTCATCATTTTCATTCCAAAAAGAAGAAAACAAAGACTGCCAAAAAACTGAAGGAATATAGACAATATACTCGAAATGCTCATAAGCCGATTATACAGAAAAATACCACGAATTTAAAGCAAAAAGTTGAGGCAGATTTGATGATTACGAACCGAAAAAATATTTAACTTTGCACATGAAAACAGAATCAAAAAACAGACAATGCAAATAAAAATTTTTGCATGGATTTCTTTTCCCTTTAGTACTGGATTTTCATCACGCCGAACGACTTAAAGCGCGAATCACTGACAGCATAACAACGGCTTGTAACACCATTGATGTCGTCTTTTTTTGTGCTGTCGATAAAATAGACATTGTCGTTTTCCATGCGATCAAAAAGCGCGATATGCGACACATTAGAAGAATCCGCCTCGCCCATAAAAATCAAGTCGCCCTGCCGCATTTCCTCCAGCGCAACATGGGACGAAGCGTTTTCGTACATATAAGATGCCGTCATGTCCGAAACAAGCAGAGAATATTTTGTATCAACCATTGCATATTTGTAGCACATCACGACAAGCCCAGAGCAGTCTATGGCAATCGCAGAACGGACTGGAGGCTGGCCGCCTAGCTCGTAAACCGCATCAGAATCTTTGTACAACTCGGCAAAACGGAAAGCACGAGAGGCAATTTCCGCAGGACAATCAATCACAGTGCTGTCATCGGAATCATTGCTAAAATTGCAGGAATAAAACAGAATGGAAAAACAAAAAAGTGCAAATAAAAATTTGCCTTTCATTTTTACCCCCCCCGTCCATAACATTTGCGAGATTGATAAAATTAAGATTTTAATAAGCGCATTATACCACGAAACGCAGAGTTTGCAATGTAATAATAAAAAAATCCCACCGGAAGAAATCCCGGTGGGACAGATTTGCCTAGTTTGCTTTTCAGCAAACTAGCTCGACAAATCTAAGCTTTATTCAAGCGGCTTTCCAAATCATCCAAGCAAGCAGACAATTCTTTTGGAAGATGTTTGCCGAACTTTGGATAGTGGTTTTCGCGGATGTCTTTGCATTCCTTGAGCCAGCCTTCCTTGTCAACTGCTGTGATTGCAGGAATCTGTGCTTTGTAAACGTCAGCAAGACCGTCAAGGTTGAGAGCACCTTCTTTTGGCATAAATCCGATTGGTGTGTCAACGTAGTTGTCTTTTCCGTCGCAGCGGTCAAAAATCCATGCAAGAACGCGGCTGTTGTCGCCGTATCCTGGCCACATGAATCCACCTGGAAGATCCTTGTTGTCTTCGTCCTTGCGGAACCAGTTAACGTAGAAAATCTTAGGAAGCTTGTCTTTGTCAGCAGCAGCGTTTCCAACGTCGATCCAGTGCTGGAAGTAGTCGCCCATGTTGTATCCGCAGAATGGAAGAATTGCGAATGGGTCGCGGCGGATTTTTCCAACCTGGCTGGCGTCGATTGTAGAAGCGGCAGTAATTTCTGAACCTACGATAGATCCAAGGAATACACCGTGGTTCCAGTTGCGGCTCTGATGTACAAGCGGAACTGTTGAAGGACGGCGTCCACCGAACAAGATTGCGCTGATTGGTACACCTTCTGGAGATTCCCAGTCAGAAGCGATACAAGGACACTGTTTTGCAGGTGCTGTAAAGCGTGCGTTTGGATGAGCGAATTCTTCGCCCTTAGGAGACTTGTCTTTTGGAAGAGCATCGCGTGTGTTGCCTTTCCAGTCAACAAGTTTGCCCTTTGCAGGATAACCGATTCCTTCCCACCAAACATCTCCGTCTTCTGTAAGAGCGCAGTTTGTGAAGATTGTGTTCTTTGAGGCAGCTTCAAGAGCGTTCTTGTTAGATTCAGCAGATGTTCCTGGAGCAACACCGAAGAATCCTGCTTCTGGGTTGATAGCGTAAAGACGACCGTCTTTTCCGAATTTCATCCAGGCAATATCATCGCCGACTGTTTCAACTTTCCAGCCAGGGATTGTAGGAATAAGCATTGCGAGGTTTGTTTTTCCACAAGCAGATGGGAATGCGCCAGTAACGTATTTAACTTCGCCCTGTGGGTTTGTAAGTTTTAGGATAAGCATGTGTTCAGCAAGCCAGCCTTCTTCGCGTGCGATTACAGTTGCAATACGGAGTGCGAAACATTTCTTTCCAAGAAGAGCGTTTCCACCGTATCCAGAACCGTAAGACCAGATAAGGCGTTCTTCTGGGAACTGGCTGATGTATTTGTGTTCAACATCTGCGCAAGGCCAAACACCGTTGTCTTTTTCGCCGTTGTTGAGCGGTTTTCCGACTGAGTGAAGACATGGAACAAAGTCTCCGTCTGTGCCGAAGTATTCCCAAACTTTCTCGCCGGCGCGTGTCATGATGTCCATATTAAGAACAACGTATTCAGAATCCGTAAGTTCGATTCCGTATTTTGCAATCGGTGAGCCAAGAGGTCCCATGCAGAACGGAATAACATACATTGTTCTTCCGTGCATACATCCTGTGTAAAGACCTTTCATTGTAGCCTTGAGCTCTTTAGGATCAATCCAGTGGTTTGTAGGACCTGCATCCTCTTCCTTTACAGAAGAAATGAATGTGCGTGACTCAACACGTGCGACATCACTAGGAAGCGAACGGAAAAGGAAGCTGTTTGGCTTTTTTGTAAGCGGAGTTGCAAGGCCTGCATCAACGCATTTTTTCATAAGGCGGTCATATTCGGCTGTAGAACCATCGCAAACAACAACATTGTCCGGCTCACACATCTTAACACATTCTTCAATCCATGCCTTGATTTTGGCATGCTTGATGTCATTAACTGTCATTCGATTACTCCTATGCTTAGAGTCAGAATTGAAATAGCTTGAAGCCTTCTGATTCCATATAGAATAAATATACTTTTTTTTCTGATGATTTTCAATAGACGATGTAAAAAGAAGTTCATATCAATCTTGCAAAATCTATAATTTTTTCTTATCAATTAAATTTAGGCAAAAGCAATATTTAAAAATAAAAAAGGCAGCGTAAAACTGCCTTGAATCTAAAAAAAAACAACTTTGACCCTCGCGGGGTTCGAACTCGCTACCTACAGCTTAGGAGGCTGTCGCTCTATCCATAGTGAGCTAGGGGGTCATGGTATTCCAAAGGAAAGAAAAACAATCCTTTGGAAACATAAATTTTATTTGTCTTTTGCTCTTTCTACAAATGAACCGTCTCTTGTGTCGATTACAATTTTATCATCCGTGTTGCAGAACAAAGGAACTCTTACTTCCATTCCTGTATCAAGAGTTGCAGGCTTCAAAGATTTTCCAGAAGTATCTCCCTTAATTCCTGGCTCGCAATATGTGATTACACGGACAACATTGATAGGAAGTTTTACGCCAACTGGTTTTCCTTCATAATATGTGATTGTAACATCGTAGTCATCATCCGGAGAAATGTATCCAGCGTTGTCTCCAAGGTCTTCCTTTGAAAGCATAACATCTTCGTAAGTTTCCTGATCCATAAAGTGAAAATCATCACCGTCGATATAAGAAAGCTTTACATTTTTTTCTACAAGGTCAACATCGTCAAATTTTTCACCAGCGTCAAGACCCAAATCCTGAGTTCCGCCTGTAACAATATTTTTTACACGAAGCTTTACTGTAATTCCCTGGCGTCCAGCTTTCTGGCCAAGCATTTTCTGAACAATAAAAGGAGAGCCTTCAAACATAAAAGCTGTTCCAACTTTAATTTCGTTTGTTGATAACATAATAAACTTCCTTGATTATAAACTTGCTACTCGATTATATATGAACTGAAATAAAATTGCAACATTTCAAAATGCAGGCAAAATAAATTTACTTCAGCGCGGAATTTTTGCTTCAAGAAAGCTCAAAAGATTTTCCGCAAGATTTCCGTTCTTTAAAATTTCATTGGAAAACTTTTTAAATTCCAGTTTCAATTTTTCTGAATTTTTCAACAAAGAAAGAATTTCATTTTTCATTTCCAAATTTATTTCTTCAATTTCAGACGGAAGTTTTTTTTCTTCAAGAATTTCCAAAGCTTCCGGACAGCAACTGGCTTTAAAATTTCGATTGTACAAAAAAGAAAATTTTTCAATCTGCGGAATTTTTATTCTTTTCAAAAACGCATTCAACTTTACAATGTGAAATTCATCTTCCTGCGGATAAATATTCCATACAAACGGATTTCCCAAAAGACAGCAACGGCTAAACGAATCCTCTCCGCGCACAAAGGAAAAATCCATAAGCGACAAAAAAGCATCCCAAACTTCCTGTTGCATAAACGGAAGCAAAATAAAATCAACGCTAAATTTTTCAAAGGAATTTTTTGCCGAATCAGATCCAGCTCCAGGCGCAATAAAAACAAGAACTTTTTTTAAAAGAGAAAATTCTTTTATCGCAGAAGCCAAAAAATCAAAATTCTTTGGATAGGAAAAAACAAAAATTTTAAATGAAGCAGAAAAATCTTCTGAAAGAATTTTTTTATCAAGATTTTGTTTTGCAAGATTCAAGGCATATTTTTTTTCAGAAAGACAGCACATAAAATTTTTATCCAGAATCAAGCCGCCAGTTTTTTTTGTAAAGCCAGGCATGAAATTTATTTTTTTAATTTTTGCAGAACGCGTGCCGCTTTTTAATAGATGAAAATCATCAGCCCAAGATTCAGCTGTCAAATATTCAATGTTCACAATCTGAACATTCAAATTAAACTGCGGAAAAAATAAAATTTCTTCAAGCCATTCCGGGCGTCCGCACTGAAAACATTCCAAAATAAATTCCGGCGGATTTCTTGAAAATTCTTTTTTGCAAAGTTCATTGTCGTTCCAGTCAAAAATTTTCCATCCGCAGAATTCCTGGAACGACTTTGCCGAATCTATGCCATTTGAAATTTTTGCAAAGGAATCAAGGTTACTTACAACAAGGCGAATTTCAAGATTTTTTTTCAACTCAGAAAGAGCGCGGCACAAACGAAAAACAACTCCGATGTCGCCAAAATTATCAACGACTCTGCACAAAACTGTAATTTCCATAGAAAAATATTCTATCAAATTTTTTTACTTTGCGGCATTTTTTTTATTTTTTCCATAATAAAGTTTTTAATTCTTAAATTTTTTATTTGGAGTAAATATGAGAATTTTTTGTTTTTCACCTTTTGGATACGAAGGAAATCTTGTTACAGTTGAAGTTGATTTACGCCGCGGAATTCCTGCTGTTGATATAGTCGGACTTGCAGACAATGCAGTAAAAGAATCGCGGGAAAGAATGAAAAGTGCAATTATAAATTCCGGACTTTTATTTCCGCCTGAACGAGTTCTTATAAGCCTTTCTCCTGCTGACTTGAAAAAAGAGGGAGCCGGTTTTGACCTTGCAATTGCTCTTGCAGTTTTGTCAGCAAAAGAAGAATCTGAAAATGAAAACTCAGCATTTCAAACAGAACCAATTCTTGTGATTGGCGAACTTGAATTAAATGGAAACATACGGCCAGTGAAAGCAATCCATGCGGCGGCGGCAACAGCTTATGCAAGCGGAATAAGATACTGCATTGTTCCTGCTGCAAATGCAGAAGAAGCAAAAGAAATCCGCACAATGAAAATTTTTGGCGCAGAAAATTTAACAGAAGCTTTTAACGCCTTAAAAAATCCTGAATCATTTTCTGATTACAAAAGTTCGCATATTGAAGAGAAAAATGGAAGCACAATAAAAGACGCTGTTGAAATAAATGGAATTCTTTTTCCGCCAGAAGAATTTGAGTTTAAAGAAATTTGTGGACAACACGAACTTGTAAGAGGCTTGCAAATTGCAGCGGCTGGAAAACACAATCTGCTTGCGTTCGGACCTCCGGGCTGTGGCAAAACACTTTCATTGCAAAGATTTCCTGCGCTAGTTCCGTTGCTTACAAAAGAAGAAAGTCAAAGTGTAACTCGGATTTATTCGATTGCAGGAATTCTTCAAGCCGGAACAAGAATAATAAAAAAAGCTCCGTTCAGGCAACCTCACCAGACATCTACAATAGAAGGAATGTGCGGAGGAGGAATTCATTGCAGCCCAGGCGAAATTTCACTTGCGCATAATGGAACTCTTTTTTTAGACGAAGCCGCGGAATTTAGAACATCAGTCCTTCAGATTTTAAGAGTCCCTCTTGAAACAGGAAGCATAACTTTAAGCAGAGCCGGACGCTCCACAATTTTCCCATCAAATTTTCAACTTTTAATGTCAATGAATCCGTGCCCATGCGGAAATTACGGTTCAAAAGAAAAACTTTGCCTATGCTCTGCCAGATCAGTTGAGCAATACTGGAAAAAAATTTCAGCGCCGCTTTTAGACAGAATCGACTTAAGCATTCAAGTTGAAAAAGTTTCAATAGAAAGCTCAAATTCAGCACAAGGCATTTCAACATCAGAACTACGCAAAGAAATCGCTTCTGCAATAAAAACTCAGCGCAAACGTGGAAAAAGAAATTCAAGGCTTTCTCCATCGGAAATAAAAGAGTTTTGCCAAATGGATTCAGATGCAAAAAAAATTTTAGATGAAGCAACTGAAGCTCATGAGTTTTCACCAAGATCTGTTTCGAGCTGCATAAAAATTGCAAGGACAATTTCAGATATGAAAGAAGAAAATATAATCGGGAAAAATTCAATGGAAGAAGCTGTAAAATTTAAAAAGCCAGCAGGTGCAATGAATCTTTTGACATAAAAAAAAAGACCGAAAAGAATTCGGCCTAAAAATACCGGCTCAGAGACTTGAACTCTGACACGCTCGCGCGCAAAAGATTTTGAGTCTTTCGTGTCTACCATTCCACCAAGCCGGCAAGTAATAGTTAATATATCAAAAAATAAAAATAAAATCAAGAGGAAGTTTTAAAACTAATCTAGGTTTTGCAACTCTCTCAGGCAGAAAAAAAATGGAGGTTTTATTTTTGGAATCATTCTTGTATAATCATTTGTATGAATCTATAAAAAACATTTCATTTCAATTCGCATTGCAAAACTCATTATTTTTTCAGGAACCATCTATGAATTACACATTATTCGACAGAACACCAGAAGATATTTTAAAATCAGTTTTTGGCTATGAATCATTTAGACCGATGCAAAGAAAAATAATTCAAAATGTTTTGGACGGACGCGACACACTTGCAATCATGCCAACTGGAGGCGGAAAATCTTTATGCTATGAAATTCCAGCCCTAATTCTTCCAGGAATCACAGTCGTTGTTTCGCCATTAATTGCTTTAATGCAAGATCAAGTAGCGCAACTTGAATCCTATGGAATTTCTGCTGTCTGTTTAAATTCGTCTCTTGAAAGAAACTATTACCAAAAATGCTGCGAAAAAATTTTGTCAGGAAAAATCAAGCTTCTTTATGTTTCGCCGGAAGGATTGAATTCAGGCAGAATGATAAGACTGCTTCAAGAATCAAAAAGTTCTGTTGACTGCATTGCAATTGACGAGGCTCACTGCATAAGCGAATGGGGACACGATTTCCGTCCGGACTACATGGAAATAACTCATATAAGAAATCAGTTTCCAAAATCAGTTTTTCTTGCGCTCACAGCGACTGCAACAAAACAAGTTCAAGTTGACATTATAAAAAATCTTCGGATGGAAAATCCTGAAATATTTATGGCAAGTTTCAACAGACCAAATCTTTTTCTTCAAGTAATAAAAAAAGACAAGCCAATAGAACAAGTTTTAAATTTCATAGAAAATCATCCAAATCAAAGCGGAATAATTTATTGCTTTTCAAGAAAACAAGTTGATTTAGTTGCACAAGAATTGCATATAAATGGAATAAAAGCATTGAGCTATCATGCAGGGCTTGACGATGCGCAAAGAGCAAAAAATCAGCAGGCTTTTATTTCAGACAAAGCCGACATTATGGTTGCCACGGTTGCTTTTGGAATGGGAATTAATAAACCTGACGTTCGTTTTGTAATTCACTTTGATATGCCAAAATCAGTAGAGCAATATTATCAGGAAATCGGACGGGCTGGACGAGATGGATTAAAATCCGAAGCTTTGCTTTTATACAGCGCAGGAGATATTCACAAAATCAGATATTTTTTCAAGGATAACTTTGATTCTGCTAAATCAGAAAATCTTTTGCAAGGAATGATAAACTACTGCGAAAATTCTGTTTGCAGACGGCAAGCTCTTTTATCTTACTTTGGGGAAAGCTATTCCGATTCAAGACAAGACTGTGTTTCTTTAGAAAATTGCTGTGATATATGCGCATCAAAAAAAATAAATTATAATCGACCTCGTGCAATTCTACATAAAAAAATTCAAAGTTTTCCAAAGCCTTCAAAAAAACCTATGGGTGAACTTTTTGTTTCTGACACTTTAGAAAACAATGAAAAAATTTTACCAGAAAAACTTCGTGTGTGGAGAAAAAAGGCAGCGGAAGAATTAAATGTTCCGCCTTATGTTATTTTTGGAGATAAAACACTTTTTGACATTGCACAAAAGAAACCTTCAAATATAAAAGAACTTACAAACTGCTACGGAATAGGAGAAATAAAAGCTGAAAAATTTGGATACTTCATCTTAAAAATAATAAAAGAAAATACTCAATAATTTTTAAGATTGCTCTAAAATTCGTTTTGCTTTTTTTGCATTTGCATTTTTCTTTTTTGCGCCAAACTGATAGCCTTTAGGTTTTTCTTTTTCTTCTGGCAAAACTTCCTCTTCTGCGTCTTTTGCAATTTCTTCAACGGCGGCTTTTACACTTGAGTATCTTCCTTTTGCCCAAATATCAAGACCAGTGCCTTGAGTTGCAACATCATCGCTTGCAATATATTCCGCGCAAATATCGGCGAATTCAGAACGATCATATTTTGCAAATTCTTTTCCCAATGCATAACGCAAATTTTTCTGAATATCGCTTTTCAGTGCTGAACGGGCAAGCTCTATAACTTCTTTTGTTCCCGCATGATTATACTCCAGCAATGCCGCAGAAACTTTTGCTTTTGCAGCATCACCAATTTTCTTGTCTTTTAAAACACTTATTAAATAATCATTTCCCTCAGAAGTATTTAAATCTGCAATCACAGAATAGCACTTTTCCTTTACTTGCTTCTGCTCATCTTTATCTTTGCATCTAAAAATCAAAAAAGGAACAGCATTGTTAATTCTATTTTTTCCGACTGCGGAAACTGCTTCGAGCCTAACTTTATACTGAGAATCACGCAACGCCTGCGTAATTAAATCTGAAGATTTTTTATCATTGAAATATGAAATTCCTTTTATAACATAAGTTCGAAGATTCGGGTCATTCGATTCAAATAGCTCCACAAGAATATCTTCCGACTCAGGCTTTTCCATTGCGCCAATCGCTTCTGCAGCGTACATTCTAACAAAAGTATTTTCGTTTTCGTCTTTTGCAATTTCTGAAATTTTCTGCCAAGTTTCAACAGCCTTAATTCTTCCAAGAACACGCATCAGGGCTTGTCGCTGAGAAACATTCAAATCATCGCGGTCAAGATAATCAGCAAGAAAAAGCGCCTCTTCTCTTCCGCCAGTCTCACCTAACGCAGAAAGTGCTCCAGTAAAATACGCGTCCTCTTCTTTGTCAACCAAATCAACAAGGCCTGGATTGGCATCTTTTATATCAGCTTCAGAAATATATTTAAAGCATTTTTCAACAATTGAATTTTTTTCATCGTAAGGATCGTTTATGATTTCGACCGCATAAGAAGCAAGACATGGATCTTTTAACTTTGTGAAATACTCAAGAATTTTTTCTTTTACAGCAACGCTTTTTGTTTCTTGAAATAAATCATAAATTCCATCAACAAAACGATTGTCTTGATTTTTTGTAAGTTCATCAATCAACTCTGTAATCTGACCTTCAAGTCCGTATTTTAAAATGTCATTGCAGTTTTTTTCATAATTTTTGGAACGGTCAATATAATTTTTTGAAGTGTCATGCTTTTTCGGGCGGGCATCTGCCGGGTGAATTTTTTCTCTTGTATATTTGAATTTTATACTTTCTGAAGGCTGACTCCCAGAAATTGCATCGTAATTTTCAGTTTCTCTCTCATCTGGAATTTTTGAAGCTGCATTTTCAGGCAGAGAAGCATCCGGAATTTCTGGAGCTGAATTTTGCAAAGTTTCTTCTGAAACAGTTTCATCTAGCGCAGAACTTTGAGTTTGAGAATTTTCAGATTCAGACAAAACATTTTCAATAACTTCTGGCGCAGAAGATTCTTGTGACCAAGCAAAAGCAAAAATCAATGAAACAGCAGCAATTAAAAATTTTCTCTTCATTTTTTCTCCGGACAAGTCGTTTTAATTATCGGCATCAAAGTTCATTTGAATGAAAATTATCCAAGAATTTTTTTTTGTATTCTTCAAATTTATCATTTTCTATTGCAGAGCGAATTTCTAAAATCATATTGTGCAAAAAATAAAGATTATGATAACTTGCCAACATAGAAGAAAGAATTTCCTGTTCGCGGAAAATATGCCGCAAATACGCACGCGAATAAGTTTTGCATACTTTGCAATTGCATTCAGAATCAAGCGCGGAAAAATCACGTTCAAATCTTTTTTGCTTAATTGAAAGCATTCCTTTGTGATGAAAATAAAGTCCATGCCGGGCAATTCGCGTAGGCTGAACACAGTCAAACATATCAATTCCATTTGAAACCGCATCAAGAATATATTCAGGAGTTCCAATTCCCATAACATACTTAGGCTTGCTTTTTGAAAGAAACTGAACTGTGTATTTTAATTTTTCAACAAAAACACCAGCAGGCTCTCCAACACTTAATCCGCCAATCGCAAGACCTGGAGTTCCAAGTGAATCCACAAATTCCGCACTTTCTTTTCTAAGGTCATCAAAAAAATTTCCCTGGACAATCGGAAATAAAATTCCTTTGTAGCCATTTTCAGAATGAATTTTCCATTCTTTTATCGCACGCATAGCCCAATCAGAAGACAAGCGGAAGGCACGTTCAGCCTCGCGACGTTCAACACCATATCCAGAGCAAACATCAAGCTGCATTTGAATATCGCTGTTAAGCTTTACTTGGGTCTGAACAACATTTTCTGGAGTAAAAAAATGCTTGCTTCCATCAATTGTGCTTCTAAAGGCAACTCCTTCATTTTCAATTTTCCTAAGATTTGAAAGAGACCACACTTGAAAGCCACCAGAATCTGTAAGAAAATTTCTGTTCCATTTTGTAAATCCGTGAAGTCCGCCGGCTTCAGAAACAATGTCAGCACCGGGACGAAGATAAAGATGATATGTGTTCGCAAGAATAATTTCAAAGCCGATTTCTTCTAAATCATCTTTGGTCAAAGCCTTTACAGTTCCCTTTGTTCCAACCGGCATAAAAACCGGAGTCTGAACATCTCCGTGCGCCAAGTGAACAACTCCAGTTCTAGCGCAAGAATTTTTATCTTCATGGTGAATTTCAAAAAAATTTTTTATCATAATGTTTTGCCTCATTTTTCAATTTTTAAGTTTTAGCATATTTCAATAAAACACAGCTTATAATTATAAAAAGCACAACTGGACTCCATGCTCCAAACAAAGGCGGAATAGCTTGAAACTTTGCCATAAGCATTGTAATCATCTGAAGAACATAAAACAGAACAACCGCCGTTATGCTCATTGCAAGGCTAACAAGCAAAACATTTTTACGAGTTTTTCCGCTAAGTCCAATCGCTAAAAAAACAACAATAAAAACAACAAAAGGAAACGAATATTTTTTGTAATAAACAGATTTTTCCTCTGCACTCGGAAGTCCTGCTTTCTCAAGATGCTCTATGTATTCTCTTGCTTCTTTCGTGTTCACCTGCTCAACAGAAATTGTATTATTTCTAAAAGTTTCTGGCGGTTCCAAAAGACGTTCCTCTAATCTTTTTTCCAAATCGCAAGCTAAAAAATTTCCATCTTGAAATTTATATTCCACTGCATTTTCAAGTTTCCAAGAATTATTTTTCCAAAAAGCTTTTTGAGCATAGATAACTGCATCAGGCTTCTTGGTTTCAGTTCTAAACAAAATATAAAGTTTTGAAAGAGATTCCGCTTTATTATTGAAAAAATCCGCCTTGTAGATTATATCTCCGCCTTCCGCCATAATTACAATTTTGCTGTTGTTTAAAGATTTTTCCTTTGACAAAACCGATTCCTGCAGCTGCGTTTTTTTGAAAAATGTCGGAACAACAATATTATCCTCAAAAACAAAAAGCGCAAAACTCATTGCAACAGCAACAGCAAGCAATGGAAGTGAAAATTTAAAAAGTGAAATTCCAGATGCAAAAACCGCAAGCAATTCATTCCGAGCATAAAAATCACTAAGCATATAGGCGGTCGCAAAAAGCATTGCAATCGGAACAGCATACCAGACTGCTTTTGGAATATAATAAATAAGAATCAAAGCAACATCGTGCGTGGAAACATTTTTTGAAATATAATTCCACAGATTCATAAACAAATCTGTTAGGCAAAGAACAAGAACAAAAAACATAACTGCGCCAATAAAAACTGGAAAGAAACGTTTGAGCATGTAAAAAACAAGTTTCATTTTTTCTTGAGCCTTATATAAAGAATGATTCCTAAAATTCCTATTACAAAATTAGGAGTCCACATCATCCAAAATCCGTTGTATCCTCCGCGAATTCCAAACATCTGTCCGATTATTGTTGCTGACCAGTAAAGAACTGAAAGTATTATTCCGAATATAAGTCCAAGCGTTTGCCCGTCTTTTTTTCCGAAGATTAATGCAAGAGGAAAAGCAAGCAATGCGAAAAAAAATGATCCAAAAGGAACAGAAAATTTTTTATTACATTCAAGTATAAAAGTGTTTAATCTTTTTTTTGTTGAAGAATTTTCCTGCTTCATTTTTTTTATTCTTTTTATCAAATCCCATGATGTCATTTCACGTGGCGAAGTTCCATTGCTAGAAGAAATAATAGAATCTTCAAAAATATTCAGTCTCAGTTTTTCAGCTGAAATCGACTCATAGTTTTTCACTTCTGATTTGTCAAGACTTAAGACAACAGGACTGTTCATATCAAGCTGCATAATTACGCCCGGGGCTGAAGATTTTTTCACGTCGGAATTTTCAGCCATTATAATCCGTTGAACACCGTTTTTTTCTGAGTCAAACAAAACAATATCAGAAACATTATTTTTATTTACATTTCCAATCACCAAAGTTGAATCATTCATTCTTTTTATAGATTTCGATTCAAGCTCGATCGCAGGATTTGAGACAATAATCTGCTTGAAAAGCCGGTTGTATTTTAAAGTTCCAATCGGAAGAAAATAGTCATTCATAATAAAACTAAAAACTGAAATCAAAAGTCCCATTGCCAAAACAGATTTTAAAATCAAACTGTAACGCTGGCCGCTTGCCCGAAAAATTAAAATTTCATTGTCGGTAACAAGTCTGCCAAGGCACATTAAAAATCCAACAAGAGTCGCAAATGGCGCAGACTGTGAAATCACATTTGGCAAGCAATACAAAATCAGTTTTAAAACAGAATTTACAGGAACTCGTTTTTTTAAAATAGTTTCAGCAAGCAAAAGAATTTGATTTACAAAAAACACGACAAAGAAAAAAACAAAGCAAATTAAAAAGTAAAGCAAAAGTTCCTTTGCAATGTAACGGACTAAAATATTTGACTTTACAAAATTCAGTTTGAAAATTTTCTTTGCGAAAAAAACTTGCATTCTTACACAATTAGTTTTTCTTCCAATCGAAAATCCAACTGTGTAAATTTTTCTTTGCAATTCAAATCGCTTTAGTTTTTTAAATTTTCGTTTAAAAAAAAGAAAACAAAAAGCAATCTGTTTTCTAGCAAAAACAATCGCTGAGTCTATTTCATTGTAAACAAATTCAAAAACTTTTTTTGCCAACATCAATATTAGACACCAGTGCTTCCGAAGCCTCCAGCTCCACGCAAAGTTTCAGAAATGAAATCCACTGGAATAAAATTCGCTGTTGTAACTGGAGAAATTACAATCTGGGCAATTCTATCTCCGCTGTTCACTGTAAAATCATCTTGACCAAAATTAGCAAGAATAATTTTAAGCTCGCCGCGATAATCGCTGTCAATAGTTCCAGGAGAATTTAAAACAGTAACGCCATTTTTTAAAGCAAGTCCGCTTCTTGGACGAACCTGAATTTCATAGCCAGATGGAATTTCAAAACTCAATCCAGTAGGAATCAAAGCACGCTCGCCTTTTTTTAGAACAATCGGACCATCCAGCAAAGCGCAAACATCAGCACCAGCGGAACCTTCTGTTTTATAAGCTGGCATAACAGCATTTTTTTGTGCAACAATTTTCAAATCTATTTTTTCCAACATAATATTTCCTTTTTGTGTTTTGAAGAAAGCGCAGGTCCATAAACAAGCGAAGATTTTTTTTCTTCATTTAAAAGATTTTTTATGAAATTGATTATATCATTTTTTTCAGCCGAACGTATACTATTCAAAATTTCTTCAGTTTCGTAAAGCGGAAATCCCATTGAATAAAAATTCCAAAGCCGTTGCATTAAAAACGCAGTTCTAGTTTCCCCAAGAATTTCAGAACCGCACAAACGCTCTTTTGAAATTTCAATTTCTTCATCCGAAATCTGATTTTCAACAAAGCCTGAAATTTCTTCTGAAA
Source organism: Treponema sp. UBA6852 (assembly GCA_002449305.1). Taxonomy (GTDB): domain Bacteria; phylum Spirochaetota; class Spirochaetia; order Treponematales; family Treponemataceae; genus Treponema_D. The sequence continues at coordinate 80,867 of DKDI01000045.1, forward strand.
GTTTTTTGTAGACTTCCGTTGCTTTTGTTTTTTCACAAACAGCATAAGCACACCAAAGTCCCGCATTTTCATAAGTTGTATAAAAACTTCCAACTGAATAGCAAAGTCCGGATTTTTCACGAAGCGAAGAAAAAAGGCGGCTGCTCATAGTTTCTCCGGCGGCGGAATTAAAAATCAAAAGTGAAATGTAATCTTTAAAAGAAAGATTTGAGGAAAGCGGATACAAAGAAAAAATTTGCGTCTGATTAAATTTAGCTTTTAGAATCCGATTCTCTGTATTCCAAACAACTTTCTCTGAAAAATGAAGATGCTTAAAAAATTCCTGAGAAGGTTTGTGCTGTGGAAGTTTCTGCAAAGTTTCAACAAGAATGTCTTCAAAAATTTTTCCGCAAACAATCACAACAAGCTCGCCCTCTGTAAAATATTTTTTATACCAGTCAACCATCTGCTCCCGCGTAATCGAGTCAACGTCATCAGAAGTTCCTGTTATTGCAAGGCTAAGTTTTTGGTTCGGCCAGACACAAGAGGCAACTTCATCCATTGCAGAATCATCAGGATCATCCAAGACAGCAAGAATTTCACTTTGGACAACGCCGCGCTCTTTTTCCATTTCTTCAGGCGGAAAAGTACAATTTGAGCTCAAATCGCAAAGAGTTTCCAAAGCAGTTTTATAGTTTTCAAAATTTTCAGAAGGAACAGTGCAGTAAACGCCTACATTTTCGCGCTCGGTAAAAGCATTGAAAATTCCGCCCATTCTGTCAAAGATAAGAGATATGTCCCGGTTTGATTTTGTTTTTGTTCCTTTAAAAATCATGTGCTCGGTAAAATGGCTGATTCCATGCTCACCTTCATTTTCAAAACGGCTTCCAACTGAAAAGTAAAAGCCAAACGTTGTAACTTTTGAATTTGCAACTGGCTGAGTAATAAGCGTTATGCTATTTAAAAGATTTTGTTTTTTTGCGAGCATGAAATGATTTTAGCAAATTTCAAAAAGTTTTGCATCAGATTGAAATTTTTCAAAGACAAAAAAAATCCGCCTGCAAATTTACAGACGGATTCAATCAAACTTAAATAAACTTATTTGTTTTCAATTGCATCAATGTAGCTTAAATTCAAGCGACCCATTTTGTCAACTTCAAGCAATTTTACAGGAATAACCTGTCCTTCCTTGAGAACATCGCTTACTTTTTCAACACGATTTCTTGAAAGTTTTGAAATATGGCAAAGGCCTTCTTTTCCCGGAAGAATTTCTATAAATGCGCCAAAATCCATAATGCGCTTTACAGTTCCCTGATAAATTGTGCCTGGCTCTGGATCTTCACAGATTCCCTTTATAGCGGCTTTTGCAGCATCAGTAGAAACGCCAGACTTTCCGTAAATTGTAACAGTTCCATCATCTTCAGTATTGATTGTAACATTATACTGTTGGCAAAGTGCTTTTACATTTTTTCCGCCTGGTCCAATCAAAGCTCCGATTTTATCAACAGCGATTTTCATTGTTTCAATTTTTGGAGCGTAAGGGCTGATTGGCTGAGGCTTGCTGATGCATTTTTCCATTATATCAAGAATGTGATTGCGTCCGCGTTTTGCCTGCTCAAGAGCGCGTCTCATAATATCCATTGAAACACCGGCAATTTTTATATCCATCTGGAATCCTGTAATTCCATCACGGGTTCCTGCAACTTTAAAGTCCATGTCGCCAAGATGGTCTTCTTCTCCCAAAATATCAGAGAGAATTGCATATTTCTTGTACTGAGGTCCGTCTGTGATAAGTCCCATCGCAATTCCGGCAACCATTTTCTTCATAGGAACACCAGCAGCAAGCAAAGACAAACATCCGCCGCAAGTTGAAGCCTGAGAAGAAGAACCGTTAGATTCCATGATTTCAGAAACAACGCGGATTGTATAAGGAAATTCACTTCTTGAAGGAATCATTGGAGCTAAAGAACGACGCGCAAGATTTCCATGTCCAATTTCGCGGCGGCCAGTTGTAAGCTTTCCAACTTCACCAACTGAATACGGAGGGAAATTATAATGAAGAATAAAGTTTTCACTTCTGTCGCCTTCAATGTCATCGTAAACCTGCTCGTCCATTGCAGTGCCCAAAGTTGTTACAGCCAAAGACTGAGTTTCGCCACGAGTAAACAAAGCAGAACCGTGAGGACGAGGAAGAACATTTACTTCACAAGTGATAGGACGAATATCTTCTGTGCCGCGTCCGTCAATGCGAAGTCCTTTTTCAAGAATGCTTGAGCGAAGCAAATCATACTGAATGTCATCAAACAAAGTATTAAAAAGTTTCGCCTGAATTTCATCTTCAAGCTGCTCTGAATATTTTTCAGCAATCTTAGCTTTTACAGCCTTTACAGCATTTCCGCGCGCCATTTTTCCTTTCTGGAAACAAGCTTCCTGCATAAGAGGAATAGCTTCGGCTTTGATTGCATCTGCGTTTTCAAGTTTAACATCAAGCGGTGAAAGCGGAAGTTTTTCTTTTCCGGCAAGTTTTACAAGTTCCTCCTGAAGCAAGCACATATCGGTAATAAATCCCTGCGCCTTTTCCAAAGCTCCAAGCATAACCTCCTCTGAAACTTCGTTTGCGCCGCCTTCAACCATTGTAAAACCGTCTTTAGTTCCGGCAACAACAATTTCAAGCTGAATTTTTTCCATCTGCTCATAGGTCGGATTCAAAATGTACTCGCCATTCAAATATCCAACGCGAACGCCTGCAACAGGTCCATGGAAAGGAATGTCAGAAATAGAAACTGCCGCGCTCGAAGCAAGAACTGCAAGAATGTCAGGAGGATTTACGCCGTCAATAGAAACGCAAGTCGGAACAATCTGAATTTCACGGCCAAAAGATGTTTCAAAAAGAGGACGCATAGGACGGTCAATAAGACGGCTTACAAGAATTTCCTTGTCCTTTGGACGGCCTTCACGCTTTACAAATCCGCCAGGAATTTTTCCAGCAGCATAAAATTTTTCATTGTACTCAACTGTAACAGGAACAAAATCCAGTCCTTCTTTTGCTTCACTTGAAGCGCAGACAGTTGCAATCACAGCAGTTCCACCAATCTGCGCATAAACACAGCCATTCGCCTGCTTTCCAATTTTCCCTGTTTCAAGAATAAGTTCCTGATCACCAATTTTTCTGGTTACTCTTTGTATCATAAAAGTTTCCTAAATGTAGCTTTTTATGAACTTCTGATTATCCACAGATTACATCGATTCCCATTTCATAGAAATCCATATAATCGGTGGACTGACTCTTATCAGAATATTCAAAGGGAAATTCGTTCGAATCCACCTTAAAAAAACAACGGCAGTAAATTCACTTTTGAATTCAGCTGCCGTCATCATCCATTTTTTTTTGCCAAATTACTTGCGGATTCCAAGCTCTTTTATAAGAGAGCGGTAGCCTTCAAGATTTGTGCGCTTAAGATATTTCAAAAGCTTGCGGCGAGCACCAACAACTTTTAAAAGACCACGCTGTGCGCAAGTGTCTTTTGGGAAAGTTTTGCAGTGTGCTGTAAGCTCTTTAATGCGCTCTGTCATCAAAGCAATCTGAACATTTGAATTTCCAGTATCGCTTGCGTTTGCTCCAAATTTTGAAACGATTGAAGCTGTTGTTTCTTTTGTAAGTGCCATTTCTTACTCCTAATAAAAATTTTATTATTTTCAGTCCTTCGATTTTTACAGGGAATAAAAGTGGCGCTTTGTATTCCAAGCAAAATCACAACGGAATGAACTGTTTACATTTTACTGATATAGAAAGAAAAGTCAATGTTAAGCCGAGCGGAAAACTTTTCTGATAATCAGCAAAATTTTATTTCGACTGTTTTTTCTGCAATTCCAGATGTCGCAAGCGCAATTTTAATATTTTCGTTTTCAATTTCAAGAGTTGTGTGAAAAATATTTCCGTCAGAATCAAGTGCTGCAACTTTGTAAATTCCATTCTTTGGCAAAACCTGATTTTTTTCATTGCGGAATTCAAAAATTGAATTTTCATTTCCAGCTGATTTTTCTTTCAATGAAATTCCGCGGACATCCAAAGCAAACGGGCGCAAAAGCATTTTCTGCGCGCATATAAAATTTCCTGCAAGAATTTCTTTTTTTATGCGGCTTGAACTGATTTTTTCATCTTCAAAAAAAACATAATCTTGTCTGCAAAGCTCGAAGTTTTTTTCTTGTGAAATTTTTTCAAGTTCTTCCATATCAAGCAAGCCTTTGTAACCGCATTTAAAATCGCTTCCTTCAACAAGAAATTTCATTCCGCAAACTGAAATCAAAGTTTCGATAAAATCAGCACCTTCAATTTTTGAAAAATCCTGCGTAAAATCAATCACAACCGCAAAGTCAAGTCCAAGTTCCTTGAAAAATTCCAGACGCTGCTCAAGAGTAAAAATCGAACCAGTTCCGTCATTTTTTATCTGCGAAGAAAAAGTTATAATTCCTGAAACAAAATTCTTTTGAGCAACGGCAGTTTTTATAAGCGCAACATGACCTGCATGAATAGCTTCAAAACTTCCAATTGTAAGAGCGCAGCCTTTTGATTTCCATTCAATTGGAAAATTCAAACTGCAAAATTCATTCCAAGAAAAAACTTTGAATTCTTTTTTTTCTGGCGGAACAACAAAACCGTAAGAAAGTTTTGCGTCTTTGTTCTTGCAGATTATTCCGGCAAAAGCCCCAGACGAATAAAAAACAGCAATTTCATTTTCAACATTTCCACAGTTTACAATGTCAAACATTTTTTGTGAAAGCGGACGTCCATTTAAATATGACTTTTCAAATTCAGGCTTTAAAATATCGCAACTGAAACCGCAAAGAGACGCCAGTTTCTGAGAAAAAAGCAAAAAGTGATTTCTAATGTCCTGAATTTTTTCAACTGAATCTTCACGGCGTTTTTTTATTTTTTGTTCAAACGGAAGATGAATTTTTTCTTTTTCCCTTTGAAAATAAAAAGCGTTTTGAATTCCGTTTTCTATTGAAAACTCTTTTAGCTCTCCAAAGCAAGCCGCATCTTTTAATTCAAACGGTCCGACTTTAGTCCGCCTCAAAGCGCATAAATGGGCACAAGTTCCAAGACTAGAGGCAATGTCTCTTGCAAGCGCGCGGATGTAAGTTCCTTTTGAGCAGACAATTTCAAGCAGCGCATAAGAACAAGAGTCATTTTCTGAAGGCTCTTTAAAATCAAGAAGTTCATTTTTGTAAACAAAAACTTGCCTGCTTTCAAGATGAATTTCGTTTCCGCCGCGAACAAGATCACTTGCGCGTTTTCCGTCAACATGAAGCGCAGAATAAACAGGCGGCACTTGAAGAACTGCTCCAGTAAATTTTTTCAGCGCAGATTCAATTTGTTCTTTAGAAGCAGCCGCGCCAGTTTTTATAACATCGCCAGTCGGATCAAGAGTGTCAGTTTCTTTTCCGAAGCAGACAACAGCCTGATAAGTTTTTGTAAATGAAGTTATATGAGGAACAAGATGCGTAAGATTTCCAGACAAAACAACGAGCAAGCCTTCAGCAAAAGAATCCAAAGTTCCCGTATGCCCGACTTTTTCAGTTTTCAAGGCATGCTTTATGCTCCAAAGAGAAGAAAAACTTGTAATTCCCGGAGTCTTTGCATAGAGCATAACCCCGGAAACTTTATTCTTGGTCTTCTCTGGCATCTTGCTCATTCTGGCTGATTTCAATTTGCCTAGATTCATTTTCCAGCGCGTTAAGTTTTTGAACCATTTTATAGCCTTCTTTCATGCTGAAATCTGCTACAAAAGTAAGTTTTGGAAATCTATAGATTGAAACTTTTTTTGCAATTGTAGACTGGATAAATCCAGCCGCGCTCTGCAAGCCTTTTACTCCGCGCTCAACAGAAGCATCATCCAAAAAAGACGAAACATAGACTTTCGCACATGACAAATCTTTTACAACTTCCACGCGGTTAATTGTAAGAAATTCATTCACACGCGGATCTTTTACTTCGTGGCGCATTATAAGATTGGCAATTTCTTCCCTAAGCTGGTTTCCCAGCCTGTTCATTCTATACTGTCCCATTACAAATCCTTTTATTCAGCAGAATCCTCACTAGCGGCATTTTTCTTTTCTGCTTCTGCTTGTTCATCTGCCAAAGTTTTTCCGAGCTTGCGTTTAACTTCGATTGTCTCAAAAGCTTCAAGCTGGTCTCCAATCTGAAGATCCTGCCAGTTTTCAATTCCGATACCGCATTCAAATCCATCTTTGACTTCCTTTGCATCGTCCTTGAATCTTTTAAGAGAAGCAATTTTTCCAGTGTAAATAACAACGCCGTCGCGGATAACATTTACGCTGCAAGTCTTTTTGATGACACCATCTGTAACGTAGCATCCGGCAATAACGCCAATCTTTGGAACTTTGAAAGTGTTGCGAACTTCCGCAGTTCCTGTTGTTTCGTCTTTTGTGTCAGGCTGAAGCATTCCTTCCATAGCCTGCTGAATTTCTTCAACACACTTGTAGATAATGTTGTACTTGCGAATTTCAACTTTTTCCTGTTCAGCCAAAACTTTTGCCTTTGGAGTCGGGCGGACATTGAATCCGATAATAATTGCATTTTCATCAGCGGCGGCCAAAGTAACATCGCTTTCATTGATTGCGCCTGCGCTTGAATGGATAACAACAAGCCTAAGTTCCTTTGTGCTGAGTTTTTCAAGAGAAGTTTTAAGGGCTTCCGCAGAACCTTGCAAATCAGCCTTGATGATAACCTTGAACTCTTTGACTTCGCTTGCTTCAATTGTTGAATACAAATTGTCGAGCGTAACTTTTTTGACAGCCTTTGCATCTTCAAAGCGTTTAAGTTCCTGACGTTTTGCGGCAAATGCGCGCGCATCTTTTTCAGTTTCTGTAACCTGAATAGGATCTCCGGCATTCGGCATAGCTTCAAGTCCAAGAACTTCCACTGGCATTGAAGGAGTCGCTTCTTGAATTTTTTGTCCGCGGTCATTGAAAATAGCACGAACACGTCCTGAATAAATTCCTGCAACCAAAGGATCACCGATGTGCAAAGTTCCGCGCTGAACAACAACAGATGCAACAACACCGCGTCCTTGGTCAGTACGGCTTTCAATAACTTTTCCTTCAGCGCGACAATCATACTGTGCCTTAAGTTCAAGAACTTCAGCCTGAATAAGAATTGCATCCAGCAAATCATCAATTCCCTGATGCTTCAATGCTGAAATATTTACATACTGAGTGTCGCCGCCCCAAGCTTCCGGAGTAAGTCCAAGCTCAGAAAGCTGTGTCATAACTTTTTCAGGATTTGCATCCGGCTTATCAATTTTGTTGACCGCAACAATAATTGGAACTTTTGCATCCTTTGCATGGTTTATAGCTTCCATTGTCTGAGGCATAACGCCATCGTCCGCCGCAACAACAAGAACAACAATATCTGTAATCTGTGCACCGCGCGCGCGCATCATTGTAAACGCTTCGTGTCCCGGTGTATCAAGGAAAGTAATTACGCCCTTCGGAGTTGAAACCTGATAGGCACCGATTTTCTGCGTAATTCCACCTGCTTCTCCAGCGGCAACATCAGCATTGCGGATTGCATCAAGAGTTTTCGTTTTTCCGTGGTCAACGTGTCCCATGACAGTAACAATCGGAGGACGAGTACGCTCACCTTCAGAGCTTCCCTTGTCGCTTTCAATAACAGTTTCATCGTAAAGACTTACAAGATGAACCTGACAATTGTATTCAGAAGCAAGAATTGTCGCCGTGTCAGAATCAATGGACTGATTGATTGTAACCATCATTCCCATTGACATAAGTTTGCCGATAATTTCGCTTGCCTTAAGATTCATTTTGCGGGCAAGATCTGAAACAGAAATTGTCTCCATGATTTCAATTTTCTCTGGAACAACACTTGCCGGAGTTGAATCATGTTTTTTGTTCTGATAAAGTTCTTCCTCGTCAAAGAAATCTTCTTTATCTTTTCTATTATAAACTTGTTTTTTACCCTTGAACTGTTTTTTAGCCGGAGCTTTGTTTCCTGCAATAGCTGAAGGATCTGCAAATCCGCCTGGACGAGGTCCGCCAAATCCTGGGCGCCCTGCTCCACCAGCAAACCCGCCTGGCCCGCGATTAAAGCCACCTGGACCACGGTTAAATCCACCAGGCTGTCCGTTGTTTCTGTTGAATCCGCCTGGCCCGCGATTGAAGCCTCCGCCAGTTCCATTTCTATTGAAACCGCCTGGACCACGGTTAAATCCGCCAGGTTGCCCGTTGTTTCTGTTGAATCCGCCATTTGGATTTCCGCGGAAAGAACCGTTGCGGTTTCCAAAATTTGATCCCTGCGGATTGCTACGGTTAAAATTATTTTGTCTTTCGCGGTTTTGGTAGCTTTCTCTAGCTTGACTTCCAGTGAATCCGCCATCTCTGCGGCCGCTTCCATTATTTGAATAACGGCTTCTTCCGCCGCTCAAATTTCCTGCCTTAACATTAGGGCGAACATTAGGAAATTCCAAAGTCTGAACCTGAGGCTTTGCAGTTTGGGCAACAGGAGCAACTGGCTTCTTATCTTCCGCTGAAATAGCCTTTTCCTGGGAAACAGGAACTTCAGTTTTTGCATCCTCAGATTTAACAGATGAATCAGGAGTCTTTTTAGACACTACGTGAATTCTTTTTTTCTGTTCTTGTTTTGCCGCCTCTGCAGAAGGAGCTTTTCTTTTTATAACAATCTTCCGCTTTGGACTGGCTTCCCCTGCAGGATGAGAGTCCTGTACATGCTTATTTAAAACTACGCCTGTCTTTTTCTCTGATTCATCTGCCATACTGTATCCTATTACCTCTTACTCTTCTTCAAATGAGAATTCAACACCGCATTTCGGACATCTTGTCATATCCGGTGTAATTTTTTCACCGCATTCAGGACAGAAATATTCTTCTTCTGAAGTTTCCTCTGCCGAATCTGCTGTCTGCTGCGGCTCTTCCTCATCTTCAAATTCAACGTTTTCATTTATAATTGAATAGACTTCATCTAGCTGTTCTTTTGTTACACCGTCAAGTCCATTCAACGCTCCGCTTTCATAAGACGAAACGAAAACTTCTATATCATCATATCCGGCTTCCTTAAGAATTTCAGCAACACGCTGGTCAACACCAGGAAGCTGCGCAACTGTAAGAATTTCCTCATACGATTCGTTTTCTGAACCGCCAAAGAGTTCTTCCGCCGCTCTTCTTGTGTCATTTTCAACAAGATCTTCATCTGTAACCATAGCTTCGGTTTTTACATCGATTGACCAGTTGCAAAGACGGTTTGCGAGGCGAACGTTCAAACCTTGTTTTCCAATCGCAATAGAAAAGTTCTCGTCAGAAACAACAGCAAGCGCCTCTCTTTTTTCAGCATCTTTAATTACAACATGCTTTACTTCGGCAGGCGAAAGCGCATTTTTTATAAACACATGAGGATCTTCATCATAGCGCAAAACATCGATTTTTTCGCCTTCAAGTTCACGGATTACATTCTGAATACGAACACCTTTCAAGCCAACGCAAGCGCCAACAGGATCCACATCGATTTTGTTTGAAGCCACAGCAATTTTTGTTCTGTAGCCAGGCTCGCGCGAAATGCTTTTTACAGCAATCGTATTATCCTGAATTTCAGGAACTTCAAGTTCAAGAATGCTTTTTACAAAATTTTCATCTGTACGGCTAAGCACAACCTGAATTCCAGAAGGAACTTTTTTTACATCCTTTACCAAAGCCCTGATTCTGTCGTTCTTTTCATAAACTTCACGAGGACTCTGATATTTTACAGGAAGCACGCCTTCAACTTTTCCAAGCTCAACATAAATATTTCCTTTATGCTCGCGCTGGTAATATCCAATTATAATCTGTCCGATTTTTTCCTTGTATTCATCAAGAAGCTTTTTACTAGAATTTTCATTCAAATCCTTGTGAGCTTCCTGTTTTCCAACGGAAACTGCGCCGCGCTCAAAATCGCGTTTTGGATCAAGCGGAATATCAAGAGTATCATGAATCACAGCTTCTGGAGCAAGTTTCTGCGCTTCTTCAAGTTCAATTTCAATAACAGGATCATAAACGCCGTCAACAACAGTTTTGCGCGCATAGACATTCACATCCGACATATCATCTGCAAATTTTACAATGCAGTTGTCATAGCCTTTTCCAAATGATTTTTGATACGCCGCAAGAATCATTCTCTCTATAGTCTGCCTGATTGAAGATTCATCAATTCCTTTTTCTGCAGAAAGTGCACGGATTGCATCTGCCATTTCTGACATAACAAAGCCCCCTTATAAATGTAAAAATTTTGCTTTAGCAATATCAGCATAGGCAACAGACTTTTCGCCGCCGCCTTCTATTTCCAATGTAACTTGATTTTTATCTGAAGATTTTATTTTTCCGCAAACCCAGTCATTTATATTTTTATCCCAGACGCGGACTTCTCTTCCTGTAAAAATTTCAAACTCAGCCGCATTTCTTAAAGTGCGTTCAATTCCCGGCGAACACATTTCCATAGAAATATCGTCTTCATTTTTCCCAAGGATTTTAACCATTTCTGAAAACAATGCGCGGTGCGCTTTTGCGCAATCTGAAACACCAATGTCTTTTTGGGAATCCGCCGAAGATATTACAGCAGAAATATTAACCTTGCCATTCTGCGGAACAACATGAAGCTCCACGAGCTTAAAACCTTCCGCAGACATCACAGCGGAACATTCATTAAAATACGGAATATTCTCGAAAGAACTATACTCCAAGTCAAACCTCTAAAAAAACACGCTTAATAAAAAGCATTTCAGACTAAAAAAAAAGAGCCTTTTTTGTGGCTCAATTTTTCAAGGATAATCAAAATGTACAAGGATAGTATCATTTTAAAACAACATTGTCAATAAACAAAAACGCATTCTACAAAAACTTCTCAAATATATTATTTTTCATTTGAAGATAAATATGATAAAATAATCCGATGAATGAAATTGAAATCAAAGCGCACGTTTACAAAAAAGATGAGCTTATAAAAAAATTAAATTCTTTCGCTGAATTCAAGCAGGAAGTTTTTCGCGACGACACTTACTATGAAAGTCCGCTGAATCCAAAAGTCAAAATTAGAATCAGAAAAGAAAAACGCGGAAAAAAAATTCGAAGCATCCTCACTTACAAGCGGAAAGAAATAAAGAGCGCATCCGAGAATTCCAGCACAGAATTAAATGAAGAACTTGAAACTGAAATTTTATCTTCCGAACCGCTGGAGCAATTTTTCTGCGACGCAGGATTAAAAGCCGCACTAAAAAAACACAAGGAAGTCATGGACTGGGAACTGGAACTTCCTGTTTCAATTGAAAATACAAATCTTAAGGCGACTCTTGAACTTTGCAATGTTCCGCCGCTCGGCTACTTTCTTGAAATTGAAATTCTTTCACCATCAAAAAAAGATGAAGATGTAAAAAAAGTTCAGCAAATTTTATTTGAACTTCTTGAAAAATGCGGAATCGAAAAATCCTGCATAGAAGAAAAATATTATTCAGAACTTCTTTTGCAAATTAAAAAAAACGATTAAATTATAAAGAACAAATAAAATATTGATAATAGAGGGAATTTATGTTTGAGCGTATTTCTTACAAAAAACAGGCATGCGAGCAACTGAAAGGAAAAATGAAAACTCCAATAATTGCGTTTGCGATAACAGCGGCAATTACAGCAATAGCGGCAGGAATTCCGCAGGAAAACCTAGATGGAACAACCGGGCTTATTTTATTTTTGCTAATCAGTTTTATAAACAGCGTTTTCTTTTTTGCATTTTTAAGAATTTTCATTCAGATTTACAATACAAAAGCAAAAGCTGAATTTTCAGATTTTGTAAACAGTTTTTCACATTTCGTAAAAGCGTTTCTTGGATTCCTTTGGTTTTATTTATGGGTCGGACTTTGGAGCCTGCTTTTCTTAATTCCGGGAATTGTAAAAGCATTTTCATACTCGCAGATGTTTTTTGTTCTGGCGGAAAATCCAAAAATTTCAGTTTCAAAAGCCATGAACATAAGCAAGGTTCTTACCAGAAACCACAAAGGCGATTTGTTTCTTATGTCGCTAAGTTTTTTGGGCTGGGAATTTCTTTCATTGCTTACAATTTTCATTCTTCAAATTTGGGTCAAGCCTTATGAAGTAATGTCATTTACAAACGCATATTATGCGCTGAAAGAAGAAGCATTCAGAACAGGCTCGCTTACACCGGCGGACTTTGAAGCGTAAAAACAAAAAAGGGGGAAATAATGAAAATAAAATTTTCGGCAAAAAATTATTCAAAAAAAGGACTTGCGGTTTTTGCCTGCACAATTATTCTTGCAATTGCAATTTCTATATTTACCACGGCAAACTCTGCTTTGAATAATACAAAAAGTACAATTTCCGCAGTTTCAAATTCAGAAGCAAAAATAAAAGACAAGCTGCTCGGAAAAAAAGAAAACAAATTTCCGAAGAACGAATACATTGCAAAACTTTTTATAAAAGGCGTAATTTCCGAAGCAAACGATTCGTATAATCAGGAATGGATTTTATCCACAATAAAAGATTTGCAGGAAGACATGAATAACCGCGGAATTGTTCTTATAATAAATTCTCCGGGCGGCGGAGTCTATCAGGCAGACGAAGTTTTCCTTGCGCTGGAAAAATACAAAAAAGAAACAGAACGTCCAGTCTATGCGTACTTCACTTCTCTTGCAGCAAGCGGCGGATATTACGTTGGGTGTGCCGCTGACTACATAATGGCAAACAGAAATTCTCTCACAGGAAGTATCGGCGTTATTGCAGGCCAGTTCACGGACTTAACCGGACTAATGGAAAAATGGGGAATCAAGTCCACAACAATCCACGCAGGTCGCAACAAGCTCATGGGAAATTTCAACGAGCCAATGACGCAGGAGCAGCAGGAAATAATGCAGTCAATCGCTGATGAATGTTACGAGCAGTTCACGGATATTGTCGCAGAAAGCCGCGGACTTTCAAAAGAAGAAGTTTATAAACTTGCCGACGGAAGAATCTACACAGCAGCGCAGGCAAAAGAAGCGTCCCTCATAAATTCAATAGGAACTTTGGACGAGCTTATTGAAACTATGCAGCGAAAGGAATTCGACTTTGCAGAATATGAAACTGCAGATTTTTCGTACAAAAAAGAAGACAGCATTTACAATCTTATTATGGGAAGCGCAAAAGAATTCAAAAAAGCCTCATTGGGAATTCCTGACGCTGTAATGGAAGTTTTAGAACCGCAAATTGAATTTCCAGCATATTACTACAAATAGGAATCTTCTGAAATAACAATCCCGATTTGCTTTAACGTAAAGCCTTTCTGAATAAGAGAGGCTTTTATTTTATCCAGATCTTTTTTAAACAGCCGGCATTTTTTGTAGGCACGGCGACAAATTTCAAGCTCATCTTTTTCTGAAAAAAATTCATCAAGGGCTTTTTTTGAAGATGACCGGTCAACACCTCTGGAAGCAAGTTCAGCCACAAGCCGGATTCTTCCTTCAGCATGATCAATTGAACGGCTTCTTAGCCAAGCACCGGCAAAACGCTCATCGCTTAAATTTCCGCACTGCTCAAGATAATCCAAAGCTTTTTCTACAGCCGTTTTTTCAATTCCCTTTTTTAAAAGCTTGCGTTCAAGTCCAGCACGGCAATGCTCAGCGCGCGCAAGATATGTCATTGCAGCAAATTCTGCGCCATAAACAACCGCCGCATTCAGCAAATCCGAAGCTTCTTCATCAGAAAATTCCGCTCCAGCAAAAAGATTTTCTTCGGATAAAAGAGAAAGGTAACATGAACGCAAAAAAAATGCAGACCCAACAGAAGGTGTAATTTCGTACACTCCTGTAAAAGTCTGCTGTATTTGGCGAATAACCAATTTTAGCGTTTGCTGAACTGGAATCTGCGGCGAGCACCACGCTGACCGTATTTCTTACGCTCAACCATACGAGAATCGCGTGTAAGATAGCCGTTTGCCTTAAGAGAAGGACGTGCATCTGGATCTACCTGAGTCAAAGCACGAGAAACTCCATGCAAGCAAGCCGCTGCCTGACCATTAAGACCGCCTCCGCAAACATTGATAAGAATATCATACTTGTTTACATTTGATGTAACCAAAAGCGGCTGAATTACAAGACGAGCCTGTGATTCTGTTGCAAAATAGTCTTTTATATCTTTTCCGTTAACAACAATTTTTCCTGAACCTTCGCGCATAAAAACACGAGCAGTTGCAGTTTTTCTTCTTCCTGTACCGATAGCTAAATTCTTAATCACGATATGCTCCTATTTTAAACTTCAAGAGGTTTTGGATTCTGAGCTGCATGAGGATGCTCTGGACCTTCGTAAATCTTGAGGTTTCCGATAATTTTGCGTCCAAGGCGATTATGAGGAAGCATTCCCCAAATTGTTCTCTTCAAAGGCTCTGTAGGATGTTTTTCAATAAGAGTGTTGAATGAATAAGAGCGCAAACCACGTACATAACCTGTATAATGGCGATAAAGCATATTGTCAGCTTTTTTGCCTGTAACCTGAATTTTTTCAGCATTAACAATTACAACAAAATCACCACACATAGAGTTCGGTGTATAAGAAGCTTTGTGCTTTCCACGAAGAACAGAAGCAGCTTTTGCAGCTACACGTCCCAAAGTTTTTCCAGATGCATCGATGACATACCAGTCATTTTTTACATCTTCATTTTTAGCAAAATAAGTTTTCATGTATATACCTTTCTAAATAAAACATTACGTTTTCCACTTTGCATCTAGCTTCAAACGTTTGTAGGCAATGAGCAGTTGCCAACAATATATACGGGGTAAAAAAAGATACCATGTTTTCAGGTTTTTAGTCAATTAAATTCAAGAAATTCAACTGAAAATATTTGCGCTGAACAAGAAATTTATTTCTTTTCTATTGATTTAGCGGCATTTTCTTCTTTTTTTGCTTCTTTTTTGTCCTTTATATCAGCAAAACCTATAAAAACAGAAATGAGTCCGCAGAAAGCCGCAAAACACGGAGCAAATCCTTTCAGGAATGAAACAATGTCAGAAGTCCAGTTCAAGCCAAGACAAGAAAACACGCAAAATCCAATCAAAACAATTCCAATCAACAATGAAACCATAAAATACTCCATAATTATTTAAGCCGCTCTTGCAAAAACAAAAACGGCATTTATACAAAAATACTAATCTAGTAGTTTTCAGCTTTTACTTCAAAATAACTTTGCGGATGAGCGCAAACTGGGCAAATGTCAGGCGCTTTTTTTCCTACGCAGATATGTCCGCAGTTTGAGCATTGCCAAATAACGTCTCCGTCCTTGCTGAAAACACACTCATTTGTAACGTTATCCAAAAGCTTGCGGTAACGCTCTTCATGTGTTTTTTCTACTGCGGCGACACCTTCAAATTTCTGGGCAATATCAATAAATCCTTCTTCACGCGCTGTCTTGGCAAAAGAAGAATACATATCTGTCCACTCGTAATTTTCACCTTCCGCAGCATCCTTTAAATTTTCTGCAGTGCTTTTTATTCCGCCGTTAAGATACTTGTACCAAAGCTTGGCATGCTCCTTTTCATTTTCAGCAGTTTCCTCGAAAATTTTTGCAATCTGTACAAATCCGTCTTTGCGGGCCTTGCTTGCAAAAAATGTATACTTGTTGCGGGCCTGAGATTCACCTGCAAAAGCCGTCTTAAGATTTTCTTCAGTTTTTGAACCTTTTAATTCCATGATTTGCCTCCATTACAAACACAGCCACAAAAATAAAAATTTCCTATTTACACAAAGTATAATCAATTCTTTTAATAATTACCATTAAAACAGAAAATTTTCAGGATTTTCACATAATTCTGGACAAAACCATAAAAATCACAGTGCTTGAAAAAATGCTCACCATGGAATTTTTAAATGCAAGATGAATGACAACTGTTGCCACGGAAGCGACTAAATGCGGAATTCCAAAAGGAGAACTCAAAAAGCTTGTGTCCTTAAAGCAATAAACGACCAAAACCGCCATGATTAAAGACGGCGTATATTTTTCAATAAAACGGATTATCGCAGGCGGATTTTTTCTGCTGAAGGCAATAAACGGAAGCAAGCGAGTTCCATAAATAACTGCCCCAGAAACAAAAATAGCTGCCAAAGCCATAAGAAGGCTATAAGATTCTTTCATGCCAATTCCTCCGATTTAGAATTTGAAAGAATTTTTTCTTTTGCAAAAAATGACGGACCTCTTACCAAAAGCATCGCTCCAAGAGCCACGCAAATTGAAACCCATATTATATTTGACGAGCCAAAAACGCCAGTTTTATAAAGCACAACGGAAATTACAGCGGCAATTCCGCCAAACAAGACTGGCACACAATCCTTTGAAGATTTAAGCTGCTCAATCAAGAGAACTATAAAAAGCGAAGTCAGAGCAAAATCAACTCCAGTTAAAAATTTTCCAAGCCCGTAGCGGTCCATAACAGTATAAGCCACAGCGCCAATAAGACTTCCCAAGCACCAGTAGCTTTGATCCAGCGCGGAAACAATCGCATAAAATGAAATTTTATTTACTCGAGGCGGAACTTCAATTCCCTGGACAAGCGCAAAAGTTTCGTCTGTAATCGCAAAAACAAGATACGGCTTTTTTCCGCCGGCATTTTTGTATTTTGAAATAAGAGAAAGTCCATAGAAAATATGCCGGATGCTAAGCAAAAACTGAACAAGAATTATTTCAGCAAAAGAAGCTCCCGAAGCAAGCTGACCGACTATAAAATATTGCCCGGAACCAGTATACATAATAAGCCCCGAAAGAACGGCAAGCCACCAAGGATAGCCCGCATTCGCAAGCAGCATTCCAAATCCAATTCCAATCGCGATATATCCAAAAAACACAGGCGCAGTTATTTTAAGTGCCTGGGCAAAAACATAGCGGTTCATAATGAGCAAGTATAATAGCAATAAAGATAAATAGGTTCAACAGCATAAAATTTCAACTTTCTACAATAAATTCCGCAAAAATGCGCAAAAAGTTTTTTTATAAATTTCCACTTATTTTTTCAAAAATTATTGACTTTTTTACGTATTAAATACAAATTAAGCCTTAGACTTTAAAGTCTATAAGAGCCTTGTTTTGCCAGGCAAAGGCCTTTTTATCACTCAGGAAGGAGTTGTACCCTAGTGAACGGAAGTACAGTTTCTATTAATAGCGTGTCCAAGCATTTTGGCTCGTTCCATGCGCTTGATGACATCAGCATTACAATTAAGCAGGGGGAGTTTTTTTCTCTGCTTGGACCGTCCGGCTGTGGAAAGACAACACTTCTCCGCATTATCGCAGGATTTGAATTTCCTGATGAAGGCGCAGTTCTTTTTGATGACAAGAATGTTGTGCCTCTTCCGCCTAACAAACGCCAAAGCAATACAGTTTTCCAAAGCTACGCGCTTTTTCCGCATCTTTCAGTTTATGAAAATGTTGCGTTTCCGCTTCGCTTAAAAAAGACTGACAAAAAAACAATCGATGAAAAAGTAAAGGAATACCTGCATCTTGTTCAGCTTGACCAGCACATGTATAAAAAACCAAACCAGCTTTCAGGCGGACAAAGACAGCGTGTGGCAATTGCAAGAGCGCTCATAAACGAACCGAAAGTTTTGCTTCTTGACGAGCCTCTTTCAGCACTTGATGCAAAGCTGCGCGCAAATCTTTTGGTTGACCTTGACGCATTGCACGACAAAATCGGAATCACGTTCATTTACGTTACTCACGACCAAAGCGAAGCACTTGCCGTAAGCGACAGAATCGCTGTAATGAATCAAGGAAAAGTTCTTCAGGTCGGAACTCCATTTGAAATTTACGAAAGCCCTGCGACACAATTTGTAGCGCAGTTCATAGGAGAAACAAACCTTTTTGAAAGCACAGTTGTTTCCTGTGAGCCTCACAAGAATTCCAAGGGAGAAGATGAATTCAATGTAACTCTGAATACTCCAGTTCTTGGACTTCAGGCAAAGCTCAAGGGCGAAACTCAGGCGATGCGCGAAGAAGACAAAAATATTCTTGTTACAGATTACGATCACACAGATCCAGGTCAGAAAGTCTGCTTTACAATTCGTCCGGAAAAAATCCGCATAACTCTTGAAGAGCCGAATGTAGGCGGAAGAAAAGACATCAATGTTTTCAAAGGAATTGTAGAAGAACCGGTTTACACAGGATTTCAGTCTAAATTCTACGTGCGCCTTGAAAACGGAGCAATCATAAAAGTATTCAAGCAGCACACAAACTATCTTGATGACGGTCCGGAAATCGCATGGAAAGATGAAGTTTTTGTTTCATGGTCAGCAGATGACGGCTACATTGTTGAGGACATAAACACATGAAAAGCAAGCAAGAAAAGAAAGAACACAAAAGCTTTCAGCTCAGGCTAGCTTCAAAGGCTTACGGTGCAAAATATAAAAAGGCGAATCCCGGTCCTGCATACGCTTGGCCAATGGGAGCTTGGTTTTCACTTTTCTTTATTGTGCCGCTAGTTATAATTATATGCTACTCATTTTTAAAGCGCGATGTTTACGGCGGAGTTACAAGGGAATTTTCGCTTAAAGCCTACGAGCAGATGCTAAGCCCGGCTTACGGTCTTATATTTTTGCGCACACTTTGGATTACAATAATCGCCACAGCAGTTACAATTATCATTTCACTTCCGTGCGGATATGCAATGGCAAGAAGCAAGCACCAAACACTTCTTTTGATTCTTGTTATTGTTCCGTTTTTAACAAACAGCCTTATAAGAATTTTTGCCTGGATTACAATTCTTGGAGACAACGGGCTTTTTAACCAGTTGCTTTCAAATTTGCATTTGATTCTTTGCAAGATAACGGGTTCTACAAAAGAATTTGTTCCGCATAAATTTATGTTTACACGCGAAGCAGTTATTCTTGTAAGCATTTATATGTATTTGCCTTACGCGATTCTTCCAGTTTTTACAGCGGTGGACAGATTTGATTTTACACTGCTTGAAGCTGCCCGGGATCTTGGCGCGACAAAAATGCAGTCAATGTTTAAAGTTTTAATTCCGGGAATTAAAAGCGGAATCTTGAGCGCGGTAATTTTTACATTTATTCCAATTTTTGGAACATACACAGTTCCGCAGCTTGTAGGCGGAAAAGACAGCTATATGCTTGGAAACATAATTGTTGACCAAGTTCAGAAAGTGCGCAACTGGCCGCTAGCTTCAGCATTCAGCCTTGTAATTACAGTTATAAGCATGGCGGGAGTTCTGCTAATGCTTTCAACAGGAAAAAAAGAAGCAGACTTGAACAAAAAATTGAACAAAGAAGACACAACATCAAGCATTGCCGAAAGCATTTCCAAAGCCAGCCTTGAAGGAAGCAAATGAAAAATCCGATTTTATTGTTAAACAAAAAATACAAGTCGATTCCCAAAAGCGAGTCAAACAGGCACGCAAAACGCCAGTGGAAAAAGCGCAATCCAAAATTCAGCTTGTCGAACACGATATTGTGCCTTTCAATTTTATTTTTGTTTTTGCCGCTGTTTGTAATTGTGTTTTTTTCATTCAACGAATCAAAAGACACAACATTTACAAATTTTTCGTTCATTTGGTACCAGAAACTCATATTCAGCTCAAAACCTTTGTGGCACGCGCTTTTAAACAGTTTTATTGTAGCCATAACATCTGCAATTACAGCAACTGTTCTTGGAACTTTGGCAGCAATTGGAATCAGCTGGTACAAATTCTTCGGAAAATCCTACATTCAGTCAATCAGCTTTTTGCCGATGGTTCTGCCGGAAGTAATCATGGGAATTTCGCTTTTGATTTTTTTCAGCGGAATAAAACTTTCTCTCGGTCTTTTTACAATTTTTATTGCGCATACAACATTCTGCCTTCCATTTGTTTATCTTATGGTAAGCGCAAGAATTGACGAATTTGACTATTCAATTATAGAAGCAAGCCACGACCTGGGCGCAAACGAATTTCAGACGCTTACAAAAGTAATTGTTCCTGCAATCATGCCTGGAATTATTTCCGGCTTTATGATGAGCATAACAATGTCGTTTGAAGATTACGTTATAACGGCTCTTGTTTCAGGACCAGGAAGCACAACACTTCCACTTTACGTTTATTCGCTTATAAGATTCGGCGTAAGTCCTGTAATCAATTCGCTTTCTTTTGTGCTGATTTTGATAATCTGCGCAATTGCAATCCTGCTTAGAAGCCGACTTAAAACATTTGCGGCATCAAGATAATTCATTCTACAAAAAAGCAAAACTGGCTTAATACCGGTCTTGCAAAGGAGTTTTTATGAAAAAAAGAGTTTGCTCAATTATTTCAGCTTTTATCGCCTGCGCTTCTGTTTCATTTTTTTCATGCAAGAAAGAAAATGAAGTCTACCTTTACAACTGGACTTACTACACGCCGGATGAAGTTTTGCGCGACTTTGAAAAAGAGTTCAACTGCACAGTAAAAGTAGACAGCTACGCTTCAAATGAAGAAATGTACGCAAAGCTAAGAGCAGGAGCAAAAGGATACGACATAGTTGTTCCGTCACAGGACTACTGTTCAATCATGATTAAGCAGGGAATGTTCCGTGAGCTTGACCAGAGCAAGATGACAAACAAAAGCCACATAAATCCGCTTGTGTTTGAAAAGGCAGATTACGATCCTCAGATGAAATATTGCGTTCCATATTATCTTGGAGCCGCTGGAATCGCCGTGAACAAGACAAAAGTTTCCGCGGAATATGAAAGAACCTGGAATATTTTTTCAGACAAGCAGTTTGCAGGACACGCCACAATGATGGACGATATGCGCGAAGTTATCGGAGACGCTCTTACAACACTTGGCTACAGCATAAACACAGTTGACAAAAACGAGCTGAAAGAAGCTTCGGACTACATAATAAAAAACTGGAAGCCAAACCTCGTAAAGTTCGACGCTGAAGGATTCGGAAAGTCATTTGCTTCCGGCGACTTCTGGCTTTGCCAAGGATATGCAGAAGTTGTTTTCGGCGAAGTTCCAGAAGATAAATGGGAAGAAACAATCGATTTCTTTATTCCAGCTGAAGGCGGACCTTCTTACCTTGACAGCATGTGCATTCTAAAAGATGCTCCTCACTACGACCTAGCCAATGAATTTGTAAACTATATTCATCGCCCGGAAGTCTACGCTAAATTCCTTGACGCATTCCACTTCCCTTGCTTTGTGAACAAAAACGCTGCCCAGTACATGACAACAAAAGCAATGTACGAGGCAGACCAAATGTCAAACTGTGTTCTAAAAGAAGATCTTGGAGAAGACTTGGACAAATACAATGAGCTTTGGCAGGAAATAAGATTTTCTGAATAGCAAGTTCATAAAGTATTTATGGTGCTGCGCAAATTCGTGCAGTGCCTTTTTTTTATGCAAACAAGACAAACTTTCGTTCCATTGCGCAAATAAAGCAAATTGCGTACAGATTCTTTTTTTGCTATAATCAGCATCTATGAAAATCATTGCAAAAAAAACAAACCTCAACGGACATATTCAAGTTCCAGGCTCTAAGTCACATACAATCAGAGCGCTTTTGCTTGCATCCCTTGCAGAAGGAACTTCATATATACGCAATCCACTTCCAAGCGCAGACTGTCTTAGCGCAAGCCGTGCAGTTCCTCTTATGGGCGCAAAAATCAAACTGGAAGAAGGGTCGATAAAAATCGGACAGACTTGGACAGTCCAAGGAGCAGGAAGCGAAATTCATTTGCCAAGCAACATCGTTGACGTAGGAAATTCCGGCTCGTTGCTTTACTTTATGTCGCCAATTGCAGCTACATTTGAAGGCTGGAGCGTATTCACTGGAGACGAAAGCATAAGAAAACGTCCCGTAAGCCACGTTGTAGACGCATTAAGACAACTTGGAGCTCAGGCATTCACTGCGGAAGAAAAAAGCGGAACCTGTCCAATGCTCATAAAAGGCCCTATAAATGCAAACAACACAGTAAAAACAGGAGGCGAGCTTAGCCAGTATGTTTCCGGAATGATGATGGCAGCTTGCAGGCTGAACGGAACTCTTAAAATCGAACTTTCAAATCCAAAAGAAACTCCTTATCTTTACATGACCCAAAAGTGGCTTGAAAGCTGCGGAGTAAAAGTCAGAATGTCAGAGGACTTTAAGCATATAGAAGTTGACGGTCCTGTAAAAATAAAGGCATTCGACAAAGTAATTCCAAGCGACTGGGAAGCTGTGGCATTTCCGCTGATTGCAACCTTGATTACAGACAGCGAGCTTGTAATTGACAACGTAGACTTAAGCGGAACTCAAGGAGATGAAGCAATAGTCGAAGTTCTAAAATCCCTCGGAGCAGACATTGTGCTTGACAAGGAAAACTGCTCACTCAAAGTGCGCGGCGGAAAAAAAGCCACAAACGGAATTGGAAGACTTTCCACGGAACTTTTAAAAGACAAAGAGCTTCACGTAAATCTTTCTGGATTTCCTGATGCAGTTTGCGCTCTTGCCGCAGTTTCGTGCTTTGTGGAAGGAACTGTATTTATTGAAGACATTGGAGTTTGCCGCAGAAAGGAAACAGACCGCATAAAAGTTTTAAAAAGCGAACTTGAAAAACTCGGTGCGCAAGTAGAAGAAGGCGAAGACTTTTTGGTTATCCACGGACATTCGCCAGTTCTTGCTGACGGCAAAGCAAACCCTGCCTTTATCTTGCACGGCGCAGAAGTTGAAAGCTACCTTGACCACAGAGTTGCAATGAGCCTTGCCTGTCTAGGGCTTGGATTAAAAGAAGGCCAAGAAGTAAAAGTAAAAGACTCGGAATGCTGTTCTGTAAGCTTTCCTGAATTCTTTGAAGCCATGAACAAAATAGGAGCCGGATTCACAAAAGCCTAAAAAAACACGCCGAGTTTTTAAAAATTCTCGGCGTAAAATTTAAAAAGTACGGCGTGTTTTTAATAAATTCTCGCCGAGAATTTTAGAAATATCGCAGATACAAATCTGATATTAAAATGCAAAAATAGATTATCGGGTTACTGCACAATAATGACAGTAAAAACAAAACTGCTTTGAAACTGTTTTACTTGTTCTTTTCACGACCTTCAACAAGCTGAAGCCTCCAGTCGTACTCTTTCTGCTCGTCTTCAATTTCTTGCTTGCGAAATGACTTTGACACTTCTTCAATAACCGAAGCAATATTTATAACGGCATCCACAATGCAAGGCTCAAAATGGCTTCCGCTTGATTCCTTAAAAATTTCAATTGTGCGCTCAATAGAAAACGGCTGTTTATAAGGTCTCCAGCTTAAAAGAGCGTCAAGAACATCAGCGGCAGCCATTATGCGAGCGCAAAGTGGAATTTCATTTCCTGAAAGTCCGTTCGGATAACCGCTTCCGTCGTATTTTTCATGGTGGCAGTAAGCCATCTGTTCCGCAATCATATTGAACCAGCCTCTGTTTATCATAGGCAAAAGCTGCACAAGTCTCTTTCCTTCAGCAGGATGAGCTTTCATCATTTGAAATTCTTCATAAGTGTATTTTCCAGGCTTGTTAAGAATGCTGTCCGGAATATGAACTTTGCCAATGTCGTGCAAGTTTGCCGCAGCGGAATAAACGGAAATTGCCTGCTCCGTAAGAATTTCCTTGTAATGTCCTTCCTTTACAAGTTCCCTTGAAATAAGCTCGACGTATTTAACAGTATGGCGAACGTGGTGGCCTGTAAAAAGCTCGTGGCTTTCAAGCATTCTTGGAATAAATTCCATAATCTTCATTTGAGTATCTTTCAGCTGAAAAGCCTTTGTAAGCGCGCGGCTAAGAGTGGAATGGCTTCTTTTAGAAAGAGCAACCGCTATAATGTAGGAAAAAACAAATTCAATTGTAAAACCTGCGCTCTGCGAAAAAAAGTAAAAGCTTTCAGTTGTGTTAAAGCTGACACACATAATTTTTGCGCGGAAATAAATTGAAACAATCATAAAAACATAGCAGACAAGCGCAATGCATCTTGTAAGCACGGCATTGTAATAAAGACAGCTAAGAAAAACTACAAGCGCATAAGAAATATTTATTCCGATATGTCCGTTTGTTCCCATGTATACCAGAATCGCCGCCATAACGCAAAGCCCGAAAACCATGGGAATTCTGTGCCAGCGGAAAACATAGACAAAAATGCTCTGAATAATAGAAAATAAAGCTATGACGATTCCAAGTGTAACTGAATATGAATAGGGAATTTCAAAAATGCCAATCTTGCTGATAACAATAAAAAGCGGCGCAAGAATATTTCCAAGCAGCAAAATGCCGGTTGTAAGCCTGTTGACATTTTCAATATTTTCAGCAAAAAACTCTTCATCTTCAACCGGCACAGAAAACTCCCTTCACTCTCCCAGCAAGAAAAAAATCCGACTTATTAAAAATACTTTGTAAATTATAAAAATATTCCTAGCAAAAATCAACATATCAAATCGGCACGGCTCAGACAAAACAAAAGAATACACATTGAACGCTGATTGCTTTTATGATATTATTATAAAATTACAATAAAAGGGGTCTTACTTTGATTTACTATCTTGGCGGCTTGCTAAAAAACTTTTGGGGACCGGCTAGGCTTTTTCAGTCATATACAGTTCTTATTGCGCTTGCGCTTTACACAGGATTTTTTCTTTCCAAAGTATTAATTCCAAAATTCTACAAGTATCTTCCAAGCGACAGAGGAAGAGAATTCACACTGACAAAAGAAGCCGCAAAAGGAAAGCCTACAGGTTCCGGAGCCGTTTTCATAACAATCTTTGTAATACTTTGCTTTATAATTGTTCCGCTAGATTATCTTCAATCTGGAATTCTTGCGCTTACTTGGCTTATGATGCTTACAGGATTTTTGGACGACAGAAGCTTAAAAGGCTGGGGAGAATACAGAAAGGCTCTTTTGGATTTTGTGATTGCGGTTGCAGCGGCATTTCTTTTAATGCATTACCTTTCTCAGACTTCTCCAGACGGAAGGCTTAGATTCTGGTTTCCATTCTTTTCAACTACGATTCACATTCCGTGCTGGCTTTATGTTGCCATAACCGTAATAATGCTTTGGATGTCTGTAAACACAACAAACTGCACAGACGGAGTAGACGGATTAAGTTCAACTTTAGTTCTGATTGCTCTTTTGACTATGGGCGCGCTTTTTTATATTGTGCTTGGACACGTTGATATTTCAACATATCTTCTTGTTCCGCATTTAAAAGACGGAGCTTCCTGGGCAATAATAACATTCTGTCTTGCCGGAGTTCTTATGGGCTACTTGTGGCACAATGCGTTTCCAAGTTCAGTCCTTATGGGAGACGCAGGCTCACGCGCGCTGGGATTTTTTATTGGCGTTTGCGTAATGGTAAGCGGAAACCCATTCTTATTCCTTGCAACTTCTTCAATTATTTTTGTAAACGGCGGCGTGGGACTTTTAAAAGTCGCGCTTAAAAGATTCTTCCATATTTCAATTTTTGAAACAGTAAGATTTCCTTTGCACGACCACATGAGAAAAAACAAAGGCTGGTCTCCAACGCAAGTGCTTGTCAAGTTTATGATAATTCAGCTTTTAATCACTGTCGCAATGCTCGGAATATTCTTTAAAATCAGATAAGGAGAATTTTTAGTTCTTACAAAATCAAAGCAGCGCATTTTTAAAATCACATACAACACACAAACTAAAGCGAGGAAAATTATGGGAAAGAAGAACGTTGGAATTATCCAGCATCTTTATTTGGTAGGAATGTTAATTTGTGCCATTGGATTTTTGTGTCCGCAGTTCAAAGCTCTTGGACAGACAGCAAACGGATTCAGTCTTATTTCAAAAGATTCTTCTATAATAAGCACGGGAATTCTTTTGATTTTTATCGGTGCTGTGGCAGGTGCAGTTCTTTATTTTGTCAAAGTAAAAAATGCAAAGTTCTTTAAGCTGATTGCACTCGCAGCAAGCATTCTGGGAGGAATAATTCTTGTAGTGCAGATGAACAACAGCGCGCTTGCACGTCTTGTTGGAAAAGAATTTCTAAAGCACGCAGCATTTGGATTTTACATGATAATTGCCGGCTGGATTATTGCAATCACAGGATTTATAAAAACAAAATAGCCTGTCATAAACATCTTCGGGGTAATGCCCGAAGATGTTTTCAGCTGATTATTTTTTTGAAACGCTTGCAAAGTCCGCGGAACTTTTTTATATTTTTTATATAAACATTGCATGCAAAATATACAAATCAGGGAAGGAAAATATTAAGTGTATAATGTATAAGGTGCTAGCTTTCAAAACTTATCTAACTTTTGAAAGCTAGTCTAAGCAATATACACGGAATAAAAATATACGGAGGATATATCATGGAAGACATCGCAAGAGCCTGTTTCGTTATAGACGGAAATTATACAAGAAAAGGCTTTTCACACTTGGCGCAAGATGGAATTGACGGAAATTACTACTCAATAAATTTTGCAGCTCTCACAGAATACACTTCTTCACTTATTGAAGCGGAAACTGGAAAAAGATGCGTTTTCTCGGACAAAAAAGTGTTCATGGGAACGAATGCGGAATTTGACCGTGAAAACCAGAAATTCTACAGGGCATTGGACGAAGCTGGATTTCAGCGCAACACATTCAACTTACGCTCGCAGGAAAACTCAAACGGAAGGCTTCCCACATTAAAAGAAGATGCTGTAGACACAACAATTGTATTCAACACAGCAAAAGAATTCTACACAAAAAGCCGCGATGAACGGTTTGACACGCTTGTTCTTTATGCAGGAGACGGAGATCTTTCAGTTCTTGTTTCAGGCCTGAAAGCGGAAGGCGTGCGAGTTTTCGTTATCTATTACGATTTTAAAACGCCAATTTCAATTACAAGAGCTTCGCAGAATTTGCTTGAAACCGCAGACAAAGCAATCAGCATTTCAAGTCTTCTTGATGAACGTGTTTCCCAGCAGATAAAATCAATCTTTACAAAAATAGATGCGCCAGAACAAGGATTTCAAGTTCACTACAAGCCTGGAGTTAGGAGCACATTTGAAATGGCAACACAACCTTTTGTCTTGCCTGAAAAACTTATTATAGATGGAATTTCCAACTGCCGAAAAGACGATGACGGATGGGTACTTGTTGCTCAGCTTGGAAAATCAATTGAATACAAAATGGGCACAAAGCTTCCGTTTGGAACAAAACTCCGAGCGGAACTTGCAAGATACCCAAAAACTTTTGAAACAAAAGAAGTGCCGGCATTCAGCGTAAGAGTAAAACCAACGGCATTGCAACATAAAAGCTGATTAAAAATCACAATTGAGGCTAGTTATGAAGAAACAATTTCTTTTTGTTTTATTTACAATTTTTATTTCCGCATTTTTATTTTGCCAGTCTTCTGCTCCCAAAAAAACAAAGCCAGCGAATTCTGTTTCCACCAGCAGAAAAAACAGCAACGCTTCGGGCAAAAAAAGAAATCAGCAAAAAGCACAAACCAATGCCAAGAACAAGCAAAATTCTAGCAAAACTGCAAACTCCAAATCAAAAAGCAAAAATTCTTTATGGAACATTAAATCGCTTGACACTGCAAGAAACGTTGATTACTTGGACGATTTTGAAAAAAACGTAATTCTGGAAATGAACAAGGCAAGAACAAATCCAAAGCAATACGCTGATTTATATATTGTTCCAAGGCTAGAGAATTTCGATGGATATAACTATGTTGAAAAAAAAATGTCGGCGGCAGGTCCATACAACAGAACAACCCGCACAACAGAAGGTCCTGCGGCTGTAAAAGAATGCATAAACTATATGTACAATCAAAGTCCACGCGCTCCGCTTCTTCCATCTAAAGCACTCACGTGCGCTGCAAGAGACCATGCGGAAACCCAAGTAGTAACTGACCAGCTTGGACACAAAGGAGTTGACGGCTCGACGCCATTTGAAAGAATAGGAAAATATGGCATATTCATGGCGACAGCTGAGAACATATTTTATTGCGTAGACACCGCAAGAAATACAGTTGTAAAATTTTTAATTGACGACGGAGTAGATTCACGCGGACACAGAAAAAATATTATGAACAGAAAGTACAATTTAGCCGGCGTAGGATATGCTGAATGCAAAGAAAATAGAAGAGATGAATGTGTAATCGACTTTGCACAAAGTTATACAGAGAATGAATAAGAGAAGTTGCAGGTTGACTTGGAAAATTTTCCCTCTTAAATTTTAAAAGCCAAAAACTCTTTCTTTGACTTTTGAAAACTTTTTTGTGATAAATCCAAGAATAAAGCCGACTAGAATCGCCGCAATCACAGTTCCAATGCCAACACTGCCAAAGTTGTGCAAAGCAAAAAGACAAGTTGCCACAGAAACAAGCACCATCAGGCAGTCGAATGCAATTTTCACTTTTGCAAATTCAATTTTTGTGACTCTTGAAATTACGCCCATGCAGCCCTCTCCTGCTAGCGGAACAATATTCGCCGGAACATAAAAGAAAATTCCAATTGCAACAAAAACACAACTTAGCAAAGACAATGCAAGGCGCAAAATAAAAAATTCTGGAGTTGGAAAAAAATCAGCAAGAAAATTGCAAAGCGTTGTAAATTTTCCGAAAACAATGCCAACAGGAATTTGCAGAAGGACGAGAAGAGAAAAGTTTTTCCGCAAAATCAAAAGTTGAATAAGAACCAAGGCACAATGAAAAATTATCGTTGCGTTTCCCATTTCAATTCCAAAAACGCGCGTCATTGTATACGGAATCGAGCTGACAGGAGAAACTCCAAGATTTGATTTTACAGAAAGAGCGATACCGATTGTCATAACAAAAAGTCCGGCAAAATACACTGAAAGGCGGAGTATTAATTTTTTCATTTGCCTGCCTTTATGAATTTGCTTTGTAGGTTTCTGCAATAATTCTGATTCCGTCTTCAAGCTCATCATCGGGGCGTGCATAATTTATTCTTATGCACTTTGAATAATGCGGATGGTCTTTAAATGCGCCTACATTTCCGAAGAAAAAATATTCGCCAGGAACAACTACAACGCCCTGCTCCTTAAGTTTTTTGTAAAGTTCCTTTGTTGTGATTTTTAGTTTTCGCATTAAAATCCACAAGAAAATCGAACCTTCACCTTTATGCACTGCATAATCAGTTCCTGCAAAATATTTATGCACAAGGCTTTGGGCAAATTTATTTTTCTTTTCGTAATACGGACGCACAAAATTTGAAGCGGCTTCAATCAGTTTTCCGCTTTCAATAAGATTAGAAGCAATCGCCTGGCCAAGACTTCCTGAAGCAAGCGCAATTATCGAATTCAAATTTGAAAGAGCAGTAACAATTTCTTTTCTGGCAATTATAATTCCAGTGCGTAAACTTGGAAGACCTATTTTGGAAAGGCTCATGCTAAGAATTACATTTTCATTCCAGAAAGGTTTTGCATCATTGAAAATTATATGCGGCCACGGAAGACCATAAGCGTTGTCAATAATCAGTGGAATAGAATGATCCTTTGCAAGCGCAGACATCCGCATAACTTCCTCATCGGTAAGAACATTGCCTGTAGGATTTGTGGGACGGCTTACGCAAAGGGCTGCAATGCTATTGTCCTTGTTAAGACGCTCCTCAAGTTTTTCAAAGTCAACAAAATATTTAAAAGTGTTGTCACTGTATTCTTCAAAGCGTGAAGGAATACTTTCAAAAGTTTCGCTTTCAATTCCCTGATCCGCATAACCTACATATTCAGGCACAAGTGGAAATAAAATTTTCTTTTTAGTTTTTTTTCCATCTGACGAAGTGAATGTTCCAGAAAGAAGATTAAAAAGATAAAAGCACGCGCTTTGGCTTCCGTTGCACACAGCAATATTTTCTGGCTTTACATTCCATCCGAAATTTTTTGAAAAAAAAGTTGCGACAGAATTTATAAATGTATTTTTTCCCTGCGGTCCATCGTATTTTCCAATCAAATCTTCAAACGCACGGCCATCTTTCATTATGCGTTCCATTTCGGCGCGGTACATTTTTTCAAGTTCTGGAATCTGCGCAGGATTTCCTCCTCCAAGCGCACAAAGTTTTTTTCCTTCAGGAAGAGGCGCACCCAAGTCTTCCATCAATTGTAAAATTCCAGACTCTCCTGTAAGTTTTTTTCCAAAATCTGAAAACATTTTTTATCCTCGTTTTTTTTATGAAAGTTGATTTGCTTCCTGCGCCGAAAGTTCTTGCATTTTCTTTGCAGCTGCTGCTCTCTTTTTTTTCTTGCTGAGTTTTAATGAAATAGTTCCGTCAACGCAATCCACGGAAACTGTTTCGCCTTCCGCATTTTCATTTTGCAAAAGAAGATTTGCAAGAGGATCTTCAATTTCTTTTTGAAGCAAACGGCGCATAGGGCGTGCTCCCATTGAAGGTTCATATCCGTGCTCAACAAGATATTCCCTAGCTTTTGGCTTAAGCGTAAGTGAAATTAATTTTTCAGCAAGACGGTCTTCAAGTTCTTTAATTTGAATTTCGAGTATGGACGCAATTTGTTTTTTTGAAAGCGCATCGAAAACTATCACATCGTCAATTCGGTTAAGAAGTTCAGGCGACATTATTTTTTTGAGTTCTTCCATTGCGCTGGATTTTATTTCGCTGTACGGAACAATTCCTTCTTTTGCAGCAGAAAACCCCATTTTGCTTTCCGCAGTAATTTCTCTTGCGCCCGCATTGCTGGTCATAATGATAACTGTATTTTTGAAGCTTACGGTATGACCAAGGTTATCCTTTAATTCACCCTCTTCAAGAAGCTGAAGTAAAAGATTATAAATGTCGTGGTGAGCCTTTTCAATTTCATCAAGGAGCACAACTGAATATGGACGCTGGCGAACTTGTTCCGTAAGCAGACCTCCTTCTTCATAGCCAATGTATCCAGGAGGCGCACCAACAAGACGAGATGCATTTTGTTTTTCCATGTAGTCGCTCATATCTACACGAATCAAGGCTTCTTCCGTTCCAAAAAGAAATTTCGCAAGCGACTTTGCAAACTGAGTTTTTCCAACGCCAGTAGGACCAAGAAAAATAAAAGAACCTACAGGACGTTTATGTGAAGAAATACCGGCTTTGCTTCTTCGGACTGCGCTACAAATTGAAGCAACAGCCTCATCCTGACCTATAACTTCTTCATGCAAAATTTTTTCCATATTTAAAAGACGTCCGGACTTTCCTTCATCCAACTTTGAAACATCAATTCCAGAAATTTCACTTATAATCTTGCAGACATCATCCGCACAAACACGGCGTTTTTTTGCAGCGTCAGAAGATTTCCATTTGCGGTTTAAATCATCTATTCTTGAACGCAGTAAATTTATGTGATCCCTGATATATGCGGCTTTTTCATATTCCTGCGAAGCAACAAGCTCTCTCTTCTGCTCATTATATCTTGCGTATTCTGATTCAAGCTTATCCAATTCTTCAGGGCGGACATCCTCCTGCAATTTTTTTGCTGCTCCAGCTTCGTCAAGAATATCAATTGCTTTGTCCGGCAAGAAACGTTCAGAAATATATCGTTTGCTGTATTTTACAATAAGTGGAATCACATCATCTTCATAAACAACATGGTGAAATTCTTCATAATATTTTTTTAGTCCAAAAAGAATTTTTTGAGTTTCATCTTCAGAAGGCTCTTCAACTTTTACAGTCTGAAATCTTCTTACAAGCGCAGAATCTTTTTCAAAATATTTTCGATATTCCTTTGTCGTAGTCGCTCCAATCATCTGAAGCTCACCGCGGCTTAGAGCAGGCTTTATCATGTTGCTTGCATCCATTGAGCCTTCCGGTCCGCCAGCACCAATTATAGTATGAAGCTCGTCAACAAAAAGAATAATATTTTTTGATTCCTTGATTTCTTTCATTACACGTTTGAGCCGCTCTTCAAATTCGCCGCGATACTTTGTGCCGGCAATCATTGCAGCCAAGTCAAGCTGAAGAAGCCTTTTTCCAAGAAGGTCAGCAGGAACTTTACCGTTCGCAATGCGCTGCGCAAGGGATTCTGCAATTGCAGTTTTTCCAACGCCCGGTTCTCCAACAAGGACAGGATTATTTTTTGTGCGACGACTTAAAATCTGAATTGTGCGTAAAACTTCTTTTTCACGTCCAACAACAGGATCTAAATTTCCGTCCTTTGCATCTTGGGTTAAGTCCCTTGAAAACTGCGCAAGAATTCCTGACAGTTTTTGTTTTCTTTGCGCGCTTCCATCCGCCATAAAAGGAACAGGTGTTTCTTGTGAAAAATTTCCGCCTGAAAAATCTTTTGAATCTTTTACAGCAGAAGAAGGTATTTTACGCTGAATATCGGCAATCGCTTTTTTGACCTGATCAATGGAAATTCCTGCGCGCTTTAAATATGCCCACAAAAGGGAACGTTCCTCTGTAGCTGCGGCAAACAAAAGATGTTCTGTTCCAACATAGTTGCACTGCATTGTCTTTGCATCGAATGCAGCCTGATTCAAAAACCTTTCTGTACGATCAGAATTTGGAATTGTCTTTAGTTCCGTATCTGGAAAACGAGAAGGCAAACTTTGTTCAATCGCAAGTTGAAGAGTAAGAACATTTATTCTAAGCTGCTGAAGCACAACATATCCAAGACCTTCCGCAGATTTTAAAAGCGCAAGTATAATATGCTCCGGCTCAATCTGCCGACTTCCTAAAAAATAAGCTTCATCTTGAGCAAGTGCGACCAAAATGCGCTGTGCTCTAGGAGAAAAATTTTCGTACATATAGGAACCTCACTTTTCAATATTTTCAAAAGCTTCCTGTAAAATCAAAGCTCTAAGCCGTTCAATTTTACGCGGACGGTTGTCCTGAATATCTTTTTCAAATTTAAATTTTCCATTGTCAAGAACATATTCAAGATGTCCTTCCTGAACTCTGTAAAGCAAAGCATGTAATTCCGACTCTTCAATTCCAGAAAAAACTTCCATGTCTTTACCGAACTTTACTCCGCTTACAATGTCGATAGCTTCTCTAAGTGAAACAAAAAAACTGCTCTTTGCCAAAGCCAGCGATCGGAGCGCATAGTTTGAAATTTCCGTTATGTGCTGAGCCTTGCAAATTTTCCGTGCCGCTCTTTCTTCCTTTAAAATATTTTGAACAGCGCATTGAACCGAAGCAATCTGATCGAGCTCACTTCCGCCCGCCGAACTTTTGGGAACAACAATGTAATAGCTGCCCAAAGAAGTTCCTTTTGTTCCAAAACCGCTCAAGGCATTTCCACCGCCAGAACCATAGCAAGCAAGCAAATTAAATCCATCAGCTGAAATATTTTTTACAATTGAATTTATTGAGCCAAGCAATGAGCAAGCAGGCAAATAAAGTTTTACAACAACAGAAAGTCCGCTTCCTGAATTTAAAACTGAATAAGTCAAATATCCAAACTCGTAGCTTGCGGCAAACTGAATTCTTTTTTGAAGTTCATTGTCAATTTCATAAACTGAATTCGATGCAACTTCAATTCCAAGTCCTGGAACAAATGAAGAAATTTTCAAATGATCATCAGTGTTTACAGTGCAAGAAATTTTTCCATCATTGCGAAGAACAAGTCCAGTTTTTTTTCCTTTTGAATCAAAAAGAATTCCACGCTCATGCATTATCTTGTTTCCAATGCCATCAAGCTTGCAAACAGAAACCGCCTGAAAATCTTTCGCATTCTTCAAAAAATTAAACGCATCAAAAACAATAGACTGAATGCGCTCGCTTTCAGAATCATTCAATTTATCTGGAAAAGGAAAATTTGCAAGATTTCTTGAAAGAGTCGCTCTGGTTGCAACAACAATATCTTGCTCAGGTCCTGCGCAGGCATACCATGCTCCAGAAACATCTTCTTTTGCTTTTTTCATCATCAGCCGATTTCTCCACTAGAATTTTCCGCCGAGCCTGAAACTGCATTCTTTTCAAGAGCCTTTAAATAATCTCTGTACATCGCAGCTTTTTCATAATCTTCTTTTTGAATTGCAATATTCAGTTTGTTCTGAAGAATAACTCTGTCATTTAAAACAGAACGAACAGAAGAAAGACGAGCTGGCATTGAACCTTTAAATATTTCTTTTACTCCGTTAGTTTCAAGAAAATGCCTTACATCATTTTTAAAAATCGCATAGCATTCCGGACAGCCAGTTTTTCCATTCCTAGTTATTTCTTTTAATGAAGTTCCGCAGACAGGACAAAGTTTATTTTCATGCTCTGAAATTTTTTTTGAAACGTTGGCAAGTTCTCTGAAAAGATTTCCGATTGAAGATTCTATGCTTTTTGGATCTGTAGAAATTCCACGCTCCATTGCACATTCGAGGCATATATTTATTTTTCGACGTGAACCGTCAGTTGAGGTTTGTTCCATAAAAATTACAGCTTCACGTTCATGGCAAAAATCACAAATCATACCTTTCCTCATTTTTCAAATAGTGAGTGTACCATAAATTACATTTTACGCAAAGTATCAATAGGTTTCTCTTTTCCGGCTTTAACCGAAGGAATCAAGGAAACTAAAGCGGAAAGAAAAAGCGTGCATAAAACAACCGCAACAATTTCTTTTACAGGAATTTCTATCGGAATATTCTGAAGATAATACGCCGGGTCAAGCAAATGAAACTTTGCAATTTCATGGGAATCACCAAAAGAAAATGCAAGCGAAAGTTTTTCAAAAAAATTCACACAGGATTCAATTGCGCCGATTATTTCGTTTATATTCACGGAAATTAAAAGTCCAACAGGAACACCAATCAAAATTCCTACAAGACCAATTGAAGCTCCAGTTAAAACAAACGAAAGAGCAATTCCGTTTGGAGACGCGCCAACGCATTTTAGAAGCGCAATTTCTTTTTTGCGTTCCATTACAATTATCAAAACAGAAGAACTTACACTTATGCTTGCGACAATCACAATCATAACCATAATTACAACAAGCAAGGCTTTTGTTGAGGCAAAGTTTTCAAGTTCAGTTGCATTGACTTCTTTCCATGTTTCGACTCTGGAATCAGAAAAACCTTCATCCTTAAATGTAAAAGTTTGGATTTTTTCTGCAATGGAAGAAAGTTCATCGGAAAAAGAATTTTCAGTTTCGATTCCTACAACAAATTCGCAAGATGATTTTGCAAGAGAATTAAAAGCCGCTTCAATTGGAATAAAAACCCATAGCGCATCAAGTTCCTGATAGCCGCTTGAAATAATTCCGCCGACTTTAAACTGCGCAACTTTTGGAACAAATCTTTTTCCAGCTGTATTCATGCTTATGATTTTTATATTATCTCCAACATGAACCCCAAGCTGCTCTGAAATTTTTTCCCCGATAACAGCAGTTCTAAAATCAGGCAAATCAGTGCTTCCTTCAACAACTTTAAAAAGCGAAGAAAAACTTTTATCAGTCAAAAAGGTATCTTGCAAGACTCCTCTTACAAATGCACCAGATCTATAACTTTTTCCAGCAGCAAGAGCCATTCCTCTAACTTCCGGAAAAACTTTTTCTACGCCTTTTATGTCTGTAAACTTTTCAGCCGCCAAAGTAAAATCTTTGCAGGAATTCAAATACATAGAATTTTTATAAACTGAAACTGAAATATCACGTGAAAAAAGTTTTATCATCCGGCTTGTCATTCCCTGAACCATTCCGTTTGTAACAACAAGAAGAACAACCATCGGAACCAAGCTTATTCCAATGCAAGCAATGGCACCAGTAAGACTGCGTTTTCCAATTCCCGAATCAGAACCTTGAGACTTTGAAAAAAATATTTTTTTTGCATACATCAAGCATGAACTAAAAGTCATATTTCAAGCTCCTGAAGTTGTCCGTTTTCTATGGAAAATTTTCTCTGACCTTTTGAAGCAAGATTCATATCATGTGTAACAAGAATCAATGTTTTTCCATATTTTTCTGAAAGTGAAAAAAGAATATTTCCAACAGCCTCGGCATTTGCAGGATCAAGATTTCCTGTAGGCTCATCAGCCAAAATCAGTTCGGGATTATTCACAAGACTTCTTGCAACAGAAACTCTTTGCCGTTCTCCACCAGAAAGTTCAGAAGGCAAATGCGACATTCTTTCTTTTAAACCAACGGCACACAAAAGTTCTTCGGCTTTTTCCATCGCATCTTTTTTAGAAACGCCAGCCATAAATGCCGGAAGAAAAACATTTTCCAATGCAGTAAAATCTTTTAAAAGATAATGAAACTGAAATATCATTCCAAGAAATTCACGTCTGAATTTTACGAGCTGCTTTTCTGACATTGAGTTTACAATCATTCCGCCAACACAAACAGTTCCTCCAGTAGCTTTGTCCAAGCCGCCAATTATATTCAGCAAAGTCGACTTTCCGCTTCCGCTTTTTCCGACAATCACACAAGTTTGGCCTTGCTTTAATTCCATGTTCAGTTTTTTCAAAATTGCAAGTTCCTCGCTTGAAGTCTTATAAGTTTTTTCCAAATCTTTTATTGATAAAATAATATTCTGATTACTCATCGCGCAAAACCTCCGTTACAGTCATTCGCAAAACATTCCGGCTAGCAAGCCAAGTTGCCGCAACCGCTGAAAAAATTCCAAACAGAAAAATAAAAATAACTTCATGCAAAAAAATTCTTGTAGGAATTCTTGCATAAATTGCAAACATTGGATTTTCTGACACAAAGTTTTCAGCTCCAGAATTAAAAATCATTGTAAAAAAATATTCGATTCCAAACTGAATCTTAGCAAGCAAATTAAAAACTGTCTTCATATTCAGCGAAATAAAAACACCAAGAAAAAGCCCTGTTACAGCTCCCAAAGTTCCTGTGAATATTCCTTGAACAACAAAAATACTCTGTACATTTTTTTCAGAAGCCCCAAGCGCAGAAAGAACTGCAATTTCATTTTTTCGCTCCAAAACAAGTTTCTTCATTGAATTAAAAATATTTATCGCAGCAACAACAAAAATCAAAAGCACAATAACAAACAGCGTATTTTTTTCCATGCGAAGAACGCCAAAGTAGCTTCGGTTGTATTCGCGCCACCCCACTGCTTTGGACTGCGGAAAAGAATTTTTGAATTCTTTTATAAACGAAGAATCTTTTGAAGCCGAAGTTAATTTTATTCCATATTTTTCTTCTGCGGAATTCCCGAGAATCTTTTTTCCAGAATCAAAATTTATAAATGAAAACGAGGAATTTATTTCCGCATAGCCGCAATGAAAAATTCCTTTTACAACAAATTGCCGGTTTGTAGAAAGCAAGCTTGTATCACTTGATCCACTAAGCGCCGCAATATTTACTCTGCTCCCAATTCTAAGATTCAAGTTGTACGCCAAAGTGCTGCCCACAACAATTGAATCTGCACTAGACAAATTAAATTTTCCTGCAACAATTTTCAGTTTGTCTTTAAATCCAAAATCAGATTCCATAATATTTTCTGGAACTGCCCGGACAATTGAAGCACATTGCTTTTCTGAATTTCCAACCATAAGTCCTTGCGCTTCATAAAAAGGAATTGCACAAACAACTTTTTTATTTTCACTGCACCAATTTTCAAACAAATCGCCCTGAACTTTAGATACCTGAACATGGTATGACGAAATTTCCATTATGGAGTCTATAAATCCCATTTGGAAACCATTCATAACACTCATTATAACAATTAATGCCATTACACCAAGCGCAATTCCCAGTGCCGCCAAATACGAAGCAGCCGCAGTGCGACCTTTTCTATTTATTCTGCTTATGCGACGGGCAACAAAGCATACCCACTTAAAATCTGATTTCAATTTAATCCTCATTAAATTTTTTTCAATTTATTTTTTCACCATTCACAAATTTTGTTTCCATAAATTTTCCGTCCGGAAAATATACAGTCTCAACAAAATCATCATCATTTGAATATTTTATAGAAAATCTTAAATTTCCATTTTCATAAAATTCAAAATCCGCATTTTCACTTTTGCCTGTATAATTATAAACATTTTTTTTTCTGTAAATTTCCTTGCCTTCTTTTTTTTCATCATAGAAAATTTCTTCATCAAATAAAAGTCGATTCTGGTTGTCATAAGAAAAGAAATTTTTTTTCATTAAAGTTTTTATTTCTGGCAAAGGCATTTCTTCTGTTGACTCTGAATTTTGAATATAACAATATTCCACAACATAAATCGGAAGAAAATCTTTGTTGTATTGAATCTCATAGTTTTTTTTATTTTTAAAATCTTCTTTATTTGAAAAAATATATTCACCTGAATATTCCCAGTTTTCCTTTGAAACAATTTTTGAATCTGCAACAGTGTTTTTATTTTCCCAGACAATTTTTTCAACAGGCTTATAATCCGAATTATATTTTACCCGAGAAAACTGATCTTCGTTTGCAGACGTGCAGGAAAAATTTTCAAGTTCCTTTGAAACACTTAAAAGTTCATTGTCAAATTTAAAAAACACAAGTCTTCCAAGAGAATTTCTTATGTAAAATTCAGAATGATTTTTTTTTGACTTCTCATAAAATCCAAAATCGATTTCGTCTGAATTTAAAAATTTCCCTAGCTCAGTTTGTAATTCTTCTGTTTTTTCAAGAGAAATATTTCCCTTCATTGCATAAGAAATCAAAAACTGATTTTCATTTATAACAGGAAACAAAAGATATAAAAAAAACAAAGCTTCAAAAAAAGACATCACTCTGTTCCAACAAATTCATCCACATATTTTTTAGGATCAAAAGATTCTATATTTTCATATTTTTCTCCAGTGCAAACAAACAGCACCGGAATATTTAAATCTTTTCCAATTGAAACAAGCGCGCCGCCTTTTGCAGTCGAATCATATTTTGTAAGAACAACAGCATCAATTCCAACTGCATCATTAAAAACTTCCGCCTGCCTTACAGCGTTTTGTCCTGTTGTCGCATCAATTACAAGAATTTTTTTGTAGCATCCTTCATCAGCTTTAGAGGCGCAAATCCTGTCAATTTTTTTCAGTTCATTCACAAGATTTTCTTTATTATGAAGACGCCCAGCAGTATCGGCAATTACAAGTCCGCCATTGTTCGCCTTGCAAGCATCCGCCGCATCAAAAACAACTGCGCTTGGATCACTTCCCATTTGATGCTTTACAACACGAATTTTAAGTTTTTCACCATGCATAGAAAGCTGATCAACTGCCGCTGCGCGAAAAGTGTCAGCCGCAGCCATAATTACATTGACGTTTTTTTCAGAATACATTTTTGTCATTTTTGCAACGGTTGTAGTTTTTCCAACACCATTCACGCCAAGAACCATAAAAATATTTACTTTTTCATTTGAAGGTTCAATTGAAACTGGATTTAAAAATTTAATCAGAATATTTTTTAGTTCGGCAGTAATTTCTTCAGGAGAAAATTTCTTTTCTTTCTTACAAAAGGACGCAAGGCTGTCAACAATTTCAACTGCATTTTTTGCACCCAAATCACCTTCAATCAAAGCGTCAGTCAAATCCTCAAAAAAGTCTTCGGAAAAATTTTTCTTTCCGCCAAAAAGATTTTTTAATTTTTCTGAAAATGAAATCTTCGCCATATTTTTAACTCCTAAAAATTTTACTCTTCTTGAATTTCAGTCCAAGCCGAATCCGAAATTTCAGATGAAGGAATTTCTTTTGCATTTGAAGGAAGTAAAGAATTTGCAGCGATAAGATAACGTGCAAGTTCAAAACCAAAAAATCCAAGACACGCAAAAGTTATTCCGCTGGAAATAGTTCCGTAGCGTCTCCATTTTAAAACTTCGTCATAATCTTTTAAAGAACCTTGATTGTAAGCATTTGTAACTGAATTATTTTTTCCAAC
Organism: Treponema sp. UBA6852; assembly: GCA_002449305.1. Lineage (GTDB taxonomy): Bacteria > Spirochaetota > Spirochaetia > Treponematales > Treponemataceae > Treponema_D. The sequence goes on from DKDI01000045.1 coordinate 120,606, forward strand.
TGAATACAAAGTGAACGGAACAGAAAGAACCAAAGCCGTATAAGCTCTGTAGGCTGCAATTCTCCGCTTGTCAATATACTCTGAATGATTTACAGCTTTTCCTTTTACAGAAAGACGAGCTTGATTTTTTTGCAAAATTTCCGGCACATAAAAAAAGAACAAAGCATTTTCATCTTGCGTAGATTTAAATTGTCCAATGACAGGAGTTCCATCAAAAGAAATTTTCGCAAAAGAATTCTCATCTGAAATTTCAGAAAGCAAATCGCTTCCAGAATATAAAAATCCTTTTTCCAAATTTTTTTTCAATTCAATTGAGCTAGAAACTTCTGACTTAAGTTTCATATTTCCCTGAAGTTTAAAAATTTTAGAGCCTTCAAAATTATAATTTATAGAACGTGGAATGTATCCAGATGCCTCAATTGTTATAGAATGATTTCCAGATGGAACAAAAATTTTTTCTGGCGCATTTTTGTAAACATTTCCATCAACAGAAACAATTGCATCTTTAAAAGCTTCAGGCGGCTGAATTTCAAAACGAATTTCAACAGGGAAACTGTTTACAATAATTGGAACAAAATAATTCGCCGCATTTTCTGCAACGGAAATATAGTTCTTTAACGAACCAATTTCTGTAACCTGCCCAAGAATTTTTTTTCCTGGAAAATTATAAAGCGCACATGAAATTGAAAAGTATTCGCCATAAACAATAATACTTCCGCTTATAAGTCCGTTTATTTTTGCAGCTACGACTTCATTTTCAAACTTACGGCTTTCAATTCCGGAATCAAGAGCTTCCTTTGAAGGAGAAAAAAGTTCATAAGCGTTTTCTTTATAAAAAGAAACATTTTCATTTTGTGTCTCCGGAAGAAGCGGAGATTTTTTTTTCACAAAAAGATTTTTTAACGGATTAAACGGAAGCGGACTAAAACTGGATTCTATTTTTTCTTCTTGAGAAGAATTTGTATTTTTAAATTCATCATAAAGCTGATGAGTTTTTTCCAAGTTCTCGTCAATTTGATTTTTTATTTCATCAATTTTTTCTTCTTGGACTAAAATTTTTTTTTGAATTCTTCTCTTGCTTTCAGACGAAAGAAAAATTGCATCTCGCGTTTTTATTTCCTTTGAAAGCTGAAGAAACAACGACTGGCGTTCAACAAGCAAATTATTCAAGGACCTGTCCAGCATTTCCTGCGGCGTTGTATTGCGCGAAAGCCCTTCAGAAATTTTTTCCATTATAAGCTGCGGAATTATAGAAGACAAATCTTGCTCTGCGGAATTCAAAGATTTCCCGCTGACAAAATCAAATTTTTGTGCAGCAAGAATCCAAGACTCACAAAAAATATTCTCTGTCAAAAATAACAAAAGAGAAAAAATAAAAAAAAATCTTTTATATTTCCGAAAGAGAAAATTCATCTCTACAAATCATCTCCATCGTCATCTGATGAAGAAGGAAGATCTTTCCATTTTGCTGAAAGGAATTCATCCAAGAATCCGTCGATGTCGCCATCCATTACACCCTGAATATTTCCCACTGAATATTTTGTGCGATGATCTTTTACCATTGTGTAAGGCTGAAAAACATAAGAGCGAATTTGGCTTCCAAAAGAAATGTCTTTTTTTTCACCCGCGAATTTCGAATTTTCCTTTTCGCGTTCTTCCTTATAATATTCGTAAAGCCTTGACTTTAAAATGCTCATTGCAGATGCGCGGTTCATAAGCTGGCTGCGTTCACTGTCGCAAGCAACAACGATTCCGGTTGGGATATGAGTAAAGCGGACTGCGGATTCAGTTTTGTTTACGTGCTGACCGCCTTTTCCGCCAGAACGATAAGTGTCCACGCGCAAGTCTTTCGGATCAATATTAACTTCTATGCTGTCATCAAGAACTGGAAAAACATAAACAGAAGCAAACGAAGTGTGCCGCCTTGCATTTGCATCAAACGGACTTATGCGAACCAATCGGTGAACTCCAGCTTCGCCCTTTGTATATCCATAAACATAAGGTCCTGAAATTTTCATGTTGATTGACTTAAGTCCGCCTTCCGCTTCTTCCTGAGAAAGAACTTCAACTTTATATCCATGACGTTCCGCCCATCTTTGGTACATACGGCTAAGCATAAATGTCCAGTCGCAAGCTTCAGTTCCGCCAGCACCAGCATGAACAGAAAGAAAGCAGTCGTTCTTGTCAACTTCATCGCTAAGAAGATTTAAAATGCTCTGATGCTCATAATCAGCTTTTGCTTTTTCGTACTGCTCTTTTAATTCTGCCTCAATGCTCTTGTCATTTTCTTCAAGCCCAAGTTCATACAAAGCTTCAAGGTCGTCAACCCGCTGAACCAAATCTTGCCACGGCTCAATTCTTCCTTTTAAAAGCTTTATGTCATTCATTATTTTTGTAGCCTTGGCATTGTCGTCCCAAAATCCGGGGGTAGTTGTAAGAGCCTCTTTTTCAGCTATTTTTTTATTGATGTCATCAACGTCAAAGACGCCCCCAAACAGCTGAAACATCTGCCTTCAGCTGTGCAATAGGCTCCTGAAAATCCTCAATCATAATTATCCTCAATTTTTTTAATTTTTAGGCCGCGCAGTTCCGTTAAAGCAGCATTTGCGCCATTTTTTCTGTTTCATTTCTGTAATAACAAAAAGTCCGTTCAAAGGAAACTGATAAATTCTGATTTTATCATAGTAATCAGTAACTCTGTCCAAATCTTTTTTCAAGGCGGAAAGCTCAGTTTCATTCAGTTTTAAACTTTCCCAGCAAGAACGCTGAATTTTCTGAAATCCATATCTGGAAAGAATATCCACCATCATCTTGCCGCTATCAAGTCCGCCTGGCTCTATAATTACAGAAATAAACATATATATAATAGAATAAATCAAACGCCAGACATTGTCAAACCGCGTCAAATGCAAGATACACTTGAAAATCAGCGGAATTTAGTCCAAAATACAAAATATGGAAATTTCAAATTCATTTAGAAAATTTTTTTCATCGGCACTTTTAGTTTTTTCATTCTCAATTTTATTTGCGCAAAACAAACGCCCAGTTGTTACAGGAATCAACGCAATTCAGGCTGAAAACGGAAAAATTTCAATAAGCTGGATTCTGCCAAAAAATGACACAGACTCAATTTCTTCTTTTATAATCTACAGAAACAAAAAGCCTTTTACAAGTTACGATCAAATTGAATTCAGCCAGCCTTTGGCAACTGTAGAAAAAATTACAGATTCCTACACGGACTCGCCAAGAGATACAAGTGAATATTTTTACGCCGTAATCACAATGATTTCAGAAAACGAAAAAAAACAAGGCAATAGCGAAATCTATTATGATGAGCAGCTAGACGGAAAAAAATCACTTAAAACTGAAACTCCAGTCCGGCTTGTGCTTCCTGGAGTAAATGCAACAACTGAAGGAATCAAAGCTTCCGCCGCAATTTATCTTGGCCAGCCTTCAATCAAAAAAACTCCACAGGCAAAAAAAGAATACGAAGACAAAATGCGCGAACTTCCTTTGCCGCTTGTAGACGTCCTTGGGGAAACTTCAAAGCCTGAGGAAACTAAAATCAGCGAAAGTTCACGCAAAAAAATTCAGCCGCTTTTAAAATCAAAAAAAGAACAGACAAAAGTTTTGCAGGTTTATATTTTTGATGAAGACTTGATAAGTCCAGCCGGTGGAGATGAATATCTTTTGTTTGAAATTCTTCGCACTTCATTTATAAAGAAAAAATATTCAGATTCAATTGACGCTCTGAAAAAATTCCTTGCGCAAAATAGAAACAAGCAAGTTACAGACAGAGCAAATTTTTATCTTGGCGAATCTTATTATTACACTGGAAATTTTCCGGCCGCGCTCACATATTTTCTTTCACTTGAAGAAACATATCCAGAACTAAGTCGAAAATGGACGGAAAGCACACTAGATAATTTTTCCGCTGAAATTGAATAAAAATTACCGGACGGCTTCTGTCCTCTTTTGTCATAGATTCCGTTCATAAAAAAAAGATTGGTTTCGGCTCGCAAAATTATTCCGTTTGAAGAAATCACGCCAGTTCAAGGAACGTTATTTTAACGCAGGCGAAAATCATCTACACTCAGCAAAAAAAAGATTCCCACATCAAGTACGGGAATAACAGAGGAACAGAACAATCTTTTCTCCGCCATGACTTGCACTGCAAGGCAAACGAATGAAGCCGCTCTGATTTTTCAGTTTTCCTTATTTCACAATGTATTCCATCTCAACGTCCGCTTTTTCAGAATGCCAGACATCTTTTCTGTACGGAATTTCAACGAATCCGAACTTTTTGTAAAGATGAATTGCAGGCTTCAAGCCGGAAATCGTAATCAGGCAAAGTTTTTTCGCGCCGTGAGAAAGTGCATAATCCATGCAGGCTTTTAAAACAGCAGAGCCGGCTCCAGTTCCTGTGTATTGACCGGCCGCCGCCAGCTTGCAGACTTCCCAGACGTCGTCTCCGAGCGGCTCAATCATGCACGTCGCAAGAACTTTTCCGTCCTCAACAGCAAAATAGACCATCGAGCCTTTTTCGATAAGCTCCTCAACATGATCCATCGCATACTGGTCGTAGGATTCAATGTAATAAAGTTTTTCAAGCCATTCCGTGTTCAGCCGCACAAAATCGCTTTTATATTTTGGGTCGTATTCAACAATCTGCATTTTCTGCTCCGTAAAAATAGAATTTGTTAATTTATGACTTACAAAGCGCAGATTGTCAACAGGAATTATCCCCCCCCAAGTTTATTATATTCTTCGTCGCTTACAGGCTCCAGCCATGCGTTGGATGTTTCCTCGCCTGCCGGCTCAAACGTTATGTGGCTGAACCAGCTGTCTTTTTTTGCGCCGTGCCAGTGCTTCACGTTCGCAGGAATCACGATGACGCTTCCTTCTTCCATTGAAACCGCCTCTTTTCCCCATTCCTGATACCAGCCGCTTCCAGCCGTGCAGATTAGAACCTGACCGCCGCCCTTTGCCACGTGGTGAACGTGCCAGTTGTTTCGGCAGCCCGGCTCAAACGTAACGTTGAAAATCGGAATCTCGCCCTTTTTCGCATCCGTAAGCGACTTTAAGAACGACTGACCGATAAAATACTTAGCAAAAGCCTCGTTCGATTCTCCGACTCCAAATTTGTCGATTTTAGAAAATTCTTCTTTTGTCATAGATTCTCCATCCCACTCCACAAAAAAATTAGTTACACTTTGTAACTAATAAAGAATATAATAAACCTTATTTCAACTGTCAAGACAATGCAAAGATTCCGTCAATAAGGATAAAATCATAGAGAAAGCTTTATTTTTATGTTATACTATTATATGTCTGAAAGGAGGTAAGATAAAAACAGCTGAAAATGGCATCTGTTTTTATCCTTAAAAGTTTGCGTTGCAAACTTTCTTATCAACTGTTGTTTCTCCCTTCGTTGCGAAACAACTTAAAAAGTCAATCCTAAAACTGAATTTTAATCTTGACTTTTTATAGGAGGTCTAAAATGAGCGATGCTGTATTCAATACAATGTTAACAGAAATGGATTCATTTTCTTATGAACAGTGCGTGGCTTTACTTTCAAAACTCTCCCAAATTTTTAAAACAAAAAAACAGGAAACTGTGGCAGCAAAAACTTCTCCCATAGACAAATTCTTTGAAACAATCAGCGAAGAAGACAGTAAAAAAATGCTCCAAGCTGTTCAGGACTGCAGGAGAATAGAACCAAATGAATGGTAATATTTTTGATACTAATGTGATTATTCGCATAATAAAAGGCGATATTGCAGTGGCAACTGAAGCAAGAAAATATTCAGACGTTCATACATCTTCTGTTGTGCTAGGTGAGTTAATGTTCGGAGCAGAAAAATCTCAGCTCAAATCAACTAATCGAGAAAAATACATGAGCTTCTGTCTTTCTTATCCCATTCTTGATATAACAAAAGATGTCGCATTTGAATATGGAAAAATAAAAGCTTCATTGCAAGGAAAAGGAAAAATTCTCCCTGAAAATGATATGTGGATTGCCTCAACTGCCATAGCCAACAATATATCAGTAATTACACAGGATAAGCATTTTGAACAAATCCCCGGGCTTTCTGTTATAAAACTCTAGAAATTTCCCTTCACTCTTTATTTTCTTCCGCCGTTTAAAATGCTGAACAACGGCACACAGACTTTCCGCAATATAATGCCGGCGAAAGTTCCAAGCGCGACAATTGCAATGTTCGCCCCGAAATATTCAAGCAGGCAGAATGCGGGATTTTTCATCGGCAAAAAGCGAAGCCACAGATTTTGGACGCAGGCAAGAAGAAACGGCATGTGAACCGCGAACAGAAAGAACGAGAACGGAGAAAGTTTTTCTGCAAAGCTAAAAGTTTTTTGGTTTTTAGAAATCGAGCCGGAAAGTTTCAGGAAAATCAGGGCGGAAAAAAGAACCATCAGCGCAGAACAAACGGAATTTCCCTTGAAAATCAGGTTGCAGCCAAGAGCAGAGAATGCGAACATCGTAAAGAGTTCCGTCCAACGGAAAGAGTCGGCAAATGCGAACGGCGAAAAATTCCGCTCCGCCCAGAAATATCCAAGCGTAAAGAAAAGAAGCGCAGCCCTGTCCGAGTCAAAGCCTTGCGGCAGAACATCCGAAATATAGATGAACACGCAGAAAATCAGCGAGGTCTTAGGAAATCTTCTATATATACTGCGAAGAACCGGCGAAATCAGAAACAGAATCAAAAGGTCGCGCACGAACCAGAACTGGCCGACATAAGGATGATTGAATTTGTCGAATCCGAATCCCGAGAAAGCCCTGAGCCAATCCAGAACGCTCCAGGTCAGAACAGGAATTTTCTCCGGGTTTGCAAGGAGCGAAGGATTCAATTTTGCGGCAAAAAGTTTTCCGAGCGTTACAAGTGCAATGTTCAGGGCAATCCACACAAAATATGGAATCAGCAATCCCCTTGTCTTTTTCTTCAGCATGACTTTATAAGGAGTGTCTTTTTTGAAAAACAAGTACGCGCTGAACATGAAAAAAAGCGGAACGGCGCAGCTTCCAAGAGCGGAAGAAATCACGAACTGAATCCATTCCCCTGCCACGCTTTGTGCAAAAATGGGAATTCTGTTTCCTTCCGCCAAAGATTCGGCAAGTTTTTCCGCAGTAAAATTGTTGTGGATAAAGACCACCAGCACGCTCAAGATGTACCGAAGCGAAGTGATTCTGCGAGAAGTTTCCACATCGATAAACCGAGCAGTTTTGCTTTCCGAAATATCCTTATTCGCTACTGAAAAAGTACTTCCGTTTGTCATTTTTACCACCCTTTATTAGTACGTTTGTACTATCAGAAAACAGAATAAATGACATTCGTATTTAAATCAATCTATAATCTGTACATTTGTGCTAATTTTAAGGTGATGTTAGACTTTTGGAGCAATGTAAAAAGCGAACTTGAATACAGGGGAATCTCACAGAAAGAGCTTGCCGCAGAAATCAGCGAAAGCTACAACACGCTCCAGTCCTGGATTAACCGCGACCGGCTTCCGAATGCAGTTCAGGCAGTAAGAATTTCGCGCGCGCTCGGAACAACCGTTGAATTCCTTGTTACAGGCCGCGACGAGAAATTCCGTGCCGACAACACCGAGACAATCCGCCTGCTTGAAAAAGCGATTGAGAATTTAAGATAGTTTACTCGGAAAAAAGATTAGAGTTTCCGGCAGCATAGAAGATAAAATTCCGCCAACTTAAAAAATCAGCGTCACTTTCTACCAGTTTTCATATCTTTTTCCGGTGTTCAGTTTTGAAATCTGCGCCATTTCGTCGTCAGTCAGAGAAAAATCCCAAATGTCGTAGTTTTCAGCGATGTGCTTTGGGTTTGAGCTGCCGGGAATCGCTGTGAAGGCGCTTTGAATATGCCAACGGACAATCACCTGGGCGGCAGTTTTTTTGTGGGCGGCGGCGATTTTCAAAATCACTGGATTTTCAAGGCTCTGCTTTGTGTGGCCGCGGCCGCCGAACGGATAGTAGCTTTCCATGCGGATTCCATATTTTTCGCACCAGTCACGCAACGCTGTTCCCTGATAAAAAATGTGGTTCTCGTTCTGGATTACCGCAGGCCTGATTTCAAAGTCGCGGACAAAATGCTCTACCTCGCGCGGCGTGTAAAAGTTTGAGATTCCGATTGAACGGATTTTTCCTTCCTTGCACGCCTTTTCCATAGCCCGGTAAACTTTGTCGTCGCCGCTTCCGTGCTGGTGGAGCAGGCACAAGTCTATGTAGTCAACTTTTAGTTTTTCAAGCGAATCCTCTATGTCCGCCGCTGGGTCAGACGACCACGGAACAATTTTTGTCGTCAAAAAAATCTCTTCCCTCGTGCAGAGCTTTTCCGCAATCGCACGCTGAATCGCATTTCCAACTTCCGCCTCGTTTCCGTAATATTTTGCGGTGTCAATCAGACGCACGCCGGTTTTGAGCGCGGAATAAACGGCATTCTCGCAGGTTTCGCCTGTCAAAGTCCAGGTTCCAAGCCCTGCAACAGGCATTTCGTAGCCGCTGTTCAGTCTTACAGTTTTTTCAGCTTGTCCAGCCGGTTTGCCAGATTCCGCCGCAAGTGCTGCGGTCATCGCTAAAAAAGTTCCAAAAAACAAAAGTGATTTTTTCATAAGTTTTTCCATCTTTTTGCCATTGCCTTGCGTGACAAGGCAATCTTTATTTTAGGTTTATACGAACATTGACCAGACGTATTCACTACAGGAGATTATCCTGTCGAGCCGGACAATGACAACTTTCCTCGCTTATTTCAGACCGATTTTCTTAAGCCAAGAAGAAACGTCCGCTGTCTGCGAGTGCGCCTGACCGATTCCGTCAAGAGTTTTTGCGCCTTTGCCCAAATCACAAATGCGTCTCAAGGTTGAATCGCGTCCGCTAGACCAGTAAGTGCAGAACGGAACAACGGTTTTTCCGCGCAAGTCCGCCTGCAAAAGAAAAGTCTCGACAGGATTTGCCATGTCGTCCGACCAGACAGGAGTTCCCACAAAAACCACATCGTAGCCAGAAAGATTCGGAACAGAAGCAAGCTCGCGGTGAACTCCGTTTTTTATGTCCGCCTTTGACTCGCGGCCGCACTCGTTCATATTTTTTGAGTACGGAACTTTGCAGTCAAGCCGGAACAAGTCCGCGCCTGCCTCGTCTGCAATGCGCTTTGCAAGTTTCGCGGTTGTCTCTGTAAGGCTGTAGTAAACGACGAGCTTTTTTGAGCCTGAAGAAACGGAAGAAGATTTTTCAGAAGCAGACGCAACGGATTCAGCCAGACTGAAAGCAAAAACGCTTCCGCTTGAAAGATTTTTCAGCGCGCCGCAAACGCTTTTGTCCGCAAATTCGCCGATTTCAACCGCCTTTGCAGAGCCTATGCTGTGGTCAGCGTAGGCAACGGAAATCGCCTGAAAATTCAAGTTGTAATAGACGTGCCCTGCCTTGTAAGCGGAAGTTGAAGAGTCGCTTTTGCCGTAGTCAAGCGCGGTGTAGCTGTAGAACTCGAACCCGCCGTATTTTGTCATCGAAAGGCTTTTTCCGTTTACTTTTTCTGCAAAAACTTCGGCAGTCTTGTTTTGTGAAAGATTAAGCTCGTAGGATTTTCCGCCGAATACAACGCTCATTTTTTGTGTGTTTTTAGACTGCGCAAAAATGCCGGTTGCGGCAAACAATGCAAATAAAAAAGAAACCAGTTTTTTCATGAATCGCCTCGTTGCAATTAGTTTAGTTACATAATGTAACTAACAAAGAATATAATAAACTAAATATCGGCTGTCAAGGTGATTCTATGCTGAAAAAATTATTCCGTTTATTGAAAGTACGTGCTGGCATACTGCGGAATCATTCCGTTGCAAAAAATTACCTGCGGACGATGAACGGAACTATTCCGTTTGAAGAAAACACGCCACTTCGGCTTATGAAATTTTTCGCATGAGCAGAAAATGTGCTAGGCAAAGCGTGAAACTTTTCGAACAAGCAAAAAATGCGTTGGGCAGACCGTAAAAAATTTCGCACGAGCAAAAAATGCGTTGGGAAGCTCGTAAAATTTTCTGCAAGATAAAAAAATGCGTTGGCAAGCGAATGAAATAATTTCATAACAAGAAAATACGTTTTGCCAGACAGTGCAAAAATTTCACGAACAAGCAAAAACCGCACATTACGCATTAAAATCACGCATTGTTAATTTGATATTTATTTTCTGTAAAAAATTTAAATTTTACTTGATACAGATTTGTTATAAAAATATACTGTTTGTGAGGAATATTTTTTATGGAACAAAAACTTTCAGAAACTGACAGAAAATTATTTTATGTAAAGCTTCCTTTGCTGCTGCTTTTATCTTCGTTTTCACCATTCTTGCTGGCTCCTGTCTACTTGTGTGTTTCAGGAATTGTTACAACAGAAGAGCTTACAACTATTTTGTTTTCGCCTTACACCATTCTTGCCTATGTGGTAGCGGCATTGTGTCCGTTTGTTTTTTACAGATTTCTTCGCAAAAAAATAGAAACTTATGACGGAACAGATGAAGTTATTAGAAAAATAAATCTTTTGCTGAAATATTCAGGCAAGATGCTTTTTGCAATAAATTTAGTTTTGGGAATTGCAATACCTTTTCTCGCCTGCTTTGTGATTCACTTAAAAGACACGCAGTTCGCCGCATTTGAAGGAAGCTCTCCGTACCTTTCAATCATTCTTATCTGCACGGGCTTTATGCTGCTTTACGGAATCAGCTTTTACACAATTTTCAACAGCCGCTTCGAGCACTTTTTGCACTGGCTTCCGTTCGACAAAACAGTTGTTACTTCATCAAACCGTGAACGAATCATACTGATGACACTTGTAAACCTTTTGGGCTGCTTTCTTATTATCACGGCATCCTTTTTAGTTCCCAGCGTTGCTTCTGACTCTTCGGTTTCGGGCGTTCTAAAAGTGATTTTCCCTGCGGCAGTATTCGGCTTTATTTCAGTCGGACTTACAACTTCTGTTACCGCTTACGACATAAAGAACAATCTTCAGCAAGAAAAAGCAATTTTGGGAGCGCTTGCCGAAAAGAACTACGCGATAAAGAGGGCGCAGGTTGTTACAAGAAACGACTTCGGAATCATCATAAACGACTTGAACAACGCATACAAAATCATAAGAACGATTTTTCAGGAAATCAGCAAGGATGTAAATTCCACGCTGGCTGTTTCGTCTGAAGTTTCGGAGCACGTTGACCAGTCGATTTCAGAAATTGCAAATGTAAAGAGCATTTCAGATTCCGTAAAGGACGAGATGATAAATCAAGTTGCTTCTGTTGAAGAGACAAGCGCAACTGTTGAAGAAATCATCAAGCACATCCGCCACCTGAACGACGAAATTGAAAAGCAGACATCGGCAATTGACCAGTCGTCCGCCGCAATCGAGCAGATGGTTGCAAACGTAAACGGTGTAACTTCAAGCCTTAAAAAGAACAACGGAACTGTCCAGGAACTTGAAAGCGCATCCGAAGCCGGAATGAAAAAAGTCCACATTGCAAGCGAGCTTTCCGAAGAAGTCCTTGAAAAATCTTCATTGCTTATGGACGCAAGCAAAGTTATTCAGGACATCGCAAGCCAGACAAACCTTCTTTCAATGAACGCCGCGATTGAAGCTGCCCATGCCGGTGAATTTGGAAAAGGATTTTCTGTTGTTGCTGACGAAATCAGAAAACTTGCCGAGCAGAGCAATGAGCGCGCAAAGTCAATTGAAAACAACCTTAGAAGCCTTTCTGAATCAATTAATTCTGTTGCCACAAATGCAAGCGAAGTTTCTGTTCAGTTCAACAACATTTATTCTCTCATAAAGAAAGTTCAGAACGAAGAGCTTATAATTTCAAATGCAATGACTGAACAGACTGAAGGCAACAAGCAGATTCTTGAAGGAATCAGCCGCTTAACAGAATCAACAGCAACCGTAAAGGACGGAGCTGCGGAAATGCTTAAGGGCGGCGAGCAGATTTCTGTAGAAATGAAGAATTTGAACAAAGTAACTTCAGAAACAAATGTCAAAGTAAATTCCATTAATGAATCTGTTCAAAAAGTTACAGAAACTTTGGCTGACTCAAAAGAACACGTTCTAGAAAATTCAGCGAACGTCAAGTCATTAAGCGAAAAAATGTCTGACTTTAAGTTTTAGTTTTTGCTCTTGACACTGCTCCCCTTTTACTGCAATATTACTGCAAGCAAAGGGGGAGTAGTTACTTCCTTAAGAATCAACAGCCGGCTCTTTGAGTCTGGTTCTTAGGCTTCGGTGCAAACTGAAGAAACAAGACCTTTTGCCTGATTATCCTGTTAGTTTCAGGGTGACCGGGCAAAGGGTCTTTTTTTTTGCTGCGGCGTATTTTACCAAAAATGTCATTCCCTTGCTTGATACTGCGATGTTTGCATAGCAAAATCGGTTAGGAAACTGATAATTAGCCCAAACTTCGAGTTTTATGATTTAATGTCATTATCGGGCTTGACCCGATAATCTATTGCACTTTTTTTGCAAGATTGCCGTGTCAAGCACGGCAATGACACTTAAATTACTGTTCTTATCAAAACTCGACATTCAGGCTAATTAGATCTTCGGGTCAAGCCCGAAGATGACAGTGGAAGTCAAACAGGATAATGACAATCAGTCAAAATGGAGGTTTTAAAATGGAACTGATTTTGGATTATTTTTCGAGCGGAATCGGGGCGATGACCTGGCAGAATTTTGCGATGATTGCGGTTGGCGCGCTGCTGATTTTTCTTGCGGTATACAAAAAGTACGAGCCTATGCTGCTTCTACCTATTGGATTTGGCGCGATTCTGGTAAATCTTCCGCTGGCGGTTGTGCTTGGAACTGCTGAGCATCCGGGCGCGCTTAAAATTCTTTTTGACTGCGGAATCATGACGGAGCTTTTTCCGCTTCTGATTTTTGTCGGCGTCGGCGCGATGATTGACTTCCGCCCGCTTCTTGAGCGTCCGTGGCTTTTGGTCTTTGGAATTGTGGCGCATTTTGGAATTTTTATTGCTGCGGCGGTCGCGTACTTTGGATTCAACTTCAGCGTAAACGAGGCTTTAAGCATCGGTGTTATCGGGGCTGCGGACGGTCCTACTGCGATTGTGGTTGCAAGCCGATTCGCAAAAAATCTTTTGGGGCAGATTACGGTCGTGGCCTACTCGTACATGAGCCTTGTTCCGATTATAATGCCGCCTGTAATCAAGCTTCTTACGACAAAAAAAGAGCGCACAACTAGAATCCAGGCGAAAAACAAGAACATTCCGCACTGGGTAATGGTCGTTTTTCCAGTTGCAGTTACTGTTGCGGTGAGCATTCTGATTCCGGATGCGGCGGCTTTAATCGGATTCCTGATGTTCGGAAATCTAATCCGCGAGTGCGGTGTTCTTGAAAAACTTTCGGATGCGGCGCAGAACGAGCTTTCAAACATTGTGACTTTGCTTTTGGGAATCAGCGTGGGAGCCAGCATGACGGCGCAGAATTTTCTTACCGTGCAGACGCTTCTGATTATGCTTTTGGGACTGATTGCGTTTATCGGCGACACGGTTTGCGGAATCCTGTTCGCAAAATTCCTGAACCTGTTCCGCAAAAAAGGCGACAAGCTGAACCCGATGATTGGCGCGTGCGGAATTTCCGCGTTCCCAATGGCAAGCCGCGTTGTCCAGAAAATCGCCCTTGAGGAAGACAATCAGAACTTCATCCTCATGCACGCAGTGAGCGCAAACGTTTCAGGGCAGATTGGCTCGCTTATAATCGGCGGAATTATTATGGGCGTTTTGGGCGGAATGTAAAATCAATATAATTTTTATTGATTTCCTTGCTGCTGAACATAAACCGCATTCGCAAGTTTTTTCAAGTTTTCAGCGTCGGCATTGTTTTTCATGCTTACGCTGTACATAATTCCTGGAGCGGCATCCCACCAGATGCAGATTCCAACAGAATTTCCGTTCTCATCTTTTGTCCAGTTTGCCTTTGCGTTATTGTAGCCAACTTTCACTTCTAAAGAATTTTTCCAGTTGTAGTAAAAACCTGAAATATCTTTTAAAGAAGTTTCGCCGCTTGGTTCAGCACGAGCAGTACATTCAGCATTGTTCCAAACAAAATCCATCTGGGCAAGCGAATCACTAATCACTGAATAATGAACCTTTTCCGCTACATCTGGAACAGCAAAAGCAACGCCAATTTTATTCAAAATTTCTTCCGCAGTTGACTCTTTGATTGGATTCGGCATTCCAATTACAACCGGACGGCTTTCATTCAGACCGGCATCAGAAACAGCAGAATTTTTATTGCATCCCCAAAGAGCCACCACAATGGAAGAAGCCAGCACAAATTTCGAAATTGATAAAATATTTACAGCTTTCATATATTTAAGCATACTTTAATTCAATGAAAATATGAATCAGTTTTTTTCATAATTCACATTCAGACCACCAAGCAGAAAAACGTTTCATTTTTTTATTTCAAAAAGTTCACAGCAAAATGCGAAAGCGCAATCATTCCGGCGGTCATCCCCAAATATTCCGCCACGCAGACAAAAATATTCGGCGCGGAAAGTTTCCATGCGTTCTGCCAGAAAAGATAGACGTAAAGCTGGCTGTGGACAATGCAGAAAATCCCGAGCGCGAAAATCAGAATCCACAGAATCTGAAGAATGATAAACTTTGCAGAGATTTTTCTTTTTTGGACTGAAGCGATTGACGGGTCAAGCCCGTCAATGACAGTTAATTTTCCGTCGCCAGATTTTTTACCATTTGCCGCCGCTTCAAGTTTTTTCAGCTTTGAATGAAGATGAAGCCCCAGGTGAAAGCCCATCACTAAAAATCCCCAGGAGCATGAAAAAGTGTGCAGCGGCCGGCTCCAGGAAGTCATGTTAATAGAAGAAAACGCAAAAACCGCTCCGCTCGTCATAACCGAACTGAACGCCATCAAAATCATCAGGGCAAACAAAAGCCACGCTGTCGCGCTGAATAAAATCCGCACGGAATTGTATTTTCCGCACAGCGCAGAACGGTAAAAGCCGCCGTTCAAAATGTGGTGCAAAATAAAAAGCGCAAAAAGCGCAGCCCCGAAAATTCCGTGAGATGAAAGGTTCCGCACAACCTCGTGGCTCATCAGAAAAATAAAGTCCGCGAACATTAGAATGTCGGTTATGATTTTAAGAGTTTTTTTCACGTGCATTTTGAATTCCTTTTAGCCTGCCGTTTTCAAAAAGGATAACAGAAAAATTGGAAAAGTAAAAATATTTTATAGGAATATCATGTTATGCAAGAAACGCAGTCTATATGGCTCAATTTCGAGTTTTAAATTTTAGTGTCATTATCAGGCTTGACCCGATAATCTCTTGCTCTTTTTTTAGCAAGATTGCCGTGTCAAGCACGGCAATGACAGCCTTGTTAGCATAGGAATAACTGTTTAGTAGCTGTTTTTATTAAAACCCGACATTCGACCTATATATTCCTTTCAATCAATTCAGCAAGTTCTTTCTGTAATTCAAGGCATTTCTTGTTTCCGTTTTCCAGCAGAAACTTTGTGTCCAATGTTACCGCGTGAACTGTGTGGTAGTTTTTGCTGCCGTCGTGCCAGTCGCTTGCCGCGTTTCCGATGTATTTTAGTTTTTCTTCTATATTATTATCTTCCGGCAAAATGAACACATTGAAAATATCGCCGGGATTGAACCGGTATTTTTCGCGCTTTTCTGAGTCAAAACTTTTCATGCTGGCATCTATGTACTGCGCGTAAGTAATCTGTTTTTGGATTGAGTCAGTTCCGGGAATTGAGCCGTGCACTAAAACGCTTTCCTGCCCGCTCTCGTCTTCTTCAAAATCCAGCTTGCGAAGCATTGTGTAGCTGTAATATTTTGAGTCTATGATAAAGCATTTTCGCCTGTTTTTCGCCAGAGGATTTTCTACAATCATAATTGTGTCAGGCCGCAAAGGAGCGTTCTTCTTTGGTTTTTCGTCCGGGAAATTCCATCTTGACGCGGGATAAAAGTATTCCTCTTTTTCTTTATTCTGAACATTTCCAAAAACTGAATCGACAAGGCTTTCCCAGACAACCTGAAAGCAATTTGTTCCATAGGCAGCTTCTTTTGTCTCGTTTTCAGAATCAAAACTATTTATAAAATTCAGCAGATTTTCAAAAAGCTCAATGTTAGATTCAAGATAAGTCGAGCCGATTTTTTCCTGCAAAACCTGGGCATAATATTTTCTGTTTTTTGAAATGTCATCTTCATCAAGCAGGCCTTTTTCAGGAAATGATGAAGTGTACAAAAAGCCGAAAATCTCAAAGCACTTGTGAACGCAGTATTTGTGAATCTCGGTTATAAGCTGATTTTCCTGAATGCGGTTCTTGCGGACTATAAAATCCAAAAACGTGATTCCGCTTTCCGAAACTGCAGGCTTCACACTTTTTATTGTACGGCTCCAGTTAATTTTTCCGCCGGTGGATTTTGTGTGCAAAGTTTCCTTTTCAGTATAATAAATTCCCCTGTCCAAAAAATCTTCTATTATAAAGAGCATGGACTTTACCGGAAAATCGTTTTTTATCTCGCCGTTCAGAGCAGAGACCCTCTCGCCTTTTTTGTTTAAAGTGCAAAGAGCGATTGACTTTATAAGATTCAGAATTTCGTTCCGCTCTTCCTTTTTGATTTTTGAGGAATCCAAAGCCGACACTTTTAGAGCGTACCCCATAGGAAAAGCTACAGACCGTTCCGACTGCGTGATTTTTATTCCCACAAAGTCGCTTCCGCTCTGCGCAATTTTTAGAGAAATTTGATTTTCTTTAGATAATGACTTTTCTGGCATAAGGATTTTAGGCCTTAGAAGCTACTCAGGCTGCGCAGGTTGGTCTGGAGATTCAGTCAACGGACTGTTATTCTTTTCAAGCTCTGCGGCAAAATTTGAGTCAAAACAGTTTTTAAAGGCGGCTGGGCCTTTGAAGTTTGAAAGCAAATCGCCAAAAGTTCTTATATTAGATAGAAAAATCTCTTCATGATTACGCTTAAAAATATCGTTCCAAAGATATTTAAGCACTTTGTTGGCAAAATCCGATTCAGGAATTTTTTCGGGTTTATCTGCTTCATGAATTTCTTCAGCTGTGTCAGTTTCAGATTCAGCCTTTATAAAAAAAAGCCCGAGCTGCTTGTCTTCCGCGTTGGAAAACGAAAATTTAGAATCAGAAATCTTTTCATTTATCTTGTCGCGGAAAGCTCCCCATTTTATGTTTGTTTCCCCTATTTTCAAGTCATACTGATTTTTTTGCGCATCATCTTTCATATCTTCATATTTGATATTGTTCGGAATATATTCCATTTTCCATCTGCGCTGAAAAGCATTGTCTAGCGTAAAAACATTCTGGTCGCTAGTGTTCATAGTGGCAAGAATTGAAAGATTCGGCGGAAGACGGATTGGAGTATCCAAAGTCCATTTGTCTCCGCCAACTAGTTTAGACTCAGGCACAATTTTATCATTATGATAATCATCTTCGCTCATTATAAAAGAACTTATATCTGGATTATTTATAGAATAAGTGCTGAATCCGTCTTTTTCCCTGTCAAGCAGCTGAAATAAATCTCCAAAAATTGAAGCGGCATTCCCACGATTCAATTCTTCAATTACAAGAAAGAATTTTTTAGAATGTTCTTTGTATGCGTGTTTTAAGATTCTTGTAAAAGGACCAGCCTTAAACCGGTACTCTATGCCATCATCAACAAGAGGCATAATCTGCCCGACAAAATCTGAATTTGTATAATCCGGATGAAAAACAACTCGGATAACCTGATGTTCCCTGTCATTTTCATTAGGTATAGCCGCATTTATTATTTTGTCAACTTTATGACTTTTTCCGCAACCGGGAACTCCGTAATAAATTAACTGAGAATGATTTTTTGCAAAATTCTTATTTTCAGAAGTTTCCAGTTTCGAATTTCTTAAATTTTCTATAAGTTGAAAATCTTTCCTTTTTAAAAATTCTTGTTCATCAGATAATTTTATATCGGCAATCAAATTCTTGATTTCAGTCTTTACAGAATTATCTTTCCATTTTAACTTGTCAACCAATGTATCTGAATATTTGTCTTTTAAATTTTTAAAACAATCTGAATAAATGGAATCTTTTGAAACAAAATCTGTATATCTATTTAGCCACAAAAAAAGAATAGCAAATTTTTTTATTGAACTTCCAAGATAGTTTTTATCAGCAGTAATATTTTCGTAACCGACAGGCGATACATCAATTTTTCCTTTTGCAACAGACAACAATTCTGCATGTCGTTCTGGAAATCTCAGAGACGAACTTGAATGCATCGAAGTTTTTACAACATTCACACTGAAAAAATTACTTCCAACATTATAGTCTTTTGATTCTCCAAAAGAGTTTGCAAAGTTTTTTGTGAAAAATAACTGTTCAGAATTTTCTGTTGAGAGATAAACCATACTGCCTACACATTTTATAAACAAATCTTTATCAGATTTTATTTGTGTATCGCAAGCCCGACTCATTTTCTTTTTAAATTCATCCGCTGCAAAAAAATATTTTAATTCACTTACAAACTGAGTACCACCTTGCGCTTCTATATCACCCCCAGAATAAAGTGAAGCCAACATTTTATATAAATTCAATAAAAACGTTTTTTCAAAATACATATTTATCCCTCCAAAGTTTCAACAAGAGCTTTTACAAACACCCATGCCATAACAGGCGGAACTGCATTTCCAATTACTTTGTAACGAGATTGCAATGGAATCGAATCCAAACAAAAATTATCAGGAAATGATTGAATTCTTTTTATTTCTTTAACAGAGAATCTTCTGTTTTCAACAGGATGGGTAATTCCGCAATTTTCTGGTTGAGCCGAAGCTGTTATTGTTCCGTTTATTTCACCATAAGCAAAACGTCTAAAAAATTTTGGAGCATGATATTTTTTGGGTTCGTTATAAATTTTCAAAAAACGAGGTGTTAGCTGCTCTGGCGGAACATTTTTCCAAGAACGACCTTCAAAAATATTTTTAGGCATTTCTTTAAGAGGCATATTATCCTTAAAAAATTGGATTGCACTTTTACCATGTTCACATGGACCGATTTTTTCTATCATATCCTGAGTTGTTTTTGAATATTCCCAATACTCTCCAGATTCTTCTATATCTTTCAAAATTGAGCCAAGAACCAGTTTTTCCGCAGTTTGATTTTTTTCAGAAGGTAGATTTTCACTCTTCACAATTTCATCAGCTTTCAAAAAATCAAATGGCTTTTCTTGAATTGATTTATCAATACCAACTATAAGAACTCGATAACGTTTTTGTGGCACACCATAATTGCTAGAACAAACCAATTGATGAGAAACGATATAATTCAAAGACTCCATTCTCTTTTTAATTTCATCAGGAACAGTCGTACCATCAGGCATTTTTGAAGAAAGTATTCCACGGACATTTTCAAATACAAATGCTCTTGGTTTATGCCCTGAATTTATC
Organism: Treponema sp. UBA6852; assembly: GCA_002449305.1. Taxonomy (GTDB): domain Bacteria; phylum Spirochaetota; class Spirochaetia; order Treponematales; family Treponemataceae; genus Treponema_D. The sequence continues at coordinate 140,101 of DKDI01000045.1, forward strand.
TTGTCTTTTAAAACGCGTTCACAAACTTCAAAGAGCGTTCCTCTTCCATTATCATCATTTACACCTTTTCTATTTCCAGCATTAGAAAAAGGTTGACATGGAAAGCCAGCAAGAAGAATATCAAAATCAGGAATTTCTGATGTTTCTATCTCTCGAATATCCCCCAACCGACATTTATCATCATGATGAAACAGTTTTAAATTTGCATTATAAGCATCAGCCGCATCAGAATCGATGTCATTTGAAAAAACAATATCAGTTGCAAGACGAACAAACTCTTTTCCTTGAAAAGAAAATCCACCAATCGCGCCTAAATCCATTCCACCGCAACCTGAAAATAAACTGCAAATTTTATAAGTATTTTTTAAGTTATTTTGATTAAGGTTCCCAAGGAATTTCGATTCTTTCTGCCCATTTAAACGAGCGTTTTTTGGGACAGAAAATGCTTAATTTTTTCAATGAAATGACGTATTCTATAGACAACGGAACTGTCTATCGCAAAGATGGATATGAAAAAAAGAGCTGTTTTTAGAAATTCAAAGCATGAATATTATCACGTTCAAAAATTTGCAGAAGGTCAGATTGAACTTGAGTCTCGCGAATTGGCTGTTTCTTTTGAAATCTCACAGCCGGTTCTAAATATGATAGATGCTGCAATTAAGAATGTGCAAAATGGAAAAGTTTCCGAACCTGTCGATTTAACGGAGTTTGAGGCTTGATTTTGCCCAATATCCGCCTAGTGAGTCCAGAAATAAATATAGAAATTGCGTTGAAATGCCGTTTTTGACGGAATATGAAATTTATGCTATACTGAAAATGTGGATAAAGCAGTAAAATGACATACGGAAAACCTGTTTCATGGCGCAATTTTCCCAATACTCCCGGGAAACGCATTCTTGAAGAAATCTTATCAACACCTCGTCCAGACTTTACGCAGTTAAACAAAGATGTTGCTGCTTACGAAAAGAAGCGTGCATATGAACGAAAAGCAAAGACGGAAAAATAATTTATTTCCACATAAAACCAAAATATGACGCTGACTACATTTTTATGTATCAGATTTTATAGGAACAAAAATGTCCATTGAAAAAAATATAAACAAAGAAAATACAACAGAAGTTGTCCCAAAAAACGCTCGTTTAAAAGAACAACTTTTCCAATTGATGTAAGCAATTGATGTAAGCAATCTACAAAGGTGTCAATTCCGCTCGCAGCAAAGATTCTATCAGGTTGATTGGCTTTACATTTTCCAAAGCAAGCGGGAAATAAACGGCATTTTCATATTCAGATTATATTGCAAAATATACCCACTTTGTTGGGCAAATATAGTTACTATATTTTAAAATAAAGTAACTATATTTGAAAATATAGTTACTTTATTCGCTCAACATAGTTACTTTATTTTTTAATTCGGAACAAATCACAGTCCGCTTGATTTTAGCCATCCGTCGATTCTTGCGTTCAGGTCGCGTCCGCCGGAATAGAAGAACTCAAACGGAAGCCCCACGTAGCTTTTTGGCAAATGCTTTGAAAGGTCGCTCACGCTGTCGCCGTACATTGTTCCGCCGTGGCTTGAAAATGAAACAACAGTTTTGCCCGAAAAATCGTAGCTTTCAAGGAAAGTATAAACTGGCATTGGAAGAGTCGCCCACCAGGTCGGGTAGCCGAGCAACACAACGTTGTATTCCGCCATTTTTGCAGCAGGGATTTTTGTCCTTAGCGGAGGACGGGTTCCGTTCATCAAGTCGCGCTGGCTCACATCATAGATTCCGCCTCGGTACGGATTCTGCATTTCAATCTCCACAAGGTCAACTTTTTCCTCGCCGAATTTTGATTTCAGGCTTTTTGAAATATATTCAGCCGCGCTTTCGGTGTTCCCCGAATAAGAAAAATACGCAACCAGCACACGAGGATTTTTCGGAATTGATATTGAAGCGACTTTTTCATCGTATTTTGTCTCAAAAACGCCGTTCCGTTTTCCGACGTTCCGCGCGATTCTGAATCCAAGATTTCTGTCTTTTGTGAGCGGATTTGAAGCAGAACGGTACGCGCTCCGCAAGTGCTTTCCAAAATCGTTGAATCCGCCGCCACGGTTCACACGGTAAACGCCAGCTGCAGAGCCAAGCGGATTCAAGACAGACTTTCCGCCAGAACGTCCAGCAACGCCCGAAGCAGAAACAGAATCGCCATACTCGCCGTAATAATCAAAAACCCACTCGCCCACATTTCCGTGCATATTGTAAAGCCCGAACGCATTCGGCGAGAGAGAGTCCACCGCGACTGTTTTTCCGCGGTTCAAGCCCGGCTGAACATTCGGATTTGTGCGCCGAACATAATTTTCTTCTATTAAATAAGGATAGCTTCCCTCGTAGTTCGCGTCTTTCGGATTGTTCCAGTTTCCTGTGCTGAAAATCGTTGTAGTTCCAGCACGGCAGGCGTATTCCCATTCCGCCTCGGTCAAAAGCCGGTAGCCGTCCGCAGCCAAGTCAACACCAACATCGGGAAATGAAATCGAAGATTTCTCGTTTTTTCCGCCAATCTTGTAAACCGCAGCCAGCCCTTCCGCCAAAGATTTTCTGTTGCAGTATTCAAGCGCGTCGTAAAACGAGACGTTCTCAACAGGAAGATTCGCGTCCTTGTTATAGCTAGGATTTTTTCCCATCAGTTTTTCGTAATCCGACTGACGGACTTCGAACGCGTCGCAATAAAAATCGTCCACCGTAACAGAATGCTGAGTCTCGTCCTCGCCGCGCATCCGCTCCGAAGCAGGGCTTCCCATCAGAAAAGTTCCGCCTTTGATTAAAATCATTTTAGATTCCGAAAAAACCGAGCCGCACAAAAGGCAAACTCCAGCCAGCGTAAAAAGAATTTTCTTCATTGCAAGCTCCACCACTTCCCTACTTCAATTCCACAAGCCGGTAGTTTCTTGTGCCGCCTCCGAGTTTTTCAAGCTGCTCGACCATTCCAACGCGATGGGCGGCTTTCCATTCGGCTTTTGTGGCGCTGTCAACATCGGCTTTTTCAATCACAAAGTCCAAAGTGCACTGCTCAAGAGCCACAATGTCGTTCGAAGCGATGATTCCGATTTTTCCTAGATTTTTTGCGCCGCGGCAATTGTCATTCGGCTCGATGTCGTCAAGAACGTTGATGAACGCCCAGTTTTTCTTGTAGTCAAGAGCGGCTTTTGCGGCGTCGGCAAAGCTTTTTTCAAGAACGTCCGCCGGTGTGCTGTGGTAGTGATTTTCGTCAGTGCCGCCTGAATGGATAATGCATTTTCCGCTGCGGTTTGCAAGGCAGAGCGAAATGTTCTTGATGTTTCCGTCAAAAGCCGGAAGCATGTGAAGCCTAACGCGGAAAACCGAAATCAGCGTGTCAAAGCCTGCGAATTCTTTTCCAGTGCGCGCGTATTTTAGAAGATTTCCGCCTTTCAAAGGCAGGTTGATATAGTCGCTGTCGCTCACCATAACGCATTTTCCGATTTCCGTAAATCCGTGCCGCCTCGCATACGAAAGATTCATCTCCGAAGTGCGCCTGTTTCCCGACAAGCCGTTTCCGTCAAACATAGTGCCGCCGGTCGTCCTAACAAGGTCGCGCAAAAGCTCAGGCTGCAGAACTTTCTCGTCAGGTCCGCCAAAGCTCACCTTGATTCCCACGTTCCCCTCGATTTTCTGGTTCAGCGCGCGGTAAACCTTCATAAGCCCCGCGGAAGAAACGTCGCGCGTAAAATAGACAATGCTCTGATTCTGGGCGAAAATTCCGGCAGCAAAAAGCAAAGCCAAAAGTGTTGAAAGAAGTTTTTTCATATAATCTCACCTCGAAAAAGATTTTCTTTTTTAGTTTACTTCGTTTACAACCCGGATTGCATTCAAAC